>NZ_LZIN01000075.1 GCF_001667375.1 Mycolicibacter sinensis | reverse complement strand
CCCCCCGGGGCGGGCACGCCGATACGCCTCAGGTGGAAGTCGATGTCGAGTTCGTCGTCCTCCACGAACCACGGCCGGTCCAGCCCCAGCCGGGCACCGCTGACCCGCCAGCGCAGCTGGGGCAGTTGCGGTAGCCGCTCGATCAGTAGTTGACGGACCAGCTCAAAGCTGTAGTTCGGTGCCTTGCTGGGATCCAGGATCGCCAGACCACCGATGTGCATGTGCCAGCCGGCCGTTTCGGCCGACCAGAACGCCGCGTCGACGCCCGAAAGTCGCTGCATCGCCCGAGACTAACCCCACAACGCTGGTCATCGGACCCGGATCGCCGGGAATCTAACCGTCGGCCGTCACGTGCTTGGCGTGCACCTCGTCGGCCGGGCGGGCTTCGGTCTGCTCCTTGGCCCAGCGGTAGTCGGGCTTGCCGGCCGGGGAGCGCTTGACCTCGTCGACGAACCACAGGCTGCGGGGCACCTTGTAGCCGGCGATCTCGGTGCGCGCGCAGGTGTTGATCTCCTCCAGGGTCGGCCGGGCATCCCCACGCGCCTGCACCACCGCGGCGACGTGCTGGCCGTAGCGGGCGTCGGGCACCCCGACCACCAGGGCGTCGAACACGTCCGGGTGTGTCTTGAGGGCGGCCTCGACCTCCTCGGGGTAGATCTTCTCGCCGCCGGAGTTGATCGACACCGAGCCGCGGCCGAGCATGGTTACGGTGCTGTCGGCCTCCACCTGTGCGAAGTCGCCCGGGATGGCGTAGCGCACCCCGTTGATGGTTTTGAAAGTCTCGGCGGTCTTCTTCTCGTCCTTGTAGTAACCGACCGGGATGTGGCCGCGCTTGGCGATGATGCCGCGCACCCCGGAGCCCGGCTGGACCTCGTTGCCGTCCTCGTCGAGCACCACGGTGGTCTTGTCGATGGTGACCCGCGGCCCGCCGGTGTGCGCCTCGCCCTTAGCGACGACGCTGGTGCCGCCGAAACCGGTCTCACTCGACCCGATCGAGTCGGTGATGATCCGGTTGGGCAGCAGCTCCAGCAGCTTCTCCTTGATGCTCGGGCTGAACAGCGCCGCGGTGGAGGCCAACAGGAACAGCGAGGACAGATCGTATTCTTCACCGGCGGCCTGCGCGGCCAGCAGCGCGTCCAGCAGCGGACGCGCCATCGCATCACCGGTGAAGAACAACAGGTTCACCTTGTGCTCGTGGATGGTGCGCCACACCGCGTCGGCGTCGAACTCCGGTGCCAGCACCACGGTTTGGCCGCTGAACAGCGACATCCAGGTCGCCGACTGGGTGGCGCCGTGGATCATCGGCGGGATCGGGTGACGGACCATCGGCGGGTTGGCCGCGGCCTGCTTGGCTAGGTCGTATTCGTCGGCGACCGGCTCACCGGTGGCGAAGTCGGTGCCGCCGAACAGCACCCGGTAGATGTCCTCGTGCCGCCACATCACGCCCTTGGGGAACCCGGTGGTGCCGCCGGTGTAGAGCAGGTAGATGTCGTCGGCGCTGCGCGGCCCGAAGTCCCGCTCGGGCGAACTCTGCGCCAGCGCCTGTTCGAACTCCACCCCGCCGTAACGCTGGAAGTCCCCGTCGCTGCCGTCCTCGACCACCAGGATGGTCTTGACCGCCGGCGTGTCGGGCAGCACGTTGGCGACCCGGTCGGCGTACTGGCGTTCGTGCACCAGCGCAACCATGTCGGAGTTGTCGAACAGATACCGCAGCTCGCCCTCGACGTAGCGGAAGTTGACGTTGACCAGGATGGCGCCGGCCTTGACGATGCCCAGCATCGCGACGACGATCTCGTTGCGGTTGCGGCAGTACAGGCCGACCTTGTCGTCCTTCTTGACGCCCTGGTCGATCAGGTAGTGGGCCAGCCGGTTGGCCTTCTCCTCCAGCTGCGCGTAGGTCAGCTGTTCGTCGCCACAGATCAGAGCCACCCGATCCGGCACGGCGTCGATGGCGTGTTCGGCGAGATCCGCGATGTTGAGAGCCATGCCACACAAACTAGAACGTGTTACATTTCGTTTTCAAGTCGAGGCCACCACCCGGAAAGGCGGACGCCGGTGAGCGAGTCGTCACAAGAGCCCCACGCCCTGGTTGAACAGCGCGGATACACGCTGATCGTCACGCTGAACCGGCCGGAGTCCCGCAACGCGCTGAGTGGCGAAATGCTGGCGATCATGGTCGAGGCGTGGGACCGGGTGGACAACGACGACGAGATCCGCTCGTGCATCCTGACCGGCGCCGGCGGCTACTTCTGTTCGGGAATGGACCTCAAGTCGGCCAACAAGAAGGCGCCCGGCGACTCCTTCAAGGACGGAAGCTACGACCCGTCGCGCATCGACGGCCTGCTCAAGGGCCGGCGGCTGACCAAGCCGCTGATCGCCGCGGTGGAGGGCCCGGCGATCGCCGGCGGCACCGAGATCCTGCAGGGCACCGACATCCGCATCGCCGGACAGAGCGCCAAGTTCGGCATCTCCGAGGCCAAGTGGAGCCTGTATCCGATGGGCGGCTCCGCGGTGCGGCTGGTCCGCCAGATTCCCTACACGATGGCGTGCGATCTGCTGTTCACCGGCCGGCACATCACCGCCGCCGAGGCCCTGGAGATGGGCCTGATCGGGCATGTGGTGCCGGACGGGGAGGCGCTGACCAAGGCGCTGGAGATCGCTGAGCAGATCAACAACAACGGTCCGCTGGCGGTGCAGGCGATGCTGCGCACCATTCACGAGACCGAGGGCATGCACGAGAACGACGCCTTCAAGCTCGACACCCAGATCGGGATCAAGGTGTTCTTGAGCGAGGACGCCAAGGAAGGGCCGCGCGCGTTCGCCGAGAAGCGCAAGCCGGAGTTCAAGAACCGCTGATGAAGATCGCGGTCACCGGCGGCACCGGCTACCTCGGCGCCCACACCGTCAAGACGCTGCTGGAAGCCGGGCATTCGGTGCGTCTGCTGGTCGCGCCGGGCTGCGGCTCCGAGCCCGTCATTCCGCGGTTGCGCGAGCTGGGCGCGCTGGAGGTGCTCGACGGCGACATCCGCGACGCCGACGTCGTCGGGCGGCTGTTGGACGGCTGCGACTCGGTGCTGCACGCCGCCGGGGTGGTCGGCACCAACGACCGCCTGGAAAAGCTGATGTGGGACATCAACGCTTACGCCACCGAAGCGATCCTGACCCGCGCGGTGGCCGCCGGCCTGGATCCGGTGGTGTCGGTCAGCAGCTACAGCGCGCTGTTTCCGCCGCCCGACGGTGTCATCGGCCCCGACTCGCCCACCGTGCCTGGGCGCAGCGCCTACGCCCGCACCAAGGCCTACGGCGAGCGGGTGGCCCGCCGGCTGCAAGACGAGGGTGCACCGGTGGTGGTCACCTACCCGTCCAGCGTGGTCGGACCAGCGTACTGGACCGCTCCCGGTGTCACCGAGCGGG
The DNA here is from genome assembly GCF_001667375.1 of Mycolicibacter sinensis. Taxonomy (GTDB): domain Bacteria; phylum Actinomycetota; class Actinomycetes; order Mycobacteriales; family Mycobacteriaceae; genus Mycobacterium; species Mycobacterium sinense_A. The sequence continues at coordinate 321,303 of NZ_LZIN01000075.1, read as the reverse complement.
GCTGGGCGCCGATCGTGCGCTATCGGGTGGCGCCGGTGGTGCGCGGCGGGATGGCGATGGTCGACGTCCGCGACATCGGTCTGGTGCACGAGGCGCTGATGCGGCCGGGCCGCGGCCCGCACCGCTACCTGTGCGGCGGGATCATGGTCGGCTTCGACGAGATGATCGCCGCGGTGGAGGTCGGTTTGGGCGCGTCGGTGCGTCGAATCCGGGTCGCGCCCAGTGTGTTCAAGAGCATCGGGCGGGTGTCAGATATGGCCAGCAAGCTGCTGCCGCTGCCCGAGTCGCTGAGTTACGAGGCGGCCTGGCTGTTGACCTCGGCCACCCCGACCGACGATTCGGCGACGTTGGCCGATTTGGGCCTGGCGTGGCGTTCGCCGGTGGACGCAATTGTGGAGTCGCTGCGGGCTCTCCTCCCCTCCTCGCCGAACGTGTAGCCACTGCGAAAATCCGGCCGGATTTTCGCAACCAGTACACGTTCGGCGCTTGTGTCAGTGCTCGTTGGCAGGCTTCCGCCATGGCGACACCGTTCCTGGGCAGCGAGGCCATCCGAAGCGGCCGGTTGACGCCGTACGCCTTGCGGAGCCGATTCGTCGCGATCCATCCGGACGTTTATGTTCCAGCCGGTACTCGACCCACCGCGGTATTGCGAGCCCAAGCCGCATGGCTGTGGTCGCGGCGACGCGGCGTCGTCGCGGGCCAGTCGGCCGCCGCGCTGCACGGCGCGAAATGGGTCGATGACCACGCACCGGCGGAGCTGCTCTACGACTGTCGCCGGCCACCCAAGCACATCCACTCCTGGTCGGACCGCGTCGGCGAAGACGAGGTGCAGGTGATCGGCGGCATACCGGCGACATCGCCGGCTCGCACCGCATTGGACCTGGCCTGCCGCTATCCCCAGGTCAAGGCCGTCGCGGCCATCGATGCCCTCGGGCAGGCCACCGACCTCAAGATCACCGACGTCGAGTTGCTGGCCGAACGCTACCGGGGACGCCGCGGGATCTGTGATGCCCGAATCGCGCTGCCGCTCGTCGACACCGGTTCTGACTCACCACGGGAATCCCGGCTGCGACTGTTTCTCATTCGATCCGGCTACCCGCCCCCGCAGACACAGATCCCGGTTTACGACGAATGGAACCAGCTTGTCGCGGTCCTAGACATGGGCTGGGAGGAGATCATGGTCGGCCTCGACTATGAAGGCGAACATCACCGCACCAATCCACGGCGCTTCAACCAAGACATCCGACGCCACGAGACGGTGACGGGGCTCGGCTGGATCGACCTGCGGATCACCCTTGAAGACACCGAAGGCGGCATCCTCGGCCGGGTCGCGGACGCCTGGGCGCGACGAGCGTGTACTCCCAGCGATTTTCGGGCGCGCTTTTCGCGCTGAGTACACGCTCGGCTACGCGAGCACCGGCTTGCTCGGCGTGAACACCACCGGCATAGATACCGGGCCGCTGACAAAGTTCGCCGGACGCAGCGGCACCTCGGCTCCCTCGGCCAGGCGCAGATCCGGCAGCCGCTGCAGCACCCGCTCGGTCATCAGCGAAAGCTCCAGCCTGGCCAGCTGGTTACCCATGCAGAAGTGGGTGCCGAAACCGAACGCGAGATGGCTGTTGGGGTTTCGCTGAATGTCGAACCGATCCGGCTCGTCGAACACCGCCTCGTCGAAGTTCGCCGATTCGAACAGCAGCATGATCTTCTCGCCCTGCTGCAGCTGGGTGCCGTAGAACTCGGTGTCGGCGGTCAACGTGCGGCACATGTTCTTCACCGGCGAGGTCCAGCGCAGCATCTCCTCGATGGCCCCAGGCAGCAGGCTCGAATCGGCACGCAGCATCTCCCACTGATCACGGTGGCGCAGCAGCTGTTCGGTTCCGCCGGACAGTGTGTGCCGGGTGGTCTCGTCGCCGCCGATCAGAATCAGCAGGGTCTCGAAGATGATCTCGTCATCGGACATCACCGCGCCGTCCACCTCGGCGTTGACCAGGACGGAGAACAGGTCGTCGGTGGGTTCGGTCCGGCGTTTGACGATGATGTCGCGGGTGAATTCGGTCCAGCCTGCGAACGCCTCCATGACGGCCTGGAACGTCGCCGATGCCGGATCAAGGTGTGAGCTCTGCCCCGCCACCAGGTCGTCGGACCACTTCAACAGCTTCGAGCGATCTTCGGGCAGGACGCCGAGCATGTCGCCGATCACCGCCATCGGGAGCGGCGCTGCGATATCGCGGACGAAGTCGCACTCACCCCGCTCGCAGACCGCGTCGATCAACCTGTCACAGAGTTCCCCGATGGACGGCAGCTGGGCATGCACCCGCTTGCGGGTGAAGCCGGCGTTGACCAATTTGCGGCGCACCAGGTGTTCCGGGTCGTCCATGTCGATCATGTAGGGCATGCCCGGCTGGTCGGGCCGGATGCCGCCGGTGCTGGAGAACAGCTCGGGGTTGCGCTCGGCGTCGATCACCGCGGCGTAGCTGGCCGCGGCGGCCTGCCCGTTGCGGTCCCGGAACACCGGCTCGTGCGCGCGCATCCACTTGTAGGCGGCGCGCGCTCCGCCGTCGGAGTAGAAGGTGCCGTCGGTCAGATCGACGTCAGGCTTGATCGTCGGCTTCACATCGGCCATTACCTCGGTCATCAGCGTCCTCCGGATTACAGTGGGCGTCATGGCTCTTTCGCAGCACACCATCGCTGGCACTGTGCTTACCATGCCCGTCCGCATCCGTCAGGCAGATGTGCATAGCGCGATGTTCTCGGTTCCGGCGGACGCCGCACAGGCGATGATCGACTACAGCGGCCTGCAGGTCTTCCAGCACCGGCCGGGGCGGGCCGTGGTCAACCTGATGCTGGCCCGCTACATCGACGGCGATCTCGGTAAGTACCACGAATTCGGCACCGCGGTGATGATCAACCCGCCGGGTTCGTCAGCCAGCGGTTGGCGTGCGCTGGGTTCTGCCGGCGCGTTCATCCACCACCTACCGGTGGATCAGGCATTCACCCTGGAGGCCGGACGGACCATCTGGGGTTTCCCGAAGATCATGGCGGACTTCACCGTTCGCGACGGAAAGCAGCTGGGTTTCGACGTCGCCGCCGACGGCCAACACATCGCCACCATGGAATTCGGGCGCGGTCTTCCGGTGCCGGGACTTTTCACCGCCCGGCCACGCACTCTGCGCGCCTACAGTCACCTCGACGGTGTCACTCGCGAGATTCCTTGGGAGATACGGATTTCCGGCGTTCGCGGGGCGTTGGGCGGTACGACGCTGCGGCTAGGCAGCCACCCGTACGCGCGCGAGCTGGCCGCGCTGGGCCTGCCGAAGCGGCCGATGATGTCGTCGACGGTCGGGCGGGTTGAGATGACGTTCGGGGATGCCGACGTGATCAACCGCTAGCGGAGTCTGTCGCCGGTGATCGGCGGCGGGGGCGGCGGCTCGGCAACGTCGAAGCCCTGTGCGGCAAGCCATTTGGGGGCGTCGTCGCTGCTGCCGGCGAAGTCGAGAAGCTGTTGGATAACCCTGACGATTTTCGCTACTGCGGCACGACTGGCCCCGGCGGCGTCGCTGTTGACTCGGTCTTTTATGGCATTGAGCTGGCTGAGCTTGTCGTCATCCGGTAAGGCGGAGGACGCTGCTTCGTTGCAGGCTTGATCCCCGGCTTCGCAGATTTCGGTTAGCCGTGTGCGTAGGTGGGTGACCGCGGCGGCGGCTGTCGTCCACGCATTCTTCTTGTCCGCGGCGCTCATGCGCGCCAATGTTTCTGACTCCAGCAATAGGTTCAGGCCGGCCATTGCCACGCCGCAGGGCGAACCGTCCGGGGCATTCATGCGACATGCCTCGCGACGGTGACCGCTTGATGCCAGGCCAGGTGATAGCGGGCGAGTTCTTCGCTTCCCTCGATCAGGGCGTCGATGGCCGCCAACAGCATCCAGTCAGCGACGTCCCGGGGCAGGTGGTGAGGGTAGGCCGACAGCACCTTGGTTGCGGTGTCGGTGACGACGTTGCGGAATCGTTCAATTTCGTTGTCGGCGACACCGGATCTGCGGGCCATCGCCCGCGCAACGGTCTGCACGATGCGCGGCAACCGGGTACTGGCTCCGGCGACGTCGATTAGGGTCGGCCCCAGTTCGTCGACCTGCTGGCCATAACGGGCGCGCTCCCCGGCGCCAGGAAGCGGATCGCCGGGGCCGGCTTCAGCTACATAGGTGTTGGGCTGATGTGTTGCGGTGGCGATGACCGCGCCAAGCAGATCAATAACGCTCAAGTCGTGACGGCGTTGGGCAGGAGCGAGCAGGGTGACTCCCGGCGGCAATAGAACCCCGGGCGGGACCCAGCCGCTGGCCAGATCGGTCACCAGCACGGTGGTGGTCTCGTCGTCGTGCAGCCCGGCAGCCCAGGCGAGGTTTGGTGCTTGACGCGCTACCGCATCGACCTTGCGCTGTAGGTCTTCCTGCTCGGCCATGCGTTTTGCGGCGGTGCCGGCTCCGGCCCCGACTGTTCCTCCGGCACCCATGCTGCCCGCTAGCGACGCACCCGACTGGCCGCCGGTCCCTGAGGCCGGCTTGCCGGGCGCGGGACGATCGGCCGAGGACGCAAGGGTGGTCCCGCCGGACGTCGGGGTCGTGGGACCGCCGGGGGAGGGCGATGACGTAGGCGCCGCCGGTCCGGCTGGAACTGCTGGCACAGCCGGGCTAGCGGCTGCCGCCGGGCGCAGATCTGCGCCGTAGCCGGGCAGCGGGCCCGACGGCGTTGCTGTTGGGCCGGGGCTGATCGGCGCTGATGGTACCGAGGTCGGCCCAGCTGTCACGGGAGCGGCTGCGGGTGCCGCTGCCGTCGCTCCCGTGGTCGAAGCCGCCGGGGCAACCTCCGGACCGGAGCCCGTCAGATTTCCCAGATTGCCGAGCATCCCGCCCGCCATGGGTGTCACCGATGGTGAGGGCGGCACCTGCGGACCTGACGACTGACCGAATCCACCGGTCCCGGTGCCCCCTTGTGCCCATGGTGGTGGACCGCCCGGCGCTCCCGGACCAGCCGGTCCGCCGGGTGTACCCGATGCGAATGCTTGGCTCAGACCGCCGCCCTGGAGGCCCTGCGGTGTAGCCCCGGGCCCACCACCACCGCCGCCGAGCGGCATCGAGGAGGTCAGGGGTGATGTACCGCCAAAGCCACCACCCGAACCGCCGCCACCGGATGCGCCCCAGCCGCCGCCCCCCGTGAACCCAGGGACACCGCCCGGCGACCCGCCCATATTTCCGCCGTTGCCGCCGCCGCCTGGCCCACCACCTGTCGCCCCACCACTGGTACCGCCGCCACTTGAACCACCACCCGTGGCGCCACCACTGATACCACTGCCACTCGAGCCGCCGCCCGCGCTAACGCCATTCAAACTGCCGCCTGTGGCGCCACCGCTGGTACTGGAACCGCCACCAGCCGTACTGGCGCCTGCGGTACCACTGCCACCACCGACCGTGTTGCCGCCGCTTGAACCGGTGCCGCCACCTGAGTTGTTTGCGCCTGCATTACCGGTGCCTATTCCACCGGTCCCGCCGCTCGTGATGGGGCCTGTAGTAACGCCCGTGTTGTCACCACCCGCTGCGCCACCGTCACCGCCGGCCCCGCCCCTCGTTGTTGTACCGATACCGCTGCTCGTGTTGCCGGCGCCCGCTGCGCCACCGTCGCCGCCGGTTCCGCCAGTGGTTGGAGATCCGCTGGCGCCACCCGCGCCTCCGTCAGCGCCGTTTCCGTTCGTTCCGGCGGTCACCGGGGTGCCGGTTTCGTTGCCGTACTGGCCGCCAGCACCACCGTCATGGCTTTGTGCCCTGGCCACCTCGTCTGGCGTTAACGGCTGTCGCGGCGGCGGGACATCGAGATCAGCGCCGTTGCCTTTCAGCCAATCGCGGGCGTCGGCGTCGACACCCGTTTCATCAAACATCTGCTGGGTGGCGTCAACTATTGAGGTGATCGTGGTCGCTGCAGCGTCGCGAGCCTGCGAGTTCGCTTTCCAGATCACGCCGTTAATCTCGCCGACTTTCATTAGCTCGTCTTCATTTTTTTTGAGAATTGTGTCGATTTCGTCGTTGCCTGCCTTCGCGATACTAGTTAGCCTGGCGCGCAGATCGTCTACGGCTTTGGCAACGCTCTTGTTCGCTTCACTCTTAGTACGGCAATGATTGGCTACATCGAGGAGGCGCTTTCTGCCGAGCCGCAGGCGCGTTAGCATGTCCTCAGCAGTGTGGCCGCTGTTCCGTTGGCCTAGCAACGTAATAAGATTGTTGATACCTCCAGCTTCACGCTGTTTAGCCTCCATATGACCAGACCAAAACCCGACGGCGGCGGCTGGACGGGTCGGCGGCGCAGGCCACCACAAACCGATCAGCATCCGTGTGAACGGCCCGGAGTCAGGAAGGTCAGTCACCGCACAATCCCTGCATGACGCTTCCCTTGGCGTTCGTGCCATCAACCGCCGCCTGGAAGCGCGGATCATCTCCGCCGCGACTGCCGAGCGCTGTTTCGTTCCGAAATGCAGCGGCCAGCGCCTGTGCAGCATCGCGATATTTAGCATCCAGTGCCGGGATTCCTGCCGCAATCTCAAGGATCGCCGCGCCGTTGGTCTCAGCAATCCGCGCCAGTGCCGCATTGTCGGTCGCGTGGCTCTCGACCCGTACAGCATAGACAGCCAACTCGTACTGCTCGCAAAGCTGCTTCTTCGCTTCAGCCTTCTGCGCGGAAGTATAGGTCGGAGTTGACCCGGGCCCGGACCGGGTCAGTGCCACGATCAATGCCGCCGCAGCAATGACTACGGCCACCGCGGCCAGTGTCGCGGTCAGCCAGTTGCGGGATCGGACTGGTGCGGGCGGTGCGGGCCAGGGTTGTGTCATGGTCACGTCACGGATCGTATCTCCGGGTGCCGATTCTTCGCTTACATCGTTGCTTCGCAGGGGAGGCCAAAGACGTCGATGTGCTGCACGCGCATCGGTGTCGCCAGCTCCCACCTGCCGCTCAGCAGCGGGCCGTCGTGCCAGACCTACGCACCAGATCACAGCGATCAAGCGTGTACACCAGTTTCCGGCGATTCCGCTGCGCTTTGCTCGCATGACCGAGGCCCCATCGCAGGTCAGCCCGGAAAGGCTGGCGGCGTCAGCGTCTCGATGTCAGGCGTTGGCCGCCGGATTTGCGGTCGCGCCACCGGCCGGGGTCGCCTCGAATTGGCAGTCCAGCGCGGCCGCGGTCAACAGAGCCGATAGGCGTGCTGGTAAGGCAATCACGGGTTCAGCGGCGCGAATGCGGGCCACCGCCACCAAGCTCACCGCCGCAGCCGCCGGTTACGAAGCGCACGAGACCGAAGCGGTTCACCGGTTTTCGCAGCTACCGCCGCGGGGGCCGGTGCTGGCCTGATGGCCGATCTGGCGGTGGCGGTGCCGAGCCTGTCGCAGGCGGAATTGGCCAGCCTCGAATGTCTGTGCCGCACAAGACGCTCCCTGCCCGACACCAACCTACAACCCCCCACCGACAAGTCAGCCTCTCTTACTTTTCATACAGAAATGAGCCGCCTGTCTGCCGAGCATCCACGTGCTCGGCAGCCAGAACCAGTGCCGCAAGCTCGCAGTCATGTGCCACCGTTTCGCTAGATGGGCTCGCCGGTGGTCGAGTACACCGTCCGTGCTTGCGAAGCTATCGACACCGACGCCCATCTCTGGGCCACGCCACGCGCAGTGCCAACGAAACAGTGCCCGCCCGCCCGGCGATGTCTCCTATCTGCTCGTCGCGCGGTCCCCGCCGCCGCTGCTTTATGATCCGTTCGAAGTCGTAATTGAGGTGGTGATCGGTGGCGTCGGCGGGGTCGCGGGTCGGTTCATGGTTCGGGCCGTACCGGCTGACCCAGCTGTTGGGCAGCGGCGGGTTCGGCGAGGTCTATGCCGCCCACGACGCCGACAAAGACCGCATGGTCGCCCTCAAACTCATGACCGCCGCCTACTCCGCCGACCCGATCTTTCGCCAACGCCTGTTCCGCGAAGCCAGCACCGCCGGACGCCTCAACGAACCCCATGTCGTACCCATCCACTCCTACGGCGAAATCGACGGCCAGCTCTACATCGACATGCGCCTAGTCGATGGCACCGACCTCCAAAAACTCCTCGCCCACACCGGCCCCCTGGACCCGAACCGGGCCGTGTGGATCATCCGCCAAATCGCCGCAGCACTCGACGCCGCCCACGCCGCCACCCTGGTGCACCGCGACGTCAAACCCGCCAACATCCTGCTCACCGGCGAAGACTTCGCCTACCTCGCCGACTTCGGCCTGGCCAACGCCGCCACCGACACCAAACTCACCAACACCGGCACCACCATCGGGACCATGGCCTACCTGGCCCCCGAACGCTTCACCCACTTGGCCACACCCGACCACCGCGCCGACATCTACGCCCTTACCTGCGTGCTCTACGAATGCCTCACCGGCACACCGCCCTACCAAGCCACCGACCTACCCGGGCTCATGGGCGCACACCTGAACGCCCCCATCCCCCAACCCAGCCACCACCGCGGCGTCCCTGCGGCCTTCGACGACGTCATCGCCCTCGGCATGGCCAAGGAACCCATCAACCGCTACCCCACCGCCGGCGCACTGGCCACCGCCGCCCGCTACGCGCTGACCACACCCAACCTCAACCCCTACCAGGCCAACACCCACACCGCACCAACCCACAGCAACCCCCACCAGGCCAACACCCAAGCCGCACCATCCGACGGCGCCATCCAAACCCATTGGTCCACACCAACACCAACACCAACTCGCCGCCCCAGCCGACGCGCCCTCATCACCACCGCCCTCACCGCCATCACCGCCATCATTGCCGTCACTGGAATCGTCACACTCACCCACCGACCGACCCACCCCAAAAACGCGACACACTCCCAAAACCAGCAATCCGGCCCCCACCAGATGGCGGCAGCACAACAAACACAGCTGCCATTCGAGTTCCTCACCCTGCTCGGCTTGACGGCGGACGAGGACGGCAACGTCTACGCCGTCGGCAGCCCGTGGAACACCATCACGGTGATGAAACTGGCGGCCGGATCCGCCACACCAACCGAACTGCCGTTTCAAGGCCTTGCCAGCGCGTCAGATATCACGGTCGATAGGTCGGGCGCCGTTTATGTCACCGATTTCAGAAACAAACGAGTCCGGAAGCTCTCCGCGGGGTCGAGCTCTCCGATCGACCTGCCATTCCCGGATCTGGTGAGCCCGCAGGGTGTGGCGGTAGACGCAGCGGGCAACGTATACGTCAGCGACCAGATCGAGTATGGCGACAACAGCATCTGGAGACTCGCTGCCGGATCGGATTCTCCCACCCGGCTGTCCTACTCCGTGCGCTACGGTTCCGCGCACTTGACGACGGATTCAGCGGGCAACCTTTACATCTGTGAGACAGGCCGGGTCACGAAATTGGCGCCGGAATCCGGCAAGGAGACCAGACTGCCGTTCGCCGATCTCAAGCGACCGGAAAGCGTCGCCATCGACAGTGCCAACAACATCTACGTCGCCGACTCGGGCGATAACACGGTAGTGAAGCTTCCCGCCGGCTCCACCAAATCGGTTGAAGTACCGTTCACCGGCCTCAAGTCCCCATCGATAGTTATGGTGGATGCGGCCGACAACATCTACGTCGCCGACGCTGGCCAGGTTCGCAACAGGGATGGCTACGAGGGCAGCGGCCGCGTCCTGAAACTGGCCGCGCAGTAAACCGTTGCGAGTGGAGTGATCTACGCCCCCCAGTTGAACTGCTCCAATGTCAGGTTCCACACGTAGCTGGAAGCAGCGCAATGCCGTTCCAGTGCCGGTTCTTCGCTTACATCATCGTTTCCGCGATGCGGTCATAGATTCGGACCACCGGTCGCCGTACTGCAGTTGGCCCGGCCACCCGCGGGACCGGCGACAAACACGCTCGGAGGCCACCGCGCAGGCTGAATTGACGCCGAAGACCCACCCTGTCAGGGTTATTGGCGACTGATCCGAGAGGGGTTCGAGGTGTTCGTCGACCCGGCGATGCTGCGTTCAGGAGCAGCGGATACGCGCGGAGCAAGCGAACACGCCCACGCCGGAGCGACCCGGCTGAACCGAACCGCCGTGACGGCAGGCATTTTCGGAGGCTTCGGCGCCGCGGACGTCTTCCACGGCGCGCTCTCCGCAGCCCACACCGAGCACATCACCACCCTCACCGGCCACCGGCAGACCCTGACCGACGTCGGCGATAAGGCCGACCGTGCCGCGCGCGAGTTCACCGCCATGGATCAGCACAACGCGGCCCAGCTTCGTGCGGTGCGGTGCAACTCCAGTACATAAACCTGGCGCTGCCGATCGAAACCGCCGGCGGTGACCCGTGGCAGGTCAACAACACCCTGCAAAGCGGCAACCCGGCCGTCATCGACGAGCTGGCGAGAGCCTTTCACGACGCAGGCGCATGCACCGCCGAATCCAGTGCCGCGTTCGCCCAAGCCCGCCAACGATTCCAGGCCGCTTGGAACCGGGAGAACGGCGAACACCCGATCAACGACTCGCGCGAAGTGCAGCGCGCCACCACCACCTTGCATCTGCAACAAACCCAACTCAGCGCGATCGGCACCGACCTGGAAACCATCGCCGCCGCACTGGCGCAGGCCCAGAAGTCCGCGGCCGCGAAGATCAAGGCGCTAGAGATCCAGCTTCAAGACATCGACAACCGCATCGGGATGTACCGGCAGGCGGACCTGGACATCTCCGAGTTAGAGCAGGTGGCAATCGATGACACTGCCGGCATCCTGCATCAGATCGAAAAGCTGCGCGACGACTACGCTGCAACCCTGCAAGCTTCGACGACCAAGCTGCTGTCCGATGGCTACGACCGGCCACCGCTGCACGGCCCCCTGAGCCCCGCCCCGACTGCGCCGGACGACCGATCCGCATTCGAGGATCTCATACGCGCCAACAACCAAGCAGTACTCGATGCGATGGCCCGGGTGCGAGCCGCACAAAAGGCGCTCGATGACGCCGCGGCGAAAGCCTATGCGCACGGCGCCGGCAGCGATGATGCCCAGGCCGCGATGACCCGGCTGCCGGCGTTGAAGAAAAATCTTGCCGATGCCCTCGATGACTTGGGCAAGATCCCCGACTACTCGGGCATCGATCCTGCCTCAGTGCACCTAGGTCCCGGCGGCGCAGTGTCGTTCGCCTACACGCTCGAGGGCCAGAAGATGGTGGTGACCGGCACCCTCAAGAATGGCACCGGCGAGATCTACGACCAGGGCGCCGGCGGCGGTAGTAGCGCCTACTTCACCTATCAGGACGGCAAGCTCGTCGCCTCCCGATTCCTCGACCCGGGCCGCGTCACCCCAGATGACGCGCTGCTGCAGAACGTCATCTTCACCGCGGTGGGCGCCGGACCCGCGGTCACCGCCGGCAAGGCCGGTGTCGAAGCCGGCTGGCAGGGCATGCGGGCTCTGTTCGCCCGCGAAGCCCTCGCGACCAGTGGCGGTAGCGCTGCCGGCCTGACCGCCGACAACGTGCTGCCGCGGGCAATCACCCAAGCCGAGATACGGGCTCAAACTGCCGCCGACGATCTCGGCATCCACCATCCTGGCGTGCACACCCCGGTCACCACCAGTGGCGATCACATCCCACCGTTAACGACCGCCGACCACGGCCCACCGGTGCTTGCCCACGAGCACGTCCCGCACAGCGGCCCACACGTGCCGGCACCAGCAGCCGAGGTACATCCACTACCTGCAGATTCGCCCTTATTCGACGGCCACCACCCCATCGAACCGGGACCACAATTCACCGACCCCGCCGGCCATCTGATCTACCCTAACGACAGCCTGGCCAGCAAGCCCTACGCAATACCAGGCAGCGTCATTCCCGACGCCGACTTGGCCGCGGGAACCGAACTCGGACGATTCGGGCATCCCGGTGGCGCCTACCTCGCCCCCGAAGGCACCCCGTTCGCCCAGCTGTCGCTACCGCCCAGCAGTGCCACTAAGCCCTATTACACATATGTCGTAAATGATCCGACAGCTCTTCCGCCCGGCTGGCATATCGAACAGTCCCGAGCAGCCCCGTGGTTCCACCAGCCCGGCGGGGGCATCCAATATCGGGTGATGGCACCGCCAGGGCAAGAAGCCTCGGTGGATGCATTGATTGAGTCAGGCTACCTGAAGGAGGTTCGGAGATGACAGACAAATTCGCTCGACTGTCTCGCGCGTGGACCGAGTGGGCTAATTTGGCGCGCTTGAGGGACGCTTCTGTATCGCTGGACAGCGCCAAAGCAGAGGCGACCTTCATAGCTGACGATGAATCATTCCATCTTCGTAGAGAAGGTGAATGGTGGGTGGTCGATAAAACAGATGATCGCGGCAAGCACTACACGGCTATCGCAAGATTTTCTGACTTCGAACTTCTAGAGAAGTACCTGGTCTGGCGGTGGAGTTCTACTGCACGTAGCGCATTCGCCCTAGAAAGCTTGGGCCCGCCCCTGTACAAGATGGGGTTCAGCCGTGACGTCACGGTAGCGCCAACCGAAGACGAATGGGAAACAGAGATCAAATCGCCTGCTGGGAGCGCTATTCTAGGGCAGCCGTACAGCACGATCTTCAGTCATTTGATGTCGAAATCCGTTGAGGAGATCGAAGAGATGGTCAGAGAAGGATTTCCGCGATAAATGCGACGTTGCCGGCCAGCAGCGTAGAAGGGCCCCCTAGATCTTCGCTCCCCGCCCCTCCCAGTACGGGTCCCGCAATTTCCGCTTGTACAGCTTGCCGTTGGGGTCGCGCGGCATCTCGACGATGTAGTCAATTGACTTGGGCAACTTGAACTTCGCCAGCCGCGCGCTCGCGTACTCCATGAGCTCGGCGGTCAGCGCGTCATCACCGACCACCCCCTCGGCGGGCTGCACGACGGCCTTGATCGACTCGCCCCAGTCCTCATCGGGCACCCCGAACACCGCGACGTCTAGCACCTTCGGGTGCATGATCAGCTCGTTCTCGATCTCGGCCGGGTAGACGTTGACCCCGCCGGAGATGATCATGTTGGTCTTGCGGTCCTGCAGGAACAGGTAGCCCTCTTCGTCGAGGTAGCCGACGTCGCCGACGGTGAACAGGTCACCGGCACGGTTCTCCTCGGTCTTCTTCTTGTCATTGTGGTAGGCGAAGCTGGATCCGCCCATCTGCATGTAGACGGTGCCGACCTCACCGGCCGGCAGTTCGTTGCCGTCGTCGTCGAGAACCTTGACCACCGAATACGGCCAGGCCTTGCCGACCGAACCGGGGTGGGCCAGCCACTCCTCGCCGCTGATCTTGGTGCCGCCGCCCTCGGTGGCAGCGTAGTACTCGGTGATCACCGGGCCCCACCAGTCCAGCATCTGCCGCTTGACCTCGGGCGGACACGGCGCCGCGCCGTGGATGACATTGCGCAGCGACGACACGTCGTAGCGCGCCCGCACCTCGGCCGGCAACGCCAGCAGCCGACGGAACTGGGTGGGCACCATGTGACTGTGGGTCACCCGATGCTCGGCGATCAGCGAAAGCATCTCCTCGGGGTCCCACTTGTCCATCAGCACCACCTTGTGGCCCAGCTGAATGGAGATGGCCGAAAAGTTCAGCACCGCAGTGTGATACAGCGGGGAGCCACAGATGTGCACGTGGTTGTCGAACGGCGCCAGGTCATACAGCGCGAAGAAGCCCGCGGAGGCCACCGGCACCGCGTCGGGGTCGGCTCCGGTCAGCGGACGCTTGACGCCCTTGGGCTTGCCGGTGGTGCCCGAGGTGTAGAGCATGGCCGCACCCATGGTGCGCACGTCGGGCCGGCCCTCTTCCCCCGCGCCCAGCTCCGAGAGCGCTGTGAAGCCGTCGATGTTGCCCACGGCGAAGCGGCGGTCGGCGGCCAGGCCGGCCTCGTCGGCGGCGATCTTCGACGCTTCGGCGAATCGCTCATGGGCGACAAGGGCTTTGGCGCCGCTGTCCGAGAGGATGTAACCGATCTCCGGGCCGGTCAGGTGCCAGTTGATCGCCACGATGTACAGCCCGGTCTGCATGGCGGCGAAGTACACCGCCAGTGTGTCGACGATGTTGGGCAGCACCATCACCAGCACGTCGCCGGGCTCTAAGCCCAGCGCCTGCAGGCCGCGGCCGTAGCGGTCGGCGCGCGCGGCCAGCTCACCGTAGGTCAGCTCACCGCCCAGGACGTCAACCACCGCGGCGGCGTCGGGGGTATCACGGGCGATGTTCCACAGGCCGGCTTCGCTCATCCGGCCAATCTAGAACGTGTTCTAGTCGACGTGCAAGGCGAGGTGCCGTTACGCGAATGTGCCGGCGCGGATCGCACGCAGCATGTGGTTGGTGGCCACGACGTGCAACCGGGTACCGATTACCAGCGCACGGTACGCGCGACCATGGAGCCCGGGAAACGCCGCGTAGCTGCGGGCCCGCACCAAAGTCCCGTCGCCGGGCGCGTCGGTGAGTTCGAAGACCAGCCGGTAGCGCGAGAACCGGTGTCGCCCAACCAGAATGATTCGCCGCGGCTCAACGCCCTCGGCGATCGCAAAGCCGGCGCGCGGTTCCGGGCCGAGCAGCACCAGCAGCGGATTGCGTTCGCCGTTGCGGAGCAACGACGTCGTGTACCGCTGCAGCGCGGCCCAGACCAGCTCTCGCGGAGCGTCGACGCGCACCACGTGCTCGTCGATATACGGCAGTTCGTCGACCACGCGAACCGGCCTCAGATCAGCGATGCCAGCTGTTGAACCTGGGCGGTGTCGCGCGCGGTGACCACCATCATCGTCACGCCGGCGGCTTCCCACACCTTGATCTGCTTACGGACGTAGTCGATGTCGCCGACGATCACGGCGTCGTCGACCAGCTCGTCGGGGATGATCTTGGCCGCTTGTTCTTTGCCGTCCTTTTGTCCACTGCGGAACAGCTTTGTCACGTCGTCGACGACCTCCGAATAGCCCATCCGGCGGTAGACCTCGGCGTGGAAGTTGGTGTCCTCCGACCCCATCCCGCCCATGTAGAGCGCCAGGTACGGCTTGATCCCGGCGAACGCCGCGGCGCGGTCCTCGGTGATGACCACCTGAGCGGTCGCGCAGATCTCGAAGTCCTCGCGGGTACGCCGCGCCCCGGGACGGGCGAAGCCCTCGTCGAGCCACTCGTTGTACATGCCGGCCAGCCGCGGGGCATAGAAGATCGGCAGCCAGCCGTCGGCGATCTCGGCGGCCAGCGCGATGTTCTTCGGGCCTTCCGCGCCCAGCATCACCGGGATGTCGGCGCGCCGCGGGTGGGTGATCGGCTTCAACGCCTTGCCCAGCCCGGTGGTGCCCTCGCCCGAAAGCGGCAGCGGGTAATGCGGGCCGGCGCTGGTCACCGGGGCCTCGCGGGCCCAGACCTGGCGCAGGATGTCGATGTATTCGCGGGTGCGGGCCAGCGGCTTGCCGAAGCGCTGGCCGTACCAACCCTCCACCACCTGCGGGCCGGAGACGCCGAGCCCGAGGATGTGCCGGCCGCCGGAGAGGTGATCCAGCGTCAACGCAGCCATCGCACACGCCGTCGGGGTGCGCGCCGACAGCTGCACCACCGAGGTGCCCAGCCGCACGCGGGAAGTCGACGAACCCCACCACGCTAGCGGCGTGTAGGCGTCCGAGCCCCAGGCCTCGGCGGTGAAAACAGCGTCGAAGCCGGCTTCCTCGGCCGCGCCCACGAGTTCGGCGTGGTTGGTCGGCGGCTGTGCGCCCCAATAGCCCAGCTGCAGTCCCAGCTTCATCCTTGGCTCCTTGCTCGCATGCTTGCCACCATTGTTAGAACCTGTTCTACTCGATGCCGTGACTGCCAGCCAAAGCCACCGCGCGCAGATCGATGAGCACGAGCCACCCCTTTCCGCGCCGCTGAAGTTGTCCTTCGACTACACACGTTCAGTCGGCCCCACCCTCGGCGCGTTCTTCACCGCTCTGCGTGAGCGCCGCATCGTCGGCGTCCGAGGTTCCGACGGTCGGGTGTACGTGCCGCCTGCCGAATACGACCCGGTCAGCTACGAACAGCTCACGGAGATCGTACCGGTGGCCAGTGTCGGCACCGTGATGTCGTGGACCTGGCAGTCGACGCCGCTGGAGGGCCAGCCGCTGCACACTGCGTTCGCCTGGGCGCTGATCAAGCTCGACGGCGCCGATGTGCCGTTGTTGCACGCGGTGGCGGCGGAAAGCCCCAAAGCGATCGGCACCGGCACCCGGGTGCACGTGCACTGGGCCGACGAGACCGTCGGAGCGATCACCGACATCGCCTACTTCGAGATCGGTGACGACGCCGAGCCGGTAACGCCGACCACCGACAACCGGGATCCGGTGACCATGGTCGTGATCCCGTCCAGCCTGGAAATCCAGCACACCGCCTCACTGCCGGAGAGCGCATACCTGCGCGCCCTGCAGGAAGGCAAGCTGCTCGGGGCGCGCACCGGCACCGAGGGCAAGCTGTACTTCCCGCCAAAAGAAGCCGATCCGGCCACCGGCCTGCCGTTGGACAACTTCGTCGAGCTGCCCGACACGGGCACGGTGACGACGTTCGCCATCATCAACATCCCGTTCGCCGGGCAACGCATCAAGCCGCCGTATGTGGCCGCCTATGTGCTGCTCGACGGTGCCGACATTCCGTTCCTGCACCTGGTATCTGACATCGACGCCCACGAGGTGCGGATGGGGATGCGGGTCGAGGCGGTGTGGAAGCCCCGCGAGGAGTGGGGCCTGGGCATCGACAACATCGAATACTTCCGGCCCACCGGCGAACCGGACGCCGACTACGACACCTACAAGCACCACCTGTGAGGGGCAGCATGACGCAACGCGATGTCGCGGTGGTGGGGTTCGCCCACGCCCCGCACGTTCGCCGCACCGACGGCACGACCAACGGCGTCGAGATGTTGATGCCGTGCTTCGCTCAGCTGTACGCCGAGCTGGGTATCGCTCAGACCGACATCGGCTTCTGGTGTTCCGGTTCGTCGGATTACCTTGCCGGACGAGCTTTCTCGTTCATCTCAGCGATCGACTCGATCGGCGCGGTTCCGCCGATCAACGAGTCGCATGTGGAGATGGACGGCGCCTGGGCACTGTATGAGGCCTACATCAAGGTGTTGACCGGCGAGGTCGACACCGCGCTAGCCTACGGCTTCGGCAAGTCCTCGGCCGGGCAGCTGCGCCGGATCCTCGCCTTGCAGACCGACCCCTACACCGTCGCTCCGCTGTGGCCCGACTCGGTCTCGATCGCCGGGCTGCAAGCCCGCCTCGGCCTCGACGGCGGCCAGTGGACCGCCGAGCAGATGGCCCGGGTGGCGCTGGATTCGTTCGCGGTCGCCGACCGGGTGGACTCGGTGGAGTCATCCACCAGTCTCGATGAACTGTTGGATCGCCCGTTCTTCGCCGAACCCCTGCGCCGGCACGACATCGCGCCGATCACCGACGGCGCCGCCGCGATCGTGCTGGCCTCCGGCGACAAGGCCCGAGAGCTGTGCGAAAACCCGGCCTGGATCACCGGTTTCGAGCACCGCATCGAGTCGCCGGTGCTGGGCAGCCGGGATCTGACCCGTTCGCCGTCGACCACCGTCTCGGCGCGCGCGGCCAGCGGCGACGACATGCCCGCGGTGGACGTCGCCGAGATCCATGCCCCGTTCACCCACCAGCACTTGATCCTGACCGAGGCGATGCGGCTGCCGTCGAGGACGAAGGTGAACCCGTCCGGCGGCGCCCTGGCGGCCAATCCGATGTTCGTCGCCGGTTTGGAGCGCATCGGCTTTGCCGCGCAGCACATCTTCAACGGTTCGGCAGGCCGGGTACTGGCCCACGCCACCAGCGGGCCTGCGCTGCAACAGAATCTGGTCACAGTGATGGAAGGACGCAACTGATGGCCCAACTCGCTGCGGTGCTGGGCACCGGGCAGACCAAGTATGTCGCCAAGCGCCAGGACGTGTCGATGAACGGTCTGGTGCGCGAGGCCATCGACCGCGCCCTGGCCGATTCCGGCTCGACGTTCGACGACATCGACGCGGTGGTGGTCGGCAAGGCACCGGACTTCTTCGAAGGCGTCATGATGCCCGAGTTGTTCATGGCCGACGCCGTAGGCGCCACCGGCAAGCCGCTGATCCGGGTGCACACCGCCGGTTCGGTGGGCGGCTCGACCGCGATCGTGGCGGCCAGCCTGGTCAAGTCCGGCAAGTACCGGCGGGTGCTGGCGATGGCCTGGGAGAAGCAGTCGGAGTCCAACGCCATGTGGGCGCTGAGCATTCCGGTGCCGTTCACCAAGCCGGTCGGCGCGGGCGCCGGCGGTTACTTCGCCCCGCATGTGCGCGCCTACATCCGTCGTTCCGGCGCGCCGACCGACATCGGCGCCATCGTCGCGGTCAAGGACCGGCTCAACGGCGCCCGCAACCCGCTCGCGCACCTGCACCAGCCCGACATCACCGTGGAGAAGGTGATGGCGTCTCAGATGCTGTGGGACCCAATCCGTTTCGACGAGACCTGCCCGTCGTCCGACGGTGCCTGCGCGATCGTGATCGGCGACGAAACCGCCGCACAAGCCCGAGTCGACGCGGGCCAGCCGGTGGCCTGGATTCACGCCACCGCGCTACGCACCGAACCGCTGGCCTACTCCGGCCGCGACCAGGTCAATCCGCAGGCGGGCCGCGACGCTGCGGCCGCGTTGTGGCGCGATGCCGGGATCACCAGCCCGATCGACGAGATCGACGCCGCGGAGATCTACGTTCCGTTCTCCTGGTTCGAGCCGATGTGGCTGGAGAACCTGGGATTTGCTGCGATCGGCGAGGGCTGGAAGCTCACCCAGGCCGGTGAGACCGCGATCGGCGGGAGGCTGCCGGTGAACCCGTCCGGCGGGGTGCTGTCCTCCAACCCGATCGGCGCGTCGGGAATGATCCGGTTCGCTGAGTCGGCGATCCAAGTGATGGGCAAGGCCGGTGACCACCAGGTTCCGAACGCCCGAAAAGCCTTGGGGCACGCCTACGGCGGCGGTTCGCAGTACTACTCGATGTGGGTCGTCAGCGCCGACAAGCCCGCCAAGTGAGAGGACTACCCACATGAACTCAGAGCACCCCGCCCACCTGGCCGGTAAGCGCTCCCGTGACGCGGTAGTCGCTCGCGACAAGGAAGCCTGGCTGGCGAACTTCGCCGACGACGCGATCGTGCAAGACCCGATCGGGCCGTCGCACTTCGATCCCGAGGGCAAAGGTCACCGCGGTCGTGACGAGATCTCGGCTTTCTGGGACAAGGCGATCGCCAGCACCGACAAGATCGAATTCAACTTCTCCGACACCTTCCAGTGCGGTGACGAGGAAGCCAACACCGGAAACATCACCATCACCATGGGCGGTCATCAGATCGTCACCGAGGGTGTGTTCACCTATCGGGCCAACGAGGCCGGTCAGCTCGTCGCGCTGCGCGCGTACTGGGAACTGGACCGGGCCGCCAAGACCGCCCGAAAAATCTAGAAATTCGGCTTTTCCGTAACAATCTGTCTTATTGACAGATGTGCGAGGCCCGGCTAGGTTCGCAGAACAGCCTGAATTAATGCTGTAGCACCTGCGGGGGTGGGGTTATGCGCCGTTATGGGGTCATCGTTTTCCTTGGAGCCGTCGCGGCGGCCCTTGCGGCCAGTTCCGCCGCGGCCGCCGACGCGATCGACGCCAGCTGGCCCTATGGCACCGGTGCCAGCATGGAGGCTCCCGGCTTCTATGACGTCCTGGGGTGGACCGACGGCGGGCGAGACCAATTCGGGCCCATCAGCAGCACGCATGGCGACTACACCGTCGCGCACTCCGTCGACGGACCCGACTGGTACACGGCCCACATCACCAATTTCGTCGTCCCCAGCTTCTACAGCAACGAGCACATCGAGGTCCTCAGCCTGCTCGACGATTCAGCCGGCTACCCCAGCGCGGGAACGGTTTTCGACACGACCAAGATGTTCGATTTCAACTTTCCCATCGGGGGCATGATGCACTTGTTCACCACCACCGTCATCGATGATCCGGAGCTGGGGTACGCCAGCCAATTCAGTATCACGCCCTTTTTCACCAACACGTTCCTGATCACCGACGGCGGCATGAAGGACTTCGTTACGACCTTGGGGGGGTCCTACACCCTGTTCGAGATCCCCTTCACCGACGCTTCCGGCGGGGCCGACGCATCCGATGACACGTTCACCCCACTGCTGGCCGAGTTCGCGGCTAGCGGGACTTAGCTCGACTCCACCGGCTCGAGCCCGTCGCGGTAGCGCTGCGCGAGGTCCTGGTAGTACTTCGGGTTCGCGTTGATCCACATCTCGGCGCCGGTCCCGGCGATCGGGCCCTTGACGACGGCGGGCGCACCGGCCACCAGGACTCCGTCGGGGATCTTGGTACCGGCCAGCACCGTGGCACCGGCCGCGATCAGACTGCGGCTGCCGATGACCGCACCGTCGAGCACGGTGGCGTGGTTGCCGATCAGTGCCTCGGCACCCACGTGCGCGCCGTGGATCAGGCACATGTGCGCCACCGTCGCACCGGGCCCGATGTCCACCGGCACACCCGGCGGCACATGCAGCACCGATCCGTCCTGCACGTTGGCGCCTTCGCGCACCACGATGGGGGCGTCGTCACCGCGCAGCACGGCGCCGAACCACACCGAGGCGCCGGCCTCGATGGTGACGTCGCCGATCAGCGTGGCGGTCGGGGCGACGAAGGCGGTGGGATCGATCCGCGGGGAACGGCCGTTGAAAGAGAAGAGCTGCATTGTCCAGATATACCCCAGGGCCGAAAGACCCCGAACCAGCAGGCTTTATTGCGCAACCGGGTGGAAAAACTGTAACGTGTTCTAGTTAGAAGCAACTGGTTGGAGGCAACAGGTGAGCACTGACAACGCCGACGTCGGCGTCCGCGAGATTGACACGGGGACACTGCCGGACCGCTACGCCCGGGGCTGGCACTGCCTGGGGCCGGTGAAGGAGTTCCAGGACGGCAAGCCGCATGCGATCCACGCGTTCGGCGCCAAGCTGGTGGTGTTCGGCGACTCCCACGGTGACCTGCACGTACTCGATGCCTACTGCCGGCACATGGGCGGCGACCTGAGCCGCGGCACTATCAAGGGCGACGAGGTCGCCTGCCCGTTCCACGACTGGCGCTGGGGCGGCGACGGCCGCTGCAAACTGGTTCCTTACTCCAAGCGGACCCCGCGGATGGCGCGCACCCGCTCTTTCCCGACCGACGTCCGCGGTGGGCTGCTGTTCATGTGGCACGACCCCGAGGGCAACCAGCCGCCGGACGAGGTGCGTATCCCCGAGATCCCGGAGTGGTCCAGCGGGGAGTGGACCGACTGGCGCTGGAATTCCATGCTGATTGACTCCAACTGCCGCGACATCATCGACAACGTCACCGACTTCGCGCACTTCTTCTACATCCACTATGGGCTGCCCACGTCCTTCAAGAACGTCTTCGAGGGCCACATCGCCTCGCAGTATTTGCACAATGTCGGACGCCCAGACGTCCCCGGTCTGGGCACCTCATACGGGGAATCAGAACTTGATTCGGAGGCGTCGTACTTCGGGCCGTCGTTCATGATCAACTGGCTGCACAACAGCTATGGCGGTTTCAAGGCCGAGTCGATCCTGATCAACTGCCACTACCCGGTGAGCCATGACCAGTTCCGGCTGATGTGGGGCGTCATCGTGCAGAAGCCCAAGGGTCTGGACGACGCGACCACCGAAAAGATCGCCGACGCCATGACGGAAGGCGTCAGCAAGGGCTTCCTGCAGGACGTCGAGATCTGGACGCACAAGAGCCGGATCGAGAACCCGCTGCTGGTCGAGGAGGACGGTGCGGTCTACCAGCTGCGCCGCTGGTACTCGCAGTTCTACGTCGACGTCGCCGACGTCGCCCCGGAGATGACGGATCGCTTCGAGATCGAGATCGACGCGACGGTCGCCAACGAGAAGTGGAACGCCGAGGTCGAAGCGAACCTGCGGGAGAAGGCCGAAGCAGACGAATCCGCCGAAACCGTTAAAGCCGAGTAGTCGAACGTCATGTCCCCGGAGGTTCCCGAGGTCCCCGGCGTCGACGACCTGGCTCGGTCGATGCTGGTGCTCTACGGCCCGCACGACGACCACGATGACGAGCCGGGCGCCGACGACTCCGGTCCCGACACCCGCTACGCGCGCCAACCACTTTTCCCGGTAGACCCCGCCCGGTACGAAGCGATACGTGCTGCGACCGAACGCGATTCCGAACGCTACCTGCGTTCGGGTCTGATGCCGGTTGAGTGCCGGCACTGCCGGGCCACCGTCGAGGTGAAGAAGCTGGGGCCCGGATACACCTCCGTGCAGTGGAATTCGGCATCGCTGAAGCAGTGCGCCTATTTCACCGCCGAGCGTGAAGCCGGCCACGACAGCAGCCGTAATCGCGGCTGTCCGAACCTGGCCAAGAGCATTCGGCACGCGGTCGCCGAAGGGCATCTGGAGGAGAGGTCCAGCGCCCCGCCGCCCGGCGACGGCCTCGACTAGGCTCCGCCAACCCTGGCGCGAGCGTGCGCAAACCCGGTGAATTCATCGGCGTGTCGGCCGGGGACCCGCACGCTCGCGGAGAAGGGCCACCCCAGCGCTCACAGGCCGGCGAAGCGCTCCTGCACCTGCTCGGTGGTCAGGCCGTAATCCTCCAGCGCGTAATGGTGTTTGGGCGCACGCGGTCCGGTCTTGCTGGCGGCGTAGTCGTCGGCCATCGCCTGACGTGCCTCATCCGACAACGGCAGGCCGAAGTGCTCGTAGATACCCGCCGCGGCGGCCACCGGATCGGCGACGAAGTCGTGGTAGTCGAGATCGCAGAACTGGGCCTGATCGTATTGGGCGCGCTGGGCGTTGAACAGTTCCAGCCCACGGGCCCACGTCTCCAACTCGTCGGCACCGATCTGCGCGCCGACAAAGGTGTTCGACTGGCCTTCGGTGGTGTGCTGGGCCAGCGAGCACATCGACGCCATGATCGTCTCGGCCGGGCGGTGGCACTGCACGATGAGCGCATCCGGGTAGACCGCCATGATCGCGTCCAGGGCGAACAGGTGACTGGGATTCTTGAGCACCCACCGCTTGCCCGGGTCGTTGAGCCCGATCAGTTGCAGGTTGCGGCGATGCCGCTGATACGACGGCACCCAATCCTGCTCGGAGAGCCAGCGCGAATAGCTCGGCAGGTGGGCCAGGGTTTCATAGGACACCGAGTGCAGCGACTGGCGCAGCAACTGCCAGCACTCCTCCAAGCCGTCGGCGGTCATGAAGTGCAGCCCGGTGTAGTCCGGGTTCTCTTCATGGTGCCGGGCGAACTGGGCCTGCATCTGCGCGAAGACCGGGTTGGCCTCCCAGGTCTCGCGGGGCGGGCGCGGCTGCGGGAACTCGGCCAGCCACATCTCCAGACCCTGATGGGCCGGGTCGGCGCCCAGCAGCCGGTGCAGCGCGGTGGTGCCGGTGCGGGGCAGTCCGGTAACGAAGATCGGCCGCTCGATGACGACGTCGGCATACTCGGGATGCTGCTTCCAGCCGGCCTGCGACAGCAGCCGGGCCACCAGCGCGCCGCGCAGGAAGAACCGGTTCATCTTGCTGCCCAGCTCGGTGAGATCGGCTTCGTTGCGGTAGGAGTCCAGCAGCACGCCGAGCGCTTCACGGTAGTTGTCGTCGTCCGGCCCGAAGTCGTCGAGGCCGACCATCTTGGTGGCCGAGGCGTGCAGGTCCTCGACGGTGCCGACATCGGTGCGCGCTATCATCAGTTGTGGTACTCCCCGCAGTTGACGTCGAGGACCTGGCCGCTGATGCCGCTGGCCAGGTCGCTGGCCAGAAACAGTACCGCCGAGGCCACCTCGTCCTCGGTGGGCAGGCGCTTCAGATCGGAGTTCGCCGCGGTGGCAGCGTAGATCTGTTCGACGGTGGTGCCGTACTTGCCGGCCTGGTGGGTGAAGTAACTCTGCAGTGTCTCGCCCCAGATGTAGCCGGGCGCAACGGAGTTGACCCTGATGCCCTGCTCTCCGAGTTCGGAGGCCAACGACTGCGACATCGCCAGCAGCGCGGCCTTGGCCATCTTGTAGGCCCCGTACTTGGGCTGCGAGTGCCGGATCACCATCGAGTTCAGGTTGACGATTGAGCCGTTGGCCTCGGCCAGGGCGGGCGTGAAGGCCTGGGTCAGGCGCAGCGCGCCGAGCCCGCTGAGTTCGATGGCATCCCGAATGTGCTGAAAGCTGGTCTGCGCCAGCGGCTTCATCGATGGCACGCGGAAGGCGTTGTTGATCAACACGTCGATGTGGTCGTACTCGGCGGTGGCGGCCTTCACCAGGTTGGCGACCTGATCATCGTCGGTGATGTCGGCCGGCACGGCTAGTGCACGCCGCCCGGTGGCGGTGACCTCTTTCGCCACCTCCTCGAGGCGATCCGCACTACGCGCGGCCAGCACCAGATCGGCGCCCTCGGCCGCGAATCGGTGCGCCAGGGTGCTACCGAGCCCCGGCCCGACCCCGCTGATCACCACGACTTTGCTCCTCAGCATTCCGGTCATCTTCACCCCAGCATTCTGTTAGCGATTTGCTGCTGCCGCTGCGCAATACGCGCGCGCCAAGCGTCTTGTGTGATCACGTTGTCGTCGCAGTAGGGCAGCGCCGACGACACCGAGTCGACATCGACGAGCTCGACAGTCGGCCCGTCTGCCTCGGTCAGCTGTCGCGACACCCGCTGCCACCGGAACTGCAGGAAACCGCGGCGGTGCCCACACGTCTCGACCCAGTTGGTGATCCCTGGATCGGTGTCGGAGACCACGATCCGGATCTTGCCGTCCGGATCCGCTTGCGCCTGCGTGCCGTTCAGCGACGTCTGGTGGTTGATGTAGTCCAGCGAGATGTACCAGAGGCTACCCAGCTGGAAGCCCAGGTACGGTGCGTCGGTCACCGGCAGTGTGATCACCAGTGCCTCGCCGGGCCGCAACTCGTAGTGCCCGGCCGACGAGTACTGGGTAGCCAGCCCGCCGGGGGTGAGCCGCGGCGCCACCATGGTGTTGACCGGAAGGTTGAGATAGAACCACTGCGGAAACGCCAACCAGGTCTTTATCCGGTTGATCAGTTGCTTTCCTGCCGCCGCATAGCGCTTCTCGATGAGTCTGCTGGTCAGCGGCGGAGGTGCGGTGCCCGCAGTGTCGGTCCGGGCGATCGAGAGCGTGCCACGCTGGGCGTCCCAGTCGTTGTAAACCTCGCGGATCACCAGTTGCGCCGGCGACTTCGGCTGGAAGCGCCAGGTGAAGCTGCCGTCGGCGGCGACATCAAGCTCGCGGTCATCGAACGCCGCCTCGCTGGCCGGCACGTTGTCGTCGGTGTATTCGCCGCCGAGCAGCTGGAAGCTCAGGTCAGTCGTGGTCCCGCGCCGGCCGCTGACCACATACTCGTTGCCGGGGCGCACCACAGTGCCGAAGTACAACGTGTCGGGGTTGTCCAGGCCCATTTTGGTGAACGGTCCAGTGCCCGACAGCAAGAACGGGTGATCGCGTTCGGAGTTGAACGCGGCGTGCACGCATGCCTCGATACCGCCGGCCAGGTACTGCAGGCCCTCCAGCAGGTCGGCTTCGGTCTCGATGTGCGGAGCGGCGGCAACCAGCTTCTCCGCCTCGGCGATCGCGGCCGAAAGGGGTTCGGAGTACATCGCTGCAGCACCTCGCAGATCATCTATTGGTTCACTATTGGACCGACTTGGTAGATATCTCGAACCGAGGTTAGACCGTCGGGGTAGCATGCTGCAATGCCGGCGCCCCGACAATCCCCGCCGACCGAGCGGGTGGTGAGTGTGCTGGACTTTTTGGCCCACCACCCGGACCAGCGCTTCGGCCTGTCCGAGCTGGCCCGCCGGACCGGCCTGTCCAAGCCGACCTGCCTGGGTATCGCGACCACCCTGACCGATGCGGGTTACCTGATCCGCGACGGCGCGGACAAGGCCTACCGGCTCGGGCCGAGGTTGATCTCCCTGGGCCGCGCCGCCCAGCAGTCGCTGCGAGTCGGCCCGGAGGCACGCGAGGAACTGCGCCGGCTCTCGCACGACTTCAACACCTCCGCGGCGCTGAGCGCGGTGGTCGAGGACCGGATCACGGTGCTGGAGTTGGTCGCGGCGCCGAACGCGCATCTGGGGGTGCAGGCCGGTCAGAGCTATCCGTTCGCCCCGCCGGTCGGATTGATGTTCGTGCTCTGGGACGACGCCGCCCTACAAGACTGGCTGGCCCGGCAACCCACCATCCCGCTGCGCTCCGAGAGCGAACGCCTCGAGCGCGTCGTCTCCGCCTGCCGCGCCGACGGTTACCTGGTGGAGCGGCTTACCCCGGGCGGGCAACGGCTCTACGCCCTGATGGCGGGCCTGTCCAGCGATCTGCCCGACGAGCTGCGGGCCCTACTGGGCGAGCTGGTGTCCGCGATCGGTGAGCGGGTGTACCTGCGCGACGAAAGCCGATCAGGGGGCACTCGTGAGCGCCATGACATCAGCGTGATCTCAGCGCCGGTCTACGACCATCACCAACGCCAGGCGATGGTGGTGTCGCTGCATGCTCAGCGGCCCCTGACCGACACCGAGATCACCAAGTGGGCCCGCGGCCTGCGCCGAACCGCCGACGCGCTCACCGCACAACTCGGCGGGGTCAAGCCGACGCTGAGTTCGGCGCCATGACTCTGCCCGTCGCCGACCAGTGGGAGCTGTCCGGGCTCGTGCACCGCTACGCCGGCTATGTCGATGCTCGCCGCTTCGACGAGGTGGCCGAATTGTTCACCCCTGACGCCGAACTGATCCTGCCGCAGCCGCCGGACCACCTGGAGCCGTGCGTGCGCCACAACGGCCACGCCGGCGTGCGGGCCGCGATGTCCGCGCTGGCCGGGGTGACCCGAACCCAGCACGGCATCGTCGGCGAGTTCTACACCGGCGCCGGCGATGTGGCGACCGGTGCCATCACCGGGGTGGCGCACCACTGGATCGCCCATGACGGCCAGTTCACCGATCACGTCTGGTATCTGCGCTACAGCGACGTCTACCGCCGCGGCGCCCAGGGCTGGCGGATCGCGGTGCGCACGCTGTCGATCGACGCGATCGAGTCCCGGCCGGCCCGAAAGGTGCGAACGTGATGGCACCCCAGATCTCGCTGCAGCTCAAGACTTTCACCGATGACCCCGGCCATGACTGGGGCGCCACCCTGGCGCTGGGCGCCGCGATGGACGCCGCCGGGGTGGACCGGGTCGTCGTCTCCGACCATGTGGTGTTCGGCGAGAACCCGGACGCCTACGCCGACCCCCGGCTGGGCGGGATCGCCGGCGGACGCCAGCCGACCGGTCCCGACGGCCAATGGCTGGACCCGCTGATCGTGCTGACCGCGCTGGCGGCGACCACCACCCGGATCCGGCTCGGCACCGCGGTCCTGCTGGCGGCGCTGCGCCGACCGGCGGTGTTGGCCAAGCAGTTGGCTACCCTGGATGTGCTGTCGGGCGGACGACTCGACCTCGGTGTGGGCGTCGGCTGGCAGCGTGAGGAGTACGAAGCCGTTGGGTTGCCGTTCGAGCGCCGCGGCCGACTGCTGGATCACACCCTGGAGGTGTGCCAGACACTCTGGACCGAGCAGCGCAGCAGCTACCACTCACCGGAGCTGTCCTTCGAGAACATCCATCAGATGCCTAAACCGACTCGGGCAGAGGGTGTTCCGATCTGGGTCAGCGGCACCGTCAACGACGCCGTAGCACGCCGGCTGACCCGGTTCGGCACCGGTTGGATTCCGTGGGGTCCCGCGATCCAGGATCCGGCCGGCGGCATTACCGAGATGAAGGACCGCATCGCCGGCCTCGGTGGCGACCCGAGCGGCTTGCAGGTGCTGGGCCACGCGAAGACCGTCAAACGTCCCGACGGTTTCCTCGATGCCGCGGCCACCGTGGCATCGGCGCCGGCACTGGTGGCCGCCGGCGTCACCGATGTGCGGGTCACCTGCTCGCTGCCGCGCGACGCCGACCGCGCCACCGAGGTGCTCAGCGAACTCGTCGAGGCGTTCCGCGCCGCAACCTAGGAGACATTGATGGAAAAGGTCGTGATCGTCGCCCGGACAGCCGATTTCAGCGAGGAATGGTGCCGCAAACTGCGCGGGCCGGTCGCCGCGGAGCTGCTGGATCTGGGACTTCCGGGAGTGGCGGTCAACGTGCGCGACGAACCGGTGCGCGATGCCATGATGACCCTGACGACACTGGACCCGCCGGCCGCCGCAGTCGTCAGCCTGTGGACCGAGCAGTATTACGGCACACAGGCCCGGGCCGCCATCGCGCTGATCGAGGCCGAATCAGACTCGGCGGCAGCGTATCTGGTGACCGAATCGACACCGATGGCACCGCCGGATCCCGATGACGGCGCGCGCACTCCGGGATTGGCCAACGTGGCACTGCTGCGCCGGCCCGCCGAGTTGGACCACGCCACCTGGCTGCACCGCTGGCACATCGACCACACCCAGGTGGCGATCGACACTCAGGCGACCTTCGGCTACACCCAGAACGTCGTGGTCCGCGCGCTCACCGAGGAGGCGCCGGCGATCGACGGCATCGTCGAGGAACTGTTCCCCGACGGCGCGGTGTCAGACCCCTACGTGTTCTACGGCGCGGCCGACGAGGCCGACCTCACCGACCGGGTTGGGCGCATGATCGCCAGCGTCAGCGCGTTCGGCGCGCACCAGAACATCGATACGGTGCCCACCAGCCGCTACCTGTTGCGGTCGCCGTTCACACGCACTGCTGCGACAAGGTGATCAGCGCGTCGCGCACGTGCGGGTGCCGTTCGAGATAGGACAGCACCGGGTTCGGAGCGCCCGGGTCTTCCTGCCGTCCCTTCTCGTCCAGCTCAGCCCGGACGTCCGGGTGCCGGTTCAGGTACGAGTCGATCGAGTTGCCGAACGTCTGGTCGCACTGTTGCGGCGCGGCGTTCGCTACCGGGGCCAGGATCAGCGCCGCACCCGCGAGGGCCACGGCGGTGGCTCGAATGATTGCGCTCATCACTCGACGGTACCCGCGTTGTCAGTTCACGCTGGCCAGCGCGAACGGCAGCACCTCCGGCGCACCGGCGGCGCGCAGCACCCGGGCCGCCATCGTCAGCGTCCACCCGCTGTCGGCGACGTCGTCGACCAGCAGCACCGGGCCGATACCCGCCGGCAGTTCGGCGGGCGGCTGCCAACAGCCGTGCAGGGCCGCGACCCGGTAGGCCGAGTTCGCCGCGGTGCTCGCCCGCCGCCCCGGTGCATAACGCAACGTGTCCAGGCGGGTCAGTCGGCCCAGCTCGGCCAACCGGTCCACCAGCGACTCGATCAGCTTCGGATGGGTGGCCGAATCCAGCCCGAGCACCGCCGTCGGCCTGCTCTTCCACTCCCAGCTCGCCAGCACCGCCACCGCCGCGCGAACCACCTCCTCGGGGACCTCCCGATCCGGCTCGTCCAGCAGCCGCCGCAGCCGGACACCCCAGCCCAGGTCGGTGAGGCGGCCGATCACCCGGCCCGGCGCCGGCCCGTCGGTGATCCGGCCGGACAGGTCGACCCCGAGTTTCGCCAGCCCGGACGGCCACTGGCGGCGCGGGGTCAGCTCCACGCCGGGACGCATCAGCCGCTCCCGGGTGGCCGCGGCGGCGGCCGCATCCACCTCCGCGTCGAACCGCGGCCCGGCGCAGTTGTCGCACCGCCCGCAGCGTTCCCCGGGGCGCAGTTGCGGGTCGTTGAGCTGGGCGCGCAGGAACGTCATCCGGCATTCGGCGGTGCTCTGATAATCGAGCATCGCCTGCTGTTCGGCCCGGCGCAGCTCGGCGAGGTTGCGGTAACGCTGCTCGTCGTAGTTCCACGGCTGCCCGGTACCCAGCCAGCCGCCCTTGACCCGGCGCACCGCTCCGTCGACGTCGAGGACCTTGAGCACCATCTCCAGTCGCGACCGATTCAAGTCGACCAGCGGTTCCAGCGCGGGTGTCGACTGGGGCCGTTCGCCGGAAAGCTCGCCGATCACCTTGCGTACCAACGCTTCCGGCGGGAACGCCAGCGACGCGAAGTAACGCCAGATGTCCTGATCCTCCGTGCCGGGCAGCAGGATGACCTCCGCGCTGGCCGTGGAGCGCCCCGCCCGTCCCACCTGCTGGTAGTAGGCGATCGGCGAGGACGGCGCACCCAGGTGGATGACGAACCCGAGGTCCGGCTTGTCGAAGCCCATCCCCAGCGCCGAGGTGGCGATCAGCGCTTTGACGCGGTTGGCCAGCAGGTCGGCCTCGAACTGCTCCCGGTCGGCCGCTTCGGTCGAACCGGTGTAGGCGGCCACCGCGAACCCCTGGGCACGCAGGTCGGCGGCGACATCGTGGGCCTGGGCCACCGTGAGCGTGTAGACGATCCCGGAACCTGGCAGTGCTTCCAGGTGCGCACCGATCCAGGCGGCCCGCTGCGCCGGACCACCGGCGTGCACCACCGACAGCCGCAGCGACTCGCGATCCAGGCCGCCCCGCAGCACCAGCGTGTCGCCACCACCCACCCCGAGTTGGCCGGCGACATCGTCGACCACCCGATCGTTGGCGGTCGCGGTGGTCGCCAACACCGGGATGTCGGCGCCCAGCTCGGCGATCAGGGTGCGGATGCGCCGGTAGTCCGGCCGGAAATCGTGACCCCAATCCGAGACGCAGTGCGCCTCGTCGACCACCACCAGCCCGGCCCGGGCCGCCAGCGCCGGCAGCACCTCATCGCGAAAGTCCGGGTTGTTGAGCCGCTCCGGGCTCACCAGCAGCACGTCGAGATCACCGGCGACCACCCTGGCCTGCACCTCGGCCCATTCGGTCACGTTGGCGGAGTTGATGGTGGCCGCATGCACCCCGGCCCGTTCCGCGGCGGCGACCTGGTTGCGCATCAACGCCAACAGGGGCGACACGATGACCGTCGGCCCCTGGCCACTCCGGCGCAGCAGCTTCGCCGCGATGAAGTACACCGCCGACTTGCCCCAGCCGGTGCGCTGCACGACCAGCGCACGACGACGCCCGACCACCAGCGCTTCGATCGCTGCCCACTGGTCGTCGCGCAGGCGCGCCTCGGGACCGGCCAGCTGCTCCAGGATCGCCTGGGCGTCGTCGCGTTGGGTAGTCACGGCCTCATCGTGCCCGAGGGAGCCGACAGCTACTCGGCGGCAGCGCGCTCCCGCTGGATTTCCAGGGCGATGTCGATGAGTTGGTCTTCCTGGCCGCCGATCAGCTTGCGCTGGCCGGCCCGGTGCAGCAGCTCATGGGCGGGCACGCCGTAGCGCTCACCCTGGCGTACCGCGTGCTTGAGGAAGCTGGAGTACACCCCGGAGTAGCCCATGATCAGCGCGTTGCGGTCCAGCACGCACTCAGCCGGCATAGCCGGGCGCACCACGTCCTCGGCGGCATCGGCGATGTCGAAGAAGTCGATGCCGGTCTTGATCCCGACCTTGTCGAACACCCCGATCAGCGCCTCCACCGGGGCGTTGCCCGCACCGGCGCCGAACCGACGCACCGAGCCGTCGATCTGCTTGGCCCCGGCACGCACCGCCTCCAACGAGTTGGCCACCCCCAACCCGAGATTCTCATGCCCGTGAAAGCCCACCTGGGCGTCCTCGCCCAGCTCGGCGACCAACGCGGCCACCCGATCACGCACCCCTTCGAGCACCAGCGCTCCGGCCGAATCCACCACGTACACGCATTGGCAGCCCGCATCGGCCATGATCCGGGCCTGGGCGGCCAGCTTCTCAGGGGACACGGTGTGGGCCATCATCAAAAACCCAACGGTCTCCAAGCCCAGTTCCCGGGCCAGCCCGAAGTGCTGGATCGACACGTCGGCCTCGGTGCAGTGCGTGGCGATCCGGCAGATCTGACCGCCGTTGCCCTGCGCGGTCTTCATGTCTTCCTTGGTGGCCACCCCGGGCAGCATCAAAAACGCGATCTTGGCGTCCTTGGCAGTAGCCGCCGCGAGCTTGATCAACTCCTGGTCCGGGGTCTTGGAAAACCCATAATTGAAACTCGACCCACCCAGCCCGTCGCCGTGGGTCACCTCGATCACCGGCACCCCGGCGGCATCGATCGCGGCGACGATCGCCGCGACCTCCTCAGGCGTGAACTGGTGACGCTTGTGATGGCTGCCGTCACGCAGGCTGGTGTCGGTGATCCGAACGTCCCAAATACCGGTCATTTCACGCCTCCAGCCTTTGCCGCCACCATCTCGCGGGCGATCTCCTCGCCCACCTTGGTCGCCGCCGCAGTCATGATGTCCAGGTTGCCCGCATACGGCGGCAGGTAATCACCGGCGCCCTCAACCTCGACGAACGTCGTCACCACCGCACGCCCACCCGAATTCAGCGACGGCTCGTCGAACTGCGGCTCGTTGAGCAACCGGTAACCCGGCACGTAGGTCTGCACCTGCTCGACCACGCTGAGGATCGACTTGGTGATCGCATCGCGGTCGACGTCCTCGGGAATCTGGCAGAAAATGGTGTCGCGCATGATCATCGGCGGATCAGCCGGATTCAAAATGATGATCGCCTTGCCCTTCTGCGCGCCACCGATGGTCTCCACCCCACGCGAAGTGGTCTTGGTGAACTCGTCGATATTGGCCCGCGTGCCCGGCCCCGCCGACACACTGGCCACACTGGCCACGATCTCCGCATACGGCACCACCCCGCCCTGCTCGGCCACGGCCCGGGTCACCGCGTACACGATCGGAATGGTGGCCTGCCCACCGCACGTGATCATGTTGACGTTCGGGGCATCCACATGCTCGTGCAGATTGGCCGGCGGGATCACCGCCGGGCCCACCGCGGCCGGAGTCAAGTCGATCGCCCGGATACCAGCCGCCTCGTACTTGGGCGCATACGCCTTGTGCACATAAGCGCTGGTGGCCTCGAAAACGAAATCCGGCAGCTCATCCTGGGCCAACAGCCAATCCGCCCCCTCGGCCGAGGTCTCCAGACCGAGCTTGCGCGCGCGGGCCAAACCCTCCGACTCCGGATCGATACCGATCATCCAGCGCGGCTCCAACCACTCCGAGCGCAGCAATTTGTACAGCAGGTCGGTGCTGATATTGCCCGACCCCACGATCGCGACTGACGCTTTGTCGGCCATGAGCGCTCCTCTATTCGAAAACCAGCCGGACCGAACCCAGTCCGGAGAAATCGGCGACGCAGTCGTCGCCGGCGTGCACGTCGATGGCCCGGGTGGCGGTACCGGGCAATACGATGTCGCCGGCCTGCAGCCGCACCCCGAAACTCTCCACCTTGCGGGCCAACCACGCCACCGCAGTGACCGGATTGCCCAACACCGCGTCACTGCGGCCCTCGGCAACCACCTCGCCGTTCTTGGTCAACGAGGCATCGATCCGCTTGATATCGATGTCGGCCGGCTTGACCCGCTGTTTGCCGAGGACGAACCCGGCCGAGGAGGCGTTGTCGGCGATGGTGTCGCAGAGCTTGATCTTCCAGTCGGTGATCCGGCTGTCGATCAACTCGATCGCCGGGGCGAACGCCTCGGTGGCGGCCAGGACGTGCTCCTCGGTGCAGTCCGCACCTGGCAGGTCCTCGGCGAGGATGAACGCCACCTCGACCTCGACCCGCGGGTACAGGTAGTTCGCCGCTTTGATCGGCTCGTCCTCGAACACCTGCATCTCGTTGAGCAGGTGCCCGTAGTCCGGCTCGTCGACGCCCATCATCTGCTGCATCGCCTCGCTGGACAGGCCGACCTTGTGTCCGACCACCCGGGCGCCCTCGGCGATCCGCTGGCGAATGTTGATCAGCTGGATCTCGTAAGCGTCGACCACATCGATGTCGGGATACGCCGCCGTCAGCGGGGAGATCGGGACCCGGCTGCGCTCCGCTTGCGCCAACTCGGCGGCGAGTTCGGCGCGGATCTGGGCGCTGAGCATCTTCGAAGAGTCCCCTCGGGTGTTGGGATGCGGGCATAACCGAGCCGCTGACCGAATTCTATAACGTGTTCTAACTTTCGGCTCGGGCGGTCCCGGGCGGGCCGGAGGCGACGAAGGGCCGGCGGCATGGCCGCCGCCGGCCCTTCGCCGAAGCGTGAACTAGGACTTGCCGGTGTAGTCGACCTGCCAGTGCTTGATCCCGTTGAGCCAGCCCGAGCGTAGCCGCTGCGGGCTTTCCAGCGGCTTGAGGTCGGGGATGTGGTCGGCGATGGCGTTGAAGATCAGACCGATCGTCATCCGGGCCAGGTGGGTGCCGATGCAGTAGTGCGCACCGGTGCCGCCGAAGCCGACGTGCGGGTTGGGGTCGCGCAGGATGTTGAACTGCTGCGGGTTGTCGAACACCTCGGGGTCGAAGTTGGCCGCGCGGTAGAACATCACCACCCGCTGGCCCTCCTTGATCAAGGTGCCGTTGAGCTCGTGGTCCCGGGTGGCGGTGCGCTGGAACGACGTCACCGGGGTGGCCCAGCGCACGACCTCGTCGGCGGTGGTCTCCGGGCGTTCCTTTTTGAACAGCTCCCACTGGTCGGGGTTCTCGGTGAAGGCCATCATGCCCTGGGTGATGGAATTACGGGTGGTCTCGCTGCCCGCCACCGCCAGCAGGATGATGAAGTAACCCAGCTCGTCGTCGTTGAGCTTCTCGCCGTCGATGTCGGCCTCGATCAGCGTGGTGACGATGTCCTTGCCGGGGTTCTGCCGCTTCATCTCGGCCAGCTGCAGGCCATAGGTGATGATCTCCAGCGCTGATGCCGCCGGGTCGTAGTGAGCGTATTCCGGGTCGTCGTACGAGGTCATCTGGTTGGTCCAGTTGAACAGCTTGCCGCGGTCCTCCTGCGGCACGCCCATCAGGCCGGCGATCGCCTGCAGCGGCAGCTCGGAGGCCACCTCCACCACGAAGTCACCGGATCCCTTGGCCAGCGCCTCCTTGGCGATGCCCTGCGCCCGCTGCTCCAGCTCGTCGTGCAGGGGCAGGATGTGGCGCGGGGTGAAGCCGCGCGAGATGATCCGGCGCTGGCGGGTGTGCCGCGGCGCGTCCTGGTTGAGCATGATGATCCGCTGCGCCTCGATCGCGTCGCGGGTGATGTCGTCGTTGAACCGCGGAATGGCGGTGTTGATCTCACTGGAGAACACGTCGTCGAGGCGGGAGACCTCTTTGACGTCCTCGTGGCGGGTGATCGCCCAGTAGCCGCCGTCGTTGAAGCCGCCGACACCGTCCGGCTGCTCGATCCACTTGATCGGCTCGCTCGTGCGCAGCGCCGCCAGTTCCTCATCCGGAATCCGCTCGGCGTAGATCTCCGGGTCGGTCGGGTCGAAACCCGCGGGAACATTGAAGGCGGAAGGGACAGTGGGGCTGGCCACGGCGAAGACTCCTAACTCAGGGCATGTGCAGCACGATGCATGCTCGTGCCAGTAAAACATGCCTTCGCTGCAGAAGAAAGGCGAGAACGCGTCCGCGCGCGGCGCAAAATTGAAACACGTTCTACCACGCCCGCAACTCCGCCTGACCTGGTCGGTCCCGGCGCCCTACCCGCAGGGTAGGAAGTAGTCGTCCGGGCGAGCGGGGTAACCATACCGCCAGCCAACTGGCGCCCGGGTGGGGCAATTCTATAACGTGTTCTACATGGCTGAGCAGGAGTACGACGTCGTCGTGGTCGGAAGCGGTGGCGCCGGGATGGTCGCCGCCCTCACCGCCGCCCACCGGGGACTGTCCACCATCGTCATCGAGAAAGCCGCCCACTACGGCGGTTCGACCGCCCGCTCCGGCGGCGGCGTGTGGATCCCCAACAACGAGGTACTCGCACGCGCGGGCGTAAAGGACACCCCCGAGGCCGCCCGCACCTACCTGCGCACGATCGTTGGCGACGTCGTTCCGGCCGAGAAGATCGACACCTACCTGCAGCGCGGTCCGGAGATGTTGTCGTTCGTGCTGAAGAACTCGCCGCTGAAGATGTGCTGGGTCCCCGGTTACGCCGACTACTACCCCGAGCAGCCGGGCGGCAAGCCCACCGGCCGCTCGATCGAGCCGAAGCCGTTCAACGCCAAGAAGCTCGGCGCGGACGCGGCCGGCCTGGAACCGGCCTACGGCAAGGTGCCGCTGAACGTCGTCGTCATGCAGCAGGACTACGTCCGACTCAACCAGCTCAAGCGCCACCCGCGCGGTGTGCTGCGCAGCCTGAAGGTCGGCGCCCGCACCATGTGGGCCCAGGCCACCGGCAAGAACCTGGTCGGGATGGGCCGCGCGCTGATCGCTCCGCTTCGGATCGCGCTGCGCAATGCCGGTGTGCCGGTCGAGCTGAACACCGCGCTGACCGACCTCTACGTCTCCGACGGCGTGGTCCGCGGCGTCTACGTCCGCGACAGCAATGCCTCGGAGGCCGTCGAGCCCCGGCTGATCCGGGCGCGGCGCGGGGTCATTCTGGCCAGCGGCGGATTCGAGCACAACGAGCAGATGCGGGTGAAGTACCAGCGCGCTCCAATCACCACCGAGTGGACGGTCGGCGCGAAGGCCAACACCGGCGAGGGCATCCTGGCCGGCGAAAAACTCGGTGCCGCACTGGACGTCATGGAGGACTCCTGGTGGGGCCCGACGGTGCCGCTGCCCGGAGCACCGTGGTTCGCGCTCTCGGAGCGCAACTCGCCCGGGTCGATCATCGTGAACATGGCCGGCAAGCGGTTTATGAACGAGTCGATGCCCTACGTGGAGGCCGTCCACCATATGTACGGCGGCGAATACGGGCAGGGTCCCGGCCCCGGCGAGAACATCCCGGCCTGGCTCGTGTTCGACCAGCGCTACCGCAACAACTTCATCTTTGCGGGCCTGCAGCCGGGCCAACGGATTCCGAAGAAGTGGCTGGAGTCCGGCGTGATCGTCTCGGCGGACACCCTGGAAGAACTGGCGACCAAGATGGGCGTGCCGGCAGCGGGGCTCAATGCGACCGTCGAGCGGTTCAACGAGTTCGCCCGCACCGGCGTCGACGAGGACTTCCACCGCGGTGAGAGCGCCTACGACCGCTACTACGGCGACCCGACCAATAAGCCGAACCCGAACCTGGGCCCGATCGCGCAGGGGCCGTTCTACGCGGCCAAAATGGTGCCCGGGGACCTGGGCACCAAGGGCGGGATCCGCACCGACGTGCGCGGTCGGGCGCTGCGCGACGACGACAGCGTCATCGAGGGCCTCTACGCCGCAGGCAATGTGAGCGCCCCGGTCATGGGCCACACCTACCCCGGGCCCGGCGGCACCATCGGACCCGCGATGACGTTCGGTTACCTGGCCGCTCTGGACATCGCCGACTCACCAGCCGAAAGGGCCTAGGACATGCCGATCGATCTCGATGTCGCACGGGGTGCGGAGTTCGGCCGGGTCGAGTTCTCCTGGACTGCGACCAATGTGCAGCTCTACAACCTGGCGCTGGGCGCCGGATCGGATCCGATGGATCCGCGTGAGCTGAGCTACGTCGTCGACGGCACCCCGCAGGTGTTGCCGACGTTCGGCTGCGTCGCGGCGTCGTTCAACGATGTCGACCCGCCCAAGGTCAGCTGGCCCGGCGTCGAGATCGACCTGGCCAAGATTCTGCATGCCTCCGAGAAGGTGATCGTTCCCGCGCCGCTACCGCCGTCCGGCAGCGCGCAGGCCGTCAGCCGGATCGTTGACGTCTGGGACAAGGGCAAGGCCGCCGTCGTCGTGCTCGAGACCACGGTCACCAGCACCGACGGCACGCCGCTGTGGACGCAGCAGCGGTCCATCTTCGCCCGCGGCGAGGGCGGCTTCGGCGGTGAGCGCGGCCCGGCCTCGGCTACCGAACGTCCCGACCGCGCACCGGATTTCGAAGTCGACATCGCGGTGGCACCGCAACAGGCACTGCTCTACCGGCTCTGCGGCGACCGCAATCCGCTGCATTCGGACCCTGGATTTGCGGCGGCTGCTGGATTCCCGCGGCCGATCCTGCACGGGCTGTGCACCTATGGCATGACCTGCAAGGCGGCCGTGGACACGGCATTGGACGGCGATGCGGGCGCGGTGCGTTCCTTCGGCGCGCGGTTCGCCGGCGTGGTCTTTCCCGGCGAGACGCTGCGGGCTCACCTGTGGAAAGAGGACGGCCGGTTGCTGGGCAACGTGGTGGCGCCCTCGCGTGACAACGCCGCGGTGCTGAGCGACGTGGAGCTGGTGACGGCCTAGCGACGCCGTTCGGCGGCGCCCTTCGTCGCCGGGCGTTATTGAAAACGATTGTCATCTCCGCTAACGTCTGTCGGGACCGCGTAACGCAACACGAAAAAGTTGCGTCGCGAACAGACAAGCGAGGACGACCCTTTGACGGCTGCGGTATGGATGGCGTCGCCACCGGAGGTGCACTCGGCGGCGCTGACCAGCGGCCCCGGACCCGGACCGCTGTTGGCGGCGGCCGGCGCATGGTCATCGCTGAGCCTGGAGTACACCGCGACCGCAGACGAGCTGCGCGCCTTGCTGGGGGCCACTCAGACGACGGCGTGGCAGGGGCCGAGTGCTGAACAGTATGTCGCCGCGCATGCTCCTTACCTGGGGTGGCTGTCGAAGGCCAGCGCCGACAGCGCCGCCCTGGCGGCGCAGCACGAGACGGTGGCCACCGCCTACGTCAGTGCGCTGGCGGCCATGCCCACGATGCCCGAGCTGGCCGCCAACCACACCACGCACGGCGTCCTGACCGCCACCAATTTCTTTGGCATCAACACGATTCCGATCGCACTCAATGAAGCCGACTACCTGCGGATGTGGATCCAGGCCGCGACCACAATGGCCACCTACGAAGCGGTCTCCGGGGCGGCGCTGGCCTCGGCTCCACAGCCCACTGCGGCACCACCGATCGTGCTCCATGACGAGTCCGACCACGGCGATCATGACCACGACCACGACGGCATCCACGACGGCGAGCTGGACCCGTCCGACCCGGAGTGGTGGCAAGATTTCTTTGGGGAGCTGGACGAATACGGCAACACCATCATCACGGACTTGCTGACCAATCCGGCGGCGCTGCTCAACGATCTCCCGTTGATAATGGCCGATCTGACCTTCCATGCCAGCCAAATCGCGTCGACACTGAGCCAGTTCGCTCCCGCGCTGCTGCAGCCGGCGCTGGGCCTGGTGTTCGCCAACCTGGGATGGGCGGCCGGCCTGGCCGGGCTAGCCGGAATTCAGCCGGCCCCGGCCGCCCCCGTCGCTGTGGATCCGATCTCCGAGGCACCTCCGGCGTTGCCGGCTGCAGGTGCCTCGTCGAGCACCCCGTCGGTTCCCGCCTCGACCACGGCGACGGTGCCGTCGTCCGCGTCGGTGCCGACGACCAGCGCGGCGCCCGCCGCGCCACCGCCTCCGGCTCCCCCGGCCGGCGCAAGCCCGGGATTCTTCCCGCCCTATGTGATCGGGCCTCCGGGTGCGGCCGACCGAATCCATGCCAAGGGCCGCGCCCAGGCCGTCAAGAAGGCGCCGAATCCGGATGCCGCCAGTGCGGCGGCTGCCGCGGCCGCGCAATATCGAGGTCGGGTCCGGACTCGCCGGCGCCGGCGTGCCCACGATGAGGCGAACGAGTTCGCCGACCTGGTGGCCACCAGCGCCTCGACCACCGGGGCCGGTGCCCTGGGTCTCGCCGGGGCGCAGGCCAAGGCGGATAGGGCTGCGGTGGGGCTGACGACCTTGGCCGCTGAAGGCTTCGGCGGCGGCCCGACGGTCCCGCTGCTACCCGAGAGCTGGAGCGGGGCCAGCGACGACCGTGCAGATCGGCCGAGCGTGAAGTTGGCTTCACGTTCGACCCCCCAGCGTGAAACTAACTTCACGCTCGGCGGGCACGGGCGGCACGCACGCGACGGATGACGTCGTCTTCCCGGTCGCCCGCCAGCACTCGGACGACGATCCATCCGCAGCGCTGAAGTCGCTCATGGCGCTTGGCGTCCTTGCGCCAGCGAATGGGATCCGTCCGATGCGAGTCCCCGTCGTACTCGGCGGCGACTTTCAGCTCCGGCCATCCCATATCCAGGAATGCGAACGGCTTCCAACCGCCGTCGTACACCGCGATCTGGGTCTGCGGCCGAGGCACCCCGGCCCGGATCAGGGTGACCCGCAGCCAGCTTTCCTTCGGCGACTCTGCGCCGGCGTCGACCAGGTCCAGCGACTCCCGTGCACGCACGATGCCGCGTCGTCCATCGCAACGATCCATAATCCGTTGGACATCAACATCTTTGAAGCGACTGGCGCGAGCCAGCGCGTCCAATCCCGCGACCGCTTCGACGGGCCGATACCAGCAGGCCAAATCCACGGCGGTGCGCGCCGGTGTGGTGACCGGAACTCCACCGATGACCTGGATCTCATCGGGCCGCAGCTCGTCGCCGCGGATCACCAGCCCGGGCAGACGGTGCCGGTTGTCGTGGATGAGTTCGGCGGGCCTGTCGGCGTCTACCCACTCACTGCCGTGCAGAGCCGACGCGGAGAAGCCGGCGACCACACCTTGCCGCTTTGACCAGAGCCACGCCGCTCTGGCCCGGTCTACCGCGCTGATCTCAACGTCCGTGTGCAGATAAACGTCACGAAACACCCGGACGTGGCCGGTGACCAGTTGTCCTGGTGTCACCAGTCCGGAGCCGATCGACTCGCTGCCGAGGAACGGATCTGCCATGACGGCAGCGTCGCACCCGGGCCGCCGGTCGTCATTTCACCTGCAGGAGTTATCCACACCCTGCCGAACGTGAAGGTAGCTTCACGCTCAACCCCCGAGTGTGAAGCCAACTTCACGTTCGGCGAGAAAGGGGGGGTCAGCCCAGGATCAGACCCGACGTCGGCACCCCGGTACCGGCGGTGACCAACACGTGCTCGACACCGTCGACCTGGTTGACCGAGGTGCCGCGCAGCTGGCGCACCCCTTCGGCGATGCCGTTCATCCCGTGAATGTAGGCCTCGCCGAGCTGCCCGCCGTGGGTGTTGATCGGCAGCCGGCCGCCCAGCTCGATCGCGCCACCCGCGATGAAGTCCTTGGCCTCGCCCTTACCGCAGAACCCCAACTCCTCCAGCTGGATCAGCGTGTAGGGGGTGAAGTGGTCATAGAGCACCGCGGTCTGAATGTCGGCCGGCGTCAGGCCGGATTGCGCCCACAGTTGCTTGCCCACCAGACCCATTTCGGGCAGCCCGAGCTCGTCCCGGTAGTAGGAGTACATGGTGAACTGGTCGGCCCCGGCGCCTTGAGCGGCCGCCTCGATGATCGCCGGACGGTGCTTGAGGTCGCGAGCCCGCTCCGGCGTGGTCACGACGATCGCCACCCCGCCGTCGCTCTCCTGACAGCAGTCCAGCAGCCGCAGCGGTTCGGCGATCCACCGCGAATTCTGGTGATCCTCGATGGTGATCGGCTTGCCGTAGAAGAACGCCTTGGGGTTGGTCGCCGCGTGCTTGCGATCAGCCACCGACACCACGCCGAAATCCGCACTGGTGGCGCCGTATTCGTGCATGTAGCGCTGAGCGATCATCGCCACCGACGCCGCCGGGGTGCTCAGGCCGTGCGGGTAGGACCAGCTGTACTCCACACCGCGGGAATCGGCGTTGACCGTCAAACCCGTCATCACCTGGCCGAACCGGAACTCCGAGCGCTCGTTGAAGGCCCGGTAGGCCACCACGACTTCGGCGACCCCGGTCGCCACCGCCATCGCCGCCTGCTGCACGGTCGCCGCGGCGGCGCCACCGCCGTAGCCGATCTGGGAGAAGAACTTCAACTCCCCGATCCCGGTGGCACGTGCGACGGCGGTCTCCAGGTTGGAGTCCATCGTGAAAGTGACCAGGCCGTCGACGTCGGAGGGCGTCAGCCCCGCGTCGTCGAGGGCGTC
Source organism: Mycolicibacter sinensis (assembly GCF_001667375.1). GTDB lineage: Bacteria > Actinomycetota > Actinomycetes > Mycobacteriales > Mycobacteriaceae > Mycobacterium > Mycobacterium sinense_A. Next base: position 279,471 of record NZ_LZIN01000075.1, on the reverse strand, counting down.
GAGAACCGCCTCGGCGGCCAGGCGCAGTTCGCTGCGCCCGGATTCCTTGGAGAAGTCGGTCGCCCCGATGCCGGCGATGGCAGCCTTACCGGACAACATCACGCCTCCCCGATGCTCAGTGTGGCCGTGGCGATGACATGGTCACCAAGGCTGTTGTTACCCACGACTTTCACCGTGATGAGGCCGTTTTCCACTGCGGTGACCTCACCGCTGAAGGTGACGGTGTCGTAGGCGTACCACGGCACGCCCAGCCGCAACCCGATCGAACGGATCACCGCATTGGATCCGGCCCAGTCGGTGAGGTAGCGCTGCACCAGGCCGGTGTCGGTGAGAATGTTGACGAAGATGTCCTTGGATCCCTTGGCCTGCGCCTTGTCCCGGTCGTGGTGCACGTCCTGGTAGTCGCGGGTGGCGATCGCCGTGGAGACGATGAACGTCGGGTCGCCGTAGATCTTCAGCTCGGGCAGCTTGGTGCCCACTTCCACGGTCGGAGCACTCATGCCCCGCCTCCTTCCACAGGCTCCCAGGCGTACAGGCTCCACGCCGGGCCGGCGTCGCTGGCAGGAAAGTCGAGAAACGTTGCGCGGACCGGCATCCCGATCTTCACCGCAGCGGCGTCGACGCCGCGCAGTTCACCGAGCATCCGCACGCCCTCTTCGAGCTCGACGAGCGCGATCACGAACGGCAAGCTGCGGCCGGGGACCTTGGGGGCATGGTGCACCACGTGGCTGAACACCGTTCCCTTGCCGCTGGAAACGACGTAGTCGGTGGTCTCGGACTTGTCCTTCCAGACCGCGGGCACCGGCGGATGCTGCAGGCTGCCGTCGGGGCGGCGCTGGATACGCAGCTCGTGGGCGGCCACCCCATCCCAGAAGTATTTGGAGTCCCTCGACCAGGAGGGGCGCATCATCTTGTCCGGGTCGAGATCCTCGGGCACCGCGGCTGAGGAGCGCGAGCTTTCCCTTTCGGCGGGCAGGAACTTGAGGATGCGCCAGTTCATGTCGGCGACATTTTCTTCCCCCACCCACCAACGAATCTTCTGGGTGATGAAGTAGCCCTCACCGAGGCCGGTGGACTTCGGGCCGACGATATCGGTCACCTCGGCGGTGACACTGACCTCTTCGCCGGGCCGCAGGTAGCGGTGGTAGGTCTGCTCACAGTTGGTGGCCACCACCCCGACGTAGCCTGCACCGTCGAACAATTCCATGACCTTGCCGAGCGGGTCGTCTGCGGGGCGTTCCCCACCCAGGCCCATCATCGTCCACACCTGGATCATCGCCGGCGGAGCGACGACACCCGGGTGACCGGCCGCACGCGCGGCGGCCTCGTCGGTGTAGATCGGGTTGGCATCACCGATCGCATCGACCCAGTGCCGGATCATCGGCTGGTTCACCGGATCCCGGCCGGTCCGCGGCTTGCTGCGGCCCGACGCCAGTATCTGCTCGATGCCGGAGGAAAGGTCGCTCATCTGTCTCCTCGACTCTTCGCGCAAGCGCTCATCGTGGCACCCGCGGAACCTTCAGACCCGAGGCGGCGATCATCTCGCGCATCACCTCGTTGACCCCACCGCCGAACGTGATGACCAGGTTGCGCTTGGTCTGCACATCCAGCCAGCGCAGCAGCGCCGCGGTGGCCGGGTCGGCCGGATTGCCGTAGCAGCCCACGATCTCCTCGGCCAACCGCCCGGCGTACTGAATCCGCTCGGTGCCAAAGACTTTGGTGGCCGCGGCGTCGGCTACGTCGATGATTTCGCCGGCCGCGGCGACCTGCCAGTTGAGCAGCTCGTTGATCCGGAACATGGCGTGGATCTCGCCGAGGCCGCGCTTGACCGCGTCATGGCTGATGGGGTTCACCCCGTCGCCGCCGGGCGTGGTGGCCCAGGCGTACACCTTGTCGTAGATGGCGCCGAACCGGCCGGCCGGACCCAGCATCACCCGCTCGTTGTTGAGCTGGGTGGTGATCAGCTTCCAGCCGCCGTTCTCCTCGCCCACCAGCATGTCGACGGGCACCCGAACGTCGTTGTAGTAGGTCGCGTTGGTGTGATGCGCACCGTCGGACAGGATCATCGGAGTCCAGGAGTACCCCGGGTCCTTGGTGTCGACGATCAGGATCGAAATCCCCTTGTGCTTCACCGCGGTCGGGTCGGTGCGCACCGCCAGCCAGATGTAGTCGGCATCGTGCGCGCCGGTGGTGAACACCTTCTGACCGTTCACGATGTAGTGGTCACCGTCTCGAACCGCGGTGGTGCGCAACGATGCCAGGTCGGTGCCCGCTTCAGGCTCGGTGTAGCCGATCGCGAAATGCACTTCGCCGGCCAGGATGTCCGGCAGGAATTTCTTCTTCTGCGCCTCGTTGCCGTACACCTGCAGGGTCGGTCCCACCGTCTGCAGCGTCACGGCGGGCAGCGGAATGTCTGCGCGCTGCGCCTCGTTGACGAAGATCTGCTGCTCGATCGGGCCGAAGCCCAGGCCGCCGAACTCCTTGGGCCAGCCCACGCCGAGTTTGCCGTCGCGGCCCATCCGGCGGATCACGGCACGGTAGGCCTCGTTGTGCCGGTCGGTGGCCATCGCCTTTTCCTCATCGGGCGTGATCAGGTTGGCGAAGTATTCCCGCAATTCGGCTTGCAGCTTGCGCTGCTCGGGGGTCAGATCGACGAACATGGCGCCCGCTGCTGCCGGCTGCTGACCCTCTCCCGGCTCCGCCGCGCTCGCGACCTCCACCCGGTCGAGACGGTGCGACCGTCCGCCCAGCAGGCGGTTCAGGTCCTTGATCGTGGAGTAGTAGCGGTCCATCGGGTAGTCGACATCCATACCCATCCCGCCGTGCAGGTGGTGGCAGAGTTGCATCACCGGGGGCGCCTGCGAGGTGATCCAGTATCCGAGCACCCCGAGGTCGTCGCTGGCGTCGAGGCCGTTGGCCAGCCGCCACACCACCGACGTCGCTGCCAGGGTGATGGTGCGCGAGACGATGTAGATCTCCGAGAGTTGCGCGGCGACCGTCTGGAACGTCGACAGCGGCCGGCCGAATTGCTCACGGCTGCCGACGTAGTCGGCGGTCAGCCGCAGCGCACCGGCCACCAGCCCCGAGGTATAGGCGCCGATCATGGCCAACGCCAAGTGGTTCATCTGGTGCACCGACGCCCCGTCCAGCACGGCGTCGGCCTCGGCGCCGTCGAAGACGACGACGTACTCGTCGCTGTGGTTGGCGGTCGGGGTCTTGGTCAGCTGTACTCCGGGCGCCTTCGGTGAGATCACCGCGACACCGGAATCAGCGGTGACCAGCATCCACTCGGCTTGCTCGGCGAAGGGCACACCGATCTTGGTGCCGGACAACCGGTTACCGGCCAGCGTGACTCCGGGCTGCTCCGGCAGCGCGGCGGTCGGCTCGTCGAGCGCTGCGGTCAGCACCGCCCCCTTGGCCACCCCGGCCAGGTAGCGGTCCTGCTGAGCCTCGGTGGCCAGCTCCAGTAGCGGCACCAGACCGAACCCGAGGGCGGCCAGTGCGGGGCTGATGGTCCCGTGCCGACCGATCTCGGTGAGCGCCGTGGCCACCTCCGACAGGCCGACACCGTCACCGCCGAGCCGCTCGGGCACCGCGAGGGCTGTCACGCCGCCGGCGACCAGCGCCTCCCAGCTGTTGTCCCGGTCGAGCACCGACGTGACGACGTCGGCGACTGCCTGCTGTTCCGGATCTGGACTGAAGTCCACCGAATCTCCTTAAAACTAGTGGCCCACCGGGCATTTGCCGGTGTAGTCCATCTGCCAATGCTTGATGCCGTTGAGCCATCCGGATCGCAGCCGTTCCGGGGAGGCCAGCGGCGCGAGGTCGGGCACGTGGTCGGCGACCGCGTTGAAGATCAGGTCGATCGTCAACCGGGCCAGGTGGGTGCCGATGCAGTAGTGCGCACCGGTGCCGCCGAACCCGACGTGCGGGTTCGGATCGCGCAGGATGTTGAAGCTGAACGGTTCGTCGAAGGCGTCCTCGTCGAAGTTGGCCGAGCGGTAGAACATCACCACCCGCTGGCCCTTTTTGATCTGGGCTCCGGACAATTCGTAGTCCTCCAGTGCGGTGCGCTGGAAGCAGATCACCGGGGAGGCCCACCGCACGATCTCGTCGGCGGTGGTCGCCGGGCGCTCCTTCTTGAACAACTCCCACTGTTCGGGGTGCTCGGAGAACGCAATCATGCCGTGGGTGATCGAGTTGCGAGTGGTCTCGTTGCCGGCCACCGCCAGCATCACCACGAAGAACCCGAACTCGTCGTCGGAGAGCTTCTCGCCGTCGATGTCGGCGTTGATCAGGGTGGTGACGATGTCTTCGCCGGGGTTCTCCGCCTTGTCGGCGGCCAGTTGCATGGCGTACTGGATCAACGCGAGCGAGGTGGCCTGCGGGTCGATGTCGGCGTATTCCGGGTCCTCGCTGCCGGTCATCTCGTTGGACCATTGGAACAACTTGTCCCGGTCCTCCTGCGGCACCCCGAGCAGTCCGGCGATCGCCTGCAGCGGCAATTCGCAGGAGACCTGCTCGACGAAGTCACCGCTGCCCGCCGCGGCGGCGTCCTTGACGATCGCCTGCGCCCGCTCGTGGAGTTCGTCGCGCAACCGTCCGATGGCCCGCGGGGTGAAGCCCCGCGAGATGATCCGGCGCAGCCGGGTGTGGTGCGGCGCGTCCATGTTCAGCATCACGAACCGCTGAACCTCGATGTTCTCGCGCTGCATGTCGTCGGGAAACCGTGGGATCACACAGTTTTCGTAGCTAGAGAAGACATCGCTGCGCAGCGACACCTCTTTGACGTCCTCCAGCTTGGTGACCGCCCAGTAACCGCCGTCGTGGAATCCGCCGCCCTTGCCCGGGGCTTGCTCGATCCAACACACGGGCGCCGTTTTGCGCAGCTGCGCGAACTCCTGCTCGGGGATGCCCTCGACGATGACGTCGGGGTTGAGGAAGTCGAATCCGGGGGGAAGGGTGGACATGACAGTTCTAGCCTCCATGTTCGTTCGTGGTTCAGGCGGACTTGCCGGTGTAGTCGACCTGCCAGTGCTTGATCCCGTTGAGCCAGCCCGAGCGCAGTCGTTCCGGGGCGCCCAGCGGCTTGAGGTCGGGGATGTGGTCGGCGATGGCGTTGAACATCAGGTTCACCGACATCCGGGCCAAGTGGGTGCCGATGCAGTAGTGCGCACCGGTGCCGCCGAAGCCGACGTGCGGGTTGGGGTCGCGCAGGATGTTGAACTGCTGCGGGTTGTCGAATACCTCGGGGTCGAAGTTGGCCGCGCGGTAGAACATCACCACCCGCTGGCCTTGCTTGATCTTCACCCCGGACAGCTCGTAGTCACGAGTTGCGGTGCGCTGGAACGACGTCACCGGCGTGGCCCAGCGCACCACCTCATCGGCAGTGGTCTCCGGGCGCTGGGACTTGAAAAGCTCCCACTGCTCCGGGAATTCGGTGAACGCCATCATGCCCTGGGTGATCGAGTTACGCGTCGTCTCGCTACCGGCGACCGCCAACAGAATGATGAAGAATCCCAGCTCGTCATCGTTGAGCTTCTCGCCGTCGATGTCGGCCTCGATCAGTGTGGTGACGATGTCATGACCGGGGTTTTGCCGCTTCATCTCGGCCAGCTGCAACCCGTAGGAGATGATCTCCATCGACGAGGTCTTCGGGTCGTAGTGGGCGTACTCGGGGTCGTCGTAGGACGTCATCTGGTTGGTCCAGTTGAACAGCTTGCCGCGATCCTCCTGGGGCACGCCCATCAGGCCGGCGATCGCCTGCAGCGGCAGCTCGGAGGCCACCTCGACCACGAAGTCACCGGTGCCCTTGGCCAGGGCCTCCTTGGCGATGCCCTGGGCGCGCTGCTGCAGCTCGTCGTGCAGCGGCAGGATGTGGCGCGGGGTGAAACCACGCGAGACGATCCGGCGCAGCCGGGTGTGCCGCGGGGCGTCCTGGTTGAGCATTAACAGCCGGCCGACGTCGATATTCTCCCGCTCGATGTCGTCGTTGTAGCGCGGGATGGCGCCGTTGATCTCGCTGGAGAAGACGTCGTCGAGCCGGGACACCTCTTTGACGTCGTGGTGGCTGGTGATCGCCCAGTAACCGCCGTCTTTGAATCCACCGCTCTTGTCGTCCGGCTGCTCGATCCAGGAGATCGGGGCGGCGGCCCGCATTTCGGCGAACTCCGCATCCGGGAGCCGTTCGGCGTAGATCTCCGGGTCGGTGAAGTCGAACCCCGGGGGCAGTTTGGTACTCGACATCGACGACTCCTAAATGCAACGCGTTCTAGTAGCAGTAAAACATGGCCTCACCATAGACCAAAGGCCTCTTCACATCGTCGCTTGTCAGACTAATGAAACGTGTTCTAGCCTGGCCGCATGGGTAATCCTGTCATCGTCGAAGCCACTCGTAGCCCCATCGGTAAACGTAACGGCTGGCTGTCCGGCCTGCACGCCACCGAACTGCTCGGGGCGGTGCAGAAGGCGCTGGTCACCAAAGCCGGGATCGAGCCGGGCAGCGTCGAGCAGGTCATCGGCGGCTGCGTCACCCAGTTTGGTGAGCAGGGCAACAACGTGACCCGGCAGTCCTGGCTGGTCGCCGGGCTGCCCGAGCAGGTCGGCGCCACCACGGTGGACTGCCAGTGCGGCAGCGCGCAGCAGGCCAACCATCTGATCGCCGGACTCATCGCCGCCGGCGCCATCGACGTCGGCATCGCCTGCGGCATCGAGGCGATGAGCCGGGTGGGCCTGGGCGAGAACGGCGGCGGTGCTCGCGCCGCATCTTGGGACATCGACCTGCCCAACCAGTTCGAGGCCGCCGAGCGGATCGCCAAGCGCCGGGGTATCACCCGGGCCGACGTCGACGCATTCGGGCTGCGCTCGCAGCAACGGGCCAAGCAGGCCTGGGCCGAGGGCCGGTTCGACCGAGAGATCTCCCCGATCCAGGCACCGGTGATCGACGAGAACAAGCAGCCCACGGCCGAGCTGAACATGGTCAGCCGCGATCAGGGCTTACGCGACACCACGGCCGAGGGTCTGGCCAAGCTGAACCCGGTGATCGAGGGCGGTATCCACACTGCCGGGACCAGCTCACAGATCTCCGACGGTGCCGCCGCGGTGCTCTGGATGGACGAAGACAAAGCGAAAGCCCTCGGCTTCAAGCCGCGGGCCCGCATCGTCAGCCAGGCCCTGGTGGGCGCCGAGACCTACTACCACCTCGACGGCCCGGTGCAGTCCACCGCGAAGGTGCTGGAGAAGGCCGGGATGAAGATGGGCGACATCGACCTGGTCGAGATCAACGAGGCGTTCGCCTCGGTGGTGCTGTCCTGGGCCGCGGTGCACAACCCGGACATGGATCGCGTCAACGTCAACGGCGGCGCAATCGCGCTGGGTCACCCGGTGGGTTCCACCGGCAGCCGGCTGATCACGACCGCGCTGCACGAGCTGGAGCGCACCGACTCCTCGACCGCGTTGATCACCATGTGCGCCGGCGGCGCGCTGTCCACCGGCACCATCATCGAGCGGATCTAGTGGTTGCGGTCGCAGAAGCGGACCGCATCGCGGCGGCCCAGGCCTACATCGACGCGCTGGTCAGCCACGACGCCTCGGCGGTCCGGTTCTCCCCCGATTGTGTCCGCATCGAAGTCGGACTCAAGACCGGGTTCTCCGGAAAACACTTGCGGCGCAGCCTGAATCGGGGGCCGCAGTTCCGGTTGATCTCGGCTGCCACCCTGCCGAAGTACAGCGTCGACGGCGATGAGGTGCGGGCGGTCTTTGACATCATCACCAAGCCATCGCTGTTCGGGCGGCGGGTCTGCGCCCACGTCGACGAGGTGTTCCGGATCCCGGCCGACAGCCCGGACGGCACCGCCACCATCCACCACATCCGGGCCGGGATCAAGCCGTTCATTCAACGATAGGGTGATGCCGTGGAGACGCCAGAGAAGCCGAAGTCACTTGACTCGCCGGTCACCGGCACCATCATCAAGTGGATGTCGCGGGCCAACACGCTTGCCTACAAGGCGACCGGCGGCCGGATCGGCGGCAAGTGGCGGCTGGGCGCCAAGCATTTCGGGGAGGTTCCCGAAGTCGGCATCCTCACCACCACCGGACGCAAGACCGGTCAGCCGCGTGAGTCCCCGTTGCTGTTCCTGCGCGAAGGCGACCGGGTGATCCTGGTGGCGTCCCAGGGCGGGCGCGCCACCAACCCGATGTGGTACCTGAATCTGAAGGCCAACCCGCAGGTGTCGTTCCGGATCCGCAACGAGGTGCTGACCCTGCGGGCCCGCGACGCCAGCGAGTCGGAGCGGGCCGCCTACTGGCCGAAGCTCGACGCGATGTACCCCGACTTCGCCAACTACCGCGCCTGGACCGACCGAGAGATCCCGATCGTCATCTGCGAGCCGTGACGGCGGCGGTGCTGCTCGCCGCCTGAAACGCCGAACGTGTAACCAGTGCGAAAAAGTCGCGAAAATCTCGCGCTCAGTACACGTTCGGCGTGAACGATTACGCCCCGTAGACCGGCACCGGCGTCCGCGCCTGGGCCAGCAGGTCGGCGACGACCGGGCCCAGCTCGGCGGGGTCCCAACGGTTGCCCTTGTCGATCTCTGGCCCGTGCGCCCAGCCCTCGGCGACGCGAATCTTGCCGCCCTCGACCTCGAAGACCTTGCCGGTGACGTCCTTGGATTCCACGCTGCCCAGCCACACCACCAGCGGGCTGACGTTCTCCGGAGCCATCGCGTCGAAGGCCTGGTCCTGGGTGTTCATCATGTCGGCGAACACGGTCTCGGTCATCCGGGTCCGCGCCGACGGGGCGATGGCGTTGGCAGTGACGCCGTAGCGGCCCATCTCAGCGGCGGCGACTAGGGTCAGCGCGGCGATGCCTGCCTTGGAGGCGCTGTAGGTGGCCTGCCCGACGCTGCCCTGCAGGCCGGCGCCCGAGCTGGTGTTGATGATCCGGGCGTCGACCGTTTCGCCGGCCTTGGACTTGGCCCGCCAGTACGCGGCGGCGTGCTTCATGGTGGCGAAGTGGCCCTTGAGATGCACCGCGGTGACGGCGTCGAATTCCTCTTCGGTGGCGTTGGCGAACATCCGGTCACGGACGATGCCGGCGTTGTTCACCAGCACGTCGAGCGTGCCGTAGGTGTCGACAGCCTGCTTGATGAGAGCCTCGGCCTGGCCCCAGTCGGCGACATTCGAGCCGTTGGCAATGGCTTCGCCGCCGGCGGCCTTAATCTCATCGACCACGGCCTGGGCAGCGCTGCCCCCGCCGGCCGGCGACCCGTCCAGACCGACGCCGATGTCGTTGACCACCACCCGGGCGCCCTCGGCGGCGAACGCCAACGCGTGCGCCCGCCCGATTCCGCCGCCGGCTCCGGTGACGATGACTACGCGGCCGTCGAGAAGTCCCATGTTGTTGTCTCTCCCTTACTTGTTGGCGCTCGAAACATCGAGGTAGACCGGCGGCTCGCCCCCGCCGTGGGTTTCCAGGCTCGCGCCGCTGATGTAGGACGCGGCATCGGATGCGAGAAAGGCTGCCGCCCAGCCGATGTCGGCGGGCTTGGCGAGCCGGCCCAGCGGCACGGTGGCCGAGATGGCGGCGATCGACTCGGCGTCGCCGTAGAACAGCTCGGATTGCTCGGTCTCGACCATGCCGACCACCACCGAGTTCACCCGCACCTTGGGCGCCCACTCGACGGCCAGGGTGGCGGTCAGGTTGTCCACCCCGGCCTTGGCGGCACTGTAGGCCGCGGAGCCCGGCGACGGGCGATGCCCGCTGACGCTGGTGATGTTGACGATCGACCCGCCGCTGTCCTGGGTCTGCATGACGGCGTTGGCGTGCCGGGCGACCTGCAGCGGCGCGATCAGGTTGAGCTCGATGATCTTGCGGCTGAAGTTGGCCGAGGCCTCGGCGGTCAGCGCGTGTGGTGAGCCGCCGGCATTGTTGACCACCACATCGAGCCGCCCGTGGCGGCCGACCACAGCGTCGATCAGTCCCTTGACCGCGTCGTCGTCGCGGACGTCGCAGGCGTGGAACTCATACGGCAGGCCGTCTACCGGTCGGCGGGCGCAGGTCACCACCGTTGCGCCCTGATCGGCGAAGACGGCGCTGATACCGGCGCCGACGCCGCGGACTCCGCCGGTCACCAACACCACCTTGCCGGTCAAGCCGAGATTGATCGCATCAGACACTGTGCTAGCGTACCAAGCAAGTGCTTGCTCAGGTCAACCCAGGGGAGTCTGCATGCCGATCACGTCCACCACCGTCGAACCCGGGATCGTCGCGGTCACCGTCGACTACCCCCCGGTCAACGCCCTGCCCTCGCGGGCCTGGTTCGAGCTGGGCGAGGTCATCACCGCGGCCGGCAACGACATGTCCACCCACGCGGTGATCCTGCGGGCCGAGGGCCGCGGCTTCAACGCCGGCGTCGACATCAAGGAGATGCAGAACACCGAGGGCTTCACCGCGCTCATCGACGCCAACCGGGGCTGCTTCGCCGCGTTCAAGGCGGTGTATGAGTGCGCGGTGCCGGTGATCGCCGCGGTCAACGGGTTCTGCGTCGGGGGCGGCATCGGCCTGGTCGGCAATGCCGACGTGATTGTGGCCTCCGACGACGCCAAGTTCGGCCTGCCCGAGGTGGAACGCGGCGCCCTCGGGGCGGCCACCCACCTGTCGCGGCTGGTCCCGCAGCACATGATGCGCCGGTTGTTCTACACCGCGGCCACCGTGGACGCCGCCACCTTGCACCGATACGGCTCGGTGCACGAGGTGGTGCCGCGCGCCGAGCTCGACGAGGCCGCGCTGCGGGTGGCCCGCGACATCGCCGCCAAGGACACCCGGGTGATCCGGGCCGCCAAGGAGGCGCTGAACCTCATTGACGTGCAGAAGGTCAACTCCAGCTACCGCATGGAGCAGGGCTTCACCTTCGAGCTCAACCTCGCCGGGGTCGCCGACGAGCACCGCGACGCGTTCGCCGGTACCGAGAAGGGCGCCAAGAAATGAGCAAGGTAACCACGCTTGACGACGCCGTCGCCGAGCTGCGCGACGGGATGACCATCGGCATCGGCGGCTGGGGTTCGCGCCGTAAGCCGATGGCGTTTGTGCGCGCCATCCTGCGTACCGATGTGAAGGACCTGACCGTGGTGACCTACGGCGGCCCGGACCTGGGGCTGCTGTGCTCGGCGGGCAAGGTGCGCCGGGCCTACTACGGATTCGTCTCGCTGGACTCCCCACCGTTCTACGACCCCTGGTTCGCCAAGGCCCGCACCACCGGTGCGATCGAGGCCCGCGAGATGGACGAGGGGATGCTGCGCTGCGGGCTGCAGGCTGCCGCGCAGCGGCTGCCGTTCCTGCCGATCCGGGCCGGGCTGGGCAGCTCGGTGCTCGACTTCTGGGAAGGTGAGCTCAAGACCGTCACCAGCCCGTACCCGACAGACGGCGCCCACGAGACACTGGTGGCGATGCCGGCGCTGAACCTCGACGCCGCGTTCGTGCACATGAACCTCGGCGATGAGCGCGGCAACGCCGCCTACACCGGGATCGACCCGTACTTCGATGACCTGTTTCTGATGTCGGCGCAGCGCCGCTTCCTGTCGGTGGAGAAGATCGTGCCCACCGAAGAGCTGATCGCGACCACCTCGCCGCAGACCCAGGTGATCAACCGGATGATGGTGGACAAGGTGGTGGAAGCCCCCGGTGGTGCTCACTTCACCATCGGCGCAGCCGATTACGGCCGCGACGAGAAGTTCCAGCGGCACTACGCCGAGGCCGCCAAGTCCGACGAGACCTGGGCGGAGTTCACCGCCACCTACTTGTCCGGCAGCGAAGACGACTACCAGGCTGCGGTGAAGAAGTTCGGAGCGGAGGCCCAAGCATGACCGACTCACCCACTCGCGCCGAGATCTGCGCGATCGCCTGCGCCGAGTTGTTCCGCGACGCCGGCGAGATCATGGCCTCACCCATGGCCACCGTGCCCTCGGTCGGCGCCCGGCTCGCCCGCCTCACCTTCTCTCCCGACCTGCTGATCACCGACGGGGAGGCCCGCATCCTGGCCGACACCCCGGCCATCGGCAAGGTCGGGGCGCTGGAAGGCTGGATGCCGTTCAACCGGGTCTTCGAAACCCTGTCGTGGGGCCGGCGCCATGTGGTCATGGGCGCCAACCAGATCGACCGCTACGGCAACCAGAACTTGTCGGCGTTCGGTCCGCTGCGGCAGCCCACCCGGCAGATGTTCGGGGTCCGCGGCGCCCCCGGCAACACCATCAACCACACCACCAGCTACTGGGTGGGCGCCCACTCGTCGCGGGTGTTCTGCGAGACCGTCGACGTGGTCTCCGGCATCGGCTACGACAAAGTCGACCCGGCCAACCCGGCGTTCCGGTTCTTCAACCTGGGCGGGGTGGTGACCAACCTCGGGGTGTTCGACTTCGGCGGGCCGGACCACCAGATGCGGGCGGTCTCGCTGCACCCGGGTGTGAGCGCCGAGGAAGTCGCCGACAACACCTCGTTCGAGGTGCACGGGCTGGCCGAGGCCGCTACCACCCGGCTGCCGGAGGTCGAGGAGCTGCGACTGATCCGCGAGGCCATCGACCCGAAATCGCTGCGGGACAAAGAGGTCAGGGCGTGAACCGGCTCAAGACCCCGCTGACCACACTGGTCGGCATCGAACACCCGGTGGTGCAGACCGGGATGGGCTGGGTGGCCGGCGCCCGGCTGGTTTCGGCCACCGCCAATGCCGGCGGGCTGGGCATTCTGGCCTCGGCGACCATGACCATCGACGAGCTGGCCACCGCGATTTCCAAGGTGAAGGCAGCCACCGACAAGCCGTTCGGGGTCAACATCCGCGCCGACGCCTCCGATGCCGGCGACCGGGTAGACCTGATGATCCGCGAGGGCGTGAAGGTCGCGTCGTTCGCATTGGCGCCCAAAGCCGAGCTGATCGCCAAGCTCAAAGAGGCCGGCTCAGTGGTGATCCCGTCGGTCGGCGCGGCCAAGCATGCCAAGAAGGTGGCGTCCTGGGGCGCCGACGCGGTGATCGTGCAGGGCGGCGAGGGCGGCGGGCACACCGGCCCGGTGGCCACCACCTTGCTGCTGCCTTCGGTGCTCGACGCGGTCGCCGGCACGGGTGTGCAGGTGATCGCCGCCGGCGGCTTCTTCGACGGCCGCGGTCTGGCTGCCGCGCTGTCCTACGGAGCGACCGGCGTCGCGATGGGCACCCGGTTCCTGCTGACTTCGGATTCGACCGTGCCGGATGCGGTCAAGCAGCGCTACCTGGGCGCCGGACTGGACGGCACCGTGGTCTCGACCCGGGTCGACGGCATGCCGCACCGGGTGCTGCGCACCGAACTGGTGAACAAGCTGGAAAGCGGCTCGCGGGCACGCGGTTTCAGCGCCGCGATCCGCAACGCGGCGAAGTTCAAGAAGATGTCGCAGATGAGCTGGCCGACCATGATTCAAGATGGCCTGGCGATGCGGCACGGCAAGGAGCTCACCTGGTCGCAGGTGCTGATGGCCGCCAACACCCCGATGCTGCTCAAAGCCGGTCTGGTGGAAGGCAACACCGAAGCCGGGGTGCTGGCCTCGGGTCAGGTGGCCGGCATCCTCGAAGACCTGCCGTCCTGCGCGGAGCTGATCACCTCGATCGTCGACGAGGCGATCGAGCACCTTCAGGCCGCGAACTCGCTCATCACCTAAGCCCGAGCCGGAATCTCACGCCGCGACACGGGTGCATGGTGAGATTCCGACTCGGCGCGGGGCTTAGGCCTCGACCACCATCAGGGTGTGCCCGGTCGGGTCCCGGAACCAAAACATCGGCGGAACCGGCTCGCCCATCCGGGCCACCTGTGCGTCGACGTCGATCCCGAGTTCGCGCATCGCGGCGTGGGTGGCGTCGATGTCGTCGGTGGTCAGCGTGATGCCTGTTTCTGTCGGCACCACCGGCACGCCCGCCTGCGGCGGCGCCAGCGCGATGCCGGTCGAGCCGGTGGGCGGGTAGACCTCGATCCACCGGTAGCCGCCGCCGAATTCGTCGTCGGTGCGCTTCTCGAAACCCAGCGACTCGTAGAAGGCAACCGCTTTGTCCTGCTCGGGCGTGGCCAGGCATACCAGGTTGATGGTCTTGATGCCGGTCTTGGTGAGCGTCATCATGCTCCTTTGTGTGTTGGGTTATTCGGTGCCGTATGCCCGGGCGATCTCCGGAGAGCTCGCCCAGCGACTGAAGGTGGGATACTGCGGCCAGCCATCCGGAGAGTCCTGCCAGACTTCCTGGCGGCCGTAGGGCAGGACGTCAAGAAGGCCGAAGATGTGGCCGAGCTGTTCACAGCCGCGGTGGTTCGTGTGCCAGGTGCGGTAGACCGTGTCACCGTGGCGCAGAAAGACATTCAGCGCGAACTGACCGCCCGGCGGGGCACCGACGTCGGCGCCGAATGGACTTTCGGCGCTGCTGTACCAGTCCATCCGGTTGCCCACCCGCCGCTTGTAGGCGATCGCTTCATCGATCGGGCCCTGGGTGACGATGACGAACCGCGCGTCGTAGTCGGCTAAAAACTCCAACCGGGTGAACTGCGAGGTGAACCCGGTACAGCCCGGACACTGCCACTCCTGGCCGGGAAACCACATGTGGTGGTAGACGATCAACTGCTGTCTGCCGTCGAACACATCGACCAGCCGCACCGGCCCGTGCTCCCCGTCGAGCACATAGTCGGCCATGGCGACCATCGGCAGCCGGCGGCGCTGCGCGGCGATCGCATCCAGTTCGCGGGTGGCCGCCTTCTCCCGGACCCGAAGGGCGTCCAACTCACGCTGCCACGTCGCCTGGTCGACCACCGCAGGCAGGCCCAACTTTGTCTCCATGAAAGAACCTCCCACTGCCATGTGTACGGCGTCTACATTGAGTATGTTGACACCGTACACTTCAGCTCGAGGGGGTTGTCAAGAGGTGGCGGGAGCAAAGAGTGGTTACCACCACGGCGATCTACGCGCCGCTCTGATCGAGGCCGGTCTACACCTCACCCGGAGCGGCGGCCCCGAGGCCTTGACCATCCGGGAAGCGACCCGGCGCGCCGGTGTCTCGCCCAATGCTGCATACCGCCACTTCGCCGACCGCGAGGCCTTGCTGGGGGCGGTGGCGATCGCAATCCAGGAGCGGATGGCCGCGCGGATGCTTGAACCCGGACGTCAACGCGGTTCGGCGCAGACCCGGGCGCGCAACCAGCTGCGCGCAGTGGGTCTGGGCTACATCGAGTTCGCGCTGGACGAGCCGGGATGGTTCGCCGTGGCGTTTTTCGGCGGAGGAGAGGCGAAGCTGGGACCGCCGCATGAATCCAGTTCCGATCTGACCGCACTGGGCGACGACCGGGTTCCGCCGCCGTTTCGCGCACTGGAGGACGCCCTGGATGCGATGACCGATGCCGGTGTGCTCCCACCGAGCCGGCGCGCCGGCGCGGAGTGGCCCTGCTGGTCGGCGGCACACGGATTCGCCGAACTGGCCCTGCGCGGGCCGCTGCAGCGCAGCAGCCGCCGCGAGCTGGAGACACTTGCCAGACGCACGGTCGACGACGTCATCGCCGGGCTGGTGGGTTAGGCGGTCCGGTTCAGCCGGAGGCGGTCGGCCGGTGGATGCCGTTGCCGACGGCGAGCACGAATGAGGTCAGGTCGCGGGTGAGGTCGTCGATCGAGCGCGGGGGATCGGTCTCGTACAGAAAATCCGCCACGGTCTCGAACAACCCCCCGACGGTGGCGACCGACATCGCCCGATAATCGATGTCCTCGCCCGGCCGCGCCTTGCTGCGCCAGAACGCCTCGATGAATCCGGCGGCCCACTTGCGGTGGGCCCGCCGCTGCGCTTCCACCCGCGGCGAGATGCCGGTGGATTCGCGGAACGTCACTACCGCCACCCGCGGGTCGTCGACCAGCGCATGGGCGAACGCGGCCGCAACCCGGCGCACGATGGCCTCCTCCGCCTCGTCGGGGTCGGTGCGCCGCAGCTCCGCATCGACTTGTCCCTCGAGGCGTTCCCCCATCTCAGCCATCAGCGCCAGATAGCAGTCTTCCTTGCTGTCGAACAGTTCGTAGAACGCCTTGTTACCGACATAGGCGGTCTGGCAGATCTGCTCGATCGAGGTGTTGACATAACCGTCCTGCGCAAACAGGTCAAACGCCGCAGCCAATATCTGCTCACGGCGCTGCGCACGCCGCTGTTCGGCGTCCAGCCCGCGAATCCTGCGCCCCTGGGGGGCCGGAGTCGTCATTATTCCGCCCATGGCGAAGTAGTTTAGCTGCCTAACCGTTCAATAATAGTCACGTTCGCCGTGCCGCCGCCCTCACACATTGTCTGCAACCCGTACCGGCCGCCGGTGCGCTCGAGTTCGTGCAGCATGGTGGTGAACAGTTTGGCGCCGGTGGCGCCCAGCGGGTGGCCCAGCGCGATCGCCCCGCCGTTGGGGTTGACCTTGGCCGGGTCGATCGGGAACTCCTTCATCCAGGCCTGCACCACCGGCGCGAATGCCTCGTTGATCTCGACCACATCGATGTCGTCGATGCTCAGCCCGGTCTTCTCCAACGCGTAGCGGGTGGCCGGGATCGGGCCGGTCAACATGAACACCGGGTCGTCGCCGCGGGCGCTGATGTGATGGATCCGCGCCCGCGGGGTCAGGTTGTGGTCGGAGACGGCCTGCTCGGAAGCCAGCAGCACCGCGCTGGCCCCATCGGAGATCTGGCTGGCCAGTGCGGCGGTGAGCCGGCCACCTTCGACCAGCGGCTTCAAGCCGGCCATCTTCTCGAGGGTGGATTCCCGCGGTCCCTCGTCGACGCGGAAGGCCGCACCATCGACATCGACCGGAATGATCTCCTTGTCGAAACGGCCCTCGCGGATGGCGGTGAATGCCCGTTCGTGGCTCTGCAGCGCGAAGCGTTCCATCTCCTCGCGGGACAGGTCCCACTTCTCGGCGATCATCTCGGCGCCACGGAACTGCGAGATCTCCTGGTCCCCATAGCGTTCCAGCCATTTCTTGGACTCGTTTGTCGGCGAGGTGAAGCCGAACTGCTCGCCGACGATCATCGCCGACGAGATCGGCACCCAACTCATGTTCTGCACGCCGCCGGCCAAGATCAGGTCCGCTGTGCGGGACATGATGGCCTGCGCGCCGAACGAGATCGCCTGCTGACTGGAACCGCACTGCCGGTCGACGGTGACGCCGGGGACCCCTTCGGGGTAGCCGGCGGCCAGCCACGCCAGCCGGCCGATGTTGCCGGCCTGGCCCCCGATCGCATCGACGCAGCCCACGATCACGTCGTCGACGGCCGCAGGGTCGACGCCGACTCGGTCGACGAGTCCGCGGAACGCCAACGCGCCCAGGTCTACCGGGTGCACACCGGCCAGCGACCCGTTGCGCTTGCCGACGGCGGTGCGGCCTGCGTCGATGACGTAAGCCTGTGAGATTTCAGCCATTTCGTTTTACTCCTTCACTGATCCCCCCCAGCACGATGGCGAGGTATTGTCTGCCGACCTGTTCGGCGGTGAGCGGTCCGCCCGGTTGATACCAGCGCACCGAAACCCAGGTGGTGTCGCGGATGAAACGGTAGACCAGATCGACGTCGAGGTCGGGACGGAAGCATCCCGCCTCGATGCCCTGCTGCAGCACGTCGATCCACATCTTGCGCTGCTGACGATTGCGTTCGTCGACGTAGCCGAAGCGATCCTGCGCCGACAGTCGCTTGGCTTCGTCCTGATAGATGACGACTTGGGCGTGCCGGTGCTCGATCGCATCGAACGATGCCAGGAACAGCCCTTTGAGGCGCGCCAGCGGATCGGCCTCGGTGTCGATGATCTGCTGGTAGCGCTCGAACAGCCAATCGAGGAAGTCGCGCAGCACCTCGTCGACCATCTCCTCCTTGGAGGAGAAATGGTGATACAGACTGCCGGACAGGATCCCGGCGGCGTCGGCGATGTCGCGCACGGTGGTGGCACGCAGGCCACGCTCGGCGATCATCGCCGCAGCCAGGTTCAAAAGTTCGTCACGGCGCGTCATGGCATCAGGCGCGCTGGCTGGAAACCGAGATGATTTCCCCGGTCAGGTAGCTGGAGTAGTCGCTGGCCAGGAAAGCGATGGTGGTGGCGATCTCCCACGGCTCGGCGGCCCGGCCGAACGCCTCGCCGTCGGCAAGCCGGTCCAGCAGTTCGGCCGAGCTGGTCTTCTCCAGGAACTTGTGCCGGGCGATGGACGGTGAGACAGCGTTGATCCGCACTCCGTACTCGACCGCCTCGATCGCGCTGCACCGCGTCAGGGCCATCACGCCGGCCTTGGCCGCCGCATAGTGCGACTGGGAATGCTGTGCGCGCCAACCCAATACACTGGCGTTGTTGACGATCACCCCGCCGTGCTCGACGTCGCGGAAGTAGCGCAACGCCGCCCGGGTCGCCCGCATCACCGAGTTGAGCGTCACGTTCAGGACGCGGTCCCACTCGTCGTCGGTCATGTCGATCACCGGGGTCTGCCCGCCCAGCCCGGCGTTGTTGACCAGCACATCGAGCCGGCCCATCTTCGCCACGGCGGCTTCGAAGAGCGCGTCGACCGCGGCGGTGGAGGTGACGTCGCAGACCACCGCCTCCACCCGGCCCAGTCCAAGGCCGGCCAATTCATCGCGGGTCTCGGAAAGCCGGCGCTCGTGGTAGTCGGAGACGACGACGTCGGCGCCTTCGAGCAGCGCACGCCGGGCGGTGGTGGAGCCGATCCCGGTGCCGGCGGCCGCGGTCACCAGCACCGTCTTGCCCGCCAATAGGCCGTGCCCGGCGATCTCTTCCGGCGCCTTGGACAGATCCGCAACCGAGCTCATCCCTTTACCTCCCGGGGTAGGCCGAGAACCCGCTCGGCAATGATGTTGCGCTGAATCTCGTTCGACCCGCCGTAGATGGTGTCCGAACGGGTGAACAGGTAGAGCCGCTGCCACTCGTCGAACTCGCCGTCGGCGAGCACCATCGAGTCGCGCCCGATCACATCCATGGCGAGCTCGCCCAGGTCGCGATGCCAGTTGGCCCACAACAGCTTCGACACGTTGTCTTGACCCGGCTGCTCGACATCCATGGTGGCCAGCGCGTAGGACCGCATGGCGCGCAAACCCACCCAGGCCCGGGTCAGCCGCTCCCGGATCAGCGGGTCTTCGGCGGCGCCGTTACGCTGCGCCAACTCGGCAAGCGCGGAAAGCTCACGCGCATAACGGATCTGCTGGCCCAGTGTGGACACGCCGCGCTCGAAGGTGAGGGTGCCCATCGCGACCTTCCAGCCGTCACCGGGCTCGCCGACCACCAGGTCGACGTCGGTGACCGCGTTGTCGAAGAACACCTCGTTGAACTCCGAGGTGCCGGTCAGCTGCACGATCGGGCGGATCTCCACGCCGGGCTGGTCCAGTGGCACCAGCAGATACGACAGTCCGTTGTGCCGCTTGGAGCCCTTTTCGGTGCGGGCCACCACAAAGCACCATTGCGACAGGTGCGCCAGTGAGGTCCACACCTTCTGGCCATTGATCACCCAGCGTTCGCCGTCCAGCGCCGCGGTGGTGGCCACATTGGCCAGGTCGCTGCCGGCGCCGGGCTCCGAGTAGCCCTGGCACCACAGCTCGGTGACGTTGCGGATGCCGGGCAGGAATCGCTGCTGCTGCTCGGGCGTGCCGAAGGCGATCAACGTCGGCCCGAGCAGCTCCTCACCGAGATGGTTGACCTTGTCGGGCGCGTCGGCGCGCGCGTATTCCTCGTAGAAGGCCACCCGGTGGGCCACCGACAGGCCGCGCCCACCGTGCTCCACCGGCCAGCCCAGGCAGGTCAGCCCGGCATCGGCCAGATGACGGTTCCACGCCATCCGCTCTTCGAAGGCCTCGTGTTCGCGCCCGGGGCCGCCGAGGCCTTTGAGCTTGGCGAACTCCCCAACCAGGTTGTCGTCCAGCCATGCGCGGACCTCAGCCCGGAACTCCTCGACTGCTTGCACCCCTGTAGGCTAACCTACCAAGCACTTGCTCGGCTACGAGCCGTCGAGCCCGAGGAGCCCGCGCCGGAGTTCCGGGACGGGAAGGAGCCGCGCCGATGAGTTGCGCCGGCGACGACGCGGTGGGGGCACCCCGGCGAGGGGGACGGAGGGATAAGGAGGAGTGGTGCCCATGAACACAGCACCGCAGACGACTCCTGCGGCCCTGGACCACATCGCGCGTGCACTCCCCGACCATGACGCACTGATCGCAGACGACACCCGGTTCACCTACGCCGAACTGCGCCGGCACGTGCGGCGCGCCGCCGCCGCGCTCATCGCGCACGGCGTGGCACCCGGCAACCGGGTCGCGCTGTGGTCGCCCAACACCTGGCATTGGGTCGTCGCCTGCCTGGGTACGCACTATGCCGGTGGCGTGCTGGTGCCGCTGAACACCCGCTACACCGCCTCGGAGGCCACCGACATCCTGGCCCGCAGCGACGCCAAGGTCCTGCTCGGGATGGGCCGCTTCCTCAAAGCCGACCGGCTCGCCGAACTCGACCGCGCAGCGTTGCCGGCGCTCGAGCACGTCGTCCGGATACCGATCGACGCGCAAGACGGGACCTGGGACGAGTTCATCGCCACCGGTTCCTCGATAACCGACGATGAGATCGACGCGCGGGCGGCGGCTGTCAGCCCCGACGATCTGTCCGACATCCTGTTCACCTCGGGCACCACCGGCCGCAGCAAAGGCGTGCTCTGTGCACACCGGCAGTCACTGGCCGGTCCGGCGGCGTGGGCGGCGTGCGGGCAGATGACCGCGCAGGACCGCTACCTGTGCATCAACCCGTTCTTCCACAACTTCGGCTACAAGGCCGGGATCCTGGCCTGCCTGCAGACCGGCGCCACCTTGATACCGCAGCTGACCTTCGACCCGGCCGGTGCGCTGCGCGCCATCGAGAAGCACCAGATCACCGTGCTGCCCGGCCCACCCACGATCTACCAGACCCTGCTAGACCACCCCGACCGCGACCGCCATGACCTGAGCTCGCTGCGGTTCGCGGTCACCGGGGCCGCCACGGTTCCGGTGGTGCTGATCGAGCGGATGCAGACCGAACTCGACATCGACATCGTGCTCACCGCCTACGGGCTGACCGAGTCCGGCGGGTTCGCCACCATGTGCCGCGCCGACGACGACGCCGTCACCGTCGCCACCACCTGCGGGCGCCCGATCGCCGACTTCGAGCTGCGCATCGGCGAATCTGGGGAAGTGCTGCTGCGCAGCGCCAACATCATGCTCGGCTACCTCGACGACGCAGAGGCCACCGCCGCGGCCATCGACGGCGACGGCTGGCTGCACACCGGCGACGTCGGCACCGTGGATGCGGCCGGGAACCTGCGGATCACCGATCGGCTCAAGGACATGTACATCTCCGGCGGCTTCAACGTCTACCCGGCCGAGATCGAGCAGGTGCTGGCCCGGCTCGAGGGGGTTGCCGATGTGGCGGTGATCGGGGTGCCCGATGAACGCCTCGGCGAAGTGGGCCGGGCGTTCATCGTGCGCCGGCCCGGGGCGGAGTTGGATGAGCAAAGCGTGATCGGCTACGCCCGTGAACATCTGGCGAATTTCAAGGCGCCGCGATCGGTGACCTTCGCCGACTCCCTGCCGCGTAATCCCGGTGGCAAGGTGGTCAAACATGAGTTGAGAGAGTGGACCTGAATGGACCTGAACTTCGATGACGAGACCGAAGCATTTCGCGCCGAGGTCCGCGACTTCCTGGCCGCGAATTCCGACAAGTTCCCGACTGAGTCCTACGACACCGCCGAGGGTTTCGAGCAGCACCGTCGTTGGGACAAGGTGCTTTACGACGCCGGCCTGTCGGTGATCGCCTGGCCGAAGAAATACGGCGGGCGCGACGCCAGCCTGCTGCAGTGGGTGGTGTACGAGGAGGAGTACTTCCGCGCCGGCGCACCGGGTCGGGCCAGCGCCAACGGCACCTCGATGCTGGCGCCGACACTGTTCGCACACGGCACCGAGGAACAGCTGGACCGGATTCTGCCGAAAATGGCGTCCGGCGAAGAGATCTGGGCGCAGGCCTGGTCGGAGCCGGAGTCCGGCAGCGACCTGGCGTCGCTGCGCTCGACGGCCACCAAGGTCGAGGGCGGCTGGAAGCTCAACGGGCAGAAGATCTGGAGTTCGCGCGCCCCGTTCGGTGAGCGCGGCTTCGGGCTGTTCCGCTCCGACCCGGAAGCGCAGCGCCATCACGGGCTGACCTACTTCATGTTCGACCTCAAAGCCGACGGGATCACCGTGCGCGCCATCGAGCAGCTCGGCGGGGAGACCGGTTTCGGCGAGATCTTCCTCGACGACGTGTTCGTGCCCGACAACGACGTGATCGGCGAACCGAACCAGGGCTGGCGCGCCGCGATGAGCACCTCGAGCAACGAGCGCGGCATGAGCCTGCGCAGCCCGGCCCGCTTCCTCGTGAGCGCCGAGAAACTGGCCGCGCTCTGGCGCGAGCACGGCAGCGACCCGGCGTTTACCGCTCCTGTCGCCGACGCCTGGATCAAGGCGCAGGCCTATCGATTGCAGACGTTCGGCACCGTGACCCGACTGGCCGCCGGCGGTGAGCTGGGCGCGGAGTCGTCGGTGACCAAGGTGTTCTGGTCCGACCTGGACGTCGCGCTGCACCAGACCGGCCTGGATATCCGCGGCGCCGACGGCGAGCTGGCCGACGCCTGGACCCACGGCTACCTGTTCGCACTCGGCGGCCCCATCTACGCCGGCACCAACGAGATTCAGCGCAATATCATCGCCGAGCGGCTGCTGGGCCTGCCCCGGGAGAAGAAGTGAAATTCGATCTAGACCAAGAACAGCGCGACTTCGCGGCCAGCATCGACGCCGCCCTCGGTGCGGCCGACGTGCCCGGCGCTATGCGCGCCTGGTCGACCGGTGACACGGCGGCCGGCAAGCGGGTGTGGAATCAGCTGTCCGAACTAGGCGTCACCGCCTTGACCGTGCCCGAGGAGTTCGACGGCATCGGCGCCCACCTGGTCGATCTGGTGCTGGCCATGGAAGCGCTGGGCCGCTGGTGCGTACCGGGGCCGGTGGTGGAATCCATTGCGGTGGCACCGGTGCTGCTGGCCGGCGCCCCCGATGCCGCTGAGCGGCTGGCACCATTGGCCGCCGGTGAGCTGATCGCCACCGTGGCGCTGCCGCCGCACACCCCGCGGGCCGTGGACGCCGAGGCCGCCGACCTCGTTCTGCTGGCCGAGGACGGCAAGGTCAACCAGGCCCAGGCCGGTACCCGCCACGCCTCCGTGGACCCCAGCCGCGGCGTCTTCGACGTCACCGCGACCGGCGAGTCGTGGGATGCCGACACCGCCCGCGCGTACGAGGTCGGGGCACTGGCCACCGCGGCACAGCTGATCGGCGCCGGGCAGGCCATGCTCAACACCGCCGTCGACTACGCCAAGCAGCGCACCCAGTTCGGCCGGGTGATCGGCGGCTACCAGGCGATCAAGCACAAGCTGGCCGACGTGCACATCGCGATCGAGCTGGCCCGCCCGCTGGTGTACGGGGCCGCCCTCTCGCTGGCTGATGACTCCCCCGACGCCGTCCGCGATGTCAGCGCGGCCAAGGTGGCCGCATCCGACGCCGCTCTGCTGGCCGCGCATTCGGCGCTGCAGACCCACGGCGCGATCGGCTTCACCAGCGAGTGCGACCTGTCGCTGTGGCTGTTGCGGGTGCAGGCTCTGCGCCCGGCCTGGGGTGATGCTACCGCCCATCGGCGGCGAGTGTTGGAGGCGATCTAAGTGGCCCACAACGAAGAACGCGACCTGCTGCGTCAGACCGTCGCCGCACTGGTCGACAAGCACGCCGGCCCCGAAGCGGTCCGGACCGCGATGGAGTCCGAACGCGGCTACGACGAGACGCTGTGGCAGCTGCTGTGCGAGCAGGTCGGTGCCGCCGCCCTGGTGGTGCCCGAAGAGCTCGGTGGGGCCGGAGGCCAGTTGGGCGATGCCGCAGTCGTTCTCGAGGAGCTCGGCAAGGCGCTGGTGCCCACGCCGCTGCTGGGCACCGTCCTGGCCGAGCTGGCACTGCTGGCCTCCGAGAAGCCGGACACCGAGGCCTTGGAGCAGCTGGCGGAAGGCAGCGCGATCGGGGCGGTCGTCTTCGGTGACGAATACGCCGTCAATGGTGATGTCGCCGATATCGTCGTCGGCACCGACGGCAGCCGGCTCACCCGCTGGACCGGCTTTCGCGCCGAGCCGGCGGTCACCATGGACCCCACCCGCCGACTGGGCCGGATCACCGCCGAGCAGACTCAGGACATCGGAACCGACCCCGGCATAGCCGACTACGCCGCGATCCTGCTGGCCGCCGAGCAGATCGGCGCGGCCAGCCGGTGTCTGGACTTGACCGTGCAATACACCAAGGACCGGGTGCAGTTCGGCCGACCGATCGGCAGCTTCCAGGCGCTAAAGCACCGGATGGCCGATCTGTATGTGGCGGTCTCGGCTGCTCGCGCCGTCGTCGAGGACGCCATCGCAGAAGCCGAAACCGCACCGTCGCCGTCGTCGGCCGCACTGGCCAGAGTCGTTGCCAGCGAGGCGTTCTCCAAGGTGGCCGGCGAGGCGGTGCAGTTGCACGGCGGCATCGCGATCACCTGGGAAAGCGATATCCAGCTGTATTTCAAACGTGCGCACGGTAGCTCGCAGCTGCTCGGCCGGCCCGCCGAGCACCTGCGCCGGTTAGAGGCCGAGGTGTTCTAGAACTCCCGTACGGTGGACACGTGTGTACCCGATTGGTTTACCTGGGGCCCAACGGCAACATCATCACCGGACGCTCGATGGACTGGAAGCTGGATCTGGCGACCAATCTCTGGGCGCTTCCGCGCGGAATGCGGCGGACCGGTCAGGCCGGGCCGAACTCCGTTGAGTGGACGGCGAAGTACGGCAGCGTGGTGGCCACCGGCTACGACATCTGCACCACCGACGGCCTGAATGAGGCCGGCCTGTCGGCCAACCTGCTGTGGCTGGCCGAATCGGAATACCCCTCCTACGACCACTCCCGGCCCGGGCTGTCGATCGCAGCCTGGGCACAGTATGTGCTGGACAACTTCGCCACTGTGGCCGAGGCCGTCGCCGCCTTGAGCGCCGAACCGTTCGTCGTGGTCACCGATGGCGTCCCCGGTGAGGACCGCCTGGCGACCCTGCACCTGTCGATGTCGGATGCCGACGGAGACAGCGCGATCGTGGAATACATTGGCGGCGAACAGGTCATCCACCACAGCCGCGACTATCAGGTGATGACGAATTCGCCGATCTTCGCTTCTCAGCTCGCGGTCAACGCCTACTGGGAGCAGCTCGGCGGCACCGTCATGCTGCCCGGAACCAACCGGGCGGCGGACCGGTTCGCGCGGGCCTCGTTCTACGTCAACGCCATCCCCAAGTCCGAGGATCCGAAGATCGCGCTGGCGTCGGTGCTCAGTGTGGTGCGCAACGTATCGGTGCCGTTCGGCATCTCCACTCCCGACGAGCCCAACATCTCCTCGACCCGCTGGCGCACCGTCGCCCACCACACCCGCTCGCTGTACTGCTTCGAATCCGCCCTGACGCCCAACGTGTTCTGGGTGGACCTGAAGAAGCTCGACTTCGCGCCGGGGGCCGCGGTGCGGAAACTCGACCTCGGTTCCGATGACAGCAACGTCTTCGCCGGTGAGACCTCAGCGGACTTCGTTGTCGCCGAACCGTTCTCCTTCCTCGGCATGAACACGTGAGGTCGGTTCGCCACGCTCGGCGACTGGCCGGCGCCGCGCTGTCGGTAGGTCTGGCTACCGTGATGCCGGCCGCACCGGCGGTCGCGGAACCGGTGCCCCAGTGGTCGGGACTGGACGCGCGCGCCTATGCCGGCAGCATCCCCGCCGCAGGGAGCCTGATCACCTCGGTACCGCTTGATCCAGTATTGTCGGTGACCGGCGCCGCCAACGCATTTCGCATCCTGTATGCCACCGTCGATCAGCACGATCGGCCCGCGGTGAGCACCGCGGCGGTGTTCGTGCCGCGCGGCGCGGCACCGGCCGGAGGCTGGCCGGTGATCGCCTGGGCGCACGGCACCGTCGGTCTCGGTGACGACTGCACGCCCTCGGCGCTGCCCCGCCGTCCGACGCCACCGGCGGCCATCAGCTACGCCTCCTACATTCTGGCCGCCCTGCGTGAGGCCCGCCCCGACCTGGGAATCGATCAGGTGTTGACCCCGCGGGGACGGGAGCTGGCCGACATGGCGCAGTACCTGTGTAAACCCGCGCTGGATCACCAGTCAGCCGGCGCAGCCGTCAACGACTTGTTCAGTGCCCCGATCGACACCCTGCCGAGCATCGCCAGCGTCCTGGAGGCGTTCATGGGCACTCCGGTCGACGGCTACGACCGGCCGATCTTCTTGGGCCAGGGCATGCTGGACACCGACGTGCCGCCGCTGTCCACCCAGACCCTCTACCAGCAACTGCTCGACCATCATCAGGACGTGGAGTTGCACCTGTACCCCGATCAGGACCATTCCGGCACCGTGATCGCCTCGATGCCCGACTCCACCCGCTTTTTGCACCGCGTCATGACGGAGGAAAGCCCATGACCGATCGTGTCGCGCTGCGCGCCGGCATCCCCCCGTTCCACGTGATGGATGTGTGGCTGGCCGCCGCGCAGCGCCAGCGCAGCCACGGCGACCTGGTGAACCTGTCCGCCGGGCAGCCCAGCGTCGGGGCGCCGGCACCGGTGCGCGCTGCTGCCGCCGAGGCTCTGCAGGCCAACCAGCTCGGCTACACCGTCGCGCTGGGTATCCCGGAGCTGCGCTCGGCCATCGCCGGCTCGTATCAGGATCGCTACGGCTTGACCGTCGACCCCGACGACGTGGTGGTGACCACCGGCTCGTCGGGCGGCTTCCTGCTGGCGTTTCTGGCCTGCTTCGACGTCGGGGACCGGGTGGCGATCGCCAGCCCCGGCTACCCGTGTTACCGCAACATTCTGACCGCGCTGGGGTGCGAGGTGGTCGAGATCCCGTGCGGGCCGGAGACCCGCTTCCAGCCCACCGCGGCGGCGCTGGCCGAGATCCCCGGGCCGCTGGCCGGGGTGATCGTAGCCAGCCCGGCCAACCCGACCGGGACTGTCCTGGAGCCGCAAGAGCTGGCCGCGATCGACCGCTGGTGCGACGACGCCGGTGTGCGGCTGATCAGCGACGAGGTCTACCACGGCCTGGTCTATGACGGCGCCCCGCAGACCAGCTGCGCCTGGCAGACCTCCCGCAACGCGGTGGTGGCCAACAGCTTCTCCAAGTACTTCGCGATGACCGGCTGGCGGCTGGGCTGGCTGCTGGTGCCGCCGGCGCTGCGGCGCGCGGTGGACCGGCTGACCGGCAACTTCACCATCTGCCCGCCGGTGTTGGCCCAGTACGCGGCGGTCGCGGCGTTCACAGCGGAGGCGATCGCCGAATCCGACGGCCACCTGCGCCACTACGCCGCCAACCGGGAGCTGCTGTTGGGCGGGCTGCGAGACCTGGGCATCGAGAAGCTGGCGCCGACCGACGGGGCGTTCTACGTCTACGCCGATGTCGGTCAGTACACCGACGACTCGCTGGCGTTCTGCGCGCGATTGCTCGCCGACACCGGTGTCGCGCTGGCGCCGGGGGTCGACTTCGACACCGAGCGCGGCAACACGTTCGTCCGGTTGTCGTTCGCCGGCCCGACCGCCGATATCTCCGAAGCGTTGCATCGAATCGGCGGGTGGCTGGCGCTCCGGTAGGTTTACTCACAAGCTCGACCGACCGAAGGGACCACAGCAATGCGCACAACCACGACTTCTCGCCTGGCGATCGGCGCGGCAGCCGTCGGCATCCTCGGCGCGGTGGCCGCCTCCACGACCGGAACCACCGCGCCAGCCGACGCCGCGCCGGCGCCCTGCACCGCTGCCGGCTTGAGCACCACCGCCAGCGGCGTGCTGAGCCAGGCCGGTGGCTTCCTCAACGACCACCCGGAGGCCAACGACGTGCTGACCGCCGCGGCCACCATGCCCGCGGACCAGGCCAAGTCCTCGGTGCAGGGCTACTTCATCGGCCACCTCGACCAGCTGTCGACCCTGCAGGGCATCGCCGCACCGCTGACCGACCTGAAGAACCAGTGCGGCATCGCGGTCTCCCCGACCCAGTTGGCCATGCTGCTGGAGACCGTCAGCAAGTAGATCCGCCATGGGCCTGGCGATCAGCGACCACGAACGGGCCGCGCTGGCCCAAGCCGCCGGCTTCGGCCTGTTCGCCGCGATCACCGGACGCCGGTCCCGGCGGTTCCCGGTCGGCGGCGCCATTCCGGCCGGCGCGCTGGCGTACACCAGCCGGCGGCCGGTGCAGCCGCTCTCGGAGGTGGAACGGGCGCTGCTGCTCTCACTGATGGCCGGGGTCACCGGCTGGCACGACGGCATCGCGCACCATCCCGGATACGCCCCGGCGCTGCCCAATTATCCCGGCAGCGCCACCGGCCGGGCAATGCCGTCGGCGGCGGGCTTTCACACCAGTCAGCTGTTCTTTACCGACGACACCGGCTGCTATCTGCTGCCCACCCGCGACCAGCAACCGCGGCAGCTCGACACCATCGAGGATTGGATCAGCCACACGGCGGATTCCTATGTGCGGCTGTCGGATTCTCGCTTGGAGCTGCCCGGCGAGGAGCCCTACATGGAGGGCCACAACACCTGGATCGGCAACCATCCGGGCAGCCTGCTGGCGTTCGCCGTGGCCGATCTGGCCGAGCATCTGCTGGAGAACCTGTGGTTCTTCGCGGCCAACGGCTACCGCATCACCGATGACATCAACGGACGTGATATCCCTGGCCTGCAAGCGTTTTCGCATTTGGCGCACGCGGATGATCCGATCCCGCTGTCGTTCGTGGAGCAGTACAGCCTGACCGAGGCCAGCGCCGAGCTGTCCATCGCCGCCCACAATGGGGCGCTGGGGTTGCAGGCGATGGGCTTGGGCGGCTGGATCTTCGACGGGCTGGACCGGGTGTCGGTGCTGCGCGCCCTGGGGTTCGTCGCCGATGACGACCCGCGCTGGCCGTTGCCGAATGTGACCGGGCTACCCGGCCATTTCGAGACACTGAGCCCGCCGCATGTGGCGTCGATGGCCGAAGGCGTGGCCAAGCTGGTGGCCCGAAAGTTCGGTCCCGGCGGACCGTCTCACGCCGACACCCCCGGTCCCTGGTCGGCAAGCCCGGCGGTGCGCGGCTCGGCGCTGCCGCCGGATGGTATCGCCGAGCTGGTCACGCTGCAGGCGTCATATATCTACGACACCTTCGGCAAGCTTCCCGGCACGGTGCCGACGGTGCACGTCTTGATGTATCTGCAGGCCCAGCACCTCGACACCGACTTCTACGACGAGTTCTACGGCCCCGGTGCCTATCTGCGCACCCACGCCGGGCACCAGCAGCGCTGGCACGGCTGATCCGCCATCCCGGCTTGCAGGTCGGGTTACTGATTCTGCCGCGCAGCTTCTCGGCGAGTAACCAAGCTCGCAAACGTGAGAACCCTAATCGAGGACTGTGATCTGGCCTGTATCGCCATTTACTTCGACCAGTTGCCCATCCCGAAGCACGCGCGAGGAAATTTCGGTCCCGACGACGGCTGGGATACCGAACTCTCGAGCTACGATCGCAGCGTGCGACATCATGCCGCCAATATCGGTGACTATGGCTGCGGCAGTGGCGAAAAACGGTGTCCACCCGGTGTCGGTCACCTTGGCCACCATGACTTCACCTGACTCGAGCTCATCATCTGGTGACCGCAGCACTCGCACCCGCCCGCGCACCACGCCCGAGACTGCGGGCACGCCAGAGATGACGGATTCCACACCTTCGGAACGTGATACCGCGGTCAGGTCCATCGGCTGGCTGAACCGCAGTGGCAGGTCGAACTTGGCGAGCCGCTCGTGCTCTTCGCGGCGCCGAGAAGTAATCGTCGCGAGTTCGGTGCCGCAACCAAATAGCTCGTCGTATCTGAGGTAGAAGACATCGAGACCTGACATGAGTAGACCGCGCTCCGTCAGCCGGCTACCCCATTCCCGCAGGGCCAATCTCAACTGATGCGTCAAGCGCATCACTGCGTCACGGCAGCGTTCACGCTGCCCCATCGTCAACCAGCTGAGTTTGGTCAATTGCCTGCCGAGGAAATCGAGCCTCGGGATATCGACCGGCACGGGTCTGGCGTCGGCGGCGCCGGCAATGGCCCGCAGGAGAAGAACGGGCTCGTCGGCGTATACGGCGTTGGCCAATTCGGTCTCGCCTGGACCGCGGTGTCCGGCAGCATCAAGCAACTGCTGCACCAGCTCGGCAAAGGGCGGGTCTCGGCGCTGCAACTCGTGCCAGCTGTCAGACCGAACGCTCGAAAGCACCGCAACGACTTCCGGCCGGTATCCGGACATAGCCGCCAACTCTCGGACACCACGCAGTAGGCGTGAACTTGCCAACCCCGGTGAGCTCTGTGTGCGCTGCGCCGCGGCCCCGGAGCCATACCGGCGTTCCAGCACGGAGGTCGGCGCGCTGACCAGGAAAGTGCACAACAAGCCGACCTTCCACCCGTCGATGCAATCACGCCATAGAGTATCGATTCGGACGCGTAGCCGCTCGTCGGTCAGATCGCCGAGTGATGTCTGCACAGAACAGATTTCATCTGCGCGCGTCTCGACGTCGCGAACGGCTGTCGAGACACCCAACAGACGAGGCCCGGCGACGGCAGCAAACTTCACGTATCGAGGTACATCGCGAAGACTGAATTTCGGGCGAACGTAACCGGCCGGATACGGCCGACCGTTGATCTGGTGCTCGAAGTCCTCTGCGGTCTGACCGGGAATCGCCGAGGCCATCTCCCGGAGCACACTGACATTTTGATAGAACCGGTGACCGAACACGCCCAGTTGCCTGCGCCGCACGTTGTCGCGCAATTGCTCGTTCAACGGGAGCAGCAACGCGACTTGGTCAGCACCGGTGAACAGCGCGTCGCCGATCAGTTGCAGCGACAACGGGGTCATCGGCCCCGGAAAGGCCTCGGCGAGGTTGGCGCAGGTCCACTCCGGATATCCGGGGTCGGCTTGTCGCGTGTCCAGCTCTCCCGACGGTTCGCCTGATATCACTTCGACGGAGCGACCTTCGGTGTCACCTTGCGCGGGCAGGAACGGACGCGCTCGATCCAATTTAGTCGGTCTGCGGATCTCCTTCATGCCGAGGACGAAGTGGCTGGTCGCATGCCGCCCTTGGTCCGCGATGGCCTCGGCAGAGGAGTACCCGAGTTGGAAACGGAATTCCTCCCTCAACCGAGTTGTATCGGCAATCGGCCAGTGGAGGAACATGTCGAACAGTTCCGGAGCCGACCGCGCTACCGGCGTCAACTTGCTGATTAGGCGTACAGCTGGCACCAAACCGCCGGGCGGCGTGGGAAACCCGGGCCGACGCGCCAGTTGAGCGACCTGACTCCAGGTGAGCACATCGTCAGCCGCCAGGTTGACTGCACCGACGGCGGCACTGTCACATGCATGGGCGAAGAACCGCCCTACATCGTCCTGGTGGATCATCTGAATCTTCGCACCACCGAGAGTGGGGATCATCAACTGCCGATAAACATTGGCTGGGGCATTGTGCGCTTCACGCCCGACGACCACCGTCGGGCGCACACGGACTGCCTCGACCCCCGACTCGACGACGCATCGCTCGGCTTTCGCTTTGTGCCATTCATACACCAAGCCGTGGGCAGGAGCTAGCTCCTCGTCCTCGTGCCACGGCTGCGGGTGATCTGCATGAGCACCGTAGGCGGTTACCGACGAAGAAAAGACCAAGCGCCGACAACCAGTATCGCCCATTGCGCGCAGCACATTTCGGGTTCCACCCATGTTGACCGGCTCGGCTTGTTCATGGGTGATCGATCCGCTGAGTGCCCACGCCAGGTGCACCACGGTGTCGCAGCCGCACATAGCCCGCCGGACCGACTCTCCGTCGGCGATGTCACCCGGCACGAACCGGGCACCCCTAGGCAGAGTGTCCGGTTCGTGGCGGGCAAAGACGACGACATCGTGGCCTGCGCGTACGAGCCACTTGGTGGTCGCGGCACCGAGAGCGCCGGTGCCCCCGGTGACCAACACACGACCATTCGAACTCACTAAATCTCCTGTAGCTCAGTCGTTTACTGCGCCATCAAAAGACGGGACCTTGCTCTCCCGGATCCGATCACCGAATGTCTCCAACCAACTGAAGCCCAACCGCACCTTGCGGTCGTCACCGACGCGGCGGGTGTGCCCGGCCTGCGCTCGGTAGCCGCCCCACCGGGCTGCCGTGAATTCGGAGAGTTTGCCCCCCTCTTCCAATTCGAAGGTCCACTCCTGGCCACTGGACATCTTCCATCGAGTGCGCTGCGCCCAATCGTCGTCACCGAGGTCGATGCCTCCGGTGACGCCGCTGTCCATCACGACGGCACCGTTCTGGTCCGCCACACCAGCGAAGTTGAAGCCCTCGCGGCCCAAACACAGGTGCCCCCATTCGATGGTCCCGTCGTCGTACTCGTTGGCGTACGCTTCCCAGCCCAGTTGCAGGTCCTTGAACACGCGGAATTCTTTCCAGTCGTAGCCGGCCGGCCAGTAAGAGTGGTCCCAGAACACAAACCCCTCGACATCGTCCCCCAGCACAGTGCCATTGACCTTGTACAACTCGCTGATATATAGGATCGGTTCGCGCTCGTCTGGCGCGTAGATCTGGACACCAGGACCGACGAGCGCTCCGTCGAGCGACAACAGGTCACCTTCGCTCCACTCGAACTTGCCGGGTGTGCCCTCAAAACGGAAGGCGCCGCCCGAGTCTCCCACCTTCTCCATCATCGCCCCGTGGAGCAGGATCCGATCATCGGAATACTCTCGTTTTACCTCACCCCGAACGGTTTTCGCAGAATCAGGTTCGATGGCCACAGAGCCGCCGCGGGCGTTCATCAGCCATAGCCCAGCAGTCATCGGACCAATGAACTTGCGCTCGAAGACGTGTAGCGTTCCGTCAGCTTCGCGCCATCCCCCGTAGAAGTAGACGACCTGCTCGGCAAGGCCGAACGGGGTGTTGTACGGGTGATGCACGCTTATGTCTGGTGTGTACGACGCCGTCAAGGCGCGGTGCTGAAACGATCCGATGTCTGATGCCATATTCCTTGTTCTTCCTAGCTCTTGGCTGATGAGTGCCTGATCCGCACGGCGCTGGCCACGGTCACCTCTTGGGATACCTCGCCGCGGCGTGCGCCGAGGTCAGCTTATTACCGACACATTGTGTTGGCAATAGCTGATCCGGCTAGTATTCCGCACAGCCCACTTCAGCACCGCATACGTAGAGGGATACCGATGCCCAAGCAGGCCGACGCCGCCGATCCGTCGGACTCCCCCGAATCCGACACGCCGCCGGGCGAACCGCGACGACGGCGACGGCCCGGTGGTGGACGCCGGCGCGACCCCGGCATTGACCTCCGGGTTCTCGTGGCGGCCCGCCAGACCTATGCCGAATTCGGCTGGTCGGGATTCCATTTCGATCGGGTCGCCAAAGCTGCGCAAGTGAGCCGTGATGTCATTTACCGGCGGCACTCGGACCGCGAAGCGCTTCTGCTCGATGCGCTCGCAGATGCAGTTCTTCCTGTCGTTGACGGTCGTGGCCCCGTGCGTGAGCAACTGATGCGGTACGCGCGTGATATCTACCGCTACTTCACTTCGGCCGAAGGTATCGCCAGTCTGCGCATCCACTTGGAAGCCCAGCAGTTTCCGCAGCTATACCACGCCTATCGGGAACGCGTCGTCGACCCGAATTTTGTCGTCAACGTGGCCGCGCTCGACGCCGCTGCACACCACGGCGGACTTCGCGAAACCGCCGACCCCGTGGCGGTTTTGGAAGCCATCGGCGGAGGCGTCCTCATACACGCACTCTTTAGCCAGCATGCCGGAGCCGCGCCCGAGGCCACGGCGCCGAGTGAAGACCAACTCGAGGCGACGCTGATGAACTTCGTCAACCTCGCACTCGACACCCCACGGACTTAGCGGGACCGGAGCCGCTCAAAGTCATTCGGCGTGATGCGTCGTCTCGATATAGCTAACTAGGTTACTATTTTGACCGCGCGATTCACCACACCGGCGGGTCGAAGTACAGACACAACAACCCGGAGGCCGACCGAGGTATGACAACGTACACGGGCAAGACCATGTTCATCTCGGGCGCCAGCCGGGGCATCGGTCTGGCCATCGCCAATCGGGTTGCAGCTGAGGGCGCCGATATCGCCCTGCTAGCGAAGACCGCCGATCCGCATCCCAAGCTTCCTCCTGGTTATCAGGCATCGTCGACGACCATGGCCGGGGCTTTCTGATGGGCGCGCGGGTCGCGGTGGTCACCGGCGCAGCAAGCGGCATCGGTCGCGTTGCGGCAACCCGGCTTGCCGCCGACGGCTGGGCCGTGGCAGCGGTCGACCTGCCCGGCGCCGCACTGGAGCGGGCTGCCAGTGAGCTCGGAGCCACCGCTTTCCCGTGTGATGTCTCCGATGCCGAGCAGGTATCGATGGCCGCCGATGCGGTGCGGGCCCGAGTCGGTGCGATCGATCGATTGGTCAATGCCGCCGGAATTGCGACTGCCGGCCGCATCGATGCACTTGCACCTGAACAATTCTCCCGCACCATGGCTATCAATTACTTGGGCACGGTGCACTGGGTGCAGGCGGTGCTGCCGGACATGCAACGCCAACGCCGCGGTGAAATCGGACTGATAGCGTCGATGGCGGGCTGGATGCCGTCGCCGCAGATGGGCGCCTACACCGCCACCAAATTCGCCGTAGTCGGCCTCGCCGAGACGTTGGCCATGGAACAACGGCATTCCGGTGTCATCGTCCGCTGCGTCTGTCCAATGGCGGTGAAAACGCCAATGCTCGATGACATTCTGGGCCAGGGCCGTCATGAACGCTTACGGCGGTTGGTGCCCCTCATCACCCCGGAGAAGGTGGTCGACGCACTGGACAAGTCACTGGCCAAACGCGGCGGGAAGGTGATGGTCTTGCCCGATCTGTCCAGTGCGCTGGCGTGGCGGGCGCGCCGATGGACCCCAGGCCTGCTAACCGCCGCGCTCAGTGTTACCGAAACTGCGTAACCAGAAATTCCACGTGACCCCTGGCGCTCTCGGCATGCGACGAATCGGTCCGTCCGCTGCAATCGACGATGGCTCATAGGTCAAAGCGGCGCGGCGTAGTCGGCGGGCCGCCGGCATACTTGCTCGCGGGTTCCGGCGAAGAACCCCGGTTCCCCGACGGCCTACAACGGGATCCGTTGTGGGCGAGGAGCCATTCGGTCAAGGATCGAGACGAACGCCGGCGAGCTGATGGGGCGGTAACTCTCGCACACGGTCGTGCCACGAACTGCCGGCTGTATCGCAAAGATCCAGCGGGTAGTGACTCCGCTGAAATTTCGCCGCGGGCGGCGATCAGCTTGTAACGTCTGCTGACAGCAGCGCATCCACCGAACCGACGCCCTCCTCGCGGAAACGCTCCATGAATGTTTCCCCCCAGGAGAAGGCTACTTTCACGTCTCGACCCTCGCCGTGGCGCATAATGTGGCCGGCCTGCGCACGATAGCCGCCCCAGCGCGCAGCGGAGAACTGCGACATCTGCCCCCCGGGCTCCAACTCGAATATCCAGGTCCGGCCGTCGTGTGCCTGGTAACCGATGCGCTGAGCCCAGTCCTCGGGATCGGGGTCGATTCCGCCGGCCGTGTTGACGTCCATGACCACCGGGCCGTGCTCGTCAGCGACGGCCACGAAATTGAAGCCCTGACGTCCGATGGCCACCTGACCCCATTCGACATGCCCGTCGTCGAATTCGGTCGCGAATGCCGACCAGGACAGCTGAATGCCGTTGAAGATCTGGTATTCCTTCCAGTCCCGGCCGTGCGGCCAGTAGCCGTGGTCCAGGAACACGAAACCATCGACGGCCTCACCGAGAACCGATCCCGTGACCTTGTACAGCTCACTTGTGTAGAAGAACGGCTCCTCGTGGTCGATCGAACCGATCTGAATTCCCGGCCCCACCAAAGTGCCGTCGAGATCGAGCACGGTTCCCTCACGCCAGCGCATGGCACCGGGTGTAAGCCGATAGTCGAGGCCCTCCTCAGGCGCACCACCAGCCTTGCCGAGCAGCGACCCATGCAAATGGTGCTGGGTGTCGGAGTACTCGCGCTTTACCTCACCGCGCACAGTCTGCAGCGACTCCGGCGCCAACGTGACCTTGCCCGACCTATTGGTCATCATCCACAGGCCCGCGGTCATTGGACCGCAGAACTTGCGCTCAACGATGTGCAAGGCGCCGGACTCGTCACGCCATCCGCCGTACAGGTACATCGACTCTTCGGTGAGGCCGAGGGGCCGTGCGGTGGGCAAGTGCATGGCGAGGTTCGGCTGGTAGCAGCTGACCGAGGTGGCGAAGTTGAGGTCGCCGACTGCGGGACCGGCTGTCATGGATTACTCCTATCGATGTGTGAATGATCAGTTATCAGAAGCGGTTTGCCACCCGACGTACTTGACGGTGGTGTATTCGAGGACGCCTTCCTGCCCGACCTCGCGGCCGATACCCGACTGCTTGTAACCGCCGAACGGCGCCTCATTGGACGACGCTGTCGCATTGACGCGCACTTGGCCCGCACGAATGCGGCCGGCCAGCTGCAGTCCGAGCGCGGTGTCCGCCGTCCAGACCGCACCGACCAACCCGTAGGGGCTGTCGTTGACGATCCGAACCCCCTCGTCGGGCTCACCGCTGTACCGAATGACCACGACCACCGGCCCGAAGATCTCCTCGCGAGCGACCGCCATATCGTTGGTCACATTGGTCAGAAGTGTTGGTTCCAGATAGAATCCGCCGTCCGGGACGCCTGCGGGGCGTCCGCCGCCGAACGCGATGCTGGCACCATCGGCGACAGCCTGGCGCACGGTGGCTTCGATGCGTTCCCTGGCCGCTGCGGAGATGACCGGTCCCATCAGGACCTCGGGATCGTCGGCCGGGCCGACCCGCACCCGCTGCAGCGCCGCAACCAGGGCCGCAACCACGCTGTCGTGCAGCGGGTCGGGCACTACGATCCGTGTCAGCAGACCGCAGCCCTGCCCAGCGAGGGTGACGAACCGCAGGACCGCCGCCACCAATGATGGAATATCCGCGTCGGGCAGGGCAAGCAGCGCGGACTTGCCGCCAAGCTCCAGCAGGGTGTGCTTGAATGTCGCGCCGGCCGACTGCGCGATCGCTCGGCCCACGGCGGACGACCCGGTGAACGCCACCATGTCGACCCGCGGATCGGCGACCATCGCCTGACCTACATCGGCGCCACCGGTGATCACGTTCAGCACGCCCGCGGGTACACCGGCCTGCACCGCCAGCTCACCGAGCAGCAGCGCACAGCTCGGCGCTTCCGGGGCGGGCTTGAGCACCATGGCGTTGCCGGTCGCCAGTGCCGGTCCGACCTTCCACAGGTTCAACAAGTGCGGTGCGTTCCACGGCGTGATCGCGGCCACCACGCCCCAGGGTTCGCGCACGACCCGTTGCCCGGTCGTCGGCGGGCCGGCCAACTGCGGCAGCTCTCGACCGAGTTCGACGCCCGCCCGCGCCACCATGTCGCGGTAGTGATCCATCGGCCTGGTCACCTGACCCGGGCCGGCGATCTTGCGGCAGGTGCCGACCTCGGTTTCCACGAATCGGGTGAAGTCGGCAGTATGGGCATCGACCAGATCGGCGAGGCGCTGCAATACCCGGCAACGATCCTGGGCCGGCAACTGCGACCAGCCGCCATTGTCGAAGGCCCGGCGAGCCGCGCCTAGTGCGGCATCCAGTTCGGTGAGCCCGCCCATCGGCACGGTGCGCACCACCGCACCGGTGGATGGGTCGACGATATCCGATTGCGCCCCAACCGAATCAACCAGCTCGCCGTCGATCAGCAGGCGGCTGCCGATGATCTCGGTCGAGCTCATCGAGGCGCTCCGGCGGGAAAGGCCACCGGCATGGTCTTCACGCCGCGCATCATCAACGGCCCGTGCGGTTGATAGTCGTAGCTGTCCGCCAACGCGACTCCGGGCAGGCGCTCCAGCAGCACTTCCAGCGCAATAGCCGCTTCCAGCCGCGCGAGCGACGAGCCGATGCAGAAGTGCTCGCCGAATCCGAAGGTCTGATGGGTCCGGTTTCGCGCCGCTGGGCGATCCATGTCCCATTCATAGGGGCGCTCCAGCCCCTCGATATCGCGGTTCGCGTGTCCAACAGCGTTGCACACCAAAGTTCCCGCCGGAATAGTTGCGCCGGCCAGTTCAGTGACGACGGCGGCTTTGCGCGGCACCCAGTACAGCGGCGGGTCGAAACGCAGCGTTTCCTCGACCACATTCGGTATCAGCGTCGGTTCGGCGATCAGGCGCTGCCACCGGGATGGCTCCGACAGCAGTTGA
This sequence comes from Mycolicibacter sinensis, assembly GCF_001667375.1. GTDB lineage: Bacteria > Actinomycetota > Actinomycetes > Mycobacteriales > Mycobacteriaceae > Mycobacterium > Mycobacterium sinense_A. Next base: position 241,030 of record NZ_LZIN01000075.1, on the reverse strand, counting down.
TGCAGCATTGATCCGATCAGATTGGCGGTGGTGTCGGTCCCCGCGAGAATCAGCATGCGCACCAAGGCAACCAGCTCATCGGTCGTGAGGCGGTCTTCCCCGTCATGGACTTGGATGAGTTCACTGAGCAGATCCCCGCCCGGGGATTCGCGGCGTTCGTCGATGATGCCAAGCACATAAGCCCGCAAGTCCGGGTCCGATTCTGCATAACCGCTGGAACCCGGGCCGGCAGCGGTGATCGCGTCATCGGCCCACTGCACGAACTTTGAGCGGTCCCCCTCCGGGATACCGACCAGCTCCGCGATGACCATGGCCGGCAGCAGGAACGCGAATTCCTCACACAAGTCCGCAGTTCCACGCGTGATGAAGCCGTCGACGAGTTCGTGAGCGATGGCGTAAGTGGGCAATTCGAGCTTCTTCACCGCCCGTGGCGTGAACGCCTTGACCACCAGCTTGCGCATGCGCGTGTGCTCGTCACCGTCGAGATGGACGAGGCTGGGCTGGGTTCCGGGTTCCGGCGGGCGAAGTTCGTTGAGAAAGGACTCCGAGTCCCTGAACACTGCCGACACATTCTGGGCGCCGGTGATCACCAGCGCACCGCCGGGAGCCGTCAGAACCGGACAGCGCGCCGCGGCCTCGCGCAGCGGTGTATACGGGTCCAATACCGGTGTGAAAGGGTCGAATTGGGTCGTAGTGGTGACATTCTGCTCGGACATTGCTACCTCGCCTCTCGGACTGTGGTCATGGTCGATCATGAATGGTGATAGCCGACTCCGGACACGCCTCGGCGCCTGCGATGGCCTGCGCCGCCAGATCGGCGGTAATCTCAGCTACCGGCACCACGCAGTACCCTTCGTCGTCGGGCTGGTAGACATCCGGGCCCCAGGTGTAGCACTGTCCGTGGCCCATGCAGCGCTCGGGATTGACCGTCACCTTCATGGCGACACCGCTTCGGTTGCACCCACCCGCGCGCGCAGGTCAGCCTGAGTGGCTGGCGTGAATCCCCGTTTGGTGATCAGATCCACCGCGCGATCGACCATCTCGGCATTGGTGGCGTCAGGGTACGCCCACGGGCAGTCGCCGACACCGACGCGAATTCCCAGACCGCGGTCGAGCGCGCGTTCCCACAGCTGTTCGCAACGCTGCGCCGAACTCATCGCGTAGGGCACCACCACGGTCTCGTGGTCGATGCCCTGGGGAATGCGCGAGATCAGGAAATCGATGACGTCCGGATCGGGATCATTGTTGGACACCCAGCGGTCAGAGAAGAACAATTTGATGTTCAACGGTTGACGCAGAATGCCGATTCGCGCGGCCAGGGTCACCCACCTCATGTCCGCTGCGTTGAACACCGCGATATTCGGCACCAACCCGAGGTCGGCGAAGCGATCCAGCTCGGGCGGGTAGGGCGGATTCGAGTTATTCGGATCATCGGGACCGAAACTGACGACACCGAATCGGTTTTCGTCTTCCAGCCAAAGCACACGTTTGATGTGCTGCACCGGGTCAAACGGAGCCAGCAGCAGCTTGGTCCCTGCCGGCGGTCGCTCGGCCAGAGACCAGATGTGCTCGAGACTGCCGTGGTAGCTCGGGTATGCCAGCGGGTCGACCTCGCGCGCCGCGGAGGCGAGCACCGTGCGCGAGATCTCGTCATCAACCCAGGCTTGGGTCCCGTCGTCATTGCGGGCGTGGAAGTGCACCGCGGTGGCGCCGTGCCGGATGCACTCGACGATGTTGCGTGCGGTTTCCTCGGCACCGTAGGGAATGTTGGGGTTGTCGTCCTTGCTGACCACCTCGTTGACGCCGACCTCAAGGTAGACCTTGCCGTCATCGCGAAAACTCATGACGCTCCTTCGATCTGCCGCTCGATATGGTGAATCTCGTTGTAAGTTCGCAGTTTCCATTGCCCGTCGGGGGCAATCGTGATACGGGTGACCGAGCCGTAGCGCGGTTCGACCAAGGGTGCCTGCACGTCGCCGAGCGCCTTGGCCACACATGCGGCGATCACCCCGCCGTGGCAGAAGATCGCCGCCACACCCGACGGTGTTGCTCGCGCCACGCGTGCGACCGCGGCCGCGGCCACCCGTCGGAACTCGGCGTAGATCCGAGCCATCTCAGGATCTGCCAACGAATTTCGCCACACCTCGAGTCGTGGATCGGCCTCGGCGATCATGTCCTCGATCGGGACGTAGTAGTCGGCACCGTTGTCGAACTCGGCGAGGTCGTCATGGATGTCGACGGTGATCCCGAGCTTGTCGGCCGTTGGTGCCGCCGTCTGCTGAGCACGCGTCAAGTCGCTGCTGGCGATCACACTAACCGGCAGCAACTTCATCACCTCGGCCACCGCGCGGGCTTGCGCCAGCCCGCTCTCGCTGAGCTGCGGGTCCGGCCTGGTCACACCCTCGACCCGCAGCGGCAGCCCGTGACGTACCAGCGCGACGTCGATACCTTCACCGGCCGTGCTCATCGGCGCACCAATAGTGCCGCTCCGGCGGTCGGACCTCCGCCGACCCCGACCGCAACTGTGTCGGGCCGACCGGCTTGACGATCGCCGCCGCGGTCGGCCAGCTGCACACAGGCCTCGTGCAGCAGCCCACAGCCGTGCAGCCGTCCGCCGGAGAGCTGGCCGCCGCCGGTGTTCAGCGGCAGTGGCCCGTCCAGCGCGATCCTCTTGCCGCCTTCCAGGAAGGTCCCCCCCTCACCCTTGTCGCAGAAACCCAACGCTTCCAACCACATGAGCGGCAGGAACGAGAAGCCGTCGTACAGCTGCACCTGATCAATATCGGCCGGGGTCAGATCGCTGCGCTCCCACAGGTGCGCCGCGGCGTCCCAGGCGGCCATCTCGGTCATGTCCGGCCACTGATCCCACAGCGGTCGGTGCCGCATGGCCCAGCCGATGGATTCGATGCCGATCGACGGATGCGGACCGTCGTCGGCGGTAGCGATGTGGGACACCACGAAGGCCACCGATCCGTCGCACGGGGCGTCGCAGTCATACATGCCGAACGGCGTGCTGATCATCCGTGCCCCGAAGTAGTCCTCAAGAGTAATCGGGGTGCGGTAGACCGCGTTCGGATTGCGGCCGGCGTTACTTCGGTTATTGACCGCGATGGTACCCAGATGCTCACGAGTGGTGCCGAATTCGTGCATGTGACGCTGCGCGTACAGGGCAATCCAGTTCACCGGCGAGTGCGCGTCGAACGGGGCAAGCCAGCGCCGGAAGCCCGATACCGCGGCGTTGGCGTTGCCGGACAGCGCCGCGGCGCGGCCCGCGGCGCCCTGTGCCGATGCCTCACCAACGGTGCGATAGACCAGGACGTGCCGGGCCAGCCCGGTGGCCACGGCCAGGCATGCGGAGAAGAACCCGCCCAGCTGACCGCCTTCCGGGCCGCCGTATTTCCAGTTCGTGACCAGCCCGAGGGCAGCGTGCACGTCATCCGCACCGGGGCCGGCCAAGCCGGGGGTATCGAAGCCGCCGCCGGGGAACGTTGCCAGCCCGTCGATCTCATCGCGGGTCAGACCGGCGTCGGCGATTGCCGCCAGACAGGCGTCCACGGTGAGCGCCATCTCGCTGGCCGGCAGTCGGCGCCCCACCTGTGAAGATCCGAATCCGCGTATCACCGCTTGCTGTTCGGGGCGGGTCATCGCGGAACTCCCTCCGCTGCGGTGAAGAGCGGCGCGTACAGACCGTCGCCCAGAGGCTCGAACACCACCCGCACCCGCATGCCGACGGCCACCTGGTCGACCGGCATCGCGACCATACGGCTGACGAAACGCAGGCCCGATTGCTCGTCGAGTTCGACGACGATCACCGCGTAGGGCTCGATCAGGTGCGGCAGCCAGGGCTGGTGGTTGATGGTCGCCGAGTACACGGTGCCATACCCGCTGACCGCCTCGAAGTCCACCTCACGCGAGAGGCAGTGCGAGCAAACCGGATTCGGCGGATGCTGCCAGCGCCGGCAGCTGCCGCAGCGCTGCATGCGTAGTTGACCGTCCGCCCCCGAACGCCAGAACTCCATCTCGTCGGGCGTGGGTACCGGCTGCAGCAGCGGACCGACTCCGGTGCGGTGCTGGTTCTGATCTTCCGAACTCACCTGCCGATGATCCGTCCGGTCGATTCCCAGGCCTTGATCGCCGGTGGGAAGAACTCGTTGTACGAGTGGTAGACCACCGGCGTGCGAGTCTCCCCTGCACGCCGCAGGTAGCCCTCCGATGAGCGGTAGAAGTCGTGGCCGGAAGCCTGATCGGGCAGTTCGCCGTCGTCGACCGCGGACCACTCCCAGTCGGTGCCGTCGACCTCGTAGTACATGTGTTCCGGAAAGGTATCGGACTTGTACTTGATGTCGCGTGCCGCGACATCTGATGTGCAGTGCAGCACCTCGCCATCGCCGGTTGCGATCAGCGAGAAGTTGAATCCGTCGGCGCCGTAGCAGATGTGGCCCATCTCGATCGACCCGTCGGCGTACTCGGTACCGAACGGCGTCCAGGCCAGCTCGACGCCCTTGAAGAAGTCGCTGTTGCGCCAGGTGACACCGGGCGGAAGGTAGCACTGGTCCAGCCACAGGAAGCCTTCACCGGACTTACCGAAAGCGGTACCGGAAACCCGGTGCTGTAGTGAGGTGTAGAGCAGCGGGGTCGGGCCGCTGGGCACGTACACCTGCATGCCCGGACCGATCCGGCGGCCGCTGAACTGCAGCTCCTCTCCTTCGCGATAGCGCAGTTCGGTGCCGGTGCGCACCAATTCGAAGGGCTGACCGGTGGCGTAGCCGGATTCGGCCGGCTTGCTGGCCATCCGGTAGGTGTCGTCGTCGACGGTGGTAATGACCGGTCCCCGGAAGAACTCGCGACCTTCGGGCATGGCGACCTTTCGCAGAGCGCCATCCCGAGATTCGTTGCAGGTGAAGTGGAGTGTGCCCTCTAGGCCCAAGACGGTCCGGTAGGCGAAACACAGCTTGTCTTCTGCGTCACGGAAGTTCAGATAGAACCACGTGCATGACAAGGACAGCCCGAAGTAGGTGCGCGTCGGGTCAGCGTCGGCCGCGACGGGCTCAAAGGTGCCGACCAGGGTTCGATGACCGAATTCTCCTTTTTCTGACATGTTCTCGCTCCTCTCAGCTGACTTTGGCATTGATGACGCGAACTGTTCCGGCGGTACCGTCGACCTCGACCAACTGTCCGTCCCGCAATTGCCGGGTGGCGGTCATGGTGTTGACGACGGCGGGGATACCGAACTCGCGGGCTACGATCGCGGCGTGGGACATCGCGCCACCGACGTTGGTGACGATGGCCGCGGCACAGCCGAAGAATGGCGTCCAGCCGGTGTCGGTGACGTTGGTTACCAGCACCTCACCGGGTTCGAAGTCGTCGTCGGGATGCGCCAGGATGCGCACGATGCCCCGCGCGGTGCCGGGCGACACCGCCTGACCGGTAACCATCTCGGCGTCGTCGACCAGACCGGCATCGTCGGGTGCCCACGGCTGGGTGAAGTGCACCGGATAGTCGAGTTTCGCCAGCCGCTCACGCTCCTCGCGCCGGCGAGCCACTGTCTCCTTGGAACTTGCTGGTGGGTAATAGATTTCGTCAAGAGTCAGATAATGCACGTCGTCGGCCGAATCCAGGATGTCACGATTCACCAATCGGCGACCCCATTCCCTCAGTACCAAGCGCAACTCGTAGGTGACCTTCATACAGACATCGCGCCCGTTCTCCCGGCGCTCCATCGCACTGACCGCGACCCGAGTGAGTGCCCGACTCATCGGTGATCCAGACGTGACCTCCTCGGCAAGCGTCTCGGCCCCGCGGATGCTGCCCAGTACCGATCGCAGCAAGAGTTCGGGTGCATCGGCGTAGACTTCGTTGCTCAGTTCAGTCTCGCCCGGGCCGCGGTGCCCGCAGTCGGCCACCAGCCGGTCGAATTTCGTGGCGAATCCGGGTGCATCACTGCGGAGTTTGTCGAGCACCACCTCGCGTGGACTGTCGGCGATCAATCGGCGCAGACCGTCGTCCCGCGCCACCAGATCAGCGAGTTCCCGTACACCGCGCAGCAGTGCCGCACTCCGCAGATTCTGCGTTCCGGCACGCACATTCATAGCGGAACGTTCCCCGTAGCGCCGGGCGATCAGGTTCATCGGAAGGCTGACCATGAAAGTATTCATCAAGTTGATGTCCCAGGCACGTACCACCGTGTCGGACACCAACTCCAGACGCGACAGCAACAATTCATCGCTGATCGCGGTCAGATCCGGGCGGTCTGCGACAAGACGCTGCGCCCGCCGTTCCATGTCGGCGACTTCCCTGCCGAGACCGAGGATCTGCGGCCCACCCTTCACCGCAGCCTGCACACCGGCCAGTAGGTCGGCCCGGGACATCGGCGGCGCCTGGTAGCCCTCGGGCAGCGGGGTTCCGTTCATCTGCAGCTCGAAGCTCTCCGGCGTCTGCCCCGGGATGGCGCCTGCCAGCCGTTTCATCACCGTCATGTTGTTGTACAGCCGGTGGCCGATCGTCCCGACCTGCTTGGTGCTTACTGTGGCGATCAGATCGCGGTCCATCGGGAACAGGTGGTCGAGCATGTTGGCGCCGCTGAACAGAATTCGATTCGCCAGTCCGAGCGAGAACGGCGTCATCGGGCCGGGGAAGGCTTCCGAGAGATTGGCCGCACTCCACTCCGGCAGTTCGGGATCGCCGGTGACATTGTCGAATTCGCCGGTGTATTCCGGCGGCACGATGCGCGTCACACTGCCGCCGGCACCGCTGGTGTGGCGGGGATGCACGGCCGGCACCCCCAGGCGGAGCGGCTTGCGCACCGAGCGAGTCCCTACCGTCCACGTGCTCGACGACCAGTCGGTCATGTCGGCGACCGCATCGGCCGAGCTGTAGGCACAGCGGAACCGGAATTCTTCTCGCAACTTTCGGGTATCACCCAGCGGGTAGTGCAGGAACAAGTCGATGAGATCGGGTACCGAGCTGAAGTTTTCGGCCCGCCCGATCAGGCCGGCGAGCAATTGCGCGAACCGCGTGCCGGAGTTGATCACGGGCCGTCCGACGATGCGCGCCATCTCGGTGAAGGTCAGCGCGTCATCGGCATTGAGGTTCACCGTTCCGGTGGGTCCGCCCAAGGCGGCCAGCGCACAGAAGCGACCGACGTCGTCGACGTGCACCAGTTGCATGCGGGCATCCCGACCTGGTGTGACGACCACCGGATGGCGGAAGATGTTGGCTGGTGCGCTCCATGACGAGCGGCCGACGATCACGGTCGGACGCACGTTGACGGCCTCCACACCGGAATCGAGGATCATCTGCTCGGCGCGAACTTTGTTGTTCTCGTAGTGGAAAGAGGCCGCTGGGCGGGGTGTTTCGTCCTCAGTAAAGGGTTGCGGGTGGTCCGCATGTCCGCCGTAGACGGTAATCGAGGAGGCGAACACCATACGACGGCAGTCATGGTCGGCCATGGCCCGCAGCAGGTTTGTGGTGCCGCCGATGTCAATGCCTTCGGCGATCTCGGCGCTCTGCATGGCCGACACCGTCCAGGCGAAGTGCGCGATGGCATCGCAACCGGCAACCGCCCGCGAGACGCCTTCGGCGTCTTGGATGTCGGCAGCGACGTACTCCACCCCGGCGACGGGCACCGTGGGGGCGCGGCGCGCGAGGACCACGACGTCGGCACCCATGCGCTTGAGCCATTTGACGGTGGCGGCGCCGGCCGCCCCGGTGCCGCCCGTTACCAGAATTCGCCCTGACATATCACCTTCACACTCTCAGCTCAACGACGTAACTATAACCTGGTTATATTATTTTGGTGATGGTCTCGAGCATGCACCCCTAAATCAGCCCCCGTTGGGCGCATACGGCGCGACAGGAAGCCGCGTCGGTGAAGAGCTCGCCCGCCAGCCCCGCCGAGACTGCGCCGTTCACGTTCTCGTCCAGGTCGTCGAAGTACAGCAGCTCCTCCGCGCGGGATCCCATGCGTTCGGCGGTCAGCGCATAGATCGCCGGGTCGGGCTTGCGGAGCCCAACCTGGGACGAATCCACTACGGCGGTAAAGCTTTCCACCGGCAGCACACCGCTTCGCCACCACGAAGCGGCCTCTTTGGCGTTGTTGGTGAGCACCCCGACCTTGATCCCGCGGGCGGTCAGGTCACCGATCAGCGTCACCATCTCAGGTCGCACCCGCTGACCGGCCGCCAGGCAATCGGCCAGGTGCCGGATGTCAACGGCCACCCCCAGGCGCTCGGAGACGTCCCGACAAGCGAACTTGAGGAAATCGCGAATCGTGCGCAGCCCACATTCCACCTCGGCGAACACCGGCCCCCGCAGCTGATGGACAAAGGTGTCTGACGGAATGCCGAGTTCGCGGGCATACACCCGGCATGCCTCGAACGGATCCACCGTCAGCACCCCACCCATGTCGAAGACGACCGCGGAGATCCCGCCGGCCTCAGCGGGGGGCATTGGCCTGGGCGTGTTTTATGCGCTCTACGGCGCGCATCAGGTCGTCGGACCGTTGGCGTTCCGCCGCCAGGACGGCCGCCGCCGCGGCGTCGTCAGCCGCGCCGTCCAGCACCTCTTCGGCCTGTCGGATGCGCTCCCGGCAGGCTTCTATCTCGTCAACCAGCCGGTCGGATGCCTCCGCAACCGTCAGTAGGTCCTCGTCATCCCAGTCCGATGCCCCGAGCGACGCTTCGGGCGGAATGGGCTGCGGGGATTGACGATTCATTACTTCGCGTTCTCCACCCGCGGGAAGTTGAACAGCCGACGGGCGTTGAGCTCGACAATCTTGTGCGCGTCCTCGTCGGGTACCTTGGCGAAGACCTCCTGCGCGATCTTGCGACTGTTGGGCCAGTTGGAATCCGAGTGCGGGTAATCGCACTCCCACAGGATGTTGTCCAGGCCGACCTTGTCGCGTGCCTCCAGCCCGTGCCGATCGTCGATGAAGCACGAGTAGACGTGCTTGTAGTACAGCTCCGACGGCCGGTACTCCTGATTGACGTTCTGGTAGAAGCGATGCCGTTCCCACACGTAGTCGGCGCGCTCGAGCATGTAGGGCACCCAACCGATGCCGCCTTCGGACAACGCGACCTTGAGCTTGGGGTGACGGTGAAACACCGGCGAGAACAGCAGATCGGTCAACGCGGACATCGAGTTGGTGCCGAACAGCGTGATACTGACCGCCATGGGCCCTTCGGGCGAGGGCTTCGGAGACTGGCCCGAGGTGCCGAAGTGCATGGACAGCGGTAGGTCATATTCCTCGGCGACGCTGAACAGCGGATCCCAGTGATCGGTGTGGATCGACGGTAGTCCCAGCGGGTACGGGTTCTCCGGGAATGCGATGGTCCGGGCCCCCTTGGCGAAAGTCCGATGCACCTCGGCCAACGAGAGCTGCACATCCCACAAGGGCAAGATCACCAGCGGGATGTAGCGGTGCGGCGCCGCAGCACACCACTCATCGAGGATGAAGTCGTTGAACGCCTGCACGCTGGCCAGCGCCACATCGCGGTCCTCGCCCTCCAGGAACACGGTGCCGGCGAACCGCGGGAAGGACGGGAAGCACAACGCCGCCTCCACCCCGTCGAGGTCCATGTCGGCCAGCCGCTGCACCGGGTCGTAGCAGCCCGGCAGCATCTCGTCGAACCGTGACGGGTCGATGCCGTACTCCTCGGGCTTCTTGCCCGCGACGGCGTTCAGGCCGATCTGGGGGTAGGTCTTGCCCTGGTACTCCCAGACCTGACTCGGCGGCCCACCCTTGGAACGGGGCAGCTCAACGATCCGCGGGCCAAGCTCGGCGTACTTGGCCGGTAAGCGATCCGACCAGACCCTCGGATGCTCGATGAGGTGGTCATCGACGGAGATCAACTGCATGTGATCCTGCAGCGGCATGAAGGCTCCTAATATATAACCTGGTTAGTTGTTTCTAGTCTAGTATCGCATCGGCGCGCCCGGAAGGGCCACCCGGACGATCAACCCGCACGTCGTTCGAGCACGTGCACCGCGCAGGCACTGCCCAGGCCAAGGACGTGTGCCAAGCCGACGTTGGCGCCGTCGATCTGCCGATCACCGGCCTCACCGCGCAGGTGCGTGACTACCTCGAACACCCCGGCAATACCGGTGGCGCCCAGCGGATGCCCCTTCGACAACAACCCGCCGGAGATGTTGACAGGCGTCTTACCACCGCGCCACGGTGCCCCTGAATCCAGGAAGCTCGCCGCGCCACCCGGTTCGCACAGGCCCAGATTCTCGTAATGCACCAACTCCGCAGTGGCGAAGCAGTCATGCAGCTCGACCATGTCCAGTTCGTCAGGCCCGATGCCGGCAACCTCATAGGCCTGCCGCGCCGCGTTCCGGGTGACGGTGTCCACGTCCCACGATGCCTCGGCCTGCTCAACCCACGGATCGCTGACCAACACCGAGGCGCTGACCTTGACCGCGCGATCGCGCACGCCGGGGTCCAGCTTGCTCAGAGCGGCATCGGTGGCCAGTACCACGGCCGCGGCGCCGTCACCGGTGGGCGAACACATCAGGGCGGTGTTCGGATAGGCGATCACATCGCCACCGGCGATCTGCTCGAGGCTGAACTCCTTGCGGTACTGGGCCAGGGGATTCAGCGTGGAGTTCAGGTGATTCTTCTGCGCCACCTTATAGAAGTGCTCGACCGTGGCCTCGGAGTTGCGGGCCAGGTAGGCCACGCCCGCCTCGGCGAACACCGAGGGCATCAGAGCGCTGCCGATCACACCCTCGGGCTCGACGATGACGCCATCCCGGCCGCGCCGACTGAACTCAGATCCACGCGGCTCCTCGCCGGCGGCCAGCAGACCGCGCTTGCCGAGTTGTTCACACCCGATGGCCAGCGCCAGGTCGGCCTCGCCGGCACGCAGCGCGAGCAACGCCGTGCGCAGCGCCGTCGCGCCGGTCGCACACGCGTTGGACACGTTGTAGACCGGTGCGCCGGTCTGTCCGATCTGATGCATGATCCGCTGCCCTACTCCGGTAATCCCCTCGAAGACATTACCGACGGCAACCGTCTGCATTTGATGAATGGTGGTACCACTGTCGGCGAGCGCACTGCGAGCGGCGCTCGCTCCCAGGTCGACCAGGTCAGCATCAGGGAATCGCCCGAACTTGGTCATGGCTGCACCGACGATCCACACGGTGTCTGTCATTCTTTCTGCACCTCGAATTCATACGACACCGCTTTCACCCCGCGACTGTCGGTTCCGATCGATCTGGTGCGCATCGTCGCGCGCCGGCCGACCGCCGCCACCGGATCCTGGGCGGCACCGGTCAGGTTGGTCCGCACATGGCCACCACCGTCGAGTGCCACCACGCCGCTGACGAACGGCGTCTGCACGCCTTCTGGGGCGCGATGAACCACTGTTGCCGCTGTCACCACCCCGACGTCGCCGAGGTCGACGCGCTCGCCGAGTTCGGCTCCGCCGCAGCGTGAACACGCCGAACGGCGTAGCAGGTAGACGGCCCCGCAGTCGGCGCAGCGAAATCCCGCCAGATGAGGACGCTCGCCGAGCACCAGATAGTTGACGACGGGTATCACTTGATCGGTCATGCGGTGGGCCTTTCAGGTTCGGCGCTGGACTCGAGAAGGACCGTGGCCGAACCGGATACGGCCACCCCGCCGGTACCGCGCGAAATCGTCAGATCGATCTCGGCGGTGGCGCCGTCGTCGGTGGACGTCACCGCGGTCACAGTGCCCCGACACACCAGCTCGTCACCTGGCCAGACCTGCTCGGCGAACCGCACCGCGAGCCGCCGGACACTGGTGGGGCCGAGCAGGTCCACGCAGTAGGTGGCCAGATAGCCCGCTTGCAGCATTCCGACGCTGAATACTCCGGGCATTCCCGCCGATCGAGCGAATTCGAGATCGTGATGGATCGGGTTGAAGTCACCGCTGGCACCCTGGTAGCGAACGATGTCAGTGTGCGTCTGCGGCCCGAAACGTCGTTCGGGCAGTACCGACCCGGCGCTGAACCGAGCTGGCACGCTCATGACGCGGCCCGCTCGATCACGGTGGCGCGCCCCTCTGCGGCCACACTGCCGTCGGGTCGGGTGAACCGGGTGAGCACGACGATCACCGTCATCGCACCACCGCGACTGCTGCGCTTTTCGGTCACCGATTCCACCGAGGTCTCCGCGCGCAGGCAGTCTCCGGCCTGCGGTAGCGCCCCGATGAAGGTGTACTCCTGACCGCCCTGCAGTACCCGGCTGAGGTTCAGACCCAGCAGGGTTGACAGCGGTGGGTCATGCGGTTCCCAGTGCATGCTGGTGGCCATGAACGTCGGCGGGACCGGTGGGTTCGCGGTTTGGTAGGCGGGGTCGGTCGCACCGGTGGCTGCGGCGAACTCCCGGATCTTACCCCGCTCGATGGGCATGTCGTAGCTGAAAAGGACTGTACCGATCAACTTTTCAGCGGGGTGACTGGTCGATGCGCTCATCGGGCGGGCCGACGTCCGGTGATGTCGGCACCCGGCAGCGCCTTGTCCAACAGTCCGGGCATTTCCTGATCAAGCCGGGCCACCGTCCAGCGCTCGGTGCTGTGAATCTCCGGCCCGTAGGCCCAACCGTCGACCACCGCGATGGTGCCGCCGATCGCCGCCAGCACCCGTCCGGTCACCGTTCGGGCCGCAGGGCCGGCCAGCCACAGTACCAGCGGTGAGACGCCCTCCGGTGCCATGTCAGTCGACGCCGCCAGATCGTGCATGGCCGGAACATCGTCGGTCAACCGGGTCAGCGCCGTCGGTGCAACCGCGTTGACGGTGACGCCGTAGCGAGCCAATTCCATGGCGGTGATGACGGTGAATCCGGCGATCCCGGCTTTCGCCGAACCGTAGTTGCTTTGGCCTGGCGCGCCGAACAATCCCGATGGCGACGTGGTGTTGATGACGCGAGCGTCGACGGCAGCGCCGGCCTTGGATTGGTTACGCCAGTATTCGGCAGCATGACGGGTCGGGCAGAACGCGCCTTTGAGATGCACGGCGATCACCGCGTCCCAATCGGCTTCCGACATCGAGGTCAGCATGCGGTCACGCAGGATACCGGCGTTGTTGACCAGGACGTCGAGGCTGCCGAACTTGTCGATGGCGTGGTCGATCAGCGACTTCGCGCCGTCCCAGGTGCTGATGTCGTCGGTGTTGGCCGCGGCGCGCCCGCCGGCCGCGATGATCTCGTCGACCACCTGCTGGGCCGGACCGGTCGACCCCCCGCTGCCGTCACGGCTTCCGCCGAGATCGTTGACCACGACCGCGGCACCGGCCTGGGCGAAGGCGAGTGCGTGCGCACGGCCCAGACCATTGCCGGCCCCGGTTATGACGACGACGCGGTCAGTCAGATCGGACTGCACTGTCGGACTCCTTCGTTGTTCCAGAACCGATCATTGGGTTGCTGCGGTAGACGGTTCGAACTCTTCACGGACCTGTTTGCGTAGGATCTTCATGGCCGAGTTCCGTGGGATGGCATCGGTGAGCTGGATGCGGGCGGGCACCTTATAGCCCGGCAACCGACTACGGGTCCAAGCGATCAGTTCGTCGACGGAGACCTCGCCGGCGGTCACCACCACCGCGACGGGCACCTCTCCGAGTCGATCGTCGGCGACGCCGAAGACCACGGCCTCGCGCACCCGCGGGTGGGCTTCGAGGCAGTCCTCGAGTTCGGCCGGGAATATCTTGAAACCCCCCCGATTGATGACGTCGTCGGCGCGACCGTGAATCCAGACGAAGCCATCGGCGTCGACACTGCCCAGGTCGTTGGTGCGGACCCACTGCGCGTTGCCGCCGGAAGCCTGCGCCGAGCGGACCTGCAGGATGCCATGTTCACCGGCGTCGAGCCCCTCCCCGGTGTCCGGGTTGATCACCGAGATCTCGACGCCGGGATGGGCGCGACCGACACTGCCGCGCTTGGTGTCCTTCCACTGCTGCCAGTCCTTGAGCGACCAACCGGTGATACCGCCGGTGAATTCGGTGGCCCCGTAACTGAGCAGCACCGGGCAGCCGTAGGTCTCTTCGAACCGGGTGGCCAGGTCGGTCCCGGTCGGTGCCGCGCCGGCCCACACCGCTTTGAGGCTGGCCAGCTTGGCCGGCTCCACGCCGGCATCGAGCACCATGCGCAACGCGGCGGGAGGGAGCGACACCGACCGGGCCTGGTATTCGGCGACCGCCTCGGACCACGCCAACGGCTCGAACTTGTCCTGTAACAGGGCACGGCCGCCGCCGTTGAGCGCGGTGACGATCGCCCACAGTCCGCTGATGTTCGTCGATGGGAGGGAGATGATCTGCACGCCGCCGCCGCGAACACTACCGCTGCGCGCACTGCCCGTCATGTAGTGCTCCTGCGCACCGTTGAGCGCTTGCTCGATCTCGTTGTACCGCAACGGGACCCGCTTCGGCGGGCCAGTGGTGCCGCTGGTTGGCATGAGCACGGCCACACCATCGTCGATGACCGCGCATGGCGCATTGGTCCGCGGCGTCACCACGGTCGCCGCCGACTCCGCACCGCAGGGCACGTCGACCTGCACACCCAAAGCGCCACAGGTGGACACGGCCTTGACCAACTCCGGACGCGCCCAGTCCTCGCCGTCGGCCAACACGGCCGCCGGACGTAGGGCAAGCACGTCATCGCCGACGGCCCCGTCGGGCGTTAGCGGGTTGAGCACGATGAGCGGGCGTTCGGTGGCGAACACCACCGTCAGTGCGGCTACGAGTCCCGGGCGGTTGCGCATGAAGATGCCCACCGGGTCGCCTCGACCGACGCCGCTTTCGACGAGCAGGGCATCGATCGTCTGCGCAGCAGCGGCGAATTGGCTTCGGCTCCGCCACTCGCCGCGGTAGCACAGCAACGGCTCGTCACCCGCGGCATTCATCCGCCGCTGCATTGTTTCGATCAAATCCATCCAGACACCCTCACCGAACATGGCGTGCTACCAGTCGAACAAGCAGATTAATATAACCAGGTTAGCGTAACAAGATTTTATGGATCTTGGAAACTGTCCGCGAGTCGAAGTTCGGCGGACGGGTCGCAGCCCACCGCGACCGGCGAGCGGCCAGCTGGACAATTGACCTCGCTGACACCAAGAGGGTGACTGAAAACACTGCAGCGCAATGTTTTCAGGAGCAATGCACTACCGGGAGATACCGCGATTAGCAGTCGCGGCATCGCCCGGTGAGCACAACCTGCCAAGGGTGTCAGGTGATGGCGCCGTCGATCTTCATCTGCACCAGTTCGTCCCAGTCGTAGCCCGCATCGAGCAGCAGTCGATCGGTGTCAGCCCCCAGGCCCGGTGCCGCGACCGGCTGCGGCGCGGAGCCTTCGAACTGGATCGGCGCCATCGCCACCGAGACGGAGACATCATCGACGCGTCGTACGGCCCCCACGTAGCTGTTGGCGACCACCTGTGGATCGGCGGCGACTTCACGCGGAGTCTGCACCAGCGCCCAGACACCGCGCTGCCGCCCGAGCAGCTCGGACCATTGGGTCGCGGTACGTTGCGCGAACAGGGCGTCGAGCTCGGCGATGCAGGCGGCGTTGTTCTCGGCGCGGGCGGCGGAGTCATGGAACCGCGGGTCACTGGCCAGCTCCGGGCGGCCGGCCAGTTCGACCAGCGGCGCCCAGAACCGATCGGATTCGAGCATGACCAGGGCGATGTAACGGTCGTCCTTGGTGCGGTAGGTATTGCTGATCGGGTTGTGGGCCGATTGGTGATCACCACGGGGCATCGCGTCGATGCCATAACACGATGTCGCGGCGATGTGCGGGGCGGTCGCCCATACCGCGGCACCCAGCAGGCTGACATCAACGACCTGGGATTCACCGGTGCGCTCGCGGCCCAACAGCGCAGCGGCCACCCCACCGGCGGCATACAGACCCGATTGCAGGTCACCGAAGGCGGCACCGGGCATCGGGGGCGGATAGCGGCCGCCGGCCTCGGTGCTGACATGGCCTACCCCACCGCGCGACCAATAGGACGCCAGGTCGAATCCTCCGGTTCCGGATTCGGCGCCCTTGGGCCCCAGACCGCTCCCGCGCGCATAGACCAGCCGGGGGTTGACGGTCAGCAGCTCGTCGACGTCGATCCGCAGCTTCTTGCGCACCGGCTCGAGGTAATTGGTCAAAAACACGTCAGCGGTGGCCACCAACCGCAGCAGGGCTTCACGGCCCGACTCGGTGGTGAGATCAATACCGACGCTGGATTTGTTGCGGCTGAAGGTCTCGAACATGAACGGGACGGGTTGCTGCCCGGCGGACGCCAGCGATCCACTTACCAGTCCACGCATCGGATCGCCGTGCACCGGGTGCTCGATCTTGATGACCTCGGCCCCCCAATCCGCCAGTGCGACACCGGCGGACGGGATGAATCCCCACGTGGCGAGCTCGATGACACGGATGCCATCCATTACCCCGGGCATGCGCTGTTCTCCTCGCGTAGGTAGCGTAGCCATAATAGACTAACCACGTCATATAATTTGATGGGCAAGGTTGCCGTAATTGCGAGGAGAGATCTGCGATGGGGCGGGTTAGAGGGAAGACGGCACTGATCACCGGCGCCGCGCGAGGCCAAGGTCGGCACCACGCGATCCGGCTCGCCGAGGAGGGCGCCGATGTCATCCTGATCGATGTCTGCGCCGATATCCCCGGCGTCGGTTACCCGATGGCCACACCTCAAGACCTCGACGAGACGGTACGCCTGGTCGAGAAGTTCGAACGCCGGGCCGTACCGGTGATCGTGGATGTGCGCGACCGCTATTCGATGGACCAGGCCGTGCAGACAGCCGTCCAGACACTCGGTGGACTCGACGTCGTGGTCGCCAACGCGGGCATCTGTCCGATCGGTCCCGACTACCCGGTCACGGCGTTCGCGGACGCCGTCGATGTCGACCTAGTGGGAGTGCTGAACACCATTCACGTTGCACTACCGCTGATTTCGCAGGGTGGCTCGATCATAGCCACCGGATCGGTGGCGGCTATGCTGCCCAACGCCGTCAACAACCCCGGTAACGGCCCAGGCGGTGCAGGCTACGGCCTGGCCAAACAGTTCATCAGCGACTATGTGGTGGTCCTGGCCCGCCAACTCGCCCCGCAGGGCATCCGGGTCAACGCGGTGCACCCGACGAACTGCAACACCGACATGCTGCACAGCCCGCCGATGTACAGGGCGTTCCGCAAGGACCTGGCCGAGCCGACCCGGGCCGACGCCGAAGAGGCGTTCCCGCACATGCAGTCGATGCCCATCCCCTATGTCGAGCCCGACGACATAGCCAATGCTGTGGTGTTCCTGGCCTCGGACGAATCCCGTTATGTCACCGGACTTCAGCTGCCGGTCGACGGCGGGGCACTGCTCAAGTTCTGACGGGCCGTCCGCCCGGCTGGCTCGCCGAGGGCAACCTGACGACAAGGCTAGCCCGGCTGTGCCCAGCGCGGCGAACGCTTCTCGGCGAACGCGGCCAGGCCCTCGCGGCCTTCCTCTGACGCGAAGTACCGAGCCGATAGCTTTTCCAGTTCGGCCAGTTCGGTCTGCAGCGCCGCGATCGCACCATCGCTTCGCGACAGCCGCTTGGTGGCAGCCAAGGCCTGAGGCGCAGCCAGGTTGAATGCGTCGGTGTACCGGCGTAATTCGTCATCGAGTCGCTCAGGTTCGACAACGACGTCGACCAATCCGGCCTGATGCGCCCACTGCGCTGATACCGCTAGCCCAGTCAGATACAACTGGTGGATTGCCGCGCTCATCATCCGCGGACGCATTACTGCCGAGATCACCGCGGGCACCACTCCCAGGTGAACCTCAGTGCACGCGAAACTCACCGAACTGCTGGCGATCACGACATCGCAGGCCGCGGCCAGGCCCAGGCCCCCGGCCCGGGCCACGCCAGCGAGAACCGCGATCACCGGCTTGGGCGAGCGCCAAATGTCGACAAGGATCTGCGGCACAGTCGGGGTACCGGGCGCCGGCGGACCGTCACGGACCTCTTTGAGGTCGGCACCGGAACAGAACACGGTCCCGTTGTGGCTCAATACGATGCTGCGCACATCATCCGCGTCGATCGCATCCCGCAGCGCGGCATACAACTCGGTGCGCAGTTGTGTCGAGAGCGCATTACGGTTGGCCGGCGAGTCCAGCAGCAATCGGGCAACGCCGCCGCCGACGTCGACCTTGACCAGGCTCACGCGCCGCGTCCCGCTTCGGCCTCTCCGGCTCGGGTCCGGCCGGCCAACCCGATCAGGTCTTCGTGCAGTTCGAACCACACCGTGTGATAGCTGTCCAGGATGGGCTTGGACACGTAGTTGTTGTTGCCGGCCGCGACCGCGTCCGCGGCCTTGGCCAACCGAGCCCGATAGTGAGTCAACCGCGTTGCGGCACTGCAGATTCGATCGACCAGCGGCATCACCTGCCGATGCAGTCCGAGCAGCCGTCGCAGAACCTCTGCGTCGTATGCTGCGTCGGTGTGGTCGTTGGGCTGATCGGGGCCGCGAGTCTGCCAATCAGTGATGATCGCCTTGAGTTCGGTGTTGTGCTCGGTGAAGACCTCATAGATCTCCGCCACGGCCGCCGCGTCGGCTGCTTGGCATTCGGCGACCACCAGTTCGGTACAGCGTTCACGCCCCACCGGTGTGATGCGGTAACCCATTGGCGTGTTCTTGAACAACCCGCGTTCGGTATGGTCCTCCAATTGGGCCTGGACCTGCGCCGCGTCCGCGCCAAGGCTGTCGGCGATAGCATCGGCGGTTACGCGTCCCTTGATGGCAACGAGCCGCAGGATGGTCAGTTCGTCGATCATGATCAACTCTCCTTGCTCGAAGTGATACCGGCTGAGGCCGCGATGGCTTCACGATGGGCACCGGCGGAGCCCAACAGGGTGGCGTTCACCCGTGCGCGGCGCAGATACCAGTGCGCGGAGTGCTCCCAGGTGAAGCCGGTGCCACCGTGTATGTGGATAGCGGATTCGGCCGCCGAGGTCGCCGCGCGAGTGCCGACGACGAACGCCAACTCGGCGTCATCGATGCTGCGGGTGCTCACCGCCTGTTCCAGCACGCCCGCAGCCAGCTCGACATCGAGCAGGGTTTCGGCGAGTCGGTGTTTGATCGCCTGGAAGGACCCGATGGGTGCGCCGAATTGCGTTCGAGTCCTGGCATAGTCGACCGACATCTCCAGACAGGCTCGAGCCACGCCGAGTTGCTCGGCCGCCACCGCCAGCAGGGCACGCCGGTAGCCCGCCCGCACCGCAGCCGTTGCGTCGTCGGCGACCAGGCTGGCCGGCGCCCGGTCCAACTCCACGCACACCAGGCCGCGTTGCGGGTCCAATTCGTTGGCGGGCGTGACCCGCACATCGGCGATGTCGACCACCAGCAGTCCGACGGTCTCGCCGATGGCAGCCGCGATCAAGAGCTCTTCGACTGGAACGGGCGTGGTCAACGCCCACACCGAACCCTGCAGAAGGTACTGTCCCGTAATCGATTTAGCCGCGGCCACTGCGCCCGACGCCGCCTCGACGAGCCCGGCCAGAGCAACGGCATGGCGCTTTTCGGTCGCCGATGCCAGCAGGTCGGTCGCACCGGCCTCGGTCAGCAGCGTGGTGGCCAGCACCACCGCGGGCAGAAATGACGACGCCACGGGGTTGCGGCCGAGCTCTTCGCCGACAACGACCATTTCGCGCTCGGTCATGCCGAGCCCACCGTGTGCGGCGTCAATCAGCAGACCGGCAAGGTCTAGTTGGTCGACGACATCGTGGCCGCCACCGCGGGACAGGGCTTGCCGGGCGGCCCCGCGCAGGTCGTCGAGCAGGTCTGAGCTCATGCAACTCTCCTCCAACCGGTACCGTCGAAGAAAAGTATAACCAGGTTAACCCGAACAGTTAGAACGGGTTCAGCCGATCAGATCGAGCAATTCGCGCTGTCCCTGGTTCGACAACATCTTCTCGGTCGTCTGTTCCAGGTGACGCCGCCAAAGCGTTTCGGCGTCAGCAGCTTTGCCCTCTTCCACCAGCCGTACCAGCTTGCGATGCACCCGATGGGCGAGCTCGGAATCGGTGCGCTTTTGCGCATCGTCGGTGGCGTGCTGCCACACCGCCTGGGTGTGCGCCGTGGTGATCCCGGACATGATGTGCGCGAACAGCGCCAGGGTGTTGCTGCCCGATAGTTCCACCACCAGGGTGTGGAAATCTGCGTGAACCTTGCCCCACCGGCGAGCATCGCCGATATTTTCCGACTCCAGCTCAAGAGCCTCGTGCAGCCGCTGGATCGTGTTGGGAGTGGCGTTCTCGGCGAGTAGGCGGACCGCCGGTGGCTCGATGATCGAACGTGCGCGGAACACGTCGAAAACCGTGGTACGGCCGTATTGCAACAGCCCGCCGGCCTGTCGGGCCACCGGCTCCGGGCGGGGGGCATTGACCCGGGCGCCACCCTTGCTCCCCCGCCGGATGGTCAGCAACGACTCGGACTGCAGGATGCGAATCGCCTCCCGCAGCACCGGTCGCGAGACCCCGTACAGAGCGAGCAGTTGCGCCTCGTTGGGCAGGAAGTCACCGTCGCGGAATTCTCCGAGAATAATCTTGCGGCGGATGTTGTCTGCGACTAACTGACCCGCCGTCGGGTGCCTGATGGCCTCACTATCGGGATACACGGCAATGATTGTCGCATCTAAATAGGACTCCTGGTTAGTGGATACCGCTGTCAGTGTTTCGCGACCGCTCCAGCAACATCAGCAGCACCGGCAGCGGATGCTCGCTTGCCACCGCCCGCTGCCCGGCATCAACGGCGCCGAACAACGAGGTCGGATCACGGTGATCGACCACCGGCAGGGCGTTGGCCTGCACAGCACCGACCTGCCGTACCTCGACCGAGCAGCGCTCGCGCGCCCAGCTCAACAGCGCAGCCATATTCGGATCGGCGTCCTCCGACGGACTGGTCATCGGCAACAGGCCGGCGTAGATCTGGCCCGTCGATCCGTCGACGGTGACCACGCAACCGGCGAGGTCGGCCAAGGCTCCCTTGCCGCATCCCACCACGCAGGGGGTGTGCAATTCCCGGCTGACCACCGCAGCGTGCGAGGTCGACCCGCCCTGTTCGGTGATCACAGCTTTTGCGGCGATCATCCCGCCGACGTCGTCAGGGCTGGTCGTCACGCGTGCCAGCACCACGCTTTCCCCTTCATCAGCGGCATCCTCGGCAGTGTGACTGTCTGTCACCACCCGACCCGCACCGACACCGGGACAGGCCGGTAGTCCGCTCGCCAACACCGTGGCCCCGGCCAGCGCAGACGGCTCTATGACCGGCGTAAGCAGGGTCTCCAACTGAGCGGGCGTCACCCGCGACAGCGCCTCGTCGACGTCGATCAGACCCTCGCGCTGTAGCGCCACGGCGATCGAAACCGCTGCTTGCGCAGATCTTTTCGCCGCACGAGTCTGCAGCAGATACAGCGTGCCGGATTCGACGGTGAACTCGATGTCCTGCACATCGGCCCCGTCGTTCTCCAACCAGCGGGCCGCCTCCAGCAGTTGTCGATGGATATCCGGGTGGTTTTCGGCCAGTGCGGTCAACGGCATCGGATCGAACTTGCCGCTGACCACGTCCTCACCCTGACCCCGCGGCAGCCATTCGCCGTACGGCAGGTTCTCTCCGGTCAATGGGTTGCGGCTGAACAACACACCGGTGCCGGACTGTTCATCGAGATTGCCGAACACCATGGCCTGCACGGTCACCGAAGTGCCGGCCATCTTGCCTTCCAGGTCGTGGTGACGCCGATAGGCCACCGCACGCGGAGAGTTCCAGGACTCGAAGACTGCGGTGACCGCACCACGCAGCTGTTCCCATGGATCCGCGGGCACCACACCGCCCCGCGGATCGACGACCTGGCGGTACAACTCACGGAATCGAGCATGGGTGTCGGCGGCGAACTCGATGCCACATTTGGTCGCCAGCATCTGTTCGACCGCGTCGTTGATGCCGAGATTGAGCACTGTGTCCATCATCCCGGGCATGCTGGCCGGCGCACCGCTGCGCACCGACACCAGAAGCGGCACCGGTCCTTGCCCGAATGCGTGACCGGACTGCGCTTCCAGCCAGGACAAACCGTCGCGCACCTGCGGCCACAGCCGCTCCAACAAGGCCTCGGGCGCCTCGAAGTACTGCCGGCAGGCGTCTACGGTGACAGTGAAAGCCGGTGAGGTAGGCAGCCCGGCGGCGCGGATCTTCGACAGGCCATGGGCCTTGCCGCCGACCAACCGTCGCGAATAGATACGGCTGCCGTCGAGCCGCACCACCAACTGCCCCTCATCGAGGCGATCGACGACGGATTGGCCGTCCAGAGCGGACACCTGCAAACTCACTTTCGGCTCCTCGGTGCGACGTGATATCACTATCATATAACCAGGTTAGTAATTAGGTGCCAAATGGTGCCCCCCAGACTGTACGGAGTGTGATGGAGCCCCAACCCCCCTCACTCGATGCCTTTCGCCAACAGGCCACGGCTTTCCTCAACGCCCACGCCGAGCATCGGCCCGACGGCTTTCCCGATGCCATGTATGCGCAGTTCCGCTACCTGCGGGACCCTGAGCGTTTTCGCGCTGATTGCGTTGCCTGGCAACGGCTGCTCTTCGACAATGGATTCGCCGGCCTGACCTGGTCGCGTGAGGTCGGTGGCCAGGACCTGCCGTCGGCCTACGCCCTGGCCTGGGCAGACCTGGAGGCCGAGTACGAGGTTCCGCGTGGTCTGTTCGGCGTGACACTGGAGATGGTGGGTCCGACGCTGCTGGCGGTCGGCAATGACGAGCAGAAGAAGCACTGCGCGGCCATGCTGCGCGGTGACGAGGTGTGGTGCCAACTATTCAGCGAGCCCGGCGCCGGCAGCGATCTGGCCGCGGTGGCCACCAAGGCAGTACGCACCGAGACCGGCTGGCGGATCAACGGGCAGAAGGTGTGGACATCGGAGGCGCGGCACGCGCAGTACGGCTACCTGATCGCGCGCAGCGATCCGACCCAATTGCGTCACAAGGGACTGACCGCGTTCGTGGTGGACATGTCTACCCCGGGTATCGATGTGCGCCCCCTCAAGCAGATGACCGGCGGGGCCTCCTTCTCGGAGGTCTTTTTCGATGATGTGGATCTGCCCGCCGATGCTGTGCTCGGTGAGGTCGGCGGGGGTTGGGCCGTCGCCATGGCCACCCTGGGATTCGAGCGATTCTCCAGCTTCGGCCGATCATTGGGCCGCCTGGTGCGCCAGGCCGGCGAACTGGGTTGGGATGACAGGGTGGCCCGCGATGCCTTCATCGACGCAGTGATCGATCAGCGCGCGCTGGCCGCGTTCGAGGCCGGGATGCACCACCGCCTGGTGGCGGGTCAACCACCGGGGCCCGAGGCCGCGCTCGCCAAACTCGCAACCGGCAAGGTCGCCTCGCAGATTTCCGATGCGGTGGCCAAGCGACTGGGTAACGATCTGTCCAAGCCCGATCCCTGCCTCGACGACTGGCGATTGGTAGTGCTGTCGGCCCCCGCGTTTCACATCGCCGGCGGCACCGACGAGATCGTCAAGACCATAATCGCCGAGCGCGTGCTCGGACTCCCGAAAGGCTGATGATGACCAACAACGACGCGCCGCCGATCATCGATGCGTGGGTGCAGCCTTGGCTGCCGGACACGGTGGCCAAGATGCCCGAGCGAAACATGACCCTGGCCGACCGCATGCAGCACGGCGCCCGACTGCGGACCGGGATGCCGTTGGAGACCCTCATCGAGGAGATGGATGCCAACAACGTCAGCAAGGCGCTGTGTTCGGCGGGGCCGTTGATCCCCAACGACGACGTCATCGAGGCCGTGCGGCGCTACCCGGACCGGCTGATCGGCATCGCGAACGTCAACCCATGGTCGGTGGACGGCGTCATGACTGCGGTCCGCGAACTTCGCCGACTGGTGGGCGATTACGGTTTCAAGGGGCTCAAGCTCGAGCCGTTCATCCTGGACAAGATCCCCACTGAAGCGCAGTGGTATCCGCTGTACGCGGCCTGCACCGAACTGGACATAACAGTGCAGATCCAGGTTGGTGGCACCGGCCCGTCGACCTACACCTCCGAGACCGGCCGGCCGGGCCATATCGACCGGATCGCAATCGACTTCCCGGAGTTGCGCATCGTCGCCGGCCACATCGGCTGGCCATGGACCGAAGAGATGATCGCGGTTGCCGCCAAGCACCCGAATGTCTACATCGACACCAGCGCCCACCTGCCAAAGTACTACCCAGTGGCGTTCGTGCACTTCCTGCGTACCTATGGCCGGCGTAAGTGCATCTGGGCCAGCGACTGGCCGATCTTGACTTTCGAGGCAGCGCTGGACGGTCTGGATGCGCTGGACCTGAAACCGGAGGTGCGCCGACTGTTCCTGCGCGACAACGTGGTGGAGGCGTTCGCACTACGGGAGTGACGGGCTTGCATTAACGCACATTCTTTTATATAACCAGGTTAGTAGATTCGGAGGAAGCGTGCCCGTTCTCGCCACCGAGGTGAACCCGTCGAGCGAGCCCCACCGCAGGGCACGCTCGCGCATGGCGGCACTGCTCGCCGAGGTAGACGGTCTACACGGCAAGGTTGCCGAGGGCGGCTCGGCCGCGTCGGTGCAACGCCACCGCGAACGTGGAAAACTTCCGGTACGCGAACGCCTTTCGTTGCTCGCGGACCGCCACGGCTTCATCATGGAGCTCTCACCGCTGGCCGGTTGGGGTACCACCGATCCGCTCGGCGGTGGCCTGGTCACCGCCGTCACCGAGATCCACGGGCGTGCGGTCATGGTGATCGCCAACGATCCGACCGTGCGCGGCGGTTCGCTGTCACCGACCTCGATCGCCCGCACCCTGCGCGCCATGGACATCGCCGAGACCAACCGGTTGCCGGTGGTCACCCTGGTCGAATCGGGCGGCGCCGACCTGGAAAAGCAAGCCGACATATTCGTCCCCGGCGGCGAGCAGTTCCGCCGGCTCACCGAGTTGTCGGCCGCCGGCATTCCGACGGTGTCAGTTGTTTTCGGCTCGTCTACCGCCGGCGGCGCCTACCTGCCCGGCATGAGTGACTACACCATCTTCGTCAAGGACCGCGGCTACGCCTTCCTCGGTGGTCCCCCGCTGGTCAAGATGGCGATCGATGAGGATGTCACCGAGCATGAGCTCGGTGGAGCCGACATGCACGCACGAGTGTCCGGGTTGGCAGACTACCTGGCCGCCGATGAACCCGACGCCCTCCGTCAGGCCCGATCCGTGATCTTCCGCTTTGGCCTTGCTGATCCGGTCCCCGGCGGGCCGGCACCGGTACACGACCCCGACGAACTGCTGGGCATCGTGCCCGAGGATCCCAAGACGCCGTTCGATATTCGCGAGGTGATCGGCCGGATTGTCGACGGTTCGCAGTTCGACGAGTTCAAACCGCTCTACGGACCGAACTTGGTGACTGGGTGGGCGGAGCTGAGCGGCATGCCGATCGGCGTGCTGGCCAACAACGGCATCCTGTTCTCCCCCGAATCGCAGAAGGGCGCGCAGTTCATCGAGCTGTGCAACCAGATTGGGACACCAATCCTGTTTATACAGAACATCACCGGGTTCATGGTGGGTAGCGCGGCCGAGAAAGGTGGGATCATCAAGGACGGCGCCAAGCTCATCAACGCGGTGTCCAACTCCCAGGTTCCGCACGTGACGTTGATGGTCGGGGTCAGCTATGGCGCGGGCAACTACGCCATGGCCGGTCGCGCGTACCGTCCGCGGTTGGTACTGACCTGGCCGACTCATCGCATCGCGGTGATGGGCGGACGCCAGCTCGCGGGGGTCATGTCCATCGTGCGCAAACGTTCGGCGCAGTCGCGCAACATCGAGTTCGACCACACTGCTGATGAGACGCAGCGCGCCGAGGACGAAGCCCGCATCGAGGCCGAGTCCACCGCGCTGTACGCGACCGGCCGCGTCTGGGACGACGGCATCATCGACCCGCGACACAGCCGCGCCGCACTGACCGTCGCGTTCGGCATCTCACGCGATACCCCACGTCCAGGCTCGCGCCAGCGGGCCGGCTTCGGCATCTTCCGTTTCTAACAAGGGATTTTCGTGCATCGACTGTTGATCGCCAACCGCGCCGAGGTTGCCAGCCGGGTGGCCCGTGCCGCACGTACCCGCGGTATTCAGACCGTGGGGCTGTACTCCGACCCCGACGCGACACTGCCCTACCTCGACGATGTCGATGAGGCCGTGTCACTGCCCGGTGTATCGGCGACCGACACCTACCTGAACATCGTGGCGGTACTCGACGCCGCACGCCGGACCAACTGCGACGCGATCCACCCCGGATACGGGTTCCTGGCCGAGAGCGCCGAGTTCGCCAATGCCGTCACCACCGCGGGCCTGACCTTCGTCGGCCCGTCAGCGGAATGTGTTGCGGCCATGGGCTCCAAGGTGCAGGCTAAGCAGTTGGCGCGGAAGGCTTCCGTCCCGGTGCTGCCTGATGCGGTGATCACCGACGCCACCGTCGACCTGGCAGAACTGGGCAGGCAGGTCGGTTATCCGCTGCTGGTCAAGGCGAGCGCCGGAGGCGGCGGCCGCGGTATCCGACTGGTCGAATCCGCCGATGAACTCGCCGCCGCGGTTACCTCGGCGCAGCGCGAGGCCCGGACATCGTTCGGCGACGAGACGGTCTTCTTGGAACGGTTCCTGGCCGGCCCTCGCCACATCGAGATCCAGGTCTTCGGCGACACACACGGCAACGTCGTCCATCTCGGTGACCGTGAGTGTTCGGTGCAGCGCCGCCACCAGAAGCTCCTGGAAGAATGCCCCGCGTCGCTGGTCGAGGCCGGGCTGCGCGCGGCGATGGCCGAAGCTGCCGTGCGGCTTGCCGCCGAGATCGGTTATGTCGGCGCTGGCACATGCGAGTTCCTCGTCCAGGGCGACGAGTACTTCTTCCTCGAGATGAACACCCGACTACAGGTCGAGCACACAGTGACCGAGCAGGTCACCGGGCTCGATCTGGTCGCACTGCAAATCGATGTCGCCTCCGGCGCACCGTTGCCGATCACCCAGTGCGATGTCACCTTCACCGGCCATGCCATCCAGGCGCGGGTATGCGCCGAGAATCCGCACGCCGGCTGGCTCCCCAGCACCGGCCCTATTCACCGGTACTGGCATCCGGCCGACGACGGGGTGCGCTATGAGGACGGCGTCGCCTCGGGCAGCACCATCAGCCCGCATTACGACTCGATGATCACCAAGGTCATCGCCACCGGCGGTACCCGCATCGATGCCATCAACACATTGCATGCCGCGCTGACCGGACTGCAGTTACACGGACCGGCCACCAATGTTGTCGCCCTGCGCTCGATCCTGGCCGACCCCGACTACCGCAGCGGCCAGGTGACGGTCAATTGGCTTGAACAGCGACCCGATCTGGTGGTAGCCCCACCGCTTCCACCGCACGCGTTGGCCACAGCCGTGATCGCCTCGATCGCCGGCGAATCCGACCGGTTCGCGCTGCCCGCGGCCTGGTCGAATACCGCCCGCCCACCGGTGCAATTGACCGTCACCGACGATCACGGCGCCAGCTACCAGGTGGACTACCGCCCGCCCGCGCGCGGCGGCGAAGCGTTCGGACTGTTCCGCATCGACGGCGTCCAGCACACCGTGCGGGCGCTGTCCGGTGATGGTGCGCGCCATCGTGTCGAGGTCGACGGCATTGCCCGCAATCAGTCGGTGCGCACCGATGGCGATGTCGACTGTGATGCGCAGACCCGGGTCTGGGTCAACGGAACCGACGGGCAGAGCTCGTTCACTGTGGCTCCCCGGTTCACCGAATCGAATATCGACGCCATCGCCGGCGGCCCCACTTCACCCATGCCCGGCACCGTGTTGTCGGTACATGTGACTGCCGGACAGGAAGTTTCGGCGGGTGACCGATTAGTCGTCGTGGAGGCGATGAAGATGGAACACGTGATCCGCGCCTCCGCGGATTCGGTGGTCACCGGTGTGCTGGTCGAGACGGGGCAATCGGTCACCGCCGGCCGGATCCTGGTCGAGCTCGAGGAGCGGACGTGAGTTCCGCCAAAGCCGACCGCCCGGTCCGGATCGCCAACTGTTCCGGCTTCTTCGGCGACCGCCTCGCCGCGGCCGCACAGTTGCTCAACAGCGGCGAGCCGATTGATGTGCTGACTGGCGACTGGCTCGCCGAGCTTACGATGTCGATCCTGGCCAAGAACCGCGGCCGGGGCCGCGCTGGTTACGCCGGGACCTTCATCGCCCAGATGAATCAAGTACTGGGAACCTGCCTGCAGCGCGGCATCAAGGTGGTGTCCAATGCCGGCGGTATCGACCCGCAGGGCTGCGCCGACCAGGTGCGGGCCGTCGCCGGGCGACTGGGTATGCCGATCTCGGTGGCCGTGGTCGACGGCGACGACCTGACCGATCGGATCGACGAATTACGTTCCGCCGGTGAGCTTCTACGTCACCTGGATACGCGTGATCCCTGGAGGGGCGATACCGGTGATGTGGTGGCGGCCAACGCCTATCTGGGGGGGCATGCGATCACCGCCGGACTGGCCGCGGGCGCCGACGTGGTGATCACCGGTCGGGTCGCCGACGCCGCGGTGGTCACCGGAGCGGCGGCCTGGTGGCACGGATGGTCTCCCGATGATGTCGACGCCCTGGCGGGGGCGACCGTCGCCGGTCACGCGATCGAATGCGGCACCCAGGTGACCGGCGGAAACCTGGCGTTCTTCACCGAGGTTGCCGACCTGACCGAGCCGGGCTTCCCGATCGCCGAGATCGCGCATAACGGCAGCAGTGTCATCACCAAGGCGGCGAACACCGGCGGAACCGTGTCGGTGGATTCAGTGTCGGCGCAGTTGCTTTACGAGATCGCCGGACCGCGTTATCCGGTGCCTGATGTGGTAGCGCGTTTCGACAGTGTGCGACTTCACCAGCTCGGCCGGGACCGCGTCCAGATCTCGACCGTGCGAGGCGAGCCCGCCCCCTCGCATGCAAAAGCGCTGTTGACCTTTCCCGGCGGCTATCGCAACGCCATGACCCTGGCGATCACCGGCACCGGCAGGCGAGCCAAGGCCGAGCTCGGCGAGCGTGCCGTCTGGGCACAGATCCCGGGTGGCCGAGAGCGTTTCGCCGAATCATTGGTCGAGGTCGTCGGGGCAAGCCTGGACTCAGAGGCCCCCGATGATCAGAGCTATCTGCGCATCTCGGTTGCCGATCCGGACGCGGACGCAGTCGGCCGTGAATTCTCCTCGGCGGTGGTGGCCACCGCACTGGGCAGTTATCCGGGTCTGTATCTGACCACGCCGCCGGGCGCTGCCAGTGAGTTCATGGTGGGCTGGCCCACACTGATCGACGTGGCCCGGTTGGATCCGCGTGCCCAGCTCGACGGTAAGACCCTCACGGTGGCCAAACCGGTCACCGTCGCACCGCTGATCGCCGATACGCCACGCACCCCCTGCGCCACGGACATCGCCGACACCGAGCTCGTAGAGATCACCATCGGGGACTACCTGGGAGCGCGCTCGGGCGACAAAGGCGGTAACGCCAACCTCGGACTGTGGGTGCGCGAGAAACGTCTCCTGCCGCTGCTCGACCACTTGACCGATCCGGTCCGGCTGCCCCAGATGTTCAAGGAGTTCGGGCGCCACCAGATCCGGGTGTTCCCGCTGCCGAACCTGCTCGCCGTCAACATCGTGGTGGTGGGCTTGCTGGGCAACGGGGTGGCCGCCTCCCTACGGGAGGATCCGCAGGCCAAGAGCCTCGGCGAACGCTTCCGCGCGGCCCGCACATCGGTGCCTGCCGCGCTCCTACCCGACCTGACCCATATGGAGAACTGATGCAATTCACCGACGAACACGATCTCTTTCGCGCCAGCGTTCGCGAGATGCTGGCCAAGACCGTCGAACCGCACTACGAGGAATGGGAGCTGCACGGCCAATTCCCGGCCCACGAACTCTTCCCCGAGTTCGCCAAACTGGGGTTGCTGGGCCTGGAATACGACCCGGCCTACGGCGGGGAGGGCGCCGATCACTGGTTCTCGGTGATCGCCTGCGAGGAATTCGGCCGGCTCTCCGGCAACGGCATCCCGATGGCCTACAACGTGCAGGCGAACATGGCCACGCCGTCGTTGCACGCGCACGGCAGCGACGAACTTAAGCGTGAGTTCCTGGCCCCAGCGATCGCCGGCGAACTAATCGCTTCGATCGCGGTGACCGAACCCGACGCCGGCTCCGATGTCGCGGGCATTCGCACCAAGGCCGCTCGTGACGGTGATGATTGGGTGATCACCGGCGCCAAGACCTACATCACCAACGGTGTGCAGGGCGACTGGCTGTGTCTGCTGGCGCGCACGTCCGATGAGGGCGGCTACCGCGGGATGAGTCAGATCATCGTCCCAAACGACACCCCCGGCCTCACCGTCAGCCGCTCCCTGAAGAAACTCGGTAACTGGTGCTCGGACACCGCCGAACTCACCTTCGACAAGGTCCGGGTGCCGGTACGCAACACGATCGGTGAGATCGGGCGCGGCTTCCAGCAGCAGATGGAACAATTCCAGACCGAACGCATCAGCGCTGTCTACCAAGCGGTCGGGCAGATGCAGAC
This sequence comes from Mycolicibacter sinensis, assembly GCF_001667375.1. GTDB lineage: Bacteria > Actinomycetota > Actinomycetes > Mycobacteriales > Mycobacteriaceae > Mycobacterium > Mycobacterium sinense_A. Next base: position 210,438 of record NZ_LZIN01000075.1, on the reverse strand, counting down.
CGCGATCGAGCAGACCGTGGACTACCTGCAGGACCGCCCGGCGTTCGGCGGCAAGCTGATCGACAACCAATATCTGCAATACAACCTCGCGGAGCTGGCCTGCGAGGTTGACGCACTCAAGCAATACGCATACTCATGCGCCGAGCTCATCGTCGCCGGTGCGGATGTCACCCGCCGGACCAGCAGTGCAAAATTATTGGCTGGAAAGCTCATTCGCCGTGTGGCCGACACCTGCCTGCAGTACCACGGCGGCATGGGATACATGGCAGAGACCTGGACATCTCGGTTCTTCCGTGATTCGCGACTGCTGTCGATCGGCGGCGGCGCCGACGAGGTCATGCTGCGCGTACTGGCCCGCGATGTCACCAGCAAGCAGTTCTTCACCTGAAGACGAGAATTTCGACAAGAAAGTAGGCCAACGATGACTACGACCGAGACCGAACGCGTATGGCTAGAGAAGGATCATGAAAGCCACGTCGCGCGGATCACCATCTCCAACCCGGAGAAGAAGAACGCTATGGCGCCCGAAGACTGCGAGCTGATGGGTCGCCTGCTCGATGACGTCGGCGACGACGACGCCATCAAGGTCGTGATCCTCCGCGGCGAGGGTGGGGTGTTCACCACCGGTGTCGACCTCAACCGCGCCTATGGCTGGTACAGCACCCCGGGAGATGACCGTCGGCCGAGCCAGCGGCGCCGACTGACGGTCGACCGCAAGGGCCAGCGGATGTTCCACGAGTTCATTGGTTTTCCGAAGGTGACCATCGTGCAGCTCGAGTCGTACGCCCTGGGATTGGGTTTCGAGCTGGCGCTGTCGGCCGACCTGGTCGTCGCATCTCGCCAGGCCAGGATCGGTATGCCCGCGGCACGCTTCCTGGGCCCGGTGCTCGGCAACGTCGCGCTGTTCCTGCATCGGCTCGGACCCGTCGTCATGCGCGACCTCATGCTGACCGGCCGGATGGCCCCCGCCGAGGAATTCGAGTCGATGAAGCTGTTCACGCGATTTGTCGACGAATCCGATGTGGCCGCCGAGACCGAGGCGCTGGCCGCCCAGGTCGCCAAGATGCCGGCCGACGGCATCACCATCGCCAAGGAGGCTTACCGTCTGGTGGAGGCAAGCTCGGCGCTGGCCCTGGAGGAGACCACCGCCTACCTGTTCCACAGCTACGGCACCAACCTGCGGTTCGAGCCCGACGAGTTCAACTTCGTCAAGGAACGTAAGAAGAGCGGTACCAGCGAAGCATTCAAGAAGCGCGACGAGCACTTCGGATCCGGGAGCACAGCACAATGAGCCAGCAGTCGTACACCCGCACTCTGCCGGACAAGGTCTTCGTCATCGGCGGTAGCCGCGGCATCGGACGATCCACCGTAGTGCAGCTGACCGCGGCCGGCATCCGCTGCGCCATCGGATACCTCGAGAACGACGCTGCCGCCAAGGAAACACAGGCCCACGCCCGCGCCACCGGCGGTCCCGAGCCGGTACTGGTGCGCGGCGACCTGGGCACCGACGCCGCCGGCTTCGTCAGCGCCGCAATCGAGGCTCTCGGCGGCCTGGGCGGGCTGGTCACCACCGCGGTACCGATCATCGCCGGACGCACCCTGAAAGTCACCCGCGAGGAATACGACCGCGTCTTCGACGTCCAGGTGTGGGGTTTGTGGGAGGCCATCCGCACCGCGCTGCCCGAATTGGAGAAGGTCGGCGGCTCGGTCGTCGCGGTCAGCAGCCTGGGCGCCAACCACTACGCCCGGTACTACGGGGCCATCGGTCCCGCCAAGGCGGCAATGGAGAATCTGGTGCGCTACTTCGGCGCCGAGCTGGGACCCAAAGGTGTTCGTGTCAACGGTATCTCACCGTCGCTGGTTGACAACCCCGGTCACGGCGGCGAGGACATCATCGCCGGTGTGGCCGATATGCAGGCGGCGGTGGCGCAGAAGACACCGCTACGACGGTTGGGCCACCCCGACGAATTGGCCTCGGTCATCGTGTCGCTGTTGTCCAGTGACTTCCAGTTCGTCACCGGCCTGACCATCCCGGTCGACGGCGGTTACAGCCTGCTGGCCTGAACGCCGGCAGCCAGGAAAGGTACTCATCCTCATGCGCTTCCGTCTTGACCAAGCCGAATCACGGCGACGCGACTCATTGCGCTCGCACATTGATGAATTCAGCGCCGACGATATGGCGGCGATGCATGCCGAGATGACCGCCCTGGAAAGCGACCGCCAGGCGCCGACCGTGTTCCACCCATGGCTGGTCCGCCAGGACGTCATCGGGCTGGGCTGGCCGCAGCCCCACGGCCGGCCCGCCACCCAGACCGAACGTTTCGTGGCTCACGAGGAAATGGATTCGGCCGGATTGCCCACCTACGGCCTGGAACAGGCCGAGGCCGTCGGCTGGATGTTGGCTACTTTCGGGCCCGATGAACTTGCCGCCGAACATCTACCGCACATCCTGGATGCGTCGTGGAGTTATGCCGGCGGTTACAGCGAACCCGAAGCCGGCAGCGACATGCTGGCGCTGCGCACCAAGGCCGCCCGGAACGAGGACGGTGATTTCGTGGTCAGCGGGCAGAAGATGTGGACTTCCGGCGCGCACCTGGCCGACTGGATCTTCACCCTGGTACGCACCGATCCGAATGGCTCCCGGCACAAGGGGCTGTCGCTGCTGATGATCGATGCGCACGCTCCCGGGGTGACCATCCAGCCGGTGCGGGTGATGGGCGGCTGGCGGGTCAACGCCTGCTTCTTCGACGACGTGACGGTGCCGGCCGGCAACCTCATCGGCACCGAGGGCGAAGCCTGGTCAATGATGTCGCGGGCACTGGACATGGAACGCTCGATGAGCTTCGGCGGGCGCGAGGCTCGGTTGTTGCTGGCGCGTTATCTGCACCGCATCGGTGAGCGATGCATCGAACTGGACGAGGCGAAGTATCGTCAAATCGGCGAGTTCATCATGGAACTGCAGGCCGAGCGGCTACTGGGCCAGCAGGTGGTGGCCTTGGGCGATCGCGGTGAATCTGCCAGCGGTGAAGCTTCGATGAGCAAGCTGCACGGGCCGGCCGTGGCGCAGCGGGTGGCGCAGTGGCTGGTCGATGAGCTGGGGCCGGATGCCTATACCGTTGACAGCGGCGACCGGTTGGCCGAGGACGCTGAGCACTTTCTGCGAGCGGCCACCGTGCTGTCGATCATCGGCGGTACCAGCGAGATCCAACGAAACATCATCGCCCAGCGCTGGCTGGGCCTGCCAAGGGGCTAAGCCATGGATCTCGGACTGCGCGGCAAGGTAGCTCTGGTTCTCGGTGCAACCCAGGGCATGGGACGGGCCACGGCCCTGCGACTGGCCGCCGAAGGTGTGCATCTGATCGTGTGCTCGCGCGGACATACCGAGGGCGATGAGCACTACCGCTATGCCGCCAAGCCCGCTCTGGAGGCCGTGGCGGCCGATGCCCGCAGCGCCGGTGCGGCATCGGCGGCGGCCATCGCCGCCGATCTGACCGAGGCCGGTCAGGCGGAGCAACTGATCGCGGCGGTGGCTGCCAAGCACGGCCGGCTCGATATCCTGGTCAACACCGTCGGGCTGTGCGAACTCGGAGAATCGGTCACCGAGCCCGACGACTGGTGGGACCGGTCGTATCAGTCGGTGCTGATGACCTCGGTGCGCGCCTGCCGGGCCGGAGTGCCGCTGATGCTGGGCTCGGGCGGCGGAGCCATCGTGACCACCTCGGCCATGTCGATGCGCCACTTCGTCCCGCGGATCGCGCACTATTCGGCACAGAAGGCCGCCCTAGCGCATTTCACCAAAAATCTTGCCCGGGAATATGGTCCGCAGGGCATCCGGGCGAATGCAGTGTTGCCGGGCATGATCGTCAACGAGCAGATCGTCGAGAAGCGCCGCCGGTGGATGGCTGAAACGGGTGGCAGTGAAGACGACTACTTCGCCGACGCCAACGCACGCTGGCATCAGGCCACCTGGGGAACCCGACTCGGGGTGCCGGACGATATCGCCGACGCGATCGCCTTCCTGGTGTCCGATCGCGCGAGTTACGTCAACGGTGTACTGCTCAATGTCGACGGTGGGTCCGAGTACCTCTGACGGGGTGGCCGGCGCCGGTCACCCAATCTGGCTTGTATCTCTTCTAATGCCCCTCCCACTGTGGCCCGGGACCGGGTGGGAGACCGCCGGACGTGCTTGGCGCACGATGACTCTCCCGCCCCTCGAGTTCGCGCCCTCCGACCGGCTGGGGCGGCCCTAAGATGCGTGAACTCTGCATCAAACCAACATGATTGGCGATGAAGAACCTCCATGGACATAGTCGGTGCGCGGCATTCCGCTGGGCTGCGGGGTCCAATCGAGCCCCAGGTTGCGCGACGACTGGGGCCACGTCGCAGCGCATGCAACACCGCAATCAGCGTTACTCCTTATTTACTAACCTGGTTAGTATGATTACGGTGGAATTCCTGCAACCCAAGGATGTTGCCTCGATGGGTGTATCGATACTCGACGACCTGACCGCCGAACAAGCGATTCTCGACGACCTTGTCCACAGCCTCGACGAAGCGCGGTGGGTGACTCCCACGCCGGCTGAGGGCTGGAGTGTTCGCGACCAGATCGCTCACTTGGCAATGTTCGATGACGTTGCGACAACGTCACTGACGGGTGGAGGCGAGGCGCGCTTCGCCGAGATCCTCGCTGCAGTGAACTCCGGTGACACCGGATTCATCGATACTCCAGCTGGCGACCGGCCGGGCGCCGAAGTCCTGTCGGCATGGCGGCAGGCTCGCGATGGGGCGGCGGTAGCCTTCCGACGAATCGATCCCACTACGCGGGTGCCGTGGGGGCCGAACCTGATGTCGGCTGTCAGCTTGTGCACAGCACGACTCATGGAGACCTGGGCACACGGGCTCGACTGCTTCGCGGCGCTGGGTGTGCAGCCCGTCGATACGAACAGGCTTCGCCACGTCTGTCACATCACCTATCGAGCGATACCATATGCCTTGTTGCGATCCGGCGTTGCGAAGCCGGCCGCGATCGACGATCTTGTGGTCGAGGTCTCCTCACCCGAGGGAGCCATCTGGCGTTTCGGGCGGTGGGGTGCACCCAATCGGATCGATGGGACCGCATCCGAGTTCGCGCGGGTCGGTGTCAGGCGGATGCGGCTGGAGGAATCCGCCCTCCGAGCGCAGGGACCTCTTGCCGAGGTGGCCCTGCGAAACCTCAAGGCATATCTCTGACAGAGCCCCGCCTCAGCCCGTGGCCACGGCGTTGGTCCCTTGGCTGCGGCCGGCCGGCCTTAAGGCAGGCTGTTGCACGGACTCGCGCTCTTAGCATCGATCCACTGACAAATCGGGGATTGGGGGTGTTGCTATCAGGGAAGTGCCCTCTGACCTGGGATGGTTTGTGTTTCTTACGCAGCAACTATCCGAGTTCGGAAAGGCACTTCCAGTGCAAATTCCCATAGCTTTGCCGCAGGATCGGCGGTGTTCGAAGACCACGATCTCGTGTCGCGCGCTGGGCTGGTGGTGGTGCTGGTGCTGACACTGGCCGGCAGCAGCGGCCCGCCTGGACTGCTGGCGGCCAAGGTTGTCAAAGGTTCATACCGCCAAGCCGAAGATCAGCATCCGGACCGGTGCACCGGTAATCGCCGGAGCCCGGTCGCGGGCCGGGCGAGCCAACTCCGCCCGCATCATCGCCCAGGCCGTTGCCGGCGCCCATGAGGGCGGGGTCACCGGTCAGATTATGATGCGTGGCGATTCGGACTATGGGCAGACGAATCATCAGTGGATCGAGGCTAGCCCACCGAGGAACATTCCTCCTCGACGATGAACAGACGCATCGCGTCGCGGTCGATGAACTCGGCCTCGTCCCGAGCGAGTACCTGCCCCTCGTCGCTCGCTGACCACGCCACCGTCGCCTCGAGGTCCGCCATGTTGTCGAACCAGAATTCTGTCACGGCGTCATACTCTGGTTCCGGGCCGCCAGGAAACTGGCTCAGATAATTGCGTACGTATTTACGCAGCAGCGGCGAAACACTATGCGCGAGCGGCACGTGCCCGGATTCGTAGCGGTCTTTGAACTGCTCGGGCGTAAGATCAGCACGCCTGCGGACAAATAGGATGAGCTTAGCGGTCATTGGACGGCCTGCTTTCTGATCTCAGTGTTGGGGGATTCCGCCGCCTGGCGGCAGGTGCAGGGTGTTTCCTCGCATGACCGCCAACGCCACGCACTGCGGCAGCTCGACATTCAAGGGAGCTCCTTCCAGCTCGAACGCCACGGCCTGGCAACGACACGAAATGGGCTGCATGGATGGTCACCCGGTGGCGAGCTCGATATCGCACAAGTCGCTGTCGTCGGCACGGGCCAGCTCCGCCTCGACCCGCACGCCACACTCCGGACAAAAAAATTCGCGCAGGCTCATTCGAGCGGCCATCTGCGGGTACGGCGACACATAGTCAGCGCCTAGCTTGTCGCCCGGAGTGTCCCGTCGGACAAGGAGTTCCTTGTAGGAGTCCGCGCGTCCAAGATCGGCGCCGCACCGGCACGACCACGCACCCGCTGTGTGGCGTAGCGCATCACCCACCCGGCCGATGTCGGCGACGTCATCGACCGGGAAATCGCGTCGGGGCGCATACCCGAGACGGGTCTCCCGGATGCTCGCACGCTTCTTCGCCGTCGCCGCGGCGTCGGGCATCCCTGCGGAGTCAAAGACCACGCCGTACGTCGACTCCGCGGTCTCCAACAAGCAAGCCCCCTGTGCAAGGTCGTCGGCGACCCGGTCCGGGGCGCGTAGCAGCGGATCGCCATACCCCGGAGCGACCGGATTGGTCATCGTCCACACGTCGCCTTCGGTCATCGGCGGGTGGCTGCCCCCGCTGAAGGGCAGCGGGGTCTCCACACCATCGAGCTCCGAAAAATCCTGCGGGATCCGTCCTGCTGCGAGAACAGCGTCGACGCGCGCGCCGGTCTTGACGCGCATCCCTCCGAAGGATCCCGGGTTTGCGCCCCACATGCCTTGTGCTTTCGGAATCGATTCATTCTTGTAGAGCGAGAGGACGGCGGCATCGGCTCCGTGCATCATGTAGGCCACCTCCACACCGCGCCCCCCGCGGAACCGGCCGGCGCCGGCGGCGCCACCGGATACCAGACGCCGGTACAGCGCCACGACCGGACTTCCTTGCTCGTTATGTTCGACGTTGGCCCCGATGCCTTCAGGTATCCAAAAGTGCCCGCCGGCGTCGACACCGTCCTCCTGGTCACGCGCGCCGAGCGCTCCGATCATGCCGTCGGCATCGAACATCGTGAATGGGCCGTTGGCCCGCGTGACGCCCGAGCAGATCGCCCCGTAGAAGTTGGTTGTGTTGGGTCCGAGGGCCCGCTTGCGAATTTCCGTTGTGCCGCAAGACATCATCTTTGCGACCGCAACCGCCGCGGCGTTGATGTTCAACATCGCGTTGCGTGAACCGACCGGGCCCACGGCCGCGGGAAACTCGGCGCAATTGAGCAGTCCGGGTTGAAGTTCGAAGTCGACATTGGAGTACACACCCCCGTAACAACCCGACAGATCGGAGACGAGGTTCGCCGTGATCGCGGCGAGCACCGCACCCGAGAAAGCTCCGAATCCACAGTTCAGCGACCCGGCCTGCGGATCGGTGTCGCGATTGTCAATCCGCAGCCGCCCGCCCTCTTTGGTGATGCCGACCTGAATACGAAAGATGCCATCGTCGCCTGGCCGACAGGTCTCGGCGTAGACCCGATGCACCCAACGACCGTCAGGAATCTGAGCCAGCCGCTCCTCGAAACACTCTCGGGCCGCGGCCATCGTGCCTCGCATCACCGCTTTGACTGCTCCGGCACCGTACTTGTCGATCAGGGCACTGAGTTGGTCGCGGGCTCGGCCGCAGGCGGCGATGCTGGCACGCAGATCCATACCCACCATGGGGGACAAGCGGCTGGATCGGGCGAAAAGGTCGACGACATCGTCGCGAATCCGCCTGTCAGACATGACCATGGTCGGGGGCAGGCAGATGCCCTCATGGTAGATGTCGGCGGCAGACTCGTCGGTGCTCCCCAACTTGATACCGCCGAGATCGAGGTGGTGCATGGTATTCGTCACCCACCCGAACAGCCGGCCATCAACGAACACCGGCGCGGCGATACACGTGTCGGGCTGGTGCGGCGAGCCTACGTATGGGTCGTTGCAGATGAACATGTCGCCGTCGCGGATCCCGGGATTGGCTGCGCGGTGCTCCAGTGTCCACTTGGCGATCAGCGAGCTCGCCGTGGCGAAATACTGCAGGCCGGGACCCATGAAAGGCACATCACCGTCTTCGGTGAGCAACGTGGTTTGCATGTCTCGGGTGATCATCACCGCCGGCGAGATCGCTAACCGGCACAGCAGCGATGCGTGTTCGAAGTTCAGCTGAAGCAGTGAATACCGGATGACTTCATATGTGACCGGATCAAGATCTTCGGCCACCTCCTGGTGCAGCAAGAGATCTGAGGCAATGTTTAGGCGAGCTCCTGGAATATAGGGGCGGACCACCCCGTCCCAGTACGGGGCTTGTGACGCCGACTGAATCGCTTGAGCATCCGAGCTCACTTCGCCTCCAAAGGCCGTAGTAGTAGATTGCCCAACGTGTCACGGGTCAACCGCTGCCCGGACGGCACCGAAACCGAGGTGTGCGGCAGTTGCACGATCGCGGGACCGTCGACGTGGCTGTCCGCAGCCAAATCACTGCCATCCCAGAGGAAGGTCGTCACCCAAGCCATCTGGTCGGGCCAGAACACTTCCTTTGTACTGCGGTGGCTGCGGGTCGACCCGCCCGATTTCGGCTGAGGACGTGCCCCGGAAGCTACCCGTGCGCGAACGCGGAGGGCGAAGGTCTCGGTTCCGTGGAACATCGAGGCTGCACCGGAGCCATAGTGCTGAGAGTAGGCGTCGGTGAAGCGAGACGGCAGCTCCGCCGTCCAGTTCTTGGCGTCACCCTCGGGCAGTGGCAGCCGGATGCTGTACGCATATTGCCCGGCGTAACGCAGCAGGGCGAAGCGGTCAAGCAATACCTGCTCGGAGTCGAAGCCGGCCTCTACCAGCGCTTTGGATGCCGTCGCTTCCAGTTGGTACAGCAGGCGATCGAACTCTTCGTGATCGAACGGCGCGGGCAGCAGGCATTCGGTGTCGAAATAGCGGAACACATCCGTCGATGCAATCCCGTACGCGGACAGCGCTGAGGCGCCATTGCCCAATGGGACCAGAACGCCGGCGGCCTGAAGGTCGGCTGCGAACCCCCAAGCATGCACTGGGCCGGCGCCCCCGAACGCATAGATCATGAACTCGCGCGGATCCAGTCCCTGCTCGACGGTGCGCTGCCGGATCAACGTCGCGGCGTTGTGGTTGTTGATGCGCAGAATGCCGGCGGCGGTCTCCTCGGCCGAAAGACCCATCCGGGAACCCAACTCAGCTAACGCTGCGCGCGCTGCATCGATGTCCAATGACATGGTGCCGCCCAGGAAGCCGCTCGGATCCAGTAGCCCGAGCACCAGATCGGCGTCGGTCACCGTCGGCTGCGTACCGCCCCTGCCGTAGCAGACCGGACCAGGGCTACTGCCGGCTGAAGATGGGCCGACCCGCAACGATCCGGTGTAGGGATCGATCCACGCCAGAGAACCGCCACCACAGGCGATCGAGCGCACATCGAGAGCCGGCGAGCGATACGTGTACTGGTCGATCACGCGCGCTTCCGCGAGCACCGGTTCACCGCGCACAACCAATCCGACGTCGAAGCTGGTGCCGCCCATGTCGGTCGCTACCACATTGGGCTGGTCGAGAGTTGCCGCCAGACTGGCCGCGGCGGCCAAACCCCCGGTCGGACCAGAATCAAGTGTTGCGAGCGGCACATCGGCCGCCGTGGTCACCGGAACCACGCCGCCATGCGACTGCATGATGAGGAGCTCGTTGCACAGGCCACGGCTGCGCAGCTGGTTCGCCATCTTGGTCATATACGTGCGGCTCACCGGGCCGATGTAACCATTGAGTACCGCTGCGACAGTCCGCTCGAATTCGCCGAGCCGCGGCGAAACCTCTGATGACAGGCTGAGGAACAATTCCGGTCGGATCGAGCGGGCTAGCGCTGCCAGCTGCTGCTCGTGCACGGGATTCTTGAACGACCACAACAAGCTGATCGCTAAGGCATCGATCGGCTGCGTTTCAAGAAATTCAGCCAGCTGAGCGCGAGCACGTCGCAGGTCCAGCTCGACCAATACCTCACCGTGGCGGTCGACGCGTTCATCGACCTCCAGCACGGCGGTGGGTGCGACGAGCGACTCGGGCTTCTTGGTCGCTTGCACGTCGAAAACACGGTCGATCGGTAACCCCGCGACCCTGCCGGCGCCACGCATGATTCGAAGGTTGTCGCAGTGACCATGCGTAGTGATCAGGCCGACGCGGGTGCCCTTGCGCTCGACGACGAGATTGGTGCCGATGGTGGTGCCATGGCTGAACCTGTCCGTTGCCCGTAACAGGGTCTCGACGTCACGCCCAAGGTTCGCAGCCAGCAATGTCACGGCTTCCATCACGCCCTCGGCGGGGTTGGTGTCATGGGTGGAGAGGGTTTTCGCCTGTGCGAACCGTCCGTCCCCGGTCAAGGCGATGCCGTCGGTGAATGTTCCACCGATATCGACGCCGATCTTCACTGAATCTGCGTGCATCAGTCCCTCGTCTCAGGTCGCGGTGACTCAGAGCGGTCTCGCTCGCTCAGTCGGATCGACATCGTCGGATCATGGCTGGCTCGAAGCTCGGCTTTGGGAACCTTGCCCATCGCCGTCCGGGGTAGCGGATCTCCTCGAAACTCATACCACCGCGGTCGCTTATAAGGGGCGAGTCGTTCGAGACACCATGCATCGAGTTCCTCAGCCTCAACTGGGTGTTCCATCACCACAACTGCCTTGACAGCCTCGCCCCACCGCTCGTCGGGGACTCCGAAGACGGCCACTTCGCTGACCCGGGGATGATTCAACAACGCCTGCTCCACCTCGATGGTGTAGACATTCTCGCCACCTGGCTTGACCATCTCCTTGGAGCGGCCGACAAAATAGAGGTAGCCCTCCTCGTCGTAGCGCATGAGATCGCCTGTGCGAAGCCATCCGTCGCGTGTTGCCGCTGCCGTCTCCGCCGGCAGATTCCAGTAGCCGTCCATCGTGCTGGTGCCCCGCAAGGCCAACTCCCCCACTGCACCGACCTCGACCTGCGCACCGTCGCCATCCAGCAGGACCGCATCGACCAGCGGCAACGGACGTCCAACGGTGCCGGGGCGGCTGATCTCGTCGTCATGCGTGCTGCGAGTCGAGTAGCCGCCCGCTTCAGTACTGCCGTAGATACCACCGAATTCGACCGACGGAAGCATCGTGGACAAGCGCTGCAGTGTGTCGGCTTTCTCCATACCCGCACCACCGAGGACCATGCGCAGCCTGGCACCGGATTCGGCGGCTCCGGGGTGCCCCAGAGCGGTGGCCAAGCCGGTGGGAAATGCAGCCACCGTCACCCCGTGCTCACGGCAGCTCGCCCAGATGTCTTCGGCGGCCGGCGATGCCGGCAGGACGATTGTGCCGCCCACGGCGAAGGCTGTCAGAGCTTGACCAAGTCCCGAAACATGGAACAACGGGGTGGCGATGGTGACTACGTCGTGGTCGCGAAAGCCAAAACCCATTATCTGGTTCGAAACAGCCGCCAGCCAAGCAGATTGAGACAGCAGACAACCCTTGGGCCTGCCGGTGGTTCCCGAGGTGTAGAGCTGGGTCAGTATCGAGCAGGCATCGGCTCGAGGCACAGCCGTCTCGCGCACGTGGTGATCAGCAAGCTCAGTCAGCCCGGCGCCGGTCTGCCAGACGGTGCGTTCGAACAAACCGGCATCGGTCGCCAGGGCAGCCAAGGCCGGATCGACCACCGCGAATCGCGAATCAGCATCCTCGACTTGAAATCTGATCTCGGCGGCGATCAGGCGCACGTTGATCGGCACCAGGGTGGCACCAATTCTCGAGCATGCAAGCAGGACCTGAAGATACTGCGCGGAGTTGTTCGCCAGCAGCGTGATCCGATCTCCGGAGACGACGCCGGCATGCCTGAACCCGGCCGCTAACCCGTCTACTCGGCGGTCCATCTCCCGGTAGGTGACCGCCCTGACGGAGTCGCGGATGGCGATGCGATCAGGGACGCGGCGTGCTTGTTTGCCCACTAGGTCGGCAACGACCAACTCCGCGGAGACCATCGGCCCGTCCCTCCTGTCCACTGGGGACCCAGATCAACCTCTACCAATTAAGACAACTAGGTTATAGCATTGTCTCGTACTTGCGGAAAGGGCAAACCCATGGAGAGGTTCGTTGGAACGGCCCCAGAGGCCGCGTCATGAAGCCGCTTTTCGGCAGTGTCAGCCGACGAAGCACAGCACCCCCCGAGGTCATCTGGGAGTTGCTCACCGACGTCACCCGGATGGGCGAGTGGAGCCCGGAGTGTACCGGCGGCCAATGGCTCGACGGCGCGAGTCAGGCGGTTGTCGGCGCGCGGTTCCGCGGATCGAATCGGTGGGGTCCGATGGTATGGACCACGATATGTCAGATTGAAAAGGCCGATAAGCCATCTCATTTCGCATACGGGGCGCGTCATTCGAGCGGCGCGCTTACGCGGTGGAGCTACGAGCTGAGCCGTGAGGGGATCGGAACACTGCTCACTGAACGATTCCAAACCGTCGGTACACCGACCGCCGTGCTCCTCATCGACCGGCTACTTCGGCGCCCCCGCAAACTGGCCTACGGTATGACTGAGACGCTGTCGCGGCTCAGCGCAGCGGCCGAACGCAGATCCACATAAGTCGAATGACGGGGTTACCGCTCCAGACGCCGAATAGGCGCGCACGGTCAGGCGCAGCCCTGCGCATGGTTATCGGTTGCGTAGGAAGTTACCCGCTAGGTAGGCCACGTAACCGATCGCTCCGGCGATCGCGATCGTTCGCGTACGGCCGATTGCGACTCCTGCGCCCAGCGTGGTTTCAATGTAGCCGTTGATATAGATGTGCTTTCGGGAGTCGCCCCCGAATACCGACTCAATCATCCGCTCGAACAGCTGCGGGGCGACGAAGTGCGCCAAACCCGCACCAGCAAGTCCCAATCCGGCCAACTGTGCTCGCCGCGATTGCTTTTCCCCAGACACCACACGCGCGTCGGGGGTCTCCCAAAGTCTGTGTCGGTTTGGTTTCATACTGCTCCTCCGAGACATGTCGTCACGGGCCGCTTCCGGCGACTCGGCCTTGCCGGTCCGTGCATACGACGTGGCGCCGTGGCGATCAGCGGGCCACCCCGCCGGTTGAAACACCGGCGCAGATCAATCCGCTAACAACCTTCACCAAGCAAGTTATATTTTTGATACCCAGGTTATATCATTGTACGAGTTAGGGCGCGGTGCAGTGCATGTCATACGGGCGGCGGGGCGCTACTGACGCACCGACCGTCTCGGCGACTCCGTCAGCCGGTCGGCCAGGACAGCCGTGAATAGTCCGCGTCAAATCGATGAAAGGGCGATCGTGACGACAGAAGATGCGGCATCCGCCGGCGTCCACCCCACGGTCGAGGCGGCGCTGAGCGGACTGGCGATGCCGCTGCAGAGCGTAATCGAGACGCAGCGGGTGATCCGGCGCCTGCACCCGGACCCGGTGGATGATGCCGTGCTTCATCGTGTCCTCGAACTCGCGACGAAAGCCCCCAATGGGGGCAACGAGCAGAAGGCTGCCTTCGTCGTCGTCAAAGATGCCTCGGTGCGAGCGGAGTTGGCGCGACTGAACCGCAGCGGCTTTCCAATCATGTCGCTGTACTACCGTCGGCGGCTGCGCACCGACGCGGCGTGGGCCCGCACCTGGAAGGCTATCGAGTGGCAGCGCGACCATTTCCACGAAATACCTGTGGTCATCGTGGCGTGTTGGACGGGTCGAATCCCGCCTCGGCCGATCATGTTCAACTCCGCGCCGTACGCGTCGGTATATCCGGCGATGCAGAATTTGTTGCTGGCGGCACGTGCGGTAGGCCTGGGCGCAGGCTTCATCTCGCTGCCCCTGTGGCGTCTCGGCAAGTTGCGCCGTGTCCTCGGCCTGCCCCGCAGCGTCACACCGGTGGGGGTGATCCCGCTCGGCTGGCCACGCGGCAAATATGGACCGAACAACCGGCGACCGGTGGGTGAGGTGGCCCACTTCGACCACTGGGGAAATCAACCGTGGCGGAGTTAGCTTGGTTAGCTCAAATCGTCTGACGCACCGTCAACGCGCCTGACGGCGACGCGGGTGTCGTTGAAACCGGACATGTACGACAACGGGTCTTCGTGGCGGGCTGGTGTCAATAGGTTCCTGTTGACCCCAACAACATCCGGCGCCTGACCCGACACTGGGTCGAATACCCGCGAGCCCCAGCCGTGCTCGATGATTACTGTGCCCGGGCGCGGATTCGCGGATACGACCGCACGGAGGTCGATGTTCGCCGTCGGCGAGCTGATGCGGACCATGTCGCCGGTGCTGATGCCCAGCTCGACGGCATCGTCCAGGTGTATTTCGACACCGTTGCCATCAATCAGCCGGCGAATACTCGGCAAGTCATTGAGATGCGAGTTCATCGACTCCAGCCGACGACGATTGCCGAGGAAGAACGGGAACTCACCATCGTTTACGTCGACATGCGCCACCGCCTGGCGACGCGCTTCGTCCAGAAAACGCTGTGGCGCCAGGCGGATTCGCTGGCCGGGGGTTTTGAGCATGCTGCGTGCATACCCGAACTCGCGCGGCCCCAGCACGATGCCGTGCGGATTTGCCTTGACCTCGTCCCAGGTGGTGCGGTTGCCACCCTCCACCGCCTCACGCCATCGGTCTTCGAAGTCCGCCGGCTGGTCACGGACATACCCGGCGAGTCCCAGCGTCGCGCCCAATTCCTGGTAAAACGCCCACTCCTCGCGTACCGTCACCGGTGGCGGCAACGCCATCGGAGTGAACTGAACGAATGGCAGTTCGTTAAACGTGGCGAACAGAGGGTCCACCAGCTCGTCACGCTCGAGCCAGTGCGTGCCCGGGATGAGCCAGTCGGCGTGCCGGTGGCTCTCACGCTGCACCATGTCCACGCACACTAACAAGTCAAGGTCGGCCAACGCGCGGTCGAGGTTCGCGCCGTCCGGCCCGGCCACGACCGGATTGCCGTGCTCAACGAACAGGGCCCGGATCTGGCCGGGACCCGGTGTGAGGATCTCGGCCGGCAAGTCTGCCAGAGGATGACATCCTCCGATGGCTGGTCGACCAGTCAGCCGCGCTCGAGGCTCCTTCTCCGGGGCGTACTCGCTCAACTCAACCGGCGCGAAGCCGCGCTGGAAGTACCGTCCTCCCGGCCGATCCCAATTGCCCGTAATGACGCCGAGAACTTCCGTGAGCCACAGCGCGAGGGTTCCTCGGGTCGTCTGTGACGGTCCAGTACGAGCTAGGGCGATCGCCGTCTCCGCAGCGCCGAACCGTCTCCCTGCGTCTTCGATGACGGCTTGCGCCACGCCGCTACGCCGAGTCAGCACGCCCCAATCCACCTCGGCCGCAAGGGTGCGCAGGTCGTCTTCTCCCGATTCCGCGGAGCAGGCCGCCGCGTCCTCCAGCCGCTCGTCGAAGATCGTCTTCACCATGCCCAGCAGCAGCGCCCAATCCTCACCAGGCCGCACGCGCAGATGCATGGTGGCTCGGGCGGCGGTAGGCGTGCGGTAAGGATCCACGACCAGAAGATCCGCGCCTGCATCGACCCGGTCAAGAATGCGCCGCCATCCGTTGGGCACGGACGACGCCCAGTTCATCTTGCTCTCCGCAGGATTGGCGCCGACGAGCAGGAGACAATCACATGCGTCCACGTCCGGTATCAGGGGTAGCAGCGTCACACCGTACATTTCGCCGCATGTCACCGTCTTCGCGTTGGTGTCCACGGACGCCCAGTTGAACAGGTTCGAAGAACCGAGGGCCATCATGAATCGCAGCAACCCACCGAGTGCACTGGGGTGAAATCCTGCGGGGTTGCCGTAAAAGCAGCCAACGGAGTCCGCGCCACCGTCTCCGACGATGCGCGCAAGCCTGGTCGCGATGTCGTCGTATGCCTCGCCGTAGGTCGCCGGCAGGTACGTGTCACCGCAGCGGCGCATCGGGGTCGTGATGCGTCTAGGGTGGTGTACGAGTTCACCCGCGGCACGGCCTTTCACGCAGAAGTCACGCCAACTCAGCGGATGCTCCTTGTCGGGCCCAATGCGCTTGATGCGACCACCCTCGATGGTGACTGTGAGCCCGCATTTCTGTTGGCAGATCCGGCACGTAGTGTGCACCTCGGCCACCTGGCACCCCTCATCGACGTGAATGTGTGGTGTTCGATCACTCGGCCCGGGCGAGGCTAATTACCCAACCTGGTTAACTATATCTATAGTTCGAGGCGCGTCTTGTCAAGAGAACGGATCGAAACCCACCCCGCGACGCACATGCGGTGGCTAAGTAGTACTTCGCCGGGTTGGGAGTGTGCCGTGACACAGGGGCGGGTGCCGATCCGAATGGGTCAGTGCGCGTTGGAGTTTGCATACGATGCCGTATTCGCTCCCCACACGACTGGTGCGGTGCGCGGTAGCGCGGGGTCGCCAGGCGTCCACGCCCGGCGTGGGGCAATGTTGCAGGCTCGGCGACGGCGGGTTAGGCGGTGGTGTGACCGAATCCGGCGTGGACGGCCACCACCGGCGGGATGCGGTCTTAGGAGAACAACTCGTCGATCGCCCGAGTACTGGCGCGCTACGCATGGCGAAGAGTGCCCGTCCTTGACGAATCCGGTGTCATCGATCTCCCACGCATCCGGGCCTGTCAGAGCACGCGCCTTACGCAACAGGGTCTTGCGGACTGGGCCGACTGTGCCTTCCCCATAGTTATCGCCGGATAGGAAACTGAAAACTGTTGCAGTACAATGGCATAGCAAAGTACCTCAAGCGTTCTGAGTTGTTGATTCGCAGCTCTCATCAGGGTTGGCTACGCCATCTCCACCTGCTGCTGAGATAGTTTTGGCCGTCGGTGACGGTGGCACCACTGTTGAAATTTGCTGATCACCTGGAGATCCATCGGAGCACGTTACGCAAGAGGCGCAACCCCGGGGAATGTCAGAATCACGCAATCGCCCCCGATCCGTACCTCGGCTTCCGACGTACCGTCACGCCCGGGCATTGTCACACGCCGCGCGAGTCAGCCCGCCTCGATGGCCCAACGCGGCAATGCGAATCCCCGATCGATCTGCCATAGCAATCTGATCGCGTGTCGCCGAGTCGGCCATTGCCGCGGTTTCCAGGCACGTATCCGACGGGAATACCGTCTCGGGGATACGTCAACGGTGTACTGCTCAATGTCGATGGAGGTTCCGAGTACCTCTGATGCGGGGCTGGCTGTCAGATTCGTCGAGAAGTGCCCCGGGGCACATCCCAGCGCCATACACCGACTATCGCGCACTTCCTGTACTCATCTATCTGACCCGGGTAACCGTGCCGCGAGTTCCGTCCACCTCGACCAGATCCCCGTCGTGCAGATCGGACGTTGCGCTGGTGGTGCCCACCACACAGGGCACGCCGAATTCCCGCGCCACGATCGCCGCGTGCGAGTGCAGACCACCGACGTCGGTGACCACCGCAGCGACGCACCCGAACAGTGGTGTCCAACCCACGTCGGTGACCCGGACCACCAGGATGGTGTCGGGCTCGAACTCGTCGATCTCGTCGAGAGTCGCCACCACACGGACCGGCCCGCGCACGACGCCCGGCGAGGCGCCTACGCCCTGCAGGACATCGCCACATTCGGCGGCAACCGAATTCAGCGGTTCCCAGTGCCGGGTGAACATCGGCGGTAGGTGCAGTGCGGACAGGCGAGCCCGCTCAGCCCGGCGGTCGGCGATCCGTTCGGCGAACAGTCTGGGAGCCGCGATCTCCTCGGGAGTCAGATAGAACACATCGCCGATCTCCGCAAACACCCCCGCGTCGACCTGCCGGCGTCCCACCTCGCGAAGAGCGCGCCGCAACAGATGGGTGCTGCGCATGGCAACATCCTTGGAACGCTCGCGGCGGCGCACTGCGGCATTGAGCGCGCCGACTGCGCGTTTCGACGCGCCGGACAGTGCCGGCGTCGCCGCCGCACTGACGGGGGGAACGTCGAGTGCCATCCGGACCACGTCGATCAGCTGAGCCGGACGATCGCCGTACATCGAGTTGGCGAGCTCGGTTTCACCGGGTCCTCGATGGCCGGCCTCGGCGATCAACTTCCAGAACGCCCTGGCGAACATCGGATCGACATCATCGAGCCGCTTGATGAGGTCATCTGACGGTTCGTCACGCAGCAACCTCGCGGCACGTGGCTGTGCCCGCGCTAGATCGACCAGGTGACGTACGCCGGCAAGCAGCGAGGCACTGGCCAAGCCCGTTGTCCCGCCGCGCATTGCATCCAGGCCAAGATCGGGTGCAACTTTGCGGACCAGCGCCTGTGCTGCCGAGGCGACGAGGTTGGTCATCGTGCTGTACGCCCAGGAGTCGAGCGTCAGTTCACGTATCGAATCGACCAGCGTCAACAACGCATTGCCGTTCAGCACCGGCAGGTCCGCACAGACATTCATGACGCTCAGCCGCTCGTCGACGGCAGCGATTCGGCGTCCGCTGCCTGCCATGCGCATGACCGCGTTGGGAAAGCCCAATGCCGAGCGTAGAGAGGTCAGCATCGACACGCGCTCCTTGGATGCCTCCGGAACGTGAGCAATGCCAAGGATGTGCTCGTCTACCTCCCGAGCATTGGTGCCCGGCATCGCCGCCGCCATGGCGTGTACCACCGAGAGGTTGGTGTACAACCGATGCCCGACCGAGGCGATGCTCAACGTGCGTTGGGCGGCGATGACATCGGCGTCACGCATCCCGAGCACTTCGACCTGGATGGCACCCGCCAACCGCAACGCGTCGCGGCCGACCAGCAGTGACATCGGGGTGAGGGTGCCGCCGAATGCCTCCCCCACGTTCGCCGTCGTCAATGTCGGATAGCGATCATCGATGTAGTCGTCGAATTCACCGCGCAGCCCGGCCGGCGCCGGGTCGATGCGATGTTCTTGCGGCGGAAGGTGGTCGCGCGTCCACTGATGGTCAGGCACGGGAGTACGCCATGGGGTGGGAATCCTCGCGGTTCCGAGATAGGTCACCGCCCGAACGCCGGCCCGCGCGTCGGCCAACGCCGACCGCGAGTCATACACCGGCGTGTAGCCCCACTCACTGGCCATCCGCGTGGTGTCGAGCGTCGGCATATAGCGGAAACCATCGAGGTCCGCCGGACTGAGTTCGAGCAGATCCGCCCGCCACGCTGCTCCGGCCCCCGAGCGCAGCACCGAAAACGGGAGCCGGATCAATGGCTTACCGAGGACCTCCGCGATCTCGTCGATACTGATACCGGTGTCCAGGGGCCCGACATTGACGATGCCGGTGCGGTCCCCGAGCGCGGCTTGGGAGTGGAACCGTCCGACGTCGTCAGTGTGCAGAAACTGCCAAGGTCGCATCTCACCGGTCGGTGCAACCAGCAGTGGGTGGGCTAGGAACCGGAACTCGTAATTGTCCATGTCCCGACCGGCCACCACGCAGGTGCGGGTGATCACCGACGGAATGCCGGATTGTGCGATGAGCTCCTCACACTGTGCCTTATGGCGCGCGTACAGCACGTCCGGGTGCGGCCGCAGCGGGTGCCTTTCGGGAATGACATCCGGGTTGTCCGGCCAGGGGCCGTAGGCCAATGTCGAAGAAGTGAAGACCAGGTGATTGGCACCCGTGGATTCCATGGCACGCAGTACGTTTCGCATTCCACCGAGGTTGATGTCCTCCACGCCCGTCGCCGAGCGCAACGGTGCGAGCAGGAAGGCCAGGTGCACCACGCGCTCACAGCCCTGCATGGCTCCCTCAACGGCCCCGGCATCCCGGATATCGCCGCTGATGGAGACCACCCCCGGAATGTCGACGGTTCGGCGCGCCAGGGCCACCACATCGGCCCCCTGGCGCACCAGGTCACGGCAGATGACCCGACCGAAGACCCCACTGGCCCCGGTGACAAGTATTCGCATGAAAATTCCTCTGAATGCGTGGTTCGATATGGGTATCAGACCCGGGCGGGGAAGACTTCCTGCCAGGCCCAGTGCCGCTTGAGTTTCCGGGTCTCGCCAATCCGCCGGATGACGCCGGTGTGACCCGACCATCCCGGACGGGCGGCCGAGAAATCGAGCATCTTGCCGTTGGGGTCGGTGACGAATTCCCAAGGCTGGCCGTCGCCGACATCGAAGGTGATCCGGTCGACGAACTCCTCGTCGCGCCACTCGATCTTCTCCTGCACCGAAGGCGAATTCACCAGCACCGAGTTGGCCGAGGATACCGCGACAAACCGGAAGCGGTCGGCACCGATGCTCATGTGGCCCCACTCGATCGAGCCGTCCTCGTACTCATTGGCGAAAACATTCCACCCGCCCTGCAGACGCATCCAGATGGCACTGTTGTTCCAGCCGACACCGTTGGGCAGGTAGCTGTGATCGACCGCGAAGAAGCCGATGACCCGCTTACCGAGCATCGTGCCCTCCGCCAGATACGGCGTCGACGTGTAGAAGCACGCACCCGACTCACCGAGTTCTCCGCCTTCGCCCTCCGCGGTACGCCAGGGCACGTAGACTTGGAAGCCGGGGGCAGCCAGTGTTCCGCTGATTGCCAACAGAGCATCCTCCGAGCCCTGCTCCCGCCACAGGAAATCCTGATCCCCTAGTTGCACTTCGAAATTCGCGCCACGCGACGAGCCACCCGCGAATGTCTCCCGGCCGTCGACGTAGCCGCGTTCGACCTTGCACCCCTTGGCGCCCTGGGCACTGGTCGCGTGCACGCGCAGGCCGGTGTCTTCGGCCGCCATGATCGAAATGTCGCGGGTGGTATAGGTGATGGCTTTACGGATGAAAGCGAATTCCTCATTTTCTTCGGTGCGCATGATCCCGTAGAAGTAGGTGCCCTCCAGCGGCAGGCCGAAGTACGACTTGTGCAACAGGTGCTGGTCAGCTTCCGGACGGAAGAAGCCGACCAGTGGCTGGTGATCGAAATCTGCACGACGGGGGAAGTCTTGCGTCATCGGCGACGTCCTCTTACGGGACTGGGAACGCTCCGCGGCCCAGTCAGAATATTTAACTACATTGATTGCAGTTAATTGGTTGTCCTGAAGCTACACCGCAATCCAGCAAGCAGCAAGAGGGCCTCAGTCGGCCTCGAGTAGCCTTCCGTCCAAAAGGAAGTCGACAAGCCGACGAGCCTCGGTCCCGGCGTCGGTCAACCGCTCCGGGAACGACATGTGGGTATAGATGCCCTGAAGCATGGTCGCGCCGGTCAAACTGCGCAGGAACTCGGTCGACGCGACATCGGCACGCCACTCCCCTCGCGCCACTCCACGTTCGAGTACCTCGGTAGCGCTCCGCAGCCGAACGGTGTTGATCTTCTCCCATTCCCGCCGCAAGACTTGGTCGTCGCGACTGTCGAGCACGATCCGGAACGTCGCCATGCCGTGCACGCTGGAGAAGCCTTCGAGCATCTGCCGAGTCACAGAGACCAGCTGATCGCGCGCGCTGCCCTCGTCGGCCACCTCGAGACCGGCATCGAAGGACCGAACGGCGGCCAGCAGCAAGGCTTCCTTTGTGGGCCAACGCGCATACACCGCAGGTCGACTGCAGCCGGCGGTCTTGGCTACCAGATCGACGGTGAAGCCGGCCTTGCCGTGCGCGGCGTACACGCGCAAAGCGGCGTCCAGAACCCTCGCGTCCATGTCGGGATCACGCGGTCGGCCCCGACCTGCGCTTGACGTCCGACGTACCGTCACGCCGGAATTGTTCCATGCCGCTTCGAGTCAGCGCGTCTCCCGGGCCCAACGCGGGAGCGCGAATCCACGATTGAACTGCCACACGTCAGGGACTTCCGAACGGGACGCCGGGTCGGCCAATGTTCGAGCCAGGGCGCCCAATGTCGGCATCGGGTCGGCCATTGCCGCGGTCCAGGCACGAATCCGACGGGAATACAGTTGGCAATCCGCCTCAACGGTGAACCCGTAGCCGCCCAATGCTTGGTGCACCGTGCTGGCAGCCTGGCGCGAGGACGACCGCGCCTTGGCCGCCGCCATCGCAGCTGCAAACAACGGGACCGCGCCATCACAATCGGCTAGATAGGCGGCATGCCGGGTCAGCAGATCAGCAGCTTGTACCGCGGTCGCGGCCTCGGCAAGCGGATGAGCCACCCCCTGGAAGCTGCCGATCGGGACACCGAACTGGCGCCGTTGGGACACATAACCCACGCCGTAATGGATCAGCGCCTGCGCAGCCCCGACCAACTGCGCAGCTTCGAGCAGGAACCCCCAGGAGCGCACGGCATCGAGGTCCCCGTCCACCTCTGCACCGGCGATCTCACCGACCATCACCACGAGTTCTCCGCCGGCGCTGCGCCGCACGGCGTTCGACGCCTCGCCGATGGCGATCCGCGCTCCGGCGGCCACCGCGATTCGCGGTAAGCCGGCCGGAACCGTCGTCCGATCAACGCCATTGGCCACATCAACTTCGCCGAGCACCACCCGCGCCGGCGTCGACGAGACGAATGAGATCGGAGCAAGCCGGGCACCGAGGCATACCGACGCCCGGGTCAACAGGTAGGACTCGGCGGGCAACTCCCGCAACCCGAACTCCCGCAATGCCTTATCGAGTTCATCGCGACGTTCGGTCGACTCGGACCCGTCGGATTCCATCGCCCTGAGCGCATCGGGCGAGCAGTACTTGACCAGGATGCCGTCCAGTGCATCCGCGAGTTCCTCGGCCTCTTCCGGCCAACGTTCATCGAACAACGCTCACTCCGACCCGCTAAACGAACAATTAAACAACCAGGTTATAGTATTTCTGTGCAGCATGACGCCACGGCACCCTCCCCCGCCGGACTCGACGAACTCGACATCGACCTGTCCGAGACCGATGCCGGCTTCGGCGCGGAATGGTCGAGCTGGCTGGACGCCAATCTCCCGGCCATTCATGCCGATTACGCGACCGCGACGTCCGCTGCCGACAAACACGCTGTGGCCCGCAAGTGGCAGGCGCGAATGTCGGAGGGGCGCTGGGCAGCCATCCACTGGCCCCCGGAGTTCGGTGGCCGCTCGGCCACCGCGCGACAGCAACTGCTCTTCTACCTGCTTTCGGCCGAACGGCGGGTACCACCGTTGGCCGGCCGCATCGGTCTCAACCTCTGCGGCCCCACCCTGATTGCTCACGGCACTCCTGAACAGCAGCAGCGATTCCTGCCCCCGATGCTCGACGGCAGCGAAGTATGGTGTCAAGGATTCTCCGAGCCCGATGCGGGCTCGGACCTGGCCTCGCTACGCACCCGCGGCGAGGTCGATGGCGATGAACTGGTGGTCTCCGGTCAGAAGATCTGGACCTCCGGCGCCCAGGTCGCTGACTGGATGTTCGCGCTGGTGCGCACCGATCCCAACGCCCCCAAACGCGAGGGCATCAGCTTCGTTCTGGTACCGATGCGCACCGCCGGTGTCGACGTGCGACCGATCCGCCAGATCTCCGGCGATGCCGAGTTCAACGAGGTGTTCCTGGACGAGGTCCGGGTACCGCTGACCAACGTTGTCGGCCGACTGAACGACGGCTGGAACGTCACCCGCACCACGCTGGCCAACGAACGGGCGATCTTGTTCATGGGCCAGCAGATGGCGCTGACCGCCACGCTGCGCAAGGCGATTTCGATGGCCAAGACGCCCGACCCGTTCGGTGTGCGTGCCGCCGACGACCCGCATCTGCGTGACCGCCTCGCCCAGGGATGGATCGACGTCGAACTGGTGCGGCTCAACGGCATGCGCAACCTGGCCAAGGTGTTGACCGGCCGCGAGCCCGGGCCCGAAGGCTCGATGTCGAAGCTATTCGGCCAGCACGTCGAGCAGCATCTACATGAGCTCGCCCTCGACTTGGGCGGCGAATTCGCCATCCTCGACCGCGGTGCCGACGATGCGCCTAACAAGGGCAAGTGGGCGCTCGGCTGGCTACGCACCCGCGCGTCCACCATCGGCGGTGGCACCTCCGAAATACAACGCAACGTGCTGGCAGAGCGCATTCTGGGCCAGCCCCGAGACCCTTGGGCCGATGCATAGATGAAGTTTGAGTTCACCGACGAACACGAGGCCTTGCGCAGCCTGCTGGGAGATGTGTGCTCCCAGGAAAGCAACGCCCGCAGCGTCTATGATGCCGACGCCACCATCGACACCCGACTCTGGGACGCCCTGGGCACCTCCGGGCTCCTAGGAGTCGGGGCGCCGGAGGCCTACGACGGCGGCGGGGCCGGCCCGGTCGAGCAGGTAATGATCGCCGAGGAGCTAGGGCGCGTTGCCGGAGCGGTCCCCTTCAGCGAGCACACCGCAGCCACGGACATCATCGCGCGGCTGGGCTCCGAGGATCAATGCAAGCGTCTGTTGATCCCGCTCTACCGGGCCGGACAGGTCGCCGGGATCGTGCTACCCACCACGGCGAATCTGGCAGCGATCAGTGCCCGGCCCGATAGCGAAGGATGGCGGATCGATGGCCGGCTACCCCTGATCCCGAATGCCGCCGCGGCGACCGTGCTGGTGGTCCCGGCGGTCATCGACGATCAAGTGCGCTGGTTGGTAACCACTGCCGCACAGATCATCGCAGTGGCCACCGTCGACCGCACCCGACCCGCCGCTGCCGCCGAGTTCTCCGGCACCGCAGCAGAATTGCTCGCCGCCGACCGAAACCCGGATCGCCCGACCGAACTGCTGTGGACCCTCGCAGCCGCCGAAGCTGTCGGCGCGGCATCCACGGCGCTGGATACCACCGCAAGGTACACCACCGAGCGCCGGCAGTTCGGGCTGCCGATCGGCACCTTCCAGGCGGTCAAACATCGACTGGCAGATATGCTGGTGGCCGTGGAGAATTCCCGGTCTGCGGTCTACGCCGCCGCCTGGGCACTGGCCGAGGACGGACGTGCCGGCCGGACCGCGTCGCTGGCGCAGGCGGTGGCGACCGAGTCCGCTATCGACGTGGTCAGCAATGCGGTTCAGCTACACGGTGGCATCGGTGTGACCTGGGAGTGCGATCTGCATCTGTATCTGCGCCGAGCCAAGGCCCTGGAGGTGACCTACGGTTCGCCCGCACAGCACCGGGCGCGCATCGCCGACAGCCTGCTCGACGTTTGATGAGCTGATTAACGCAATACCGTTGCAAAAAACATGTATTAGACGTGTCGGCGTCAGCCGAAGATGGTGTTCAGTTCAGCGATCGTCGCCGCGGGATCCTGATGGTGAATACTGCGGATACCGAGCGTGCGAGCGGGAGCCAGGTTGGCCTCGGAATCGTCGACGAACACGCACTCTTGCGCAGGCCTACCGCACCGTTCCAGAGCAAGCGCGTAGATGCGCGGATCCGGCTTGCGGAGACCGACGACCGACGAGATAACCGTATCCGTGAACTTCGGGAGCAGCGCCCACGGATACCGATCCAGCGGCCCAAAGGAATTACTGAACAAGACGGTGGGTACACCGTTGTCGATCAGGTCTGCCACGGCGGCCAGCATCGTCTTATCGATATCGAATGACGTCTTTTGCAGTTCGCGCACCCAAGCCAGGCCGTCGACCGGGTCGTTCGCGTGCTCAGTGAGGATCGGGGTGATCACGCGGGCGAACTCGACATCGTCGAGCACTCCCAGCTCGAGTTGCGAGAAGGGGCCGGCTGGATCGCCCATTTGGCAGGCCGACAGGAATCCGTCGAGTTTGACGCCGAACAGCGCACAGACATTGGCTAAGGCGGCGGGTACCGGGGATGTAAGCACCCCGCCATAGTCGATCAACAGCGCCGGTACACCGTCACCCGAATCCGACACATCACCCCCCCATCAGGCAGCTGTAGGACCCTCGTTGAGTTCTCGCGTCAATTCTCGGCGCAGGATCTTGCCGGTCGGCGACACCGGAAGTTCGTCGCGGAACACCACACGGTCGGGGGTTCGTGACCCGCGCAGCCGGGAACGCACCCAGTCGCGCAGATCCTCGACGTCCGGCTCGCTGTTCGGTTCGGTCACCACCACGGCCACGATGATCTGTCCCCATTCGGGATCGTCGGCACCCACCACCGCGACCTGGTGGACCGACGGATGTTCTACCAGGACGTCCTCTAGTTCGGCGGGAGCAATATTCTCCCCTCCCCGGATGATGGTGTCATCGCTGCGCCCGTGGACAAACAGGTATCCATCCTCGTCGATGGTCGCGAGATCCTTAGTGGGAAACCATCCTTCTGCATCCAACACCGAGCCGATCTCGGCGTAGCGACCCGACACCTGCGAACCGCGCAGGTACAGCTCACCGGTACCCCCGGCGGTCAGTACCCGCCCTCGTTCGTCGCGAATCTGCACCTCGATACCCGGAACCGGTCGTCCCACCGATCCGAGTCGGCGCGCAGCGTCCTCGTCATCGTCGTCGAGTGCGGCCCAATGGTCCTCGGGCGTCAGGACAGCCACCGTCGAACTGGTTTCGGTCAGGCCGTAGGCGTTGACGAACCCTACATGGGGCAACAGTGCCAATGCCTTTCGCACTAGGGGTAGCGGAACCCGCGAGCCGCCATAGGCAAGTGTGCGCAGCGAACTCAGCGGCGCCGGCCTCCGCTCCAGCACCGAAACAATACGGTCGAGCATCGTCGGTACCACCGTCGCCGACGTCACCCGCTCGGCGTCGATCAGCGCAATCCACGCGGTTGGATCGAACGTTGGCAGGTAGACCAATCGCCGTCCGGCATACAGGCTCGACAAGACCGCTCCGACACCTGCGATGTGATAGGGCGGCACGCACACCAGTGCCGCGTCTTGAGCTTCCGCCGAACCGAATTCGACAGTTCCGGTGACATAGCTGAACAGGTTGTCGTGGGAAAGTTCGACCGCCTTGGGCCGGGCGGTGGTCCCCGAGGTGAAGAGGATGACCGCCATATCATCGCTGCCGGCGACCGCGTCCATCTGCTCAGCCGCCGCAGCTCGGCGCAGGAACTCGGCACTGTCAAGGACCTCTACCGCAGAATCTGCATCAACCGCATCGCGGTACTGCGGGTCGGTGACCACCAGCGGCGCGGGCAATCGGGCTAACAGGGAGTTGAGGCCGTCGGCGCCCAGTCGATAGTTCAACGGACAGAACGGAACCGCCGCACGTGCAGCTGAGAACAAGAGCGCCGGCAGCAAGGCTCCGCCGAGCCCAACATAGACCAGTGTGCGGGCAGCACTTGCGGTGATCACTCCGGCTCCACCACCGGCCAGACCACTGAGGTGGCCGACCGACCACCGATGCTGCCCGTCAACGACGGCAACCCGATCGGCATCACCCGAGGCCATTTCCAGCAGAACTGAGAGAGTCAACCGTCCAACCTTTCACGCACGCGCAGCACTCCGGCATCAGCGCGTTGATCCGTCAATTGCCTCGCAGCGTCAGTCGCTGGCCGGCAACGGTGCCGCTGTCTTCAGCGTCATCGCGGTCACGCCGACGGCTAGTGTTCCGAGACCGGCGCGAGTCACCAGTACTTCAGCACCTGACGAATCGACGTAGCGTTTTCCCATCAGGGCACCCGACGACCAGTCGGGGTGCGGTGTCAACCCATCGGCATGAGCCGACCCGATGGGCACCATGGGGTGCCCGCCGGCACGCAGTTCGTCGAGGCTGTCAGCTGGTTTGACCACGATAACCTGCGTGTCGCAGACCTGACTTTCGAGTCGTGTGCCGCCCTTGATCACGGGCATTGCCTCCTCATGCTCATGCGTCTACCGTCCCCGAGGGGCGCGACATCCTTTCAATAGTACAACCTGGTTATATTGATAGCCCATCGGATGTCCACGATTCTCGCCCGGGACGCGCACGGCCGGTGTTTCTGCAGCTGCGGGAATAGCTCCGGGGCACGCTCAATACGGTTGACGCCCACAACTATCGGTGCGCCATCCGGCGACACCGCAGGTTACTCAACGAAGGGCCTCACCGCTGCATGTGCGGTCTCGTTGTGTGTGAGGAGTTCCGTCCGGCGCGGTCTGAACCCGCGCAAAAGATCCGTACTACGAATCCCTACGGCTCGCCGGCAGTCCGTCGGTAATAGCATCGGGTAAAGACGTCAGGAGAGCTGCCGGCAGCATGCCCGACGCATAACTCCTGCTCAACACCGGGATGAAGATGAGTCAGACTACCAACGCGGTCGCGGGCCGGCCGCGAGATCCGATGCTTGAACAGCGGGTACGCGACGCCGCGGTACAGCTCTATGGTCGGGTCGGCTGGGCAGGTTTCAGCATCGATGCGGTCGCCCGGGAAGCTCGCGTCGGCAAGTCATCGATCTATCTGCGCTGGTCGGACAACACCGCCTTGCTCTTGGACACGCTCCAGGCACGAATCGAGGTGCCATACGACGTCGACACCGGTTCGGTGCGCGGTGATCTCCTGGCCATTGCCGGCAGCATCTTCGAGTTGTTGACGGGGGACGCGGGGGACGCGCTGCTGCGGCTGTCCGCGGAGGGGCGACTGGTCCCCGAACTCGCACCGCGCTGGGAAGACTTCATGACTGGCAATGTGACGGCGATGCGCAACATCACCCGTCGGGCGATTGCACGCAACGATCTGCCGGCGGGCACCCCCATGACGCTATTCCTCGACGCGCTGTTCGGCGGCCTGTTGATGCATTGCCTGGCTACGCCACCGTCGCGGATGGCCAAGCTGGCCAAGGAATCCGACAGCTACACCGAAGGCCTGGTCGACCTGGTGTTGACGGCCGTCACTCGGCGGCAATAAGCGCTGAGTATTTCTCGACGAGCTCGCGCTTGTAGAGCTTGCCGGTATCGCTACGCGGCAACTGCGCCTCGAAGGCCAACGAGCGTGGACATTTATAGTGCGCCAATCGATCCCGAAGCCAAGCGATCAGCTCATCGGCGAACTCAGTCGTGGCATCCACCGGGTCCACGGTCTGCACCGCGGCATGCACCGACTGGCCCATCTCGGCATCGGGGATCCCGAAGACCGCAGCATCTAGCACCTTTGGATGGGTGATCAGTATGTTTTCGGCTTCCTGCGGATAGATGTTGACTCCGCCGGAGATGATCATGTGGTGACGACGGTCGGTGAGAAACAGATAGCCGTCCTCGTCCACATAGCCCACGTCCCCGACCGTGGCCCAGCCGTCACGGTTGCGTGACGCCGCGGTCTTGGCCTCGTCATTGAGGTAGCTGAACGTCATGCCGTCACCGAAGTAGATCTCCCCCGCCTCGCCAGGTGGAAGTTCTCGGCCGTCGTCACCAACGATGTGCGGAACCCCGACCAGCGGCCTGCCCACCGAACCCGGGTGCGCCAGCCACTCTTCGGCAGTGATGTACGTGCTGCCCGCGCCTTCTGAGGATGCGTAGAACTCATCGAGAATCGGCCCCCACCAGTCGATCATCTGCTGTTTGATACCCACCGGACAGGGGGCCGCCGCATGTACCACGCGAAGCAGACTGGACAGGTCGTATGAACTGCGCACGTAATCAGGCAGTTTCAGCATGCGCACGAACATAGCGGGCACGAACTGACCATGCGTAACCCGGTATTGCTCAATCGCGGCAAGTGCTCCTTCGGCATCGAACGTCTCCATGACCACGGTGGTGGCACCCATCGCCTGAGCCGACATAGACCAGTAGGCGGGAGCTGTGTGGTACACCGGCGCAGGGTTTAAATACACCGAATCCCGACCGATGCCGAGCCTGTCGAACATCGGTGTCAGCAGCATCGGCGCGTCCGCCGGGGTGAGGCCGCTGAGCTGGCGGATAATCCCCTTAGGTTTCCCGGTGGTGCCCGACGAGTACTGCAGCAAGTCACCTTCACGCTCATCGGGCACCGGCGTCTCGGGATGATCGACTACGCATTCCGGATAACGTCGCCAACCTTGGATTTCAGCATCAGCGATCATGCGCAACGCGGGCATTCGAGAGCCCAAATGTGTGTCGATCCCACGGCAGAGGTCGACGGTAGCCCGCGCTCCGAACACCGCAGCGGCTCCGCTGTTCGACACGATGTAGGAAGACTCAGCGGCCGTGAGATGAGTGTTCACGACGACGTAGTACAGGCCGGTTCGGCGCGCAGCCCACATCACTGCGTGAATGTGCTCGTTGTTGTCCATCACGACCGCGATCACGTCGCCCTCGCGTAGACCTGCCTTCCGAAAATGGTGGGCCAGTCGGTTCGCACGGACCTCCAACTCGGCGAAGCTCACGGTCGTCCCGGACGGATGCAGGACGAGGGCGGACTTTTGCGAATCTCTGAACTGACGTATCTGCACCGGTTCTCCCACATCGTCGTCGTGTGCGGTGCTTACCTCACCGATTCACGTGAAAGGCGGCGTGACTGAATGGATCACGTTAATTATGATTATATAGCTTGATCTGCCACATACACCCACATTGGCAACGCCGACGCCGATACCGATTCGCGCACCAACAAACGCAAGCCCCGCACGCGCTGAGGGGCGCTGCGGGATGCCCGGCACCCCGCAGCCATCTGCTCAGATCTGCAACGGGGGAATACCGTTGCGGGGAATGGTGATCACGACATCTCCGGACTCGTCGGGAACCAGGCGACCGGTATCGGTGAAGATGATCAGGGCGTCATCGGTGATGGCGAAGTTCTGATAAAAAGCCGGGTCGAGGCCGTCCTTCGGTGAGAGCTTGTAGTGCCGGGCCAGTTGCTGACCTTCTATATCTGCCGCTGCATAGGGGTAGATCGCCTCGAGCGGTTTGGAATCGGGTGCAAACAGGTCGCGAAAGCCCACCGCGCGGTTCTTGTTGTGGGCGAAGGTGAAGGTTTTGTATCGCGAACGCGGAACGACAGAATCGACATCCAGTCGGGTGAAGATCTTCAGCACGGTGGATTCGGTGCCCTGCCACGGTTCTCCGTAGGCCTGCGCACCGGGGAACCGCTGCCCCAGGCTCGGTACCACGCGCAACGGTTGGCCCGATTTGTAGTCCTCCACACCGACGGACATCTGATACGGCAGGTTCTTCGCGCCCGGTGCCTCCGCCGCGGCGACAAATGTCTTATGCAGTTGATGGACGTAGTCGGCGAGAGCCTGCCCATCGGGGTAGTCGACCCCGAATCTCATGTCGATGCTATACGCGTCGGTGTCCGCGCTGACATGACATATGGTGCCGGCCTGGATGTTGCCCCCCAGCTGGCGGCAGGCATCGACGGCAGGGCCACCCAGTGCCGGAGGGTCGGCCGAAC
This sequence comes from Mycolicibacter sinensis, assembly GCF_001667375.1. Classification (GTDB taxonomy): domain Bacteria; phylum Actinomycetota; class Actinomycetes; order Mycobacteriales; family Mycobacteriaceae; genus Mycobacterium; species Mycobacterium sinense_A. The sequence continues at coordinate 179,085 of NZ_LZIN01000075.1, read as the reverse complement.
CGATTGCCGACACCCCGAAGATGGCAACGGCGGCGACTGCCGCAGTGACGCCGCAGGCCCGCAATGTCGCGACCATACGCATGCTCGACTGACTCCTTCTCCGAGTTTATCGCCGCGCTAGCCGCTGGCCACGATGGCGCTGGTAGCGATGAAGCTTCTGGGCGGGGTCGACGGTGAGCCCTGCCTGCCGTCGTCACTGATCGCGCTCATGCCGTACTTGGTGTACGAGCAGTCGCCGAACACCTCGAACGACAGGCCTTGCAGGACCGTGGCCTTGACGGCCTTGTCCTCGTGGCTCCCCGGCCCACCGGTCTGATCGTCGGCATAGCCGGACAACATTCGCGCCTTGAGCGTCTTGTAGTCCGCCTTACGCAGCACTGCCATCACCGTCGCGTCCTCGGTGGGCAGAAACCTCCCGGTATGCGTGACCCACCCGTGCACCTCCTTCGCCGTCTTATCGGTGATCTCAGTCAGCTTGGGATCAAGCTGCAGGGGCGGACAGCCGGCCTCGCTGCGAGCCGCATCGAGCGCCGCCTTCAGTACATCGGCAGTATCCGCGTAGGCCGTCGGTACGCTGCAGAACACCGCCACCATAGCCACCCCCATGACGCCGACGGTCACCCCGCGGGACCCCGGCGCCCGCGTGCCTCGCCTGTTGAACATTCGATGCCTCTGCCGTTACTACTTCTGACCGACCACTGAGCCGATGCCACCGACTTCACTGATCTGCCAGTCTTGGTTGCTGTCGATGGTCACGCTGTAGGTCGCGGTGGACTGCAGGCCCTCGGGCGCCTGCATGGTCTTGGTGTTCACGCCCACGAAGGTGTCGACGACGTATGCGCCGTTGTCGGTGGAGCGCACCTTGGCCACCAACGGCGTGGCTGTGGAGTGCCACTGCAGCGGGACCAACAGCTGCTCCATCGACTTGCCGGCGTCGGTGAGCTTGTCGCGCAGTTCCGGGGTCGTGTTGGCGACGAGATTCTCCTTCCACCTCTCCAGGTCCTTGAAGTCGATCCGGGCCGCCTTGACTGCGTAGTCGAGGGCTATCTGCTCGGCGCGATGATCGTTGGCGGTCTTCTGTTCCGATGCCGTCACCTTGGCCTTCTCCCCCAGATAAAGCCAGGTCAGAATGCCGATCACCGCCACCGCCGCCACGGCCAGCACCCAGGAGACGAGGGTTCGTACCGAGACCGAAATCTGGCGACCAACGCCCGTTTTCGGCTCCGGTACCGATGATCCTGCCGGTTCGGCCGTCTCGGTGTCCCCGCTGGTGGCGCTGTCGTTCTGGTCGGCAGCGCCGTTCTGGTCAGAGATGGCACCCACCTCCTCGTCTGTCGTACTGGCCCTCGTGGTCAGCATGGTCGATACCTCTTGCCTATCCTGCCGGAACCGCAACATGCAGGTCGATGGATCCGTCTTCCGGAACGGTCGCCTGCAGGTTCTTCATGATTTGTGTGCTGTCGATGTTGCGCAATGCGTTCGCGATCAACTTCAGGTTTCCCGACGTCGCGGTGCCCAAGAACTTCAGGTCAGCGCCACGGTCATCGAGGAACTTCTGAAGGCGGCCGAGCAGTGCACTGAAGGTCAGGGTGTCGGTCGGTAGCAAGAACAGCCCGGCCATCCACACGTCATTCCACGGCAGGGCGATGGCGGGCCCGATGTCCTTGATCGGCGGTGCGCTGGCGGTCAGCGCCGGTCCGACGAAGCCCGCGTTACGCAATAGGGTCTGCAGGTTTCCGAGCAGCTTTTGCCCGGTCCCCTGGAAATCCGCTGTGGTGTTACGCAGCACCAGGCTTGAGTGAGCAAGGTTGGGCAACACTACATCCGGGTCCGGTAGGCCGGCGTCGGCCTCGTCGACCACGCGGCTCAACTGTTCGGGATCGAGCTCGTTGAGCACCCGCACCACGCTGGTACCTAGCTCGGAGATCGACGGTGGTTGTCTCACATCGCGTGGCGCGATCTTTTGTCCGTCGCGTAGCACCGGGCCGCCGCTGCTGCGCGGCTCCAGCTCGATGTACGACTCACCGAGTGCCGACAAGTTATCCAACCGGACGGTGCTATCCGTCGGGATCTTGTGTGCGCCATCGACATAGAAATGGATCGTGGCGTGAGAGGTTGTGGTGTCGATGCCGGTCACCTTGCCTACCGGAACGCCGCGCAACAGCACGTTGGATTCGACCACGATGTTGTTGATCTCAGGTACGTCCATGGACAGGTTGGTCCGATGCTCGGGGGGACGGACTGTGATGCCCAACGAGCCGACGTACATGACGAAGCCCAGCACCATCACCAGGAAAATGACGAACGAGCCAAGGGCAACGCCAGTCTTCAGCCTCATTGCATCGCTCCGATCATGCGCAGCACGTCCTGGAGGTTGTTGGTCAGATCACGGCCGTCCGTGTCGACAACCGAGGTGATGTTGATGGCCGGGTATTTCTCGTTCGGCAGGATCTGGTCGTTGACCAGACGCTCCCACTTGTGCACCTCTTCCTCAAAGACCCACTTGCCTTTTTGCATCGCCGACACCGCGGCGACGGCCGAGGCCAGCGTCGGCACTAACCAGTAGCCGTTGTAGTAGATGCTGCCGATTGTGGGCATGAGTGGTGCCATGAAGTGCGTGAGCACGAAGAAATGCGCGAAACTTTTGACGCCTAATGGGGTGAACCATGTTTCGAAGTTACTGGTGTTCTCGGCCATCAGAGCTGCCGACTTGGCGAAGCCGTCCAGCCACAGGTCGACATCGTCGATGTTGTCTGCTAGGTCATCGAGGTCGGTGGCCACCCGGGCGGCCATCGCACGGATCTCAGGACGCGGCGGGGTGATCCTGTTGATCTTGATCACCGTGTCCTGTGCTCGCTGGATCGACCCGCTACCGACAAAGTTAGCCATGCTGGCCATGGTGTCTTCCAATTGCGGTGGAGACGTTGTCTGGGACAGGGGAACTCGTTCACCCGGACGGAGCTGGTGCCCCGATGACGCGGCATCGGTGTTGCGCTCCAATGCCACATAGGTGTCCCCGAGAACAGTAGCCTGCTGCAACACCGCGTGAATGTCCGACGGTACGACGACACCATCGTCGATGCGCAAGGCAACCGCCACACCGCTGGCCTCCAGCGCAATGTCGCGGACCGATCCGACCCGGGTGCCATCCATCACAACCTTGGCGCGGTCGGGCAGATTGAGCACGTTGGCGAACTCCAGAACAATCTCGTAACCGCCGGTGGCATTGGTGCCGGGCACGGGAAGCGAATCCACGCTCAGAATGTTCGTCCCAGCGCACGACGACAGCGGCAGCATCAACCCGCTGAGGACCGCGACTGTGGCTAACCGAATGCGATGCTTCATCGGCGGGAGGCCTCCAGCAGTACGTATTGCAGAAGGGCGACGTCTACCGCATAGGGCTGTCCATTGACATCGGCACAGCTGCCCGGCATCGACTGATTCATCATTCCGCAAGTCACCAAACCGTCCGGGGTGTGTACCCGGTAAATCGGTGGTCGCCAACGTAGGGTGTTGAACTGCTTGTTGTTCAGCTCGTAGGAGAACGTATTGATGAAGCGCGGCACCGGATTCAGTAAATTGACAATGCCTTTGTAATGCGGGCTCAGGTGGCGGATGGAATCCGACACGATGTCCAGGGTCAGCTGGATGTCGTCGCCGAGTTGAGTCTCGATATCGACTACCACCCCGACCATCGGATGAATCACGCTGGCCAATCCATCGACCCCACCCACAGCCTTGACCAGCTCCGGAGCAACCACCGGAGTGTCAAGCAAGATCTCCTTGGCTGGAGAGCGGTTTCGCTCCAACATCGAGGTCAGCTCGGTGACATTGCGGACGATCTGACCGATGTCGGCGATGGCCTGGTCGGGGCTGTCCAGCAGCGCCGAAGCGTTGGTCAGCAGACGGTTCAGCTTGGGCCCGTTGTCCTTGGCTGACTCGTCGAAACCGCGCAGCGCATCCTTGAGGTTGTCCGAGCCTGCGGGGCTGATGCCGTTGACGAAATTGGTCGCCGAACCGATCACCTGGGAGATGCTCAATGGGGTCATCGTTCGCTCACGGACGATGCAGTTGCCCGGCTGCAGTAGCGGACCCGACTGATAGTTGCCGACCAGTTCCAGGGAGCGGTCGGCCAGGATCGACGTCGATCGGGTAACCGCCTTGACATCGCTTGGTAGCGGACGGTTTTCGGTGATCGTGAAGTCAATCTTGACATCGGTGCTGCCTGGGGTAATGCGGTCGATGGTACCGATCTTGTACCCCATCTGGGTCACCCAGTTACCGACGTACAACCCAATGCTGTCGGACATATGCGCACAGAATTGCTGGGTCACCGCCGTTTGTTGCGCATCGGCCCGTCCGACACAAGAAGTAGCACTCAGCGCAACCGCCACTGCCGCAAAGCCGCCGAGGATCCGCAGGGGGAGGTGAGAAGCAGTCATCATCAGCACGGGCTCCCATGAACCGGAATGCAGATATCGGTGGCCAGCAGCTCGGGCCGGGTAAAGTTGTTCTGCTTGTCCAGCGCCACTTCCATCCGATCGTGGATACGCTGCAACCAGCGGACGGCCGCACCATGACGCACCTCGATGGTGCGAAAATCGCCTAGTATATTGCGGATCCGATCCAGGAAGTCGTCGCGGTGTGCGAAGTAATCATCGAGCAGCGGACTCAGGATCCAGCCGACACCGCCCAACCGGGTCAGTCCATCGCTGAATGCCTTGCCGTACAGGACCAGTGTCTGCTCCAGGATCGAGATGCGGCGCAGGTATTCCTCCATCTTGCCGCTGTATTTGGCTAGCCGATCGATGTATTCGTCGGACAGATCCAGGATTTTGGTGATCTGGCCGCGCTGCCGAGTCAATGTATCGACCACGCTGTTGCCTGCGTCCAGAATCGCACCGACGGTCTGGGTGTTGGTCCCGGTCAGTGCGGTCTGTAGTTGATCGATGGACTCCTTGATCGGACGGGTCGACACGCCTTCGGTGATCTTGGTGGAGTCGGTCAGGATCTGCATCAGGTTATAGGGCATGGTGACACGCTCTTTGGGAATCGGTTTGCTGCCCAGAGGTTTACGTCCCATCGGAATAACGGTGACGTAGTAGCCGCCGACGACGGTGAGCATCCGGACCTGGATCTGCGACTGATCACCGACGAAGGCCTTCTTGTTGACGCTGGCCCGCACCCGGATCTGATCGGTTTCGAGGGCCAAGTCTTTGACCGTGCCCACCACGACGCCGGCTACCCGCACGGTATCTCCGACGCGCAGCGAGGCGGCATCATCTGTGTAGAAGGAGAATAGGGTCTCACCCGGCGGCTTGATGTAGAGCATCGCCGTCACCACACCGATGGCGGTGATCAAAGCCAACGCCGCAATACCCCAGAACCGCTGGGCTCGTATCGAACTCACTTCTTGCATAGCACTATCCGTTGTCCATTGAGCAGAACGTCGACTGCCTCGGGAAGTTGGGGGCGTCCCTTCGAGCACGGCACCGGTCCGCCGTTCTCGGGTGGCGGAGGAATGTTCTCCCAGATCACCGGCGTCCGCTTGAATGCCTCGATGGCGTCATAGGTGTTGGTTAACGCCTGATCCAATGCCCTCGAGGGCTCCATGCCGGGCCGCAGGCCCAAGGCGGCCAACAGGCGGATAACCGTGTCGTTGAAGTCTTGACCGGCGATCTGCGACTTGCGGAATTCGTCGGCCATCGAAACCGCTTGGTTGATGGGTAGTTCGATCTCGTCGAGCATCTGTGCCAGATACTCCGAGCGCCCCTTGACGCCGTCGGCCAGGGTGTTGAGGTTGTGCACCAGCGTAGCCACGACGTCCTGCCGGTTGGCGACGAACCGGGTCAGCTTGTGGATGCTCTCCAGCATCGGCTCCAGGCCGCCGTCGTCACCCTGCAGGAAGGCGACGGTGTTGTCGGTGAAAGTGTTGATCTCTTCAGGACTCAAAGCGGCCAGCACCGGTTGCAGACCGTTGAATAAGACCGTGATGTCAAACGACGGCTGGGTCATCTCGGTCGGCACATCGGTCACCTTCGTGGCGCCGAGGAGGTCGCCTTCGGCAGGATTCTGGACGTCGACGTAACGCAAGCCGGTTAGCGCCTGGTACTTCACCGCCAGACGGGTGCCGGGCACGATGGTGAAGCGGTTGTCCAGCGTGAAGGTCAGCTCGGCGACGCTACTCCCGTCGTCGTTGCGCTGCAGGTCGATGCTGTCCACCTTGCCGACGCGGACGCCACGGACCCGTACGTCGGCGCCGTCGGCCAACCCGGATACGTCGGTAAACGCCGCGTGGTAGGTGGATGTCGGCGCTTGCACCGGTTGCCGGATGGCATTGGCGATGATGACCAGCAGCAGCACGCTGAGGACGCTGACCAGGGCAAATCGCCACAGTGCGGAGATCGGCTTCATGACGGCTGTCCAGTCCGTGCGGGGTGCTGCTCAGCTGGTAACGGCTCGCTGGGCTGGGCCTCGCTCGGAGCCGGCACCAGCAGCGGAGGGGGTTGAGCGGACCCGGGCTCCCCCGGTCCATATCCGAGCGGTGCCGCAATACCGGGGAGTCGATCCAGCACGATCCGCACCTGCAGCGAGTGCTGGTCAGGCGAGCTGCCATAGATGCGCTCGAACCGTCCGCGCAGATCCATCACCGTCTCGGCGAAGTCCTCCGGGCTGAAGATCTCCGGCACCGTATCGACCAACCCGCGGATGCTCTCGACCAGCGGGAACAGGTCATCGACGTGCGAGGACTCCAACTTGCCGATCTTGCCGAACAGGTCGGTACGGGCCTTGTCCATCAGCGGCACAACCTGCCGATCGAAGAACACGTCATTGTCCCGATTAGCCAGCCAGAATCGATCACTGGCGTCGTATCGCTGCTTCTGCTTGTCGTCCACGATCTTGTAATACTTCGACTTCTCCTTGATGCGCTGCGAAGTCTCGGGGTTGTGGCCGGTTCCGTAATAGGTATTGATCATGACGTCGGCCGAACTCGTAGCGGCATCGATGACCGAAGGCAAAGCGCTGCTGATCCCAGCTGTATTCTCCAGCAACTGAGCAGTACTGACGGTTTGCACCTTCGCCAAGGCACTACCCACAATCAGCGCGGTCTCCAACAATGGGTTGAGCCCATCGACATATCGCGTGGCCCGTTCGAATACCCGGATCAGGCGCTCGTCGAAGACCCCGTTGGTCAGCGCACCCAAGCGGTACAGCAGCGCCTGCAGGCTGAAGTTGCCCTCCGGGGTGATGTCCAGCTGCATGCCGCTGCGCAATGGCCGGCCGCCTTCGCCGGGCGTCAGGTTGATACCGGTGATGCCAAAGTAGTTCGCCGCGCGGTAGTCAATCTGCATGGTATCGGTCAGCCCGCGCGTGGGGCCCGATTGCAGAGCGGCTTCCATCCGGACTCCGCCGCCGGCGATGCTGGCGATGGACGTAACCTCGCCGACCTTGACGCCGTGCATGATGACGGGCGTCTCGGCCTGCACCCCCTGTCCGACGTACGGGGCTTCGATGACCACGGCAAGGGTCTCCGCCGCACTGCCTCCCGACGGTTTGAATGTCGCATAGACAGTGGACGCGATGACGACGCATGCGACGGCGATCAGACCGACCCGTTCGAGGATGCGGGCTTCGTGTTGCTCAGACGCGTGAAGGATCGTCATGGTCGTCTATCCCTTGAAGAGGAAGGTCGGCTTGAAACCCCACATCATGATGGTCATGATCAGGTCAAGGGTCATCACGGTCACCAGGCTTGCGCGCACCGCACGTCCCGATGCCTCACCGACTCCCACCGGCCCTCCCGACGCGAAATAGCCGTAATAGCAATGGATCATGGTCACCGCGAAGGCAAACACCGCGGCCTTTATCGTCGAGTACGTCAGATCCAGCGGAGACAGGAACTGAACGAAGTAGTGGTTGTACGTGCCGCCCGGTGCGTGATAGAGCCCCTGGATCATGAAATTCGAGATGAAGAAGCTCGTCAGCATGGCCAAGGCATAACCGGGGACCACGATCAGCATGCAGCCGATGAGCCGAGTGCCGACCACATACGGAATCGGCCGCAGACCCATCACCTCGGTGGCGTCGATCTCTTCGGCGATACGCATCGAGCCGATCTCGGCGGTCATGCGGGTGCCGCATTGCGCGGCGAAGGCGATGCCGGCGACCAGCGGACCCATCTCACGGACGTTTGCCAGCCCGCCGACGATGCCCGACAATGCGCCGAAGCCGATCATGTTCAGCGTCGACCAGGCCTCGATGGCGACCATGCTTCCGATCGCCAAACCCAGCACCACCAGCACACTGATCACACCGCCGTCGACCAGTAGTGAACCGCGCCCCCAGGCGAGGTTGACCATCCGATCCAGCGTCTCCCGGCGGTACTTGCGAACGGTTAGCGGTAGCAGATAGACGGTCTGCGCAATGAAGATCACCCACCGCCCTGCGGTCCGGAAGAACTGGCGAAACGGTGCGGTGATCCGCACCCAAACTTTGTCGCCGAAGCGCGAGGGGACACCTACTAGGGAACCCATATCAGGCCACCTGCATGGGGAAGAACATGGTCTCGATCTGGGTGATCGCCAGGTTCGCTATGAAAATGCCTACGACGTTGAGCACGACCGCGGCGTTCACCGCATCGGCCACACCGCGGGGGCCGCCTTTGGCCTCGACGCCGCGGAGGGAGGACACGATCCCGACAATCGCGGCGAACACCACCGCTTTGCCGAGCGCGAACCAGACGTCGACCATCTTGGCGAATGAACCGAAGGACATCCAGTAGGTTCCGGGCGCCACGTCGCTGACGGCCAAGGACAGAATGAAGGAGGCAGTCACTGCCGAGGCGATGATGATGCCGCAGAGCACCGGCGCAAGCACTATGAGCGCGAGGAACCGCGGGACCACCAGATGCCGGGTCGGGTTCACCCCGATGACCCTCAGGGCGTCGAGTTCTTCGCGAATCGCCCGGGCACCCAGATCGGAGGCGATCGCCGACGCCGCGGCGCCCCCCATCAGCAGACCAGCGGTGATCGGTGCGCCCTGCCGAACAATGCCGACACCACTGGCGGCGCCCACCAGGGTGTTCGCACCTACCTGATTAATTAGCCCCGAAACCTGAACGGCCACAAGCGCACCGATCGGAACAGCCATCAGAATCGCGGGCAGGGCAGTGACCTTGTAGAGCGTCCAGGCCTGAGTGATGAGCTCGCCGAGCGGTAGCCGACCGGAGACGGCGTCGGAAACGCTGAATCGGATGACGTCGAAGAACATCCTGACGGCGCGGCCGACGGTCTCTGCCGACTGGACCGGCCGCTGGGCAAATGCCCTGACCGGTTTGGTCAGGCTCCGGCGCGCCTTGCTGGCCGGCTTGATTTTGTTGGACTTGCCGACCTTGTGGATCGCAGGCGCCTGGCGCGGCGCCTGACCGAGGTCAGGGAGGTCGCGTAGATCTGTGGTCACGATGCCACCCCCCATCGGCGGCAGGCTGGGCCGCGCCGCGGCGCCGACACTGCGGGGCACGGCAGCAGGAGACCTACTGCGCTAGTCGGCCCGGCAAGTCGCAGGGCGGCAAACTCGAGATCGATCAACGTCCACCCTCACGCAGAAGACAGCAACTCCCGGTCACTATGGCCGAAGCAACCCGTCCGCAGGGCTGATTCGGCCATACGCCGCCAGAACCCGCACCACATCCCACCGTCGTTACCTCCATCGCGTGGCCACTCGGCTATCCCACAGTTGCGTGCCGCGCAAACCGCGCCGCGACGTTGTGAGCAATCACACTAACCAGGTAACCTAAATTCGTCAACGGAGCGCAGATTGGTTCCCGGCGAAGCGCACGTCGGCCGGAAGGAGCGTCATGTTCACAGACCGGGCCGGGGATTCCCGGTCGCCAACTCAGCTCACTCGATCGTCGTATCGTAATCAGGATCATACTAAATAAATTATCTAGATCCGTAAAACAAAACGCGACGCCGCGCGACCGCGCCGCCGTGGCTGAGAGGACACCGATTTGAGAACGCAGATCCCCGCTTGGCCGAGCGGCAGAAAAACCCAATCCGAAGATAGCTCAAGGGCATACCGGTATATATTGCCGTCCATGACTCGCACGCGAGCAGGCCTGATCGCCGTCATCGGCGGCGCGGTTTCGTTGCTGTTCGCCGTCTCGGCTCCCGCTGATCCGGCTACCGACTTCCTGAGCATGTTGCGCGAAAGAGGCTACGACCCAGGATGGACGACCTACGACGAAGAGATGACGCTGATCAACGCCTCGACGGCGTGCAACCTCATACACTACGACTACACGCCCGAGCAAGCCCGCGACTATCTGCGCCACCAATACCCCGATGTCGCGCCGGCTCAATTGGCCGTGCTCGTCAGCGTTGCTCAGCAGACGCTGTGCGGGCCCCAGTTCGCCCCGATCGAACCCGCTTGGTGAACGCGGTCGTCAGCCACCGAACAGCGAACGTATTCAAGGAGACTCCGATGCATGCCTACCTAGGTGCCACCGCCGCGCTGATGGCCATGGCCGGCGGGTTGTGCACCCCGGCAACCGCAGCGGCGGTCGGCAACGACTTCGCCATCAATGGGACCTTCGCCGCGGTATCCGATGGCCAATTCGCCACCACCGACTATGCATTCCACGGCGAGCAGACCGTGCGCAGCACCTGGACCATCGAGTCCGCCTGCACCAAGGACCGGGTATGCGGCGGCCAGGTGACCAGCGACGCAGGGTGGAGCGCATTGGCACGATCGGTCGATGGGCGTATCTGGAAGGTCGAGCGCGATCTGCCCGGTTGGCAGATCTGCCCGGACGGCAGCACCTCCCCCGGTCACCAGACCTTCACCTTCTATCCGTCAGATTCCAACGGCGTCACCAAGATTGGGTCCCCCTACCTGGAGGGCAGAGATAAGACGACGGGCGTCAGCGGAGCATGTGGGACATTCAAGTTCCTCACCGTTGTGATGCCGTTCCGGCTGGACAGAATAGGTTGATCCCGATGCCTAAGACAGATATAACGCAGACCTCGCGCGCCTGGATCCGTAAGAGCGCCGCCGCATTCGGCGGTCTCGGCGTGTTGGTGTCGTGTGTGCTCACATTGGCCGAGCCGGCCACCGCCAGCCCCGATGACCCACCCGTGCCACCGATGCCGGAAATTATTGTCACGTCGACCAATTGGGCTCCGACGGTGCGGCTACCTTACGACAAGATTGCCAATCACGTGACGCCGGCCGACATCACCGCCATGGGTGAGATGTGCCAGTGGTTCAACGCGCAATACCGCGACCTGGTACGCCAGATCGACCAGTTCGGCTTCAACCTGATACATGCGAGCAACGACTGGACGCACGGACAGATCCAGGCCCAGGCCGACGCAGTGGCCGCCAATATCGACCGCACCGAGGATTTCCTGGCCCCACGTGCACAGGCTCTGACCCAGACACAGGACTTCGCCGGAGACCAGTACTTCCCGGTATACCAAGGTGAGGCGTTCTACCGACTCTGGCAACATCTCTCAAATGTCGGCGTGGGCATCAAAGCCCGCAATACGGCGTGGGTCAACGGTTATGCTTCCGAACGGGTGAAGCACTGGGGAAGCAAGATCCACCGCTCCCACGCATGCGACTGATCCGGCCCGGTAGGGTCAGTCCTCGTCGACCTGCTCGAGCAGCGTGGCGTAGTCCGCCAACACATCCAGAAGTCTGTATTGCGGGGCAGTCAAACTCGGCCGATCCGACCGAATAGCCGAGGCAACCGCCACAGCATCGGCAGCATGCGATCCGCCGTCATACGGCCCCCCAGGTGTTGAACCGCTGGATGTCCTCGTAAGGCAGTCCGATCATCTCAGTGATGATGCAGACCGGGAACAACAGCGTGAACTCGCGGAACAGATCACCTGTACCCTTACGCTGAAACCGGTCGATCAGTCCGTGAACCGCGGGATGAATCGCTGTCTGCTGCCAGCGAGCCAGCGACGTCGCCGGAGACCTGGCGCATGGTGATCGACAGGACCGTGGATACCTACGGCCAGCTGAACGTGCCGGTGAATAACGCAGGCATCGAGTCGATCTCGACAGCCGAGGAGACCACCGACGAGGAGTCGGACGCCTACCCACCCTGCAGATCCATGTACGCCAACTCACCGCCGCCGGCACTCACCGAGCGGGCACGATGTTCACCACCGTCCTGCTACCGACGCGAACTGCTACCGTCGCACCGCCGTTCTCGTCACTGGTAAATGCGATGCACTGTCCATCGACCCACGCCTCATAGCGAGACTTCGGACGCAACCGGGCTAGCCGCAACGGAGCATCCGCCACCGATGCAGTGGAATTCCCCCTCAGTACCAAACGCAGATCGTCGCCATCGCTGACCGCGTACGCGACCATCACCTGCTCGAACGCGACGTGTTGCAGAATCGGCCCGGTGCGCGCGGATTCGGGCGCGGGTTGGGTGATGAGCCGTGTCCAATCACCCCGCTGAGTCAGCAACCCCTGGGCCACGAGCGCATTGGCGAACGTCGAGCCATTGGCGTATCGGCGCATACCATCCTGCGCGACAGGCTCGTTGTAGGCGTCCAGCGCCTGGTGAGCAGCATCGGCGATCTGCTGGTCACCGAATTCGCGCGCCGCAAACAAAATGACACCACGGGCGTACATGCCGGTACTCCGGTAATTGCCGGAATCCAGCATGAACGGCTTGGCTAGGTACGCCTCGAGTCCGCCGTTGTGGATATCGAGCACCTCCCGGCAGGCGATGGCCCACAGCGTGCGCGCGACCTCCGGGTAGACCGGCGCGATCCATCCAGCGGCCTGGAAGTACATGACCTCGCCGCCGAACGGGATCGAAATGCCGGTGTAGTCCGATCGGAATGGAATGAGTTCCCCGCCGGGAGTCATGAGTTCTTCACGCATCCCCCGCAGGAACGGTTCGCGCAACGCGTCCAGATAGCGGGTACCGAACGCGGCGTCATACGACGCCACGCTGTTGAGTCCGTAGATGTTGCAGGCCGAGTAGGTCCAGTTCGGCTCGCAGGCGAACACCGTCTGCGGCGATCGCCCGAAGTTCCACATCAGCGACGCGTTGAACGAATGAGCATCGTGGCGATAGGTCTTCTTCGGATCGCCCAGACCGAATTCGAGCGCGCCCGCACGTGCGAACCGGTCACTACTCGTGTTCGCGCTGTAGGTGTTCAGACAGATACCCGACCAACCGGTCAACATGATGTTCTCGAAGCCGGCCGGATCGTAATGGGTGCTCAGTCGTCCCCACAGCCGCTCCAACCGCCAGTACTTCCAGACCTTCGGCACGGTCAACTTCTCGATCAGCTGTTCCTGGGCCACAGACAGATAACCGTGGAAGTTCGGTGTGTAGTGCCGTTGCACCTGCGCCAGCGCGTATTGGACATGATTGATCTGGTAGCGCAACGCCGAGGGCTGGAACTGCTCAATGATGTCGAATCCGTTGAACTGGTTGACCGGCTGCAAGCCTAGGCTCAGCAGCCACTTCACGTGGCCCAGCTGGATTTCGTCGAGTTCGCGCGGCGCGGGGTCCTCGGGCAGCAGCCGTCGCTGCAAGGCGTCAAGGTCGGCGGGCAGATAGCTCGCACGTTCGGCACGTAGCCGTGCGCTGCGCCGTACCGCGAGAACACGCCGGACGATCGCCAAGACGACGATGACTCCGACGATCACCAACGCCACACCCATCGCACCGAGAAGCGGCGCAGGTTGTGGGTGAGCGGGCGCCAGGCCCCCGGCGACTGCCACCGCACCGAGCCAGGCGACGACGGGTGCCACCACATTGCCGGTGGCGAACCACGCTATGCAGGCGACCGCGAATACGAGCACAGAAATCGTGATTCCAAGCAACGTCCAGCTGCCGAAGACCAGGAATCCGGCTCCGGGGAATAGCAGGCCGAGGCCCGCGGCCTGCCATGCCGTCGACAAGCCGAAAAGTGTCGGCAGCACGCCGATCACGGCTATCAGCAGATAACCGGTCGCACTGCGACGCAGTCTCCGTGACGCCACCGGACCGTTGAATTTCGAGCGGCGGGGCAGGTCGGTCGAGTCGGTGCCCGATTCCCGCGTTGCGTTGTCGAGCAGAGTACTCATCGTGGGCCACCTTGTGTCGCAGGGAGGGGGGAACTGGCGGTCGGGAACAACACGGTGCGGTTGGCGCCGACCAACCCGTGGCGGTGCAGCCACTCGTTGATCCGGGTGAACAGGGCTGCGATCAGCAGACAGCACGCCATGGGCTACCGGCGTCCCTTCGCCCGTTTTGCAACGCGGCGAGTGGCGCCGCGCCGCTCCCAGGCAAGGTAGGTCTTCAGACAGCGGGTCAGGGCCCGAGGATATGGCGGAGTGATCAGTCGGGCGAAGCTGAACGGCAGCTTGCTCGTCGTCACGGTGCGCTGATGGGTGAACGTGTCGAAACCCGTCTTGCCGTGGTACGCACCCGATCCGCTATGTCCGACACCACCGAACGGGGCGGCCATCACCGCACAGTGCAGGGCGAAATCGTTGACCGATACGCCACCGCTGAAGGTGCGCTCGCGGAATTCCTCAAAGCCCCGGCCTTGCGGACCGAACCAGTAGGCCGCCAAGGGCGCGGGCCGCGCCGCGACGTAATTGCACACCTGCGACAGGTCGTCGTACGGCAGGACCGAGAGAACCGGGCCGAAGACTTCCTCATGTGCCAGGCGCATGTCGTCGGTGACACCGAGCGCGATCATCGGGGGGATGCGCCGTTGCCCACGATCCGGCGGGGTTCCGGTGTCGCGGATGGTGGCACCGAGGCGGCGGGCGTCCTCGATCAGCGCGATGACCCTGTCGAAATTCTTGTCATCGACAATGCTGACCATGCCGGCCTCGCCCTCGGTCGAGGCGGCCAGCCGGCCCTGTTCGATGGCGGCGTTCACGAATTGGTTGACGTAAGCACGCGGCACGAAAGCGTAGTCGGGGCACAGGCAGATCTGCCCACCGTTGGCAACTCGGGCGGCCATCACCCGCCGGGCCATCTCGGTGATGTCCGCATCCGCGGCGATCACGGCCGGGTTCTTACCCCCGAGCTCCAGGGTGACCGGCACCAGGTTCATTCCCGCCGTCGCAGCCACCAAGGCGCCGACGCCAGGTGATCCGGTGAAGAACAAATGATCGAAAGGCAAGGCGCTGAATGCCGCTCCGACATCGGCGCCGCCGGTGACCACGGTCAGTTCGGTTGGATCGAAGTACTCGGCGACCTTGGCGGCGAAAAGCTCGGCGGTGCGCGAGGTCACCTCGGAGAATTTGATCATCACCCGGTTGCCGGCGGCGAATGCCGACGCGGCGGGCTGCACCACCAGGCCGATGGGGAAATTCCACGGGCCGATGACCCCGACCACGCCGAGGGGCTTCTTCTCAACCACGGTGGGCATACCCATCAGTGCGCCGGAGCGAATGCGCTCGGGTCGCATCCATTTCTCGACATTGCGACGAGTCGCGCTGATATCGGGCAGGATTCCGGCCATCTCGGACAGCAGGTTGACCCCGTAGGGACGGTTTCCGAAGTCGGCGTGCAGCGCCGCGGCGAACTCGTCGGCGTTCTCGGTGAGCAGCAGGATCAGCCGGTCGATGCGATCGCGTCGGATGTCGACCGGCGGTGTTCCCGCCGTGAGGAAATCGGCGCGCTGTGCATCCAATAGTGCCCGCAATCGGGTGGCGGGGCCGGCGGCAGCCAACTCTGCCGTGTGCTGAACATCAGTGGACATGGGGCTCCATTCGAAATGCAGGTGATTTCGCCAGGCGTTTCATGAGGGGCAGCGTGACCACGGCGCAGGTGATGAGCATCAGCACGCCGCCGAGGCGTTGGTCGGTAGCGGCAGACAAGCCCAGCGGATTGACCTGGTGGGTATGGGATGCGGGCACGATGATCGCAGCCAGGCCCAGGATCGCCGCAACCTCCTGGCCGATGGTCAGGGCCGCGCGGCGCAGCGCCAGCGGAACACTGCCGGCGGTGAGCAGGATCGCCGACCAATAGCCCACGCCGATCACCACCGCCGCCGTAATCAGCCACCCGGGGACAGCGGTCAGCGCGGCGGCACGCCCGTGGATGGCGGGAAGATGCAGGACGATCAGGAGGGTCGAATTGGCGAGGACCGCGGCGATGACGCCCGCCATCCAGCCGGACGATCGCCCGGCCTGCTGATCAGTCCGTCCCCGCACCCCAGCGACGATCAGCAACGGAGCGGCCACCAAGACCACCTCCACGATCGCCATCGCGATCAGGTGAGACTGCAACGCGAGGGTCCGGACGGGTTCGGATGCCACAACGGCGATCAGACCCCCGGGGGCAGCGAAGGCAAACACTCGGTTACGGAAGATCTTCCAGCCCAGCGACAAAGCTGCGGTGAGAGCCGCGATCGTGAAAAAACTCACGCTCCAGTGGATCGGCATCGAACTGTCGTGCATACCGGGCTCGTGCTGGTGGTGATGAGCCGGCATCGAGGTCGCATTGGCGCGCAGCAGCACCGCGCCCACTGCCACCGCGACGGCCAGTTCGGCGACAGTCGCCAACCACAGGCCCGGCGACAGTCGAATGCCGCCCGGTGCGGTGGTTGAGCCCTCGACCATCGAGGTCATGGGTTCCGTACCAGGGTGGGCAGACGCTTCTGCGACACCACCCGGGCCATCAGCGCCGCCAATGTCGATCCCTTACCCACCAGTGCATGGACCTTGCCCTTGGCCAGGGCATCGTAGCCACCGCGAGCCACCTCGGCCGGCGAACCGGCCTTGTTTTTTTCGAACATGTTGTGCAGAAGGGATTTACCGCTGAAGGTGTCGATACCGCCGGCCTCGGCAAACTTGGTCTGGGTGGCCCCCGGCGTCAGACACGTCACAGTGACGCCGAATGGTCTTAATTCAGCGGCCAGCGCGTAAGTGAAGGTATTGACGTAGGACTTGGTGCCGCAGTACGACGCCATCCGTGTCGAGGGCACCATGCCGGCGGTCGACCCCACGTTGAGGATGGCGCCGCGGCGACGGGCCTTCATCTCCTGGCCGAACAACATCGAGGTCATGGTCAGCGTGACCACGTTGAGTTCCAGCATGTTCGCCACCCGAGCGGGTTCCAGGTCCACCGCATCGCCGAAACATGCGAAGCCGGCGTTGTTGATCAAGGTGTCGGGGAACCAGTCGTGTTCGTGGGACCAATGCAGCAGCGCCTCGGCGGCATCCGGCTTGGCCAGGTCCATCTGCAGCGTCTCCAACCGATCGGCGGCGAAGCCGAAGTCCTTGGACAGCTGGTCGAGTTCGGATCGCACCAGGCTGACCGCCAGCACCCGCGAGCCGTCCTGCAGGTACAGCTTGGTGAATTCCTTGCCGATGCCCGATCCGGCGCCGGTCACGATGACTTTCTTCATTCCCTGCATCCTGTTCTTGTCGATGATTCGCGGTAGATTTGCAGGCCGGTCAGGCCGCCGGCATGAGCGAGACCTCGGTGCGGTCACACAGGTCGACCTCCAGGTGGATACGCCCCTGGTTGTCGGCGATCGCTTCGTCTTCGACGGCGCCGTGCAGCAGGTAGCGGCCGAAGGGCTGCAAACGCCGAACACCGATGCCCACTCGTGCTGCACCGGCCCCGGGACGTAGCACCACCCTGAGATCGGCGCCGTCGGTGCGGGCCGACGCGACCAGGACCTCGGGGTAAACGACATCGTCGAGTATCGGTCCGGTCAGCGTCGCTACGCCAGGTCCGTCGGAGATCAGTGCGCGCTGTCCGCCAGGGGGATTGAATCGCGCCAGGGCAAGCATCGCGTTCATGTTGGTCGACAACGCGGTGTACCAACGAGCTCCACCGGATTCGATGGGCGGCGCCTGCCGGTCCAGGGACGCGGACAACTCAACGAAAAGGCCGGTGTCCCCCATCTCGGCCGCAGCCCACATAACCGGGGCGAAGGCGCCTAACGGAGTCTTGCGGTAGTTCCCGGTATCGATGGCATCCCAGCCGCGTAGCGCGATGACCGGCTCGGCGCCGCTGGTGTCGATGAACTCGCGGCGAGCAATCGTCCAACAACGTTGCGCCAGGTCGGGATCAAAGGCGTGCAACATCGAAGCGAGACCGCAGTCGGCAATAGTGGAAGTGAGCATAGGAATGGTCACGCCCAAGCGTGAGGAACGGATCGCGGTGACGCGGCCGTCGGGGGTGATGAATTCATCGTGCAGCCGGCGCCGGAATGCCTCGCCGATCGATTCGATGAACCGGGTGCCATGCAGGCGATCGGACATCATCAGGGTGCTGATCGCAGGCATGTTGCAAGCGCTGTAGATCCAGTTCGGTTCACACGGGAACAGCGTCATGCCCGAGCGCTGCATGTTGGCATGTATGGACTCGCTGACCATGTCATGGGTATAGGGCCAGGTGCGCTTGCCAAGCCGGAACGGCAGCGCACCGCTGCGGCGGTAGCGGTTGTCACCGGTATTAGATTCGTAGGCGCCCAGCATCATCCCGAGGTACCCCGACAGCATGATGTTGTCGCGTTTCATCGGATCCCAGTCCAAGCTGAGGTTGCCCCATGTCTGTTCGAAGGCCCAATAGCGCCATGCCGCCGGCAGGGTGAGTTTGTCGATCAGATTACGTTGTGCGGCTGACAGGTACCCATGGAACGACGGCGTGAAATGCAGCTGTGCCGTCGCCAGGGCGTACTGCATGAAATTGAGCTGGTAGCGCATAGCCGCAGTCTGGAATTGGTCGATCCGGTCAAAGCCCTCGAAGCGTTCCAGCGGCTGCAGCGCTCGATCGAGCAGTGAGCGGGCGACCGCGAGGTCGGTCTCCGACAATTCCTGCGCACCGACGCCTTTCGGCTGTGGATCCAGACGTACCGCCCTTGCCAGGTACTCGGCGCGGGCACGACCTCGGCCCTGCGCGGCCCGGAAGGCGCGACGCCTGGCCACAACACCAGCCCCGACCGTTCCCATGAGCACGGCAGGGATCGCCGGTAGCGCACCGTTCCAGATCCGCGTGCCCCCGGCGGCCTGTTTCCGGGCATTCATCGCGGCGGCCAGCCACACCAGTATCGGCGCGACGATGTTGCCGCTGCCAAACCAGGCGACCATGGATGCGAGGAAGCTGGCGATTGTGGCCATGAACCGCAGCGGCTTCCGGGTGTAGAGGTAGCCCGCACCGGGCGCCATTGCGCCGAGAGCCAATGCCCGCACTCCCGGGCGGTTGCTCACTGCCGCCGTCAGCGTTGCCGCGACCGCGATAGCCCCCATGAGCGATCCGCTGCGCCGCAACAATCGTCGAACGGCGGGGCCATTGGGTTGTTCCGGAACGTCGAGCGAATAGCCGATGCCGACCGCCTCTTCGGCTTCCACGGTGGAACCGCTCATCTGCTACCTCTCCGATTGAGTGCCGGGCCTGGCCGACCAGGTGGCTACCGTGACCGGCGTGGGCGCTCCCGGGTTGCGCCGGAGCCGACGGAACACGGCTCCGAAGACTGCGGCGACGAGCACACAACACGCCATCGACGACACCCATCCCGATTGTTCTTCAGTCGAATTCGTACTCATCGCGTCGCGCGACGCGGTGGGCGAGGCGTCGCGACGTAAGCCGAAGCTTAATACCGCCGTCGTCCGTCGGCAATAGTCAGATTGCGCGGAGTTTTTCCCCGGCCCGACTTAGACTCGAGCGGACGAAAGGATGTCGAGTGGCAGATGGCGGAGTCGGGCCGATGACACGGACGCAGAGCCGACCGCGCACGCGCAAGCCCGGTGCAGGCCGGCGGCGCGATCCCGCCATCGATGAGAGGATCCGACACTCGGCCCGCGCGCTCTATGCCCGAGAAGGCTGGGCCGGATTCCATTTCGAGGGTGTGGCCCGAGCCGCCGGGGTCAGCAAAGATGCCGTGTACCGGCGCTTCCCGGATGCCAAAGCCCTTTTGCTCGAGGCACTCTCGGCCCAGCCTGTCCCCCTGCTGTCCACCGACCCGCCCATCGAAAAGGCGTTGATCTCCTTCGCCTGCGATGCGTTCGCGTACTTCGCCACCGGCGATGGACTGGCGAATCTACGGGTGCATATCGACGGCGTGCAGCATCCGGACATCCTGCAGGAATATCGAAGCCGGGTGGTCCAGCCGCAGATCGAGCACGCAATCGCTGTACTTGAAGAAGCTCAGCACGACGGGCAATTGCACCCTGACGCCTCCCCCGCAGCGGTGATCGAGTCACTGGGAGGGGTGATCATGGTGCACGCCCTGGCCACGACGCCCCAACTCACCGCGGCCGGCGGTCCCGATGCGGCTACGACAGCGCTGATCACGGTGTTCGTCCAACAGATCCTGCACGGTCGGGTCACCGCACAGCCGTCGCATTGAGTGCCCCCGGCGTTGACGCTCGGCAGTTCCCAAGATCGCGATGACCTGGCAGACATCTAATCACGTTCTTTATATATATTCTTCAGATATTGGACAGGGCATCGACGGCTTTCGACGGACTTGCCATCTCCAGAGCGGCAGCCATCGCGCGAAGGAGACGCCACAATGCCGGAAACCGACACCATAGACCCGCAGGACGGGGTACTCACCAGGCGATGTGACCTGGGTACGTGGAGAGGTGGTCGACACGCAGCAGGTCAAGGGGCGCAACGAAGTTCACCTGCCGGTGTGATGCGAGAACCAGCGCGGCGAGACGAACACTCAGGGCCACTGCGGTCGTGCTGCTGCCGGCCCGCGAGGCGCCGGTCGCCCTGCCCACTCCGCCCGACATCGACGGCATGGTCGCTCACGAGCTGAATCGCTTCAGCATCGGCAAGTAATCGGATTTAACGATTCTCCACATTCGATTCATACCCGACCATCCCCAACGAACAGGATCTGCAGACATGGCGGCATCGGACAGGTCTACAACAGCGGACCAATCTTCACAATGGTCGAACTTGCCTGAACCGACGTGGTACCGGAACATCGACACTAACGTGGTCTGCGTCTTAATTAATACGGGTAAACGCTGGACCCCACGCTGGCGTCGAAGTCAGGCTACGGCGCCGCCGGTGAGCGGTACCCGCGCGCGCCTGTCTCAACCGAGCGCTGCGACGAACTCCAGGATGTGTTCAGCCGGTATTCGCCAACACGGATCCAGCATCATGTCGTGACACAGGCCGTCTAGCAGCAGCGCCAGCACCCGGTAGGCCCGAGCGGTGGTCTGCAGACTGCGCACCCCGAAGAGCGCGTCGTCGCGCGAGCCGATCACCAGCATCGGTGGAAGCTCTTGTGGCACTGAGGAAAATTCCTTGAGCAGATCGCACACCGCCCGCAGCGATTCGGGCCCCAACCGCTGAGCGTGCGCGTGCGCGTCAGCGGTACTGAGCCGACCGCTGAAGAACGGGGTGTTGTTGACCTGATCGGCCGTGCCCCCGCGCCCCGCCATGATACGCAGGGCGTTGAGCATCGCGGTGGGTCGGTTTCCCCGGATTACGTCGAGGAACCTGCGGCCGCCCAGGCCACCCGCCGTCGCCGAGGCGAACAGCACTGCGGCGCGCACCGTCTCGGCCCGCGTCGCCAGATAACGCTGGACGACGGCACCACCCATGGAGTGGCCGACTACCACCGGCTTACGACCTAATGTATCGACCACGTCTGCGACGTCCTCGACGAAGTCATCCAGCCCGATCCGGTGTAGTCGATCGCCCCCCGAACTGGCACCGTGCCCGCGCAGGCTCAGCGCGATGACGTGGTGACCGTATCGAGCGAAGAACGAGACATACCGCTGCCAGCACCATGCGTCGTGGCACACCCCGTGGACCAGAAGGATCGGTACTGCAGCATCTTTCGGCCCGCTGCGGACGATCTCCAGTTGTTTATCTGCGAAGCGCCAAATCTCGGCCTCCGGCAGCGGCTCGGCCACCTTCTAGACGACCTCGACGACCATCGCCGCACCCATACCACCGCCGGGACACATCGACAGCACGCCGATGCCGCCGCCGCGGCGCCGTTGACGCCGGAGGATTTTCCGGCAGTCACCGTGAAGCCCTCGATCTCCGGGTGCAGCACCTTCAGACCGGACAAGGTCTCCATCGAGCTGCCGCGGCGCGGACGCTCGTCCCGTAGCGGGCGCTGTCGCCGCCTTCTCACAGGCTCTCCGCGAGGGCCAGGTCCCCGAAATCGGCGGGCGCCAGCCCGGCGCGTCCGACGGTCGCCACGACGACCGGTTGGGCCAGTTCGATCGCCGGCCCATTGGCCAAGGCGCCTCGGCGTGATGTCCCGATCGCGGTGCGCGCCGCCGAGACCATCGACCCTTGCTGCTTGCCATGCCTGTCCCAGCTGATGGTCGGGTAATTGACTAGGTGGACTCGGCAGGCGCTTCAAGCACTCCGGCATCGATGAGTTCGTTGATCTCTGTATCCGACAGCCCGAGCAGCTTGCCGGCGAGTTCGCGGGTATCGGCGGCCATCGCCGGCGCGGGACGAAGCTCCGGCTCGGGGATGTGTTCGAACAACGCGGGCCCCAGGAATGCCTCCAACGGCTCGTCATAGCCCGGCTGTGCCAGTTCACCCAGCCTGCCACGCGCCGCCACTTGTGGGTCGGTGAGGAGATCCTTGACGTGCGCCGCCGCGCCCGCGGCTACCCCCGCCGCCTGAAGACGATCCTGCGCTTCGCGTGGCGTCAGCGCGGCGGTCCACTCCTGTACTGCCGCGTCGAGTGTGGCTCGATGCGCTATCCGGCCCGTGGCGCTCGCATAATTGGGATTGTCGGCCAGATCGCTGCGGCCGATAGCGTTGGCCAGGTTAGCCCAATCGTCGTCACCGTCGACGCTTACCGCGCAATAGGAATCCTCGCCCACGCAGGAATAAATCCCTGAGGGCGCGTCGAATTCGCCACCGTTTCCCTTGGCGACCAAGCTACCCGGCTGTAGCGATTCCCGGAGATACTCGGTAGCCAGCTGGCTGAAGACGGTTTCCATCTGGGCCAGGTTGATCCGCCGCCCCACACCTGTGCGTTCCCGCTCGATCAACGCCGCGATCACCGCGGCGGTGCCGACTCGGCCGGCCGCATGGTCCGGATACACCGTCTGATCGTCACCGAAGCCGTCCTCCGCGTCGGGATGCCGCCACAGCGCGGTCAGACCGACGGTGGCGCGTACCAAGGGGCCGTAACCCATCCGCTTCGACCACGAACCGGTGTGGCCAAGTGCGCTGCTCTCAACCACGATGATCCTTGGGTTGATCGCCTTGAGCTCGTCGTAACCCAGCCCCAACGATTCCAACGTGCCTGGCTTGAAGTTGGTCAACACCACGTCGGAGTCCGCAACCAACCGCCCGAACAGTTCCTTGCCCGCTTCGCTGCGCAGATTCAGCCCAAAGCTACGTTTGCCTCGGTTACCCAGCGAGAACGAGTAGCTGACTTTGGTGGGCGCGTCGGCCTGCCGCGCGCCGTCGATGAACGCCCGGTTCTCCACCTTAATGACTTCGGCGCCCTGATCTGCCAGTGCGCGACCAGTTTCCGCGCCGACCACGATGACACCCAGGTCGAGCACCCGCACGCCCGTCAGCGGCCGAGCCGGCACCTGTCGGTGCGCGGTAGGTGCGCGCTCGGCCACCTCGGCCAGGACCTCGTCCGTGTGTTCACCGAGCTCGGGGGCCCGGTGCCGGAATCCGGCGCGCACCCCGTCGAACTCCAGGTACCCGTTCGGGATCGTCGCCTGCACCCCTGGTGCGATCTCGGCGTCCACGAATGCATTTCGTTCCCGCACATGGTCGCTGGTCAGGATTTCCTCGGCGGTGTTCAGTGGGCCGACTGCGATGCCGAGTTCTGATCCGCGCGAGACGATCTCAGCACGAGTCTTGTCGGCAAAAAACTCCACTAGTGCCGGCTGGATCTTGGCTGCCCAATTCATGAACCGGCCGAGCAGGTTCTCCAGTGCCGGGTCTGACAGCTCCTCGGGCTCGCCCATCCAGGTGAACAATGCCCGCCACTGCTTGGCCGAGGCAACAAACATGCGGATATGTCCGTCCGCGCAGGGCAGGATCGGATACATCATCCGGACATCCGGGCGCCCCGGCGGCATGTTGATCATCGGCTGGCCCATGGTCGCCGTCCCGGCCATACCGAACCCAGGATCGAGATCCTGCACTACCAGGTCGAACAACGAAACATCCAGATAGTCACCACCGGCACCGCGTTGGGCTCGGAAGTAGGCGAGCAGCGCCGCGTAGGCGACGCCGACTGCTGCTGTCTGGGTGGCCAGTCGTCCGGGCGGGAGGAGCGGTTCACGCCCCGGTGCGCCCGATCGGGTCAGCAGTGACGACATCGCCACGAACACTGCTTCACTCGACTTGTAGTCGCGATACGGTCCGGTTTGCCCAAAATCACTCACTGATACGACGACAAGATTCGGGTTGCGCCGACGCATGATGTGCTGCCCAACACCGAGTTCGGTGAGCCGACCGACGCGCTGGGACTCCAGAAAGATATCGGCGCTGTCGGTGAGCGTCAGCAGTTGAGAGCGTCCGGCGTCGGTGTCCACGTCGATGGCCACCCCCCGTTTGTTTGCGTGCCCGGTGGCAAATCCCAGCCCGTGGCCGTCGTGCCGGGGCTGCGCCCGCCGGCTGTTGGCGCCTTCCGGCGGTTCGACCAGAACAACATCCGCACCGAGATCGGCAAGAAAGCGGCCGGCGAAACCAGCGGGGCCGTCTGTGAAGTCGACCACCCGAACACCGCCCAGCGGGAGTGAAACATCAGGGCGTGAGTTAGTGAGCATATTCGCGCATCCTCTCCCGAGCCCCTTAACGGGGCAGTCCTAAACCGCGCGCGATCAGGCCGCGCTGAACATCGTTGGTACCGCCGCCGACCACGTACATGATCGACTGGCGGAGACCATATTCGAAGGCTCCGCCGCCGGGAACCTCGCTTGCACCGTCACCGCTCAGCGCGGCGTTCGGACCGCAGATTGCCAGCGTGGCCTCACCGAAGTCTTCTGACAGATCACCGCCCATCACTCCCGCCATCGCGGCATCGAACATTGCCCCGATGTCAGTCGAGCTGGCCTGCACCGCCGCGTTGACCAGGGCGCGGGTGGCCTGCACGCGCACTGCGAGATCTGTGATCATGGCTCTCCTCGCCGATCCGCGCGGACCGGCGAACGATTCGGGCTCCTTGTCGATGAAGTCGAGTAAATCATCGAGCTGGCGGTGCAGCGCGGCGGCGATGTTGCCCATTGTGATCCGTTCTCCGGCGAGGGCGTCCACAATGACCGCCCATCCCCCGTCTACGTCACCAACGCGTGTCGAATCCGGGATGCGGACGTCGTCATAGAACACCGTGCACGACACCTCACCAGACAGCGCTGTGTGCTGCTGAATGGTGATGCCCGGCGTGTGGATCGAGAACAGGAACACCGTGATGCCCGCATGCCGGGGCGTGGCATCCGGATCGGTGCGCGCAGCCAGCCACACCCAGTCAGACATTTGCGCGGTGGTGGTCCACAGCTTCTGCCCGTTGATCACCCAGCTGTCGCCGTCGCGGACCGCACTGGTACGCAACGACGCCAGATCCGAACCGGCTTCTGGCTCGGAGTAGCCCAGGCAGAAGTTCATCTCACCGGCCCGGATGATTGGCAGGAACTGCTGCTTTTGTTCCTCGGTACCGTGCCGCAGGATCGACGAACCGAGGAGCATGACCGAGCCGAGTGCCTTGGTCGCGCCGACGCGGTGGTAGGTGGTCTCCTCGTTGAGCACCACCTGTTCGGCCAATGAGGCGCTGCGTCCGCCGTATTGCTCGGGCCAGCCGAATCCGAACCAGCCCTTCTCCGCCATCGCCCTAGTGACCTTCTTATCGGTATGCATTTGTGTCGGCGCGCCGTCATGAGCCCCTTGCTCAACAAGGAACTCGCGATACTCCTTGCGGAACGCCTCACCTACCGCTCCGAGATCGGCGGACGGCAGGCGGGCCCGGGTTTCCACCAGTGCATCGCCAACTGTTCCCCGCGCGAGCTCGACCGTGGAAAGCAAGGTGATGTCACTGTGTACGCGACGGAACAACCAGGGTGCGGGGTGTTCGTTGAAGTAGCCGATCGCGGCCAGCGTGTGGTGAGCGCCCAGTTGCACCTTCGGTGCTATCGCCGCGATATGGCTGACGGCAATTTCTGCCGTCAGCAGAGCGTCATCCCGACCGTGTTCGAGTGCTGATACCGCATCGGTCAGCAGCAGACTCGCTGACCTGATTTCTATGGCGCACTGCGCTGTCCGTTGTTGGACCGCACCGAAACTGCCGATAGCCTTGCCGAATTGACGCCGGGTCTTCGCGTGTTCGATCGCCATCTCGTGGGAATACTCGGCTGCTGCCAGCGCTCGTGCAGCTTTTCCGACTCGAGTCAGCACCAGTACTCGGTCAGCTTGGGTCCGGGTGATCTCGCGCTCCGCGAGGGTGCTTCCCAGCGTGATGCGGCTCCACGACGGAATGGCCAGGCCCGCCAGCGGTTCCGTACTCGCGATAGCGACCACCCGCGCCACGCCGCCGTTCTTCGGCACCACCAGCACATGGGTGGCAGCGCCACCCTCATCGACCGGCGACGCGTCGTCGCCGGTCACGACCACGCGCATGTCACCGGAACCGATCCCGATGTCTCCGAAAAGCTCTGCGGTACCGTAGCCATCCATCAGCGGGAGCGGACACGCCGCGCGGCCCAGCCGTCGGGATGCGACAACAGCCAGACCGAGAGCCTCGGCGTCCACCAGTTCGAACCAGCCCTGTTCGGCGGCGGCCGTCCAGAGTTTCCCGACGTCGCCATGCTCGGCCGCAGTGGCGTCACCCCAGGCCTTGGAGATCAGGCCCGCAACCGAATCGTCGAAAGCCGCCACTTCCGGATTGGCTTGGCTGCTCATCGGTTCTTCCATTCCGGCGGGCGCTTCATCGCGAACGCCGTCATGCCTTCAATCGCGTCCGCACTGGTCATGAGCTCATCGATGACGTCGCTGGGAACTGTCACCGCGTCCACGGTGTCCGGAATGCCCTGTGTCTGCGCCATCACTTTGAGTGATAGGCGTACCGATGTCGGCGAGCCATTGAGAATGTCGGCGGCCAATTCGCGCGCAGCCGCCAACGCCTGGCCCTCGGGAGCGATCCGGTTGACTACGCCCAGTTCACGGGCCTCCTCGGCGCCGATTCGTCGACCGGTGAGGATCAGCTCGTTAGCGACCTTCTGTGGGATTGCGCGCGGCAGCCGAACCAGACCACCGGCGCCGGCGAAGAGACCAACCTTGACCTCGCTCAGCGCGAATTTGGCAGACTCGTCAGCCACCACCAGATGACATGCCAGCGCGATCTCGAAGCCCCCGCCCATCGCGAAGCCGTTCACCGCCGCGATGACCGGCTTGTGCATATCGCGCCGGCTGGTCAGCCCACCGAAGCCGCTGAGCGGTACGTACATCGGCTTGCCGCTGGCTCCGTAGATCAGATCGTTGCCGGCGCAGAACGCCTTGGCGCCCTCACCAGTGATGATAGCCACCCACAGCTCACGATCGGCGAAAAAGGCGTCGAAGATGCTCTCCAGTTCTTCGTGGGCGGGCGGATGCAAGCAGTTGCGTACGTCCGGCCGGTTGATGCTGACTTCGAGCAGATGCCCGTCGCGATGGACCTTGACGAACTCGTACTCATGGCGCAACGCCGGGGCTTGCCTCGGGAACAGCTGTGCGGCAACCTCGTCCGATTGGGTCACCCGGTTGCCATAGCCGAAGGGGCTGACATAGATGCGCTTACCGACCGGGTTGTCGGCATTCTCCAACAGGTACATCAGATCCTCGTCGCCGGGTGCGACCTGCGCCAGGAAGCGCCCGCCACCGTCTTCCAGGCGTCCGATGACGATGCCGGTCTTCTCGCCGCCACGGCCGTAGACGATCGTGTATGTCTCGACCGTGGCCCATCCGCTGGGGTGTTCGACATGTTCCGGGCCGTCCAAGGCATCGACCTGCCGCTGCAATTGTGTGCTGTCGTCCGGCCTGAGTTCAGTGGGCTCGGTGCTGTAGATGCCGACCGAGGTCTTCGACATGGCGCCACCGTTGGCCGAAACCAATGCAAAGCTGCCCGGTCGGGACCGCACCCGGTCCACCGCCTCGGCGATGGCGTGCATCGAGTAGTTGTTGCCCGCTCCGCCGAAGAATGGCAGACCTCCGGTGAGGGTCAAGCCACGAGGGTCATCTGCCGAAAGACCCAATGTGTCGGTGATATTCGAGACGGCGATCGGGAAGCACGAGTAGAAGTCGAAGAATTGGATCTCATCGATATCCAGTCCGGCAACGTCCAGCGCGTGCCGGACGGCAGTCACCGCTGACGGTGCCGAGCCGAGATCCTGGCGGTCGAACAGGCTTCGCTCCCGCAAATCCGCCTGGCCATGCAGGAACACCCATTTGCGTTCATCGATACCGAGCTTCTGGGCCACGCCGACCGACGCCAACAACACCGCAGCGCCCTGGTTGACCTGGTCACGTGCCACGAGGAAACGCGGGTACGGTTCAGCGATCATCCGGTTGCGTTCGGTGACCGTGACCAATTCTTCGGCGTCATATTCCTCTGAAGATGCCGAAAACTGATTTTTAGCAGCTACTTTGGTAAATGGCGCGAATAACGCGCCCATCGACGCCAGGTAATTTTCTCTGCCTTGTGCGCGAGCGGCCCGCCGGGCATTCTCCAGCAGGGAGTACTGGGCAGGTGCCGTTGTCAGATCGTGGGCGGCCTGCTCCATGGTGGTGAGGCCGAACAGACCGAACCCACGATCTTCGAAAACACAGTACGGATCAGCAGGGTCGTCAGAGAAATCTGGTCTACTGTCCCCCTTGGCGAGGTGGCGGATGGTCGAGATCGCCTCGGCCCCGGCCAATAGCACCATATTTGCCCCACCTGAATGGATCTCACGCGCGAACTCCGTGGCCAGCTGTTGGGGCGACTGTCCCCCGGCCACCTCCAGGATCGCGCGTTTCGGATTGGCACCAAGCCGATTCGCCACCGAAAGGGGATATTTTGTCGACTTTCCCAAGGGGGCGGGAGCGCCGGGCGTCGAGTCTTCGAACTGCCGTGTGCAGGCGACGATGTCGATCGCGGCGGTGAGCGCCGGCCCGTCGATCCCGGTGTCAAGCAACGCAACCCGGGCGGCCTTGACTGCCAAGTCGATGGGCGACAAGCCTTCGTAATCAGCATCGTCGATGCGTTCGGCGGCTTGGCCCACCCCGATGATAATCGGGGTGCTTGGAGCTACTGGAGCTTCCGGATCTGCCATATCAGTTGTCCGCCAGAGATTTTGCGATGCTTTCAGCGGCGTCAATGTAGTCCTCGATCATTTCGCGGACCACTTCACGAGCCGGCTTGACCTTGTTCATCAGCCCGACGCCCTGCCCCACCCAATAGGTCGCCAGTTCCTGGGCGCCCTTGTTGCCGTTCTCGGCGAGCACATCGATACGGCGCAGCACGTTGTCGGACAGCACTGCCTGCAACGGCATGGGAAGCGAACCCGGCCCGTCCGCGCCCGGCTCCCAGGCATCGGTCCACGCAGACTTGAGCTGTCTCGAGTATTTTCCGGTCCGCCCCTTGGACCGGACGGTGTCACGCGAGTTCGCGGCAAGCATCTTCTGAACGGTGTAGGGCGCAGTCTCGGCCTCTTCGGTGGTCAACCACACCGATCCAGTCCATGCCCCGGCAGCGCCCAGCGCGATAGAGGCCGCGACCTGCCTGCCGGTGACGATGCCACCCGCGGCGAGGACCGGCACATCTCGGATCGCTTTGATCGCCTCTTTGACCTCAGGCACCAGGACCATGGTGGTGACCTCGCCGCAGTGCCCTCCCGCCTCGGTCCCCTGGACGACCAAGACATCGACCCCGGCTTGCACCTGCTTGATCGCGTGTTCCTTGGCGCCGACCAACGCGGCCACCGGAACAGCCTCGGCCTTCGCTCGATCGATCATGAACTGCGGCGGTACACCGAGCGCATTGGCGATCAACTTGATCGGGTGGCGGAATGACACCTCCAGTAACTTTTCGCCGATGGAGTCCGACAGGGTCTGCATCATCTGGAACGGGCGCTCGCCGATCTCATCCATGCTGACGCCATGCTCGCCCAGCAGTTCGACGACGTAGTCGCGGTGGGCGTCCGGAACCATCTCCAGCAGTTGATCAGAGGTCAGTTCCAGGCCTTTGCCTTCGAACTTCTCCGGGCACACGATGTCCACACCGTAGGGTTTGCCCCCGACGTGCTCGTCGATCCACGTGAGCTCGTGCTCCAGTTGCTCGGGGCTGTGAGACGACGCTCCCAGGACACCGAATCCCCCTGCATTGGTTACCGCGGCGACGACATCCCGGCAGTGACTGAACGCCAACACCGGGAATTCGATACCGAACATCTCGCAGATCTGGGTCTTCACTGCCGTTCCCACTTCCGTGTCTATTACCGACGCCTATCGTCCGTTATGCAGACCTTAGGGGCTGCCGGTTGATTAGGCAAGCTCTCTACTGGTTGGGGGTTAACTCTCGTTGATCGTCAACGCGGCGGCCGGGCAGAACTCCGCGCCCATGCGAACCGCACGCTCCCTACCGGGAGGCACAACCCGGTCCGAGCCGATCGAGCTGAAGCCATCCTCATCTAGGGTGAAGAAGCCCGGCGTCGTCGCGTCACACATCCCGTGACCCTCGCAGCGTCCGCTATCGACGCTAACCTTCATTGTTTCCAGCCTTTCTCGGAATTTCATGAGTTCAACGGCAGGTGGTCAGCAGCAGCGCACCGGCCAGGTAGCCGCCGCCCGCCGCCACCACCGCGACCTCGGGTGCTACAGCGACCTGCCGATCTCCACCGGCGCCACGAAGCTGTACACACGCCTCATGCAGATGCCCGAATCCGTGTAACCGTCCGGCCGACAGCCGGCCACCCCCGGTGTTGAGCGGCAACTCGCCGGAACGGGAGATTCTCGCTCCGCCACAGACGAATTCGCCGGATTCGCCCCTACCACAGAGGCCAAGCGCTTCGAGCCAGATGAGAGTAAGAATGGTGAATCCGTCGTAGAGCTGAGCTATGTTGACGTCGCTCGGTGTCAGATCTGTAGTGCGCCACAATGACTCCGCGGCGTCATGAGCCGCCATCGAGGTCAAGTCCTGGTATTGATCCCAATACGGCCTGCCGTGCAAAGCGGCAGATCAGCAGTTCCCCGATGGCACCGCCCGTCCAGAACGCGGTGTTGCCCGGATCGAGCGCCGGTAGCGGTGCTTTGGCATCGGGCATCACCGTTCTGCCTCAGCTACGGCCGTCGTTGAATGCGTCAATCCAACCGAACGACGCCACCACCGAACGCTTTTCATTGGCTCGGGTGGCGCACAGCCAGACCCAGGCGCACCAGGATCGGGAGCACCCCGGTGCCGCCAGCAATCCATTTCAGCCGCCACGCCGCATTCGTTCTTGCGCTCGGCCCGCACAATCCGGCTCTCGCCAAGAAGGCTTCTGGCCGGATGCCGTGCCATTGACGCGGCGCTCCGGGACCCAACCGGATGCTCACCGGACGGAGGGGGAAGCGGCGAGAACTCTCACGTCGATGGCATCGTAGTCTCGTGTGATCCATCGTTCGGCACGAGCGAGGTCGTCGGCGGCACATCCCGGAGGGCGGTCACCGACGCATCATTGGCTAATACAGCAAATCGATGACGTGATCCTGTTTTTGCGTCTTTGCCACGTAGCGGCGCACGCTGTTCATGTGCTCGAGCCAGGCCGACTCGGCGGCCTCACTGTCACGGGCCCGGATGAGTTCGACCACCTTCTCGTAGCCACGAAGAGCGCGGCGGTTCGCTCGGCGCACTTCGTCGCTATCCGGCCCGATCTCAACAAGCGACTTTGCGAGTTCGCGCTCGATTATCACCGACAGCATCCCAATGACCGCAGTCAACGTGTGGTTTCCCGAGAGTTCAACCAACCTGACATAGAAACGCACGCCGGCCTTGCCGAACTCCCTGGGGTCATCGATCACCGACCTGAGTGTGTCCAGTTCCGCATCGAGGCGCTTGATAACGGTCTTCGTGGCGGATTCCGCGAGCCGACGTACCGCGGGGGGTTCGATGGTCAGACGAGCGTCCCACACATCACCGATGGTTGTCCCCGACAGCATCAGGATCATTCCGAACAGGTCGGCTACCGCGTCTGGCCCGGGCAGCGTCACGCGCGCTCCGCCTGGCGGACCACGGCGGATGGTCACGAGCGAGTCGCCTTCGAGCAGACGGAACGCCTCGCGGAGCGTGGGACGCGAAACGCCGAACCTCTCAATAAGTTCCGCTTCAGTCGGGAGCCAATCCCCATCAACCAGCTCGCCACGGGCAATCATGCGGCGTATCTGCGCCGCGATCTGATCGGACATCTTCATCGGTCGAACACGCGCGTGTGTACCGGTCAGGCCGCCCAAACCCCGATCAGCCACGCAATCCTTCTCCCATTTGGAGCCGCCCAAACATCGGAGTGCATATATTACATGAAGTATCTAGCTTAACTAGGTTGGGCGAACCCGAAACGCGCCGACGCGATCGCGCGAGCGACGGATCACGCCGCACTGCTGCGCCCCACGGCGACAAGCGGCGGTGACTACAGCCAGGTGTCGTCGGTGGTGGCGGTGAGGAACGCCTCCAGGTCGTCGCGCCACTGGGCCGGCGTGGTCTTCTCCGGCTCGATGCCGGTGTAGTCGCCGCGGTAGAACAGCAGCGGCCGGGGCTTGACCTCGGGCACATCGGAAAGCGATTGCACCGCACCGAAAACCACGAAGTGGTCGCCGCCGTCGTGCACCGAGGCCACCGTGCAGTCGATGTGGGCCAGTGACCGGGCCAGGATCGGCGAGCCCAGCGGCGAGGGTTTCCAGTCCACCCCGGCGAACTTGTCCGGTTCCCGCGAGCCGAACCGGGCGCAGATGTCCTTCTGCTCTTCGGCCAGGATGTTGACGCAGAAGCGTCCGCTGGCCTCGATGGCCTGCCAGGACCGCGACATCTTCGTCGGGCAGAACAGCACCAGCGGCGGGTCCAGCGACAGCGCCGCGAACGACTGGCAGGCGAACCCCACCGGCACGTCGTCGTGGACGGTGGTGATGATGGTGATCCCCGTACAGAACTGACCGAGTACGTTGCGGAACGCGCGCGGGTCGATCGGAAGGTCGTCTTTCGTCGATTCGGAGCTCACTGCTACGACTCGATGCCCACCGTGAAGTCATGCCCCCACAGGCTGACCGCGGTGCTCTCCCGGGCCACCCAGTCGTCGTCGTCGACTTCCAGCCCTTCGCAACCGAATTCGATCTGAAATCCGCTGGGCGACTTCATGTAGAACGACAGCATCTTGTCGTTGACGTGCCGGCCCAGGGTGGCGGCCATCGGCACCTTGCGGCGGTAGGCCCGGTCCAGGCAGAGCCCGACGTCGTCGGCCTCCCCCACCTCGACCATCAGGTGCACGATGCCGGTCGGGGTGGGCATCGGCAGGAACGCCAGGCTGTGGTGGCGCGGGTTGCAGCCGAAGAACCGCAGCCACGCCGGGTCGCCGTCGGCCGGGCGGCCCACCATCTGCGGGGGCAGCCGCATCGAGTCACGCAGCCGGAAGCCCAGCACGTCGCGGTAGAAGTGCAGCGCCTCGGCGTCGTCCTTGGTCGACAGCACCACATGGCCCAGGCCCTGTTCCTCGGTGACGAACCGGTGCCCGTAGGGGCTGACCACCCGACGGTGCTGCAGAGCCACACCATGGAAGGCCTCCAGCGTGTTCCCGGAGGGGTCGTCGAAGGTGATCATCTCGACGACGCTGCGCTCAGCCAGTTCGGCTGCGGTGCCCTCTTTGTAGGGCGTGCCCTCGGCCTCCAGGCGCTGCCGGATCTCCTGCAGCCCCGCGGCGTTGGCGCACTCCCAGCCGGACGACAGCAGCCGGTCGGTGTCGCCGGGCACGACCACCAGCCGGGCGGGGAAGTCGTCCATCCGCAGGTACAGCGCACCCTCGGTGGGGCCGTCGCCCTCGACCATGCCGAGAACCTTGAGGCCGAACTCTCGCCAGGCCGCCATGTCGGTGGCCTGAATCCGCAGATATCCCAACGAACGGATACTCATCGGTGGCTCCCTCCAGATCAGACCATTGTGTCGCCGGGCGGCAACCCGAACTCGTGGTTGC
Organism: Mycolicibacter sinensis; assembly: GCF_001667375.1. Classification (GTDB taxonomy): domain Bacteria; phylum Actinomycetota; class Actinomycetes; order Mycobacteriales; family Mycobacteriaceae; genus Mycobacterium; species Mycobacterium sinense_A. Next base: position 144,969 of record NZ_LZIN01000075.1, on the reverse strand, counting down.
CGAAGATCAGGTATGCCCGCTCCGGGTCGTTGGCCGCGTGCACCCGACCGGCGTGTGCGTCACGCCAGAACCGCTGCACCGGAGCGTCGTTGGACAGCGCGGTGGCGCCGGCCGCCTCGAACAGCCGGTCGATGGAGGCGATGGCCCGGCCGGTGGCACGTACCTGGTCGCGCCGCGCGCGGGCGCGCAGGTCGAACGGGATCTCCTGGCCGGCCGCCAGCAGGGCGTACTCGTCGGCGACGTTGCCGATCAGCTGCCGCCAACCGGCGTCGATGTCACTGGCCGCCTCTGCGATCCGCACCTTGGCGAACGGGTCGTCCTTGGCCTTCTCGCCGGCGAACGCCGCCCGCACCCGCTTGCCCTGGTGGTCGACGTGGGCCTGGTAGGCGCCGTAGGCCATGCCCATGATGGGGGCCGAGATCGTGGTGGGGTGCATGGTGCCCCACGGCATCTTGTAGACCGGCGCGGTGTTGGTCTCATAACCGCCGGCGGTCTGGTCATTCATCGCCTTGTAGGACAAGAAGCGGTGCCGCGGCACGAAGACGTCCTTGACCACGACGGTGTTGCTGCCGGTGCCGCGCAGGCCGACCACGTGCCAGACGTCGTCGATGGTGTACTCGCTGCGCGGGATCAGGAAGCTGCCGAAGTCCACCGGCTTGCCGTCCTTGATGACCGGGCCACCCAGGAACGCCCAGGTGGCGTGGTCACAGCCCGACGACCAGTTCCAGGCGCCGTTGACGATGTAACCGTCGGCGTTCTCGGTGACCACGCCGGCGCCCATCGGGGCGTAGGAGGACGACACCCGCACGTTGGTGTCCTCGCCCCACACCTCTTCCTGGGCCTGCTGGTCGAACAGCGCCAGGTGCCAGTTGTGCACGCCGATGATCGAGGCCACCCAGCCCGTGGAGCCACACGCGCTGGCGATGCGGCGAACCGCCTCGTAGAACACCGCGGGGTCGCACTGCAGGCCGCCCCACTGCTCGGGCTGCAACAGCGTGAAGAAGCCGATCTCCTCGAGCGCCTTGATGCTGGCGTCGGGAATCTTGCGCAGGTCCTCGGTTTCCTGGGCGCGTTCGCGCAACTGCGGAAGCAGGTCGTCGATGGCGGTGAGCACCGACTGCGCGTCACGCTGCTGAATGGACGTCACTAGATTGCCTCCCAGAAGTGAGCAGGTTAGCGGCCCGTTTTTTCAACCAGCCTAGAGTGAGATTAGAACACGTTCCGATTTGTGTCGAGCGGGGTGTTCCTGCGGCTGGTAGCGATCCCGGACTGATTTTCTGTAACCTGTTCTAGTTATGACCGACGATGAAGGGCGGGCCGTGGCGGAGACCATTCCGGACGAACCACTGGGTAGTCACGTCCTGGAATTGCAGATCACCGAAGTCGTCGCCGAGACCGACGACGCGTGTTCGCTGGTGTTCGGGGTGCCCGACGGGCCCGACGATCCGGAGATCCCCGCGGCCCGGCTGAAGTACTCGCCCGGGCAGTTCCTGACGCTGCGGATTCCCAGCGAGCGCACCGGCTCGGTGGCCCGGTGCTACTCGCTGTGCAGTTCCCCGTTCACCGACGACTCGCTGACCGTGACCGTCAAGCGGACCGCGGACGGCTACGCGTCGAACTGGCTGTGCGACCACGCCAAGCCCGGGATGCGGGTGCACGTGCTGGCGCCGTCGGGCACCTTCGTGCCCAAGTCGCTGGACACCGACTTCCTGCTGCTGGCCGCCGGCAGCGGCATCACCCCGATGATGGCGATCTGCAAATCGGCGCTGTCGCAGGGCAGCGGCAAGGTGACGTTGATCTACGCCAACCGCGACGAACGGTCGGTGATCTTCGGCGCCGCGCTGCGCGAGCTGGCCGTCAAGTACCCCGATCGGCTGACCGTCGTGCACTGGCTGGAGTCGCTGCAGGGCTTGCCCAGTGCCGCCGCACTGGCCCAGCTGGCCGGCCCCTACACCGACCGCCAAGCCTTCATCTGCGGCCCGGGCCCGTTCATGCAGGCGTCGCGGGACGCCCTGGAGGCGTTGAAAGTCCCCGCCGAGCAGGTTCATCTCGAGGTGTTCAAGTCGCTGGACAGTGACCCGTTCGCCGCGGTCACCATTGCCGACGCGCCCGAAGGGGACGAGGAGGCCGCCCCGCCGGCCACCGTCACCGTCGAGCTGGACGGCGAGACCCATGAGGTGGCATGGCCGCGCCATGTCAAGCTGCTGGACCTGCTGCTCGACAAGGGCCTCGACGCCCCGTTCTCCTGCCGGGAGGGTCACTGCGGCGCCTGCGCCTGCGTCCTGAAGAACGGCAAGGTCAGCATGGAGGTCAACGATGTGCTCGAGCCCCAAGACCTCGCCGAGGGGCTGATCCTGGCCTGCCAGGCCCATCCCGAGACGGATTCGGTGGAAGTAACCTACGACGAGTGATCTCGGGTCTAGGTTGGTGCGACATGAAGCGGTTGCTGATAGTGCCGGCGGCGTTGACGCTGCTGGCCGCGCTGGTCCCGCCCGCGATCTCCTCGGCGGCAAGTGACACCAAGACCAGTCTGATGCCGGTCAACGAGTTCGATCAGCTGCAGACCCACAGTTGGGTCGACTGCGCCGCCCCGCCGCTGTGTCGGTTCACCGTCGGGGTGCGGCTGCAGACTCCGGAGGGCCTGACCGGCTTCCCGCCCGACCTGTGGGCCCGTCAAAGCACCGAGATCCGCTCCTCGAAGCGGACGGCATATCTTGACGTGCACACCGACGGCGGCGAGGGCTGGTTCAAGGACCGCGGCGGCCCGGGAACCAAGGTGTTCAAGGACGGCACCGGTGCGGTGATCCAATCAATGTATTACGGCGAAGGCCCGCCGGAGAAATACCAGACCAACGGCAGCATCGACGTTTTGGAGTACTCCACCGGCCGGCCCAAGACCGACGCCAACGTGATCGTGTGCACCCACATCCAGGTGGTCTACAGCGGGGTCAACCTGCACACGCCGGCCACCTGCGCCCAGACGGTGTTCTAGCCGGGTTTACGCGGGTTCGTCCGGGGCTACCCGCCGAACGTGTACGCAGTGCGAGATTTTCGCGAAAATTCGCACTGGTTGCACGCTCGCCGAGAAACCAACGACGGGAGAAGCGAGATGTCGGCCGGCGATGACTTCAAGGTAGGGGACGCCGTTTACTTCAACTACCGGTCGGCAAGAGACCTCGAAGGCCGCGTCGTGGGTGTGGCGAAGAAGGGGAAGACTTCGGCGACCACCACCTACGAGGTGATGCCGTTCAAGAAGCACATCCACCCGGGTGAGAAGGTCCCGATTCACCGCACCGGAGCCCATCTACGGCACCGCAGCACCTGAGGTCGGTCGGGCCCTCACGCCGTCTGCAGCACCGCGACCGAGTGGCCCGGCAGCCGGGTGGTGTCGCTCTCGAACGTTGGTACTCCCCAGGCCAGTAGCAGCTCCCCGCGCACCGGCACAACTACCGCATCCTCGTTCAGGTTGCCGACGACCACGATTCGGCCGCGGCGCATGGCGACCCAACGCTGATCCTCGTCATAGTCGACCTCCAAGTGGCTCAGCCAGGGATCGGCCAGCTCGGCGTGCGTGCGCAGCCTGATCAGTGCTTTGTAGAAGTCGAGCAGGTGCGCATGGCCTTGCCCGCCGACCTCGTCCCAGTCCAGCTTGGAGCGCTGGAAGGTTTCCGGGTCCTGCGGGTCCGGGATCTCCTCGGCTTCCCAGCCGTGCTCGGCGAACTCGGCTTTGCGGCCTTCGGCGGTGGCGCGGGCCACCTGCGGGTCCTCATGCGAGGTGAAGAACTGGAACGGAGTCAGGGCGCCCCATTCTTCGCCCATGAAAAGCATTGCGGTGTACGGGGAAAGGAGTGCGAGTGCGGCTTTGACCGCGAGCTGTCCGGCGGCCAGGTTCTGCGACGGTCGGTCACCGAGTGCCCGGTTGCCGATCTGATCATGGGTGCAGGTGTAGGCCAGCAGCCGGGTAGCCGGAATCCGCGAGACGGGCAGCGGCCGACCGTGCCGCCGGCGGCGAAACGACGAATATGTGCCGGCGTGGAAAAAGCCGTGCCGCAACGTGGTTGCCAGCGTGGCGAGGCTGCCGAAGTCGGCGTAGTAGCCTTGGCGCTCCCCGGAGACCGCGGTGTGGATGGCGTGATGGATGTCGTCGTCCCATTGCGCGGTGATCCCGTAGCCGCCGTCTTCGCGACGGGAGATGGTCCGGGGGTCGTTGCGGTCGCTTTCGGCGATCAGCGCCAGCGGACGGCCCAATTGCGCAGCAAGCGATTCGGTTTCAGCGGCCAGCTCTTCGAGGATATGGATCGCGGTGGTGTCCACCAGCGCGTGCACCGCATCCAGTCGCAGCCCGTCGGCGTGGAAGACCCGCATCCAGCGCAGCGCGCAGTCGATGATGTAGCGGCGTACTTCGTCGGAGTCGCCGCCGTCGATGTTGATGGCGTCGCCCCACGGGTTGCGTGCCGCCGACAGGTACGGCCCGAAACGGGGCAGGTAATTGCCGGACGGACCGAGGTGGTTGAAAACGGCGTCGATCAGCACACCCAGGCCGCGACCGTGACAGGCGTCGACGAAGCGCGCCAAGCCATCCGGGCCGCCGTAGGGCTCATGCACCGCGTACCACAGCACACCGTCGTATCCCCAGCCGTGCGTTCCGGAGAAGGCATTGACCGGCATCAGTTCGACGAAGTCGACGCCGAGATCGACCAGGTGATCCAGTTTCTCGATGGCCGAATCGAAGGTGCCCGCCGGGGTGAATGTGCCGATATGCAGCTCGTAGATCACCGCACCTTCGACGCTTCGTCCGGCCCAGTGGTCGTCGGCCCAAGTCGGGCCGGCCTCATCCCACAACGCCGAGCGGGCGTGCACACCGTCGGGTTGGCGCGCGGACCGCGGATCCGGCAGGACCTGCGGGTCGTCGTCGATCAGATACCCGTAGCGGGCGTCAGGCGGCGCCTGCACACTCGTCTGCCACCAGCCGCCCTCGGCCTTGGTCATCGGGTGGGTCACCCCGTCGATATCGAGGGCGACGACGGCGGGGTTGGGCGCCCAGACCGCGAAGTCAGCCATCGACCCGCTCCAACAGCGCGACCGGGAGCTCGGAGAACACTTCGCCGGCCGGGGCCGGCCCGCGGTGCCGGGAGCCGGAGAGGGCGTCGGCCCACGTGCCGGGTGGCAGCGCAATGTCGGTGTCGCGCCATCGGTCCTCGCCCAGGCGCACCGTCCAACGGCTGACCGCCACCACTACGTCCACGCCCCGGCGAAACGCAACGATGTGTTCGGCGGCCGGGCCCGACGCCAGCACGGGGTAATAGCCGCCGTACAGGAAGGTGTCGGGACGCGCTCGCCGCGTTCGCAGCGCCGCGGCGACCACCCGCATTTTCGGGTGGTGCAACGCCTTGAGCGCCTCGCGGCGCACGGTGTAGTCGACTTCGCGCCGGTTGTCCGGGTCGACCAGGCTGTCGTCGTAGAGTTCGGTGCCCTGGTACACATCCGGAACGCCGGGAACGGTCAACGCCAACAGCTTCTGGCCCAGGATGTCGGTGTCGATGTGCGGACCAAGTTCGGCGACGAGCTCGGTCAGCTGCTGCGCGATGGGCCCGTCCAGCACATCGTCGAGCCAGCGGTGCAGCGCGTCCTCGAACTCGGTGTCGGGGTCGTGCCATGAGGTGAGCCGGGCCGCCTCGCGAGCGGCCTTTTCGGCGTAGGCATGCAGTCGCTCGCGCAGCGTGGTGCTCACCTGGCCGTCGACCGGCCATACCCCGAAAATGTTCTGCCACAGGAAGAGCCCGGTCGCCAGGTCCGGCGAGGGGACACCGGCCTCCCAACGGGCGACGAATTCGGCCCACAGCGACGGCACCTGCGACAGCACGCCGATGCGGGCCCGCACGTCCTCGCCGCGTTTGGTGTCGTGGGTGGACAGGGTGGTCATCGTATGCGGCCAGCGCCGCGCCCGGGTAGCGGCCCGATCATGAAACTCGGCCGCCCCCACCCCGAAACACTGTGGGTCGCCGCCGACTTCGTTGAGCGAGACCAATCGCGCGTCGCGGTAGAACAGGCAGTCTTCGATCGCCTTGGCCGTCACTGCCCCGCACAATTGTTGCAACCGGACCGCGCATTCCCCGCCGCCGGCGATCGCGGCCGCGACCAGTTGAAGCGCTTCGCCGAGTTCCGGCCGCTGCGACTGTGTTTCGGCCAGCGCCACCGACAGTCTCACCGCCAGGCCCGGGTAGTCACTGCGGTAAACACCGACCTGACCGAGCAGCGCCACGAGGGCATCAGCCAGCAGCAGATGGTCGACGCCGATGGTGCTCACCACGCAACGGCGCAACCGCGCCAGCTCGCTACCCAGTGTCGCCGACGCCGCGAACTCCTTCTGTTCGGCCACCAACGTCGGCATCGCGCGGTAATCGACGCCGGCGGTTTCGAACAGCTCGGTCAAGGCCGGCTCACCGTTGGGGTCGATGAACAGCCCGCCGATCTCCCGCAGTACGTCGTAGCCGGTGGAGCCGGCTACCGGCAGGGTCGGTTCCAGCGATTCGTCCATGGCCAGAATCTTTTCCACCACGATCCAGGCGTCCGGTCCCACCAGCGCGCGCAGCCATTGCAGGTAGCCCCCCGGATCCGAAAGGCCGTCCGGGTGATCGACCCGCACGCCGTCGACGAGTCCGGCGTCGAACCAGCGGGACAGCTCGGCGTGCCAGGCATCGAACACCGTCCGTTCCTCTTGGCGCAGGCCCGCCAGCGACGTGATCGAAAAGAAGCGCCGGTATCCGCAGGTGCCGTTGCGCCACCCGACCAGTCGATAGTGCTGGCGGTCGTGGACCTGCGCCCCGCTGCCGGCGCCGGTTCCGTCGGCGATCGGAAAAACCAGATCGCCCAATCGCAGCACCTCGCCGTCGACGGCCAGGTCGGCGACGTCGGCGTCGGACCCCAGTACCGGCAGGATAATTCGACCGTCACCGAGCTCCCAGTCGATGTCGAAAAACGCAGCATACGGCGAGGATCGGCCGTGCCTCAGCACGTCCCACCACCACGGGTTCTGCTCCGGTTTTGCCACGCCGACGTGATTGGGCACGATGTCGACGATCAGACCTATTCCGCGAGCCTGCGCTGCCGCCGAGAGCCGGGCCAGACCCTGCGGCCCGCCCAATTCGGCAGACACCGTGGTCGGATCCACGACGTCGTAACCGTGCGCCGATCCGCCCACCGGGGTCATGATCGGTGAGAGATACAGGTGCGATACACCGAGTTCGTCGAAGTAGTCCAGGAGCTGCTCGGCTTCGGCGAAGGTGAACGCGAAACCGCTTTCACCGCCATGCAGCTGCAAGCGGTAGGTGGACAGCACCGGGCGCGCCATCGCCTCAGCGCACTTTCCGCATGACCAGCAGCGAACGCCCCGCAACGGGCATCTCGTTCCCGGCCTGCACCTCGCGAGGGGCTTCCGGCTCCGTCGGCTCCGCGGTGTCCAGCTCGACGGTCCACTCTTGGCCGTAATCAGCACCGGGAACGGCGAATTCGACCGCATCTTCGTGCGCGTTGAAGCACAGCAGGAACGAGTCATCCACCACCCGCTCGCCACGGGCGTCCGGCTCGCGGATCCCGTCACCGTTGAGGAAGACCATGATGCATTTGTCGAAGCCGCTGTCCCAATCGTCTTGGCTCATCGCCTGACCGGCGGGGGTGAACCAGGCGATGTCACCGATCTCGTCACCGTGGCGCACCGGACGGCCTTCGAAGAACCGGCGACGGCGAAACACCGGGTGGTCTTTGCGAAGCTGCGTCACCCGGCGGGTGAAGGCCAGCAGGTCGGCACTCTTCTCGGCCAGCGACCAATCCATCCAGGCGAGTTCGTTGTCCTGGCAGTAGACGTTGTTGTTGCCGTGCTGCGTGCGGCCCATTTCGTCACCGTGCGCGATCATCGGTGTGCCTTGGGACAGCATCAGGGTGGCCATGATGTTGCGCATCTGCCGAGCCCGTAGTGCCAGAACGGCCGGGTCGTCGGTGGGGCCTTCGACGCCGCAGTTCCACGACCGGTTGTGGCTCTCGCCGTCGGTGTTGTCGTCGTGGTTGGCCTCGTTGTGTTTTTCGTTGTAGGACACCAGATCGTGCAGGGTGAACCCGTCGTGGGCGACGACGAAGTTGATGCTGGCGCCGGGCCGGCGTCCGGTGGCTTCGTAGAGGTCCGACGAACCGGTGAGCCGGGAGGCGAACTCCCCCAGTGTCTCCGGTTCGCCGCGCCAGTAATCACGCACGGTATCCCGGTACTTTCCGTTCCATTCGGTCCACAGGCCGGGAAAGTTGCCGACCTGGTATCCGCCTTCACCGACGTCCCACGGCTCGGCGATCAGCTTGACCTGGCTGACCACCGGGTCCTGCTGGATCAGGTCGAAGAACGCCGAAAGGCGGTCGACGTCATAGAACTCGCGAGCCAAGGTCGATGCCAGGTCGAAGCGGAACCCGTCGACGTGCATCTCGGTCACCCAGTACCGCAGTGAATCCATGATCAGCTGCAGCGCATGCGGGTGACGCGCGTTGAGGCTGTTTCCCGTTCCGGTGTAATCCATATACATGCTGCGGTCGTCGTCGACGAGCCGGTAGTAGGCGGCGTTGTCGATTCCGCGGAAGTTGATGGTGGGGCCCATGTGGTTGCCTTCGGCGGTGTGGTTGTAGACCACATCGAGGATCACCTCGATGCCGGCCTCGTGGAAGGTGCGCACCATCGTCTTGAATTCCGCGACCGCCGCGCCGGGCTGCCGGTTCGCCGCGTACTGGCTGTGCGGGGCGAAGAACCCGAAGGTGTTGTAGCCCCAGTAGTTTCGCAGACCCAGCTGCAGCAGACGGTCGTCGTGCATGAACTGGTGCACCGGCATCAGCTCGATCGCCGTGACGTTGAGTGCCTGCAGGTGGTCGACGACGGCCGGGTGCGCCAATCCCGCGTAGGTACCGCGCAACTCCTCCGGAATGCCCGGATGGGTTTGCGTCATGCCCTTCACATGGGTCTCGTAGATGATCGTTTCGTGGTAGGGGGTGTTGGGCGGCCGATCGGACGCCCAATCGAAGTAGGGGTTGATCACCACGCTGGTCATGGTGTGCCCCAGCGAGTCGACCCTCGGCAGGGTCTCGGCCTGCGGCGCCTCGCCACCGGCGGCCATGTCGTAGGAGAACAGCGGCTGACCGAAGTCGAAGTCGCCGGCGAACGCCCGGCCGTAGGGGTCGAGCAGCAGCTTGCTGGAGTCGCAGCGGTGCCCGGCCGGCGGGTCGAAAGGCCCGTGCACCCGGAAGCCGTAATGCTGTCCCGGCGCCACCGTCGGCAGGTAGGCGTGCCAGACGTAGCCATCCACCTCGTCGAGTGGGATGCAGGTCTGCTCACCGTGCTCGTCGATCAGGCACAGATCGACCCGCTCGGCGATCTCGGAGAACAGGGCGAAGTTGGTTCCCCCGCCGTCGTAGGCGGCTCCCAGCGGGGCGCTGCTGCCCGGCCAGGTGGTCTGCAACACCGGCGGGTTCTCCTGCGAATCTCCGACAGCAGCGGCCTCGTTCGCCGGATTTCGGGTAGCGCCCATATTCACCCAATCTCGTCAAGACTTTCGGTACTTCAACGCCGCGACGCGCCCAGCCCGGTGTGGCTACCCGCCTGTCGAGCGGTCAAACTATGCCCAGCTACGACAGTACGGTCAGATGTACCCGCCCGGCGGCCGCTGTTGAAAGTCCCCCGACCCGGGTATAAGCGTTGTCGTGGTCTCTGATGACCTGCGTCGTCTGGCAGCGGCCCACGGCGTAGCCACCGCCTATCGCAACGAGCGGCGCGAGCTGGTGCAGGTTGATGCCGACGTCGTCACCCGGGTGCTTCGGCTGCTCGACGTCGAGGCCGGCAGCGAAACCGACTGCCGTCATGAGTTGGCCCGACTGGACGAACGCGACCGTGCGGGGCTGTCGCCACCCACGGTGGCAGTGCGGGTGACCGGGCGTCCGCAGCCGTTGTCCGGCGCCGTTGCGCTAATCGACGAAGACGGCGTCCGCAGCGTGGTGCGCAACGAACTGCCCGCCGATCTGGCGCCGGGCTGGTATGACGTTGCGCTGCGCACCGGCCAGCAGGTCACGCTGGTGGCAGCTCCGGCCCAGGTGCCGCAGGCCCCGGCAACGTGGGGATGGATGCTGCAGTTGTACGCACTGCGGTCCGCCCGCTCGTGGGGCATCGGCGATCTGTCCGACCTGCGGGATTGGGTCACGTGGACCGCCGCCGAACACGGCGCTGGAGCGGTGCTGCTCAACCCGCTGCACGCGCCGGGGCCGACGCATCCGGTGCAGCCGTCGCCATATACGCCGTCGAGCCGGCGATTCGCCAACCCGCTGGCACTGTGCATCGGTGACCTCGACGGCTATCGGCGCGCCGACCCGGCCACCCGGGCCGAGATCGATGCGCTGCGGGTCGCTGCGGACACCGCGCGCATCGACTACGACCTGGTTTGGTCGGCTAAACGCGCAGCCCTGGAGTTGATCTGGCGTGCCGCGGGCCGCCCATCCGGGCTGGACGAGGGGCCAGACAGCGGTGCGTTGCGGGACTGGGCGACCTACTGTGCGCTGGCCGAACGCCATGGCGCTCGGTGGACGACATGGCCGGCGCCGCTGCACGACGCGGCCGGGAGCGCCGTTGCCGCGGCGCGAACCGAGCTCGCTCCGCGGGTAGCGTTTCATGCCTGGGTTCAGCAACGCTGCGCCGAACAGCTGCGCACCGTGCAGCAGGCCGCACACGACGCGGGCATGGCGGTGGGGGTGCTGCACGACCTGGCCGTCGGCGTCGACGGCGAGGGCGCCGACGCTTGGGCGCTGGCCGACGTGCTGGCCGTTGAGGCCAGTGTCGGCGCGCCCCCCGATACGTTCAGCCCTCGTGGACAGGACTGGTCTCTACCGCCCTGGCGGCCGGACCGCTTGGCGGACACCGGCTACAAGGCGGTACGCGACATGCTGCGGGCCGTCCTGGCCCACGCGGACGGTGTGCGCATCGATCACGTCGCCGGCTTGTGGCGGCTGTGGTGGATCCCGCCAGGCGAGGGCCCTGATCGCGGCACCTACGTCTACTACGACGCCGATGTCATGCTCGCGGTGCTGGCGCTGGAGGCGCATCGCGCCCACGCCGTGGTCATCGGCGAGGACCTGGGCACCGTCGAACCGGAGGTCACCCGCGCCCTGGCCGACAACGAGATGCTGGGCTGCGCGGTGTCCTGGTTCACCCGGGACGAAGCGGCGCCCAGCCAGCCCCTGCTCCCGCCGCCGGCGTGGCCTTCGCGAGCGGCTGCCAGCATTTCCACCCACGATCTGCCCACGGCAGCTGGATTCTTCCGCGGCGAACACGTACGGGCACGCGCCAAGCTGGGTCTGCTCGACGACGTGGCCGCCGCACAAGGCGCCGCCGAGCAGGAGCGAGCCGAATGGCTGGCCCTGCTGCGTTCAGAAGGTTTTCTCGAGCAGGACGACAGGGCCGTGGAAGAGCCGCAGATCATCGACGCCCTGCACCGCTTCTTGGCGGCCACGCCAAGCCGGCTGAAACTGGTCTCCCCATACGACGTGCTGGCCGAACCCCGTCAGCCCAACCTGCCGGGCACCGTCGACGAATATCCGAACTGGCGGCTGCCGCTGCGCGAGCCTCTTGAGCAGCTGCGCACCGACCCGAGAATCGCCCGCACCGCGGCGATGTTCTCGGCCGGCGAAGGCCGCAATGACGCATCCGGCAAGTAATCGTGTCCCGAATCGGGTACATGTCGAAACATGACCGCCGACGTTGACGACGAGTTTGGTCAAGACCTCCCAGACCCCACAGCCGGTAGCCACGTCGAAGACGGCGTAGTCGAACATCCCACCGCCGACGACTTCGGCGATGCCGTGGCCCCGCCGGCCGATCCCGTCTGGTTCAAGCGTGCGGTGTTCTACGAGGTGCTGGTCCGGGCGTTCTACGACTCCAACGGGGACGGCGTCGGTGACCTGCGCGGCCTGACCGAGCGCCTGGACTACCTGCAGTGGCTCGGAGTCGATTGCCTGTGGCTGCCACCGTTCTACGATTCGCCGCTGCGCGACGGCGGCTATGACATCCGGGACTTCTACAAGGTATTGCCCGAGTTCGGCACGGTCGATGATTTCGTCGAACTGATCGACGCCGCCCACCGGCGCGGCATCCGGATCATCACCGATCTGGTGATGAACCACACCTCGGACAGCCATCCGTGGTTTCAGCAGTCGCGTCACGACCCCGACGGTCCCTACGGCGACTACTACGTGTGGAGCGACACCAGCGAGCGCTACGCCGACGCCCGGATCATCTTCGTCGACACCGAGGAGTCCAACTGGACGTTCGACGCGGTGCGCAAGCAGTTCTATTGGCATCGGTTCTTCTCCCACCAGCCCGATTTGAACTATGACAATCCGGCGGTCCAGGACGCGATGCTCGACGTGCTTCGGTTCTGGTTGAACCTCGGCATCGACGGTTTTCGGCTGGATGCGGTGCCCTACCTGTTCGAGCGAGAAGGAACCAACTGCGAAAACCTGCCTGAGACACACGATTTCCTCAAACGCTGCCGCAAGGTGGTCGACGACGAGTTCCCGGGCAGGGTGCTGCTGGCCGAGGCCAACCAATGGCCGAGCGACGTGGTCGAGTATTTCGGTGATCCCGCGACCGGCGGCGACGAGTGCCACATGGCATTCCATTTCCCCTTGATGCCACGCATTTTCATGGCGGTACGCCGCGAGTCGCGCTTCCCCATCTCGGAGATCATGGCGCAGACGCCGCCGATCCCCCACCTGGCGCAGTGGGGCATCTTTTTGCGCAACCACGACGAGCTGACCCTGGAGATGGTCACCGACGACGAGCGCGATTACATGTACGCCGAGTACGCGAAAGATCCGCGTATGAAGGCGAATGTGGGGATCCGGCGCCGGCTGGCCCCGCTGCTGGACAAGGACCGCAACCAGATCGAGTTGTTCACCGCACTGTTGCTGTCGTTACCCGGTTCGCCCATCCTCTACTACGGTGACGAGATCGGTATGGGCGACATCATCTGGCTGGGTGATCGCGACGCGGTGCGCACCCCGATGCAGTGGACACCCGACCGCAACGCCGGTTTCTCCACCGCGAACCCCGGCCGCCTCTACCTGCCTCCCATTCAAGACGCGGTCTACGGCCATCAGTCGGTCAACGTCGAATCACAACGCGACACATCGACGTCGTTGCTCAACTGGACCCGCACCATGCTCGCCGTTCGGCGCCGGTACGACGCATTCGCGCTCGGCGAGTTCCGCGAATTGGGCGGATCCAACCCCTCGGTGCTGGCGTACGTGCGGGAGCTCGCCGGCGATGACGGGGCTACAGTTCTGTGCGTCAACAACCTGTCGCGGTTTCCCCAGCCGATCGAGCTGAATCTGCAGCACTGGGACGGCCACACGCCGGTGGAACTGACCGGATCCGTGGAGTTTCCCCGGATCGGAAAACTCCCGTATCTACTCACCCTGCCCGGATACGGCTTCTACTGGTTTCAACTATGCGAGCCGTGCGAGCCGAAGGAGGACATGTCATGACTGGTGGCAGCGGCGAACCAGCGGACCTGCCGTGGGCGGAGTGGCTGGCGACCCGACGCTGGTACGCGGGGCGTAACCGAGAGCTGGCCGGCGCGGACCCCGTCCTGACGGTGACGCTGGAAGACGGACTGGATCTGGTGTTAATCGACGTCGCCTACACCGAAGGCGCCCCCGAGCGCTACCAGGTGATCGTCAGCTGGGATGTCGAGCTGCCTCCGGAGTACGCGCAGATCGCGATGATCGGAACCGATCGTGGGCGCACCGCCTATGACGCGCTGTATGACGCTGCGGCCACCCGGACCTTGTTGGCGCTGATCGATTCATCTGCTCAGCGTGGCGACGTCACGTTCACACCGGAGGCCGGGGTGGCGCTGCCGGCCGGGGCGGGCGCTCGGGTATCGGAAGCCGAGCAGAGCAACACCAGCGTGATCGTCGAGGAGGAGGCGGTCCTCAAGGTGTTCCGCCGGCTGAAGGAGGGCATCAATCCCGACATCGAGTTGAACGCTGCGCTCGGTCAGGCCGCCAACCCCCACGTGCCGCGGTTGCTGGGCTCTTACCAGATCGAGTTGCCCGGCGATTCCGAGCCCTGCGCGTTGGGCATGGTCAGCGAATACGCGGTGAACTCGGCCGAGGGGTGGGCGATGGCTACCGCCAGCGTGCGCGATCTGTTCGCCGAAGCCGATCTGTACGCCTACGAAGTAGGTGGCGACTTCGCCGGCGAGTCCTACCGGCTCGGTGAGGCGGTCGCGTCGGTGCACCGCACGCTTGCCGAGAGCTTGGGAACCTCGGAAGCGGACTTTCCGGCGCAGGCGCTGCTGTCACGGTTGTCGGCGACAGCGGCGACCGTGCCGGAGATCCGTCCGCACGTCGCTGCCATCCAACAGCGCTTCGGCGAGCTGACCGGAGAGAAGATCACGGTCCAACGAGTCCACGGCGACCTGCATCTGGGGCAGGTGCTGCGTACTCCGAACGGTTGGCTGCTGATCGATTTCGAAGGTGAACCGGGCGCACCGCTGTCGGAGCGCCGCCGGCCCGATTCGCCACTGCGGGATGTCGCAGGTGTGCTGCGGTCCTACGAGTACGCCGCGTACGGCAAGTTGGCCGACCTGTCCCGTGATGGACAGGACCGGCAACTGGCCACCCGCGCCCGGGAATGGCTGGACCGCTGTCAGAGCGCCTTCTGCGACGGCTATGCCGCAGAATCGGGCGCCGACCCGCGTGAGTCGGTGGCGCTATTGGCCGCCTACGAAATCGACAAGGCGGTCTATGAGGCCGGCTATGAAGCCCGGCACCGGCCGGCCTGGCTGCCGATTCCGCTGCGGGCGCTGACCCGGTTCACCGCGGCGTGATCGCGAGCGCGGCGGAGCCGGGCGAAGCGGGTCACGCCATCAGCCCGGCGTGATCAGCCCGGCGTGATCTCCCCTCCCGCTTCGGGCTCCAGCCACAGCGCCGACAGCGGGGGGAGCACCAGCACCGCGGAGGCCGGCCGACCGTGGCGGGGCTCGTCGACGGCGTCCACCCCACCGAGGTTGCCGGCACCGCCGCCGCAGTAGTCGACGGCATCGGTGTTGAGTAGCTCGCGCCACCGGCCGACGAATGGCAGGCCGAGGTGGTAGCCGGTGTGCGCCACCCCGGAGAAGTTGAACACCGCGGCCACCACCGAGTCGTCCGCCCCGTAACGCAGGAAGCTCAGCACGTTGTTGGCGGAGTCGTTAGCATCGATCCAGGAATAGCCGGCCGGGCTGATGTCTTGGCTCCACAGTGCGGGGCGTTCGCGGTAGATGGCGTTGAGATCGCGTGTCAGGCGGAGGATTCCGGCCGAGAATCCGGCTGCCTCCCGTTCTGGGTCGAGTTGGAACCAGTCCAATCCGCGCTCCTCGGACCATTCGGCGCGCTGGCCGAACTCCTGGCCCATGAACAGCAGCTGCTTGCCGGGGTGGGCCCACTGGTAGGCCAGCAGACTGCGGACCCCGGCGGCCTTGGCGTGATCGTCGCCGGGCATGCGGCTCCACAGCGTGCCCTTGCCGTGTACCACTTCGTCGTGGCTGATGGGCAGCACGAAGTTCTCGCTGTAGGCGTAGAGCATCGAAAAGGTCATCTCGTGGTGATGGAAGGAGCGGTGCACCGGGTCGTGGCCGAGATAGGCGAGCGTGTCGTGCATCCAGCCCATGTTCCATTTCATCGAAAAACCCAGCCCGCCAAGGGCGGTCGGTCTTGACACCCCCGGCCACGAGGTTGATTCCTCGGCAATGGTCGCGATGCCGGGCGCCGACTTGTGCGCCGTCGCGTTCATCTCCTGCAGGAACTGCACCGCTTCCAGATTCTCCCGGCCGCCGTAGACGTTGGGCGTCCAGCCGCCCTCTGGCCGCGAGTAGTCCAGATAGAGCATCGACGCCACCGCATCGACGCGTAGCCCGTCGATGTGGAACTCGCTCAGCCAATACAGCGCGTTGGCGACCAGGAAGTTGCGGACCTCCGGGCGGCCGAAGTCGAACACGTAGGTGCCCCAGTCGAGTTGCTCACCCCGATGCGGATCGGCATGCTCGTACAGCGGGGTGCCGTCGAACCGGCCCAGCGCCCAGGCGTCTTTCGGGAAGTGCGCCGGTACCCAGTCCACGATGACGCCGATACCGGCGCGATGCAGCGCGTCGACCAGCGCGCGGAATTCGTCCGGCGTGCCGAACCGGGCAGTCGGGGCGTAGTAGGAGGTGACCTGGTAGCCCCATGATCCGCCGAACGGATGCTCAGCGACCGGAAGCAGTTCGATATGGGTAAAGCCCTGTTGCACAACGTAATCCGTAAGCTCAGTGGCGAGCTGTCGATAGCTCAGGCCGGGACGCCAGGACCCGAGGTGTACTTCGTAGACGCTCATCGCTTCGAATGCCGGATTTCCGGTGGCGCGCCGGCTCATCCACTCGTCGTCGCTCCAGGTATAACGGCTGGTCGTGACCCGGGAGGCGGTCTGCGGGGGCGTTTCGGCGGCGAACGCCATCGGGTCGGCCCGCTCGGTGACGACGTCGTCGGCGCCGTGAACCCGGAACTTGTATAGGCCGCCGACCGGGAAGCCGGGCCAGAACAGTTCCCACACACCGGAAGAGCCCAACACTCGCATCGGCGCACCGATACCGTCCCAGCCGGTGACGTCACTGATCAGAGCGACTCCCTTGGCGTTAGGTGCCCACACCGCGAACGACACCCCGGTGACCGTTCCGTCCGGCGTGGTGAACGTGCGGGGATGGGCGCCGAGCACCTCCCACAGCCGTTCGTGCCGGCCTTCGGCGAACAGGTGCAGGTCGATCTCACCCAGCGTCGGCAGGAAACGATAGCCGTCGGCGACGATCTGGGGCTCCGCTGCGTCCGGGTAGTCGAA
This sequence comes from Mycolicibacter sinensis, assembly GCF_001667375.1. Taxonomy (GTDB): domain Bacteria; phylum Actinomycetota; class Actinomycetes; order Mycobacteriales; family Mycobacteriaceae; genus Mycobacterium; species Mycobacterium sinense_A. Next base: position 128,039 of record NZ_LZIN01000075.1, on the reverse strand, counting down.
CTGCAGCCGATAGTCGATCAGGTCGGCGAACGGCAATGTCGCGGCGAACAGCCCGTTGCCCAGGTGTTGCATCGGCACCCGGTCGCCGCCCACCAGCACCGCGGCAGCGGCCGCGCCCGGCCGCAGCGTCCGGATCACGGTGCGTTCGCCGTCGTCGTGGGCGCCGAGGATCGCGTGCGGATCATGGTGCGCGCCGGACACCAAGCGGTCGACGTCCTCGGGCGCCACCGCCAGTCCCGGCCTGGGCGTGGGTTTGCTGCGGGTCATCGGGTTCTCACCTCCGATGTAACCGTGCCCGCGCGTCGGTGTTGATCACGGGCATATTGACGATATGGGCGACCGCTCGGCTCGGCTCGAGTCGGACGTAATTGTCCTGCCCCCACTGGTATTCCTCCCCGCTGATCTCGTCGCGTACCCAGAACCGTTCGTAAGGCTCCATCCCCAGCGCCGCCATGTCCAGCGACAACGTCGCCTCCTCAACCGAAAACGCGTTCAACGTCACCACCACCAGCACCGTGTCTCCGCTGACCGGGTCGAACTTGCTGTAGGCCAGCAGCGCGTCGTTGTCGACGTGATGAAAATGCAGGGTGCGCAGTTGCGCCAGAGCGGGGTGGCGCCGGCGAATGGCGTTGAGGCGTGCGATGAACGGCTCCAACGACCTGCCCTCTCGCACCGCGGTGGCGAAGTCGCGCGGACGCAGTTCGTACTTCTCCGAGTGCAGGTATTCTTCGCTGCCTTCGTGCAGTGCCTGGTGCTCGAACAACTCGTAGCCGGAATACATTCCCCATGAGGGGCCCATCGTGGCGGCCAGCACCGCCCGGATCGCGAACATGCCGGGGCCGTGATGCTGCAGGCTGGCATGCAGGATGTCCGGCGTGTTGACGAACAGATTCGGGCGGCGGAAGTCGGCGATCTCGGCGATCTCTTCGCCGAACTCCACCAGCTCGGACTTCGAGGTGCGCCAGGTGAAGTAGGTGTAGGACTGGGTGAAGCCGAGCTTGGCCAGGCCGAACTGGCGTACCGGCGGAGTGAACGCCTCGGACAAGAACAACACATCGGGATCGGCGGATTTGATCTGCGCGATCAGCCAGGCCCAGAAGCCCGGCGGTTTGGTGTGCGGGTTATCGACCCGAAACACCTTGACGCCGTGGTCGATCCAGTGCTGCACCACGCGAAGTACCTCGGCAGACAACCCGGCGGGATCGTTGTCGAAGTTCAACGGATAGATGTCCTGGTATTTCTTCGGCGGGTTCTCCGCGTAGGCGATCGTGCCGTCCGGTAGCTCGGTGAACCACTGCCGGTGCTCACGTGCCCAGGGGTGATCGGGCGCGCACTGCAACGCCAGATCCAGGGCGACCTCCAAACCGAGCTCGCCGGCGCGGGCGACGAAACGGTCGAAATCCTCCAGCGTCCCCAGGTCGGGATGCACCGCGTCGTGGCCGCCCTCGTCGCTGCCGATCGCCCACGGCGACCCGACGTCACCCGGTTCGGCCACAGCGCTGTTGTTCCGGCCCTTGCGGTGCACCTTCCCGATCGGGTGGATCGGCGGCAGATACACCACGTCGAATCCCATCTCGGCGATGCGCGGTAGCTCCGACGACGCGGTGGCCAGCGTGCCGTGCACCGGCTCGCCCGCGGAATCCCATCCGCCGGTGGACCGCGGAAACATCTCGTACCAGGCGCTGAACCGGGCCAGCGGCCGATCCACCCACACTTGATACTGCTGTCCCCGAGTGCAGTGGTCCCGCAGTGGGTAGCAGCTGAGCAGTTCGGACACCTGATCCGACAACGCCGGCGCCGTCCGGGTCACCGGGTCTCCCGGCTCGCGCAATGCGGCAGCAGCGGCCCGCAGGGGCTCCCGCTGCCTGCGCGGCACCCCGGCGGCGGCACGGTCGAACAGCTCGGCGCCGATCAGCAGATCGTTGGACAGCTCGGCCTCGCCCTGACCCACGTCCAGTTTCGCGACCACCGCATCACGCCAGGTGCCGATGGAATCGGTCCAGCCGTCGACCCGGAACGCCCACAACCCGACCTGGTCCGGGACGAACTGGCCATGAAAGACGTACGGCTGCGCACCGGCGCTCATCGGCAGCAGCAACGGCTTGCCCCGAGAAGACGCGGCAACGCCCTTCTGCTCGTCGGCCTGCGTGCCCGGCGGTTCAGCGAGCCTCGACGAAGGAGAGGCGAGACTGGGACCGCCGCTTGAACCCGGCGGTTCAGCGAGCCTCGACGAAGGAGAGGCGAGACTGGGACCGCCGGATGAGCCGGTCGGTCGCGGGTAACCGGGCCCGAGGTAGCGCACCACCAGTGTCGCCGCGACCACCTCGTGTCCCTCGCGCCAGACGCTGGCGGCGACCGGCACTACCTCTCCGACCACCGCCTTGGCGGGCTGCCTGCCACAGGACACACTCGGCGTAACGCCATCGACCTCGATTCGGCCCGGCACCCACTACTCCGTTCGTCGGCTGCGATTCCGACAGTGGGTACCCGCGCCGAGCGGAAGCTACCCGCGCGGCAGCCCCAGCAGCCGCTCAGCGGCCAGAGTCAGCAGGATCTGCTCGGTGCCACCGGCTATAGACAGGCAGCGGGTGTTGAGGAAGTCATGCACCTCACGTCCGGCCACGGCGCCGGCCCCTTCGGTCAGATCCATCCGGTACTCGGCCAGGTCTTGGCGATAGCGCACCCCGATCAGCTTGCGCACCGAGGACTCCGAGCCGGGGTCCTGGCCGCCGACGGCGAGCTGGGCAATGCGTTGATCCAGCAGTGCGCCCGCCTGTGCGGCGATGATCAGCCGGGCCAACCGGTCGGCGGTGGCAGTGTCGGGTTCCCGATCGGCCAGGGTTTTCAGCAGTTCTTCCATCGGGTTGCCCAACGCGGTGCCACCGGCGATCGCGACCCGCTCGTTGGCCAGCGTGGTGCGGGCCAGTCGCCAGCCATCGTTGACGCCGCCGACCACCAGCTCGTCCGCGACGAAGACGTCGTCGAGGAACACCTCGTTGAACAGGGCCTCGCCGGTGATCTCCCGCAGCGGCCGGATGTCGATGCCCTCGGCGGCCATGTCGACCAGGAAGTAGGTGATGCCTTTATGTTTGGGCGCGTCGGCATCCGTTCTGGCCAGACAGACACCCCACTGCGAATCGTGCGCCCGTGAGGTCCACACCTTCTGCCCGGTCAGCCGCCAGCCGCCGTCGACCTTGACCGCCTTGGTGCGCAGCGCCGCCAGGTCCGAACCGGCGCCGGGCTCGGAGAACAGCTGGCACCAGAACACCTCGCCGGTCAGGGTGGGCGGGATGAAACGCTCGATCTGCTCAGGCGTGCCGTGCTCGAGAATGGTCGGCGCCGCCCACCAGCCCACCACCAGGTCCGGGCGTGCGACACCCGCCGCGGCGAGTTCCTGGTCGATCACCAGCTGCTCGGCGGGACCGGCCGCCCGCCCGTACGGCGCCGGCCAGTGCGGTGCCAGCAGGCCCGAGGAGGCCAACGCGGCCTGGCGCTGCTCGTCGGGCAGCGCGGCGATCCGGGCCGCCTCGGCGGCGATCTCGGGCCGGACGTCGGCGGTCTCACCGAGGTCGACCTCCAGCCGGCGCCGCACCCCGGCCCGGGTCAGCGCGGCGGTGCGGCGCAGCCAGCGCTCCGATCCGCCCAGCGCCTGACCGATGCCGTAGGCCCGGCGCAGGTACAGGTGCGCGTCGTGCTCCCAGGTGATACCGATGCCGCCGAGCACCTGGATGCAATCCTTGGCGTTGGCCTTGGCGGCGTCGATGCAGATGGCGGCGGCTACCGCGGCCGCGATCGCGAACTGCTGCTCATCGGGGTCGGATGCGGCGCGAGCCACATCGGCGGCCGCCACCGCAGCCTGGTCGGCCCGGCACAGCATCTCCGCGCACAGGTGTTTGACGGCTTGGAAGCTGCCGATCGGCTTGCCGAACTGCTCGCGAACCTTCGCGTACTCGACGGCGGTGTCCAGGGCCCAGCGGGCGACGCCGGCGGCCTCGGCGGAGAGCACCGTGACCACCAGGCTCTGCACCCGGCTACCGGCCTCGAGCACGACCGCGGGCGCGGCGGTCAACGTCACCTTCGCCAGCGGCCGGGAGAAATCGGTGGCGGCGAGCGGCTCGACGGTCACCCCGTCCGCGCGGGCGTCCACCAGAATCCAGTCCTCACCGGCCGGCAGCACCAGCAGCCCGTCGGCGGTCGCGCCCAGCACCCGCTCGGCGGTGCCGGACACCTGCGACGTCGCGGCGTCGAGCTGCAGATCGGCGTCGATCGCGACCCCGGCGACACGTTCACCGTTCGCGAGGGCCTCGGTCAGCTGCGGCTCGGTGACCACCAAAGTGGCCAGCGCCGTGGTCGCGACCGGACCGGGAACCAGTGCCTTGGCGGCCTCGTCGACCATCGCGCACAGGTCTTCGAGCCGCCCGCCGGCGCCGCCGCACTCCTCGGATACGGCCACCCCGAACAGGCCCAGGTCGACCAGGCGGGCGAAAACCGGCCGCCAGGCATCGGTTTGGCCCAGTTCGACCGCACGGATCGCCTCGGCGGTGCCTACTGCGGCGGCCCAGTCGCGGACCAGCTCACGAGCGGCGAGCTGTTCGTCGTTGATGGTCACGGACACGCTGGGCTCCTCCGGGTGGTCTCGGTGTTGAACTTCGGCGAGTGCGGAAGTCCACCTCGCTCACTAGAACGTGTTCTAATAGTGCCAGCGTCCGAGCGTCAAGTCGAACCGTTGTGGCAGGACACATCGCGTCCCGTCGGGGTTGGGAGCGCGAGATTCAGCTACGTGATGCGTATCGTTACTGGCGAGTAGGCCGACTGAAGGAGCTGCCCCCCACATGTCGTCACCAGCCGACAGCAATCCGGCTCGCGGATCGCGGACCCAGCCGCGCGAGGTCACCAGCGTGGCTGTGCTGACCGAGTCCGACCTCGGCTCCGAGGCGCAGCGGGAACGCCGCAAGCGCATCCTGGATGCGACGCTGGCGATCGCCTCCAAAGGCGGCTACGACGCGGTGCAGATGCGTGCGGTGGCCGACCGGGCCGACGTGGCCGTGGGCACCTTGTACCGGTATTTCCCGTCGAAGGTACACCTGCTGGTCTCGGCGATGGGCCGCGAGATCGCCCGCGTCGAGACCAAGACCGATCCGGCCACCTACGCCGAAATGACCCGGCACCAGCGACTCAACCTGGTGGTCAACAAGCTCAACCGCGCCATGCAGCGCAACCCGCTGCTGACCGAGGCCATGACCCGGGCCTACGTCTTCGCCGACGCTTCGGCGGCCGGTGAGGTCGACCACGTCCAGAAGCTGATCGACTCGATGTTCGCCGGGGCGATGAGCGACGGCGAGCCGACCGAGGAGCAGTACCACATCTCCCGGGTGATCTCGGATGTGTGGTTGTCCAACCTGCTCGCCTGGCTGACCCGGCGAGCGTCGGCCACCGACTTCAGCACGCGGCTGGACCTGGCGGTCCGGCTGCTGATCGGCGACGACGACCGCCCCAAGGTCTGACCCGACTCCCCCGATGCGCCTCAAGCCCGGCCGCCCCGACCTCGGCGGGTATGCGCACCGGTTCACCGTCCCGGCCGCGGCGCCGGACGCGCCGTTGTCGGTGACGTGGCTCGGCGTGACCAGCATGCTGATCGACGACGGGTCGTCGGCGCTGATGACCGACGGCTACTTCTCGCGCCCAAGTCTGACGCGGGTGGCGCTGCGCAAGGTTGCGCCGTCGGCCGCTCGCATCGACGGCTGCCTGGCCCGGGCCGGCGCGCGCGAGCTGGCCGCGGTGATCCCGCTGCACACCCATATTGATCACGCGCTGGACTGCGCGGCGGTAGCCGAACGCACCGGCGCGGCACTGGCGGGCGGTGAATCGGCGGCCAATATCGGCCGCGGCCAAGGGCTTTCGGGCGACCACTTGATCGTCGCCGTACCCGGGACACCCATCACGCTGGGCGCCTACGACGTCACTCTTCTCGAATCGCGGCACTGCCCGCCGGACCGCTTCCCCGGTGTCATCACCACCGCGGTGGTTCCGCCGGTCAAGGCATCGGCCTACAGGTGTGGCGAGGCATGGTCGGCGCTGGTGACCCACCGGCCCTCGGGGCGGGGGCTGCTGATCGTCGGCAGCGCCGGGTTCGTCCCGGGTGCGCTGGACGGGCATCGCGCCGACGTCGCCTATCTGGGTGTGGGCCAGCTGGGTGTGCAACCGCGGCAATACCTGACCGACTACTGGTCGGAGACGGTGCGCGCCATCGGCGCGAAGACCGTCGTGTTGACCCATTGGGACGATTTCTTCCGCCCGTTGTCGAAACCATTGCGCGCCTTGCCGTATGCCGTCGACGACCTGAATGTGACGATGCGGATCTTCAGCGAGCTCGCCGACACCGACGGAGTGGGCCTGCACTTGCCGACGGTGTGGCGGCGCGAAGACCCGTGGACCTGAAGCCGGCTCTTGCGCTGGTAATGCTCGCCGTGGTGCTGGGCTTCGCGGTCGCCCGGCCGCGGGGCTGGCCGGAGGTGTTCGCGGCGGTTCCGGCCGCTGCCGTCCTGGTCGCCACTGGAGCTATCTCGGTGCACGACGCTGCCGCCGAGGCCGCCACCCTGCTGCGTGTCGTCGCGTTCCTGGGTGCGGTGCTGGTGCTGGCGCAGCTCTGCGACGACGAAGGCCTGTTCGAGGCCGCCGGCGCGGCGATGGCTCGGGCCGATGTCGGGCCGCCGCAGCATCTGCTGCGCCGGGTCTTCGTCATCGCGGCCTGCCTGACCGCGGTATTGAGCCTGGATGCGACGGTGGTGCTGCTGACCCCGGTGGTGCTGATGATGGCCCGCCGCCGTCGGGCACCGCTGCGCCCGCACGCCTACGCGACCGCGCATCTGGCCAACACTGCATCACTGCTGCTGCCGGTGTCCAACCTGACCAACCTGCTGGCGCTCCAGGCGGCCGGCCTGTCCTTCGCGAGGTTCACCGCGCTGATGGCGGCGCCGTGGCTGGCCGCGACGGCAGTGGTCTACCTGATCTTTCGGTGGTTCTTCCGCGTCGACCTGCGCGCGACCCCGGAGCACCTGCAGGCCGGCCCTCCTCCGCCGGTGCCGGTGTTCGCGCTGGCGGTGGTGGCCCTCACGCTGGCCGGCTTCGTGCTCGCAGAGACGTTCGGTGTCGCTCCGGCATGGGCGGCGGTCGCTGGCGCCACCGTGCTGGCCGTACGCGGTCTGGCGCTGCGGCGCAGCACTCCGGCCGGCATCCTGCGGGCCGCCAACGTCGGTTTTCTGGTGTTCGTGCTGGCACTGGGGGTGGTGGTGCGCGCGGTCGTCGACAACGGGCTGGGCGACCGGATGAGCGCGGTGCTGCCGACGGGTACGGGGCTGACGGCGCTGCTGGGTATCGCGGCGGTGGCCGCGGTGCTGGCCAACGTGGTCAACAATCTGCCGGCGACGCTGGTGCTGGCGCCGCTGGTGGCGCCGGCCGGCCCGGTGGCGGTGCTGGCTGTGCTGATCGGGGTCAACATCGGACCCAACCTGACCTACGCCGGCTCGCTGTCGAACCTGTTGTGGCGCCGGGTGCTGCGCCGCTATGGCGTTCCGGCCGGTGTCGGCGAGTACACCCGGCTGGGATTGTGCACAGTGCCGCCGACCCTGCTGGCGGCGGTACTGGCGCTGTGGGCCGGCGCCCGGCTGCTGGGCGTTTAGCGGGTCACCGCCACCGGATCAGCGGTGATACGCCGGCGGCAGCGGCATCCCCAGCTCGGCCATCACGGTGCGGGCGCGCTGCGGATAGTCGGTGATGAGTCCGTCCACGCCGGCGGCGATCTGCTCGCGCATCGCAGTGGCGTCGTTGACCGTCCACGGAATGACCTTGAGTCCGGCGCGGTGCGCTCGGTCGACAAATGCCCGATCCACCACCGAGTAGTGCGGAGAGACGGTGTCGGCGCCGGCTGCGGCCGCACCGGCGATCGGGTCCGGCCCGCTTTCCCACAGTGCGACAAGGGGAATGGCCGGCTCGACGGCGCGCACCAACGGCAGGGTGCGCCAGTCGAAGCTCTGTATCTCCACGGCGTCCAGCTTGCCGGCGGCCCGCACCGCCGCCAGGGTCACCTCGACGATCTGCTGCGGATCTTCTGCGTCGACTTTGGTCTCGATATTGTAGCGCACATCTGCGTGATACGAGTCGGCCAGCGCGAACACCTCCGGCAGCGTCGCGATCACGTTGCCGGGCGGCACTTCCGCCTCGGGGAACTCCGGCAGCGGCTGACCGCAGTCCAGCGTGTAAACCTGTGCCACGGTGAGCTCAGCCACCCGCTTGCCCACATACGGGTACTGCGGGTCGCCGGCAACGGCCGGGCCGGTATCGGCGCACTTGGACGGCTCGATCACCGGATCGTGCCAGACCAACGGTTGCGCATCCCGGGTCAAGACGATATCCAATTCCAGTGTGCTGACCCCTGTTTCGATCGCCTTGGCGAAGCCGTGCAGCGATCCCTCGGTGGTCTCGCCTCGCCCACCACGATGCGCCTGCAGATCGAAACTCGGCGGTTGCCCGGCGGCAAACGGCGCGGCCGGGATCGCCGGTGCGGCAAATAGCGCCGAGCAGACGCAGAGTCGCACCCAGTTGTCCAGATTGATGCGATTCGCTGTCTGCTGGCGGCGCGAACGTTCCGCGGCGCGGCGGATCACCGCCGCTGGCGGGCGATTTCGGCCAGCACCACCCCGGCGGCCACCGACGCGTTCAGCGACTCGGTGGGCCCGGCCATCGGAATCGACACGATGGCATCGCAGTTCTGCCGGACCAGCCGGGACAGGCCCTTGCCCTCGGAGCCGACGACCAGCACCATCGGGCCGGCGCCGTCTAAGTCGTCGACCACGGTGTCGCCGCCGGCATCCAGTCCGACCACCTGCAGGCCGCGATCGGCCCACGCCTTCAGGGTCTGGTTCAGGTTGGACGCGCGCGCGACCGGGACCCGCGCTGCAGCACCGGCACTGGTTCGCCAGGCCACCGCGGTGACCGACGCCGAGCGACGCTGCGGGATGACCACGCCGTGCCCGCCGAATGCCGCCACCGAGCGCACGATGGCGCCGAGGTTGCGCGGATCGGAGATGTTGTCCAACGCGACCAGCAGCGCGGGCGCGACGTCTTGGCGCGCGGCGGCGAGCAGGTCGTCGGGATGGGCGTACTGGTACGGCGGAACCTGCAAGGCGATGCCCTGATGCAGACCGTTGGTGGTCATCTTGTCCAGGTCCGAGCGGGGGACCTCCAGGATCGGCAATCCGGAATCGGCTGCCCGGGTGACTGATTCGGTCAACCGCTCGTCGGCTTCGGCGCCGAGCGCCACATACAGCGCGGTGGCCGGGATACCGGCCCGCAGGCATTCCAGCACCGGGTTGCGGCCCAGCACGGTCTCGCTCTCGTCGCTGCGCTTGGCGGTCCGGTAGGCCCGCTGCTTGGCGGCGCGCTTGGCGGCTTTGGCGGCCGGGTGGTACTCCCGCTGGTGGGCGGGCGGGGTGGCGCCGCGGCCCTCGAGCCCGCGGCGGCGCTGACCGCCGGAGCCGACGGTGGGACCCTTCTTGGTCCCGGGTTTGCGCACCGCGCCCTTGCGCTTGGAATTGCCCGCCATCTAGCCCGCCCCGTCCAGCAACAGCGACCACTGCGGGCCGTCGCCGGTATCGGTGACGTCGATGCCGGCATCCTTGAGCCTGCCGCGGATCTCGTCGGCCAGCTGCCAATCCCGCTCGGCGCGAGCGGTTTCCCGGCGTTGCAGCTCGGCGCGCACCAGCACGTCGACCGCCGCCAGCGCCGCCGAGGTCTCGTCGCGCGACTCCCAGCGTTCGTCGAGCGGGTCACAGCCGAGCACGCCCATCATCGCCCGGATCGCGCCGGCAGCCGCCAGCGCACCCTCATGGTCACCGGCGTCCAACGCGCGGTTGCCCTCCGCACGGGTGCGGTGCACTTCGGCCAGCGCGATCGGCACCGACAGGTCGTCGTCGAGTGCGGCGGCAAACCGGTCCGTCCAGCAGCCGGGAAGCACTGCGCCCACCCGACTGCGCACCCGGTGCAGGAAATCCTCGATGCCGACATAGGCGTTGACGGCGTCGCGCAGGGCCGCCTCGGAGAACTCCAGCATGGAGCGGTAGTGCGCGCTGCCCAGGTAATAGCGCAGTTCGGCAGGCCGGACCCGTTGCAGCACCGCCGACATCGACAGCACGTTGCCCAGCGACTTGCTCATCTTCTCGCCGCCGAGGGTGACCCAGCCGTTGTGCAGCCAGTAGTTGGCGAACCCGTCACCGGCGGCCCGGCTCTGGGCGATCTCGTTCTCGTGGTGCGGGAAGATGAGATCCATTCCGCCGCAGTGAATGTCGAACTCAGGGCCGAGGTAGGACCGGGCCATCGCCGAACACTCCAGATGCCAGCCCGGGCGGCCGGGCCCCCACGGCGTCGGCCAGCTGGGTTCGCCGGGCTTGGCGCCCTTCCAGAGCGTGAAGTCTCGCGGGTCGCGTTTTCCGGTGGCCAGGCCCTCGCCCTGGTGCACGTCGTCGATCTTGTGGCCGGACAACTGGCCGTAATCGGGGTAACTGAGTACGTCGAAGTAGACGTCTCCGCCGCCGGCGTAGGCGTGGCCGGAGGCGATCAACCGCTCGATCAGCTCGACCATCTGGGTGATGTGGCCGGTGGCGCGCGGCTCGGCCGAGGGCGGCAACACGCCCAGCGCCTCATAGGCGGCGGTGAATTCCCGCTCGTAGGTGGCGGCCCACTCCCACCAGGGACGGCCCGCCGCCGCGGCCTTGTTGAGGATCTTGTCGTCGATGTCGGTCACGTTGCGCACGAAGGCGACGTCATAGCCGCGCGCGGTCAGCCATCGGCGCAGCACATCGAACGCGACACCACTGCGGACGTGGCCGATGTGCGGCGGGGCCTGCACCGTTGCACCGCACAGATAGATCGACGCGTGACCGGGCCGCAGCGGAACGAAGTCACGAACGGCGCCGGTTGCCGTGTCGTGCAGCCGTAGGCCAGGGCGATCGGTCACGACGGGCCAGCTTACCGGGCCGGAAGGGCGCCACCGTCGCGCCCGCTGCCCGCGATCGCCGAACCCCTTCCTATCAGGCAATTACCAGGAACGGGCACCACTTGCCACATGTGTGGACAGGCGGTCACCGGTGGCATATATTGCGGCAGTGAGCAGACTTCTGGCGGCGGCCTCCGGAGCGTTCTTGGCTGCGGCCACAATCGCATCGGCAGGGATGGCATATGCCGATGAACCAAACGATCAGAGCGGGCAGGTGTCGACGCAGTCGGCGCCCGGCGCAAACCTGGCCGGCGCGGTACAGCCGACCGATCATGGCGCGGCCGGCCCCGCCGATGCCGGGACGCTCGGTCCAATCGGCGACAACGCGGCACACTCGCCCGCGGCAAATCCGGCCGGCAACGCTGCGGGGAACCCGGCCCACGACGGCACGGTGCGGCCGGAAGACGAGGCGGCGCACCCGGCCGACGACGGTATGGCGGCCGCTCCTGCTGCGGGCGGAATGAACAACATGGGTGCCTCCATCGGCAGCTCGATGGCGATGATGGCCCCGATGATGGCGATGTACGTGCCGATGTTGGGTGCACCGTTGCTGATGTCGGGCCTGGGCAGTCTCGGTGCCGCTCCGTCTACCGGCGTGGACGCCGCTACCGCCGCTTCGGCTGCGGCCTCGGACCTCGCCGGTTCGGCCGCGGCGACCGACGTTTTGGGTGCGGCATCCCCGGTTGCCGCCGACCTGTCTAACCTCGACTTCACCCCGGCGCTGGACCCCAACCTCCTTTCGGACGCCCTCGGCGGTGTCGGTGCCGACGCCGCCAACGGAGTTGCCGAGGCAGCCGGCAGTTCTGTCGCCGATGCCGCTGGCCAGGCCGCCATCGATGCGACCACCAACATCGCTGGCGAACTGCCGGGTATCGCCGCGGACACCAGCGGCGACCTCGCCAGCACCGGCGTGGGCGTCGGTACCGAGGTCGCCTGTGGTGTAGTCGGCCTCATCTTCGGCGCCTGCTGACCCCCGCCCGGCGAGTTACCCCGGCACCACCAGCGCGGTAGCGACTGCGGCCAGGCCCTCGCCCCGGCCGGTCAGCCCCAGCCCGTCGGTGGTCGTCGCTGACACCGACACCGGTGCATCCAGCAGATCGGACAGCAGCTGCTGCGCCTCGGCGCGGCGCGGTCCGACCTTCGGCCGGTTCCCGATAACCTGCACCGCGGCATTGCCGACCGTGAAGCCGGCCTCGCCGAGCAGACTGCATACCTGGCCGAGCATCACAGCACCGGTTACTTGTGCCCAGCGTGGATCGTCGACGCCGAAAACCGCGCCGAGGTCCCCCAACCCTGCCGCCGACAACAGCGCGTCACACAGCGCGTGTACGGCGACATCGCCATCGGAGTGGCCGGCGCAACCGTCGGCGTCGGGGAACAGCAACCCCAGCAGCCAGCAGGGCCGCCCCGGCTCGATCGGATGCACATCGGTGCCCAATCCGACGCGGGGCAGCACGCTCACCGGCGCACCACCGCCTCGGCGAGCAGCGCGTCCAGTTTGGTGGTGATCTTGAAGGCCAGCGGGTCGCCCTCCACGATCTGGACCTGGCCGCCGATGTGCTCGACCATCGAGGCGTCGTCGGTGAACTGTGTACCGGCCCCGGCCTGCTGATAGGCGCGCAACAGCAGTTCGGCGGCGAACCCCTGCGGTGTCTGGACCGCTCGCAGCCCGTCTCGCTCCGGCGTACCCAGCACCATCCCGTTGGCGTCGACCGCCTTGATGGTGTCAGAGACCGGCAGGGCGGGCACCACCGCGCGGTGCCCGGCGCGCAACGCCGCGACCACCCGGACCACCAGGTCCGGCGGGGTCAACGGACGTGCGGCGTCGTGGACCAAAACGAAATCGGGTTCTCCGGCGCTCTCCAGCGCGAGCCGGACCGAGTCGACGCGGCTCGCCCCGCCGGCGACAACGCTGGCCGCCCCGCCGAGGATCAGTTTGGCCTCATCGGTGCGATCCGGTGGGACCGCGACGACCACCTGGTCGATGACGCCGGACTCCCGCAGGCCCGCCACGGCACGCTCGACCAGCGTCTGCCCGCCAAGCAGAAAGAACGCTTTGGGGACGCCAGCGCCCAGCCGCACACCAGAACCCGCAGCCGGAACCACGGCTACTGTGCTTGCCACCGAAAACCCCGGCGGTTCAGGACGCCGCGGCGAGCACCTCGTCGAGGATGATCTCCGCCTTGGCGTCGTCGGTGTTCTCGGCCAATGCCAGCTCACCGACCAGAATCTGACGGGCCTTGGCCAACATCCGCTTCTCGCCGGCGGACAGGCCGCGCTCCTGGTCGCGGCGCCAGAGGTCACGAACGACTTCAGCTACCTTGTGCACGTCGCCGGAGGCAAGCTTTTCCAGGTTGGCCTTGTATCGGCGAGACCAGTTGGTCGGTTCCTCGGTGTGTGGGGCGCGCAGCACCTGGAAGACCTTGTCCAGACCTTCCTGACCCACTACGTCACGCACGCCGACATATTCGGCATTTTCTGCGGGAACTCGAACTGTGAGGTCGCCCTGCGCCACCTTGAGGACCAGATAGTCCTTCTGCTCGCCTTTGATGGTCCGGGTTTCAATCGCCTCGATTAACGCTGCACCGTGGTGTGGGTATACGACGGTGTCTCCGACCTTAAAGATCATCTGATTTGAGCCCCTTTCGCTACCCCATCCTAACACGTCGCTCAGACGCCGGACGATCAACGGTGCAGGTCAGGGGCATCGCAGGCCCGGGCGAGGGCTTGACAGCAAGGATAAACCGTGCATGACGTGGGCCACCATGGGCCCGTTCGGGGCGGTCGATCACGCTTTAAAGGCGAGCCCGAACCCTGAACTACCGCCGCTATCAGCGTGCTACTACAGTGCATAGTCACAAACCGCAGCGCCGAGCAGGAGGCCTCAAGTGAACCGGTTCAACAGGGTCGTTACCGCGTTGGCCGTCGCCGCGGCGCTCGCCGGGTGCGGTACCGGCCAGATCTCCCAAAGCGCCGACCAGGCGTCCGCGGTCAACGGCGCCTCGGCCACCGTGGGCGAGCTGGCGCTGCGGGATGTGCGGATCCAGGCGGTGCAGGCCGGCGACGCGCTGGAAGCCGGCCAGACCGTGGACCTGGTGTTCGTCGCCAGCAACCGGTCGACCGACACCGGCGATGAGCTCACCGGGATCAACAGCTCGGTCGGCAAGGTGTCGGTGATCGGCGCCAAGTCGGTTCCCGCCGGCGGTGTCCTGATCGTCAGCGCCCCGGCCGGCCCGGACCAGCCGACCGCACCGGCGTCCAAGGCGCTGCCCGAGGTAACCAACGCCAGCACGGCGGCGGCCGCGGTGACGCTGGACAAGGCGATCTCCAACGGGCTGACCTACGACTTCACCTTCGACTTCAAGAAGGCGGGCCCGATCCGGGTGGCCGTGCCGATCTCGGCCGGCACCCTGTTGCACCCCTGACTCCGGGCGTAGCCCCCGCTCACTGTCAGACCCACCGGATACCGTCAGCGGGTGGCTAAAACCTCCAGGGCTCGATCGCTGTATCGCTGTGCGGAGTGCGGGCACACCTGCGCGAAATGGCTGGGGCGCTGCCCGGAGTGCGGTAGTTGGGGCGGCATCGACCCGGTGGCCCAGGCGGCCGCACCGTCGCCCGGACTGCAGCCGGCGGCGCCGGCTCGGCCCGCGGTTCCGATCAGCTCCATCGCGCCCGGCCGCGCACACCCGCAGCAGACCGGCGTGGCCGAGCTCGACCGAGTGCTGGGCGGTGGGGTGGTTCCCGGCTCGGTGACCCTGCTGGCCGGAGATCCCGGCGTCGGCAAGTCCACGCTGCTGCTCGAGGTGGCCCACCGGTGGGCGCTGGCGGGGCGGCGGGCACTGTACGTCTCCGGCGAGGAGTCCGGCGGGCAGATCCGGCTGCGGGCCGAACGCACCGGGTGCAGCCACGACGAGATCTACCTGGCCGCCGAATCCGACCTGCAGACCGTGCTGGGCCACATCGAGGCCGTTCGGCCCACGCTGGTGGTGGTGGACTCGGTGCAGACGATCTCCGCGGCCGACACCGACGGGGTGGCCGGCGGGGTTACCCAGGTGCGGGCGGTCACGGCCGCTCTGACCGCAGCCGCCAAGGGTGGCGACGTGGCGCTGATCCTGGTCGGCCATGTGACCAAAGACGGGGCGATCGCCGGCCCGCGTTCACTGGAACACCTCGTCGACGTCGTGCTGCACTTCGACGGCGACCGTAACTCGGTGCTGCGGATGGTGCGGGCCGTGAAGAACCGCTTCGGCGCCACCGACGAAGTGGGCTGTTTCCTGCTGCGCGACAACGGAATCGAGGGCATCGCCGACCCGTCGGGGCTGTTCCTGGAACAGCGCAGCGAACCGGTGCCCGGCACCGCGATCACCGTCGCGCTGGACGGCAAACGTCCGTTGATCGGCGAGGTGCAGGCACTGCTGGCAGACCCGGTGGGCGGGTCGCCGCGCCGGGCGGTCAGCGGCATCGACCACGCCCGGGCCGCGATGATCACCGCGGTGCTCGGCAAGCACGCGCAGCTGCCGATCGCGGCCGCCGACATCTACCTGTCCACCGTGGGCGGCATGCGGTTGACCGATCCGTCGACGGATCTGGCCGTGGCCATCGCGTTGGCGTCGGCCTATTCCGGTCTGCCGTTGCCGGCGACCACCGTGGTGCTCGGCGAGGTAGGGCTGGCCGGCGACCTGCGCCCGGTCAGCGGCATGGACCGCCGGCTGGCCGAGGCCGCCCGGCTCGGGTTCACCGCCGCGCTGACACCGCCGGGCGCCCCGGCCACCGTGGGCGGCCTGCGCACGGTGGCGGCACCCAATATTGTTGCGGCGCTGCGCAGTCTGGTCGATATCGCCGGTCATCGCCCCACCAGGCCGGCGCCGTTACGGCTGCTGGACCCGAATTAGGACCGATCAGTTGCCCGGCGGCAGGGCGTCTGGCGGCGGGAAGTTCTCGACCGGCGGCGGAGCGTCCGGAGACGGCTCCGTCAGCATGAACGGCACCGTCGCCGATCTCAGATTGCCCAGTTGAACCACCAGGTTGTAGGTGCCCGGACCGATCGGCTGTCGCGGCAGCGGGCATTGCGGCGCCGAACCCATTCCCGTCCACGTCACCGTGGTCGTCACCTGCTCGCCGGGGTCGAAGGTCTTCACCAGGGTCTCGTTCGAGGGCGCGCAGTCGAGGTTCGACCACAGCCGCTGGTTGTCCAGCGAGTAGACGTAGGCCGCCAGCACCGCCGCCCCCACGTCCCGCTTGCAGGCGACCAGGCCGATGTTGGTGACGACCATGGTGAACTGGGGCTGCTCGCCGACCACATACTGCGGACCGGTGATGCCCTTGACCGCCAGCGTCGAATCGGGGCAGTCGTCACCCGGCTTGAGCACCGGGGGCGGGATCACCGCCGCGGTCGGGGTCGCCGAAGGCGGCGGCGGCTGCTCGGCAGGCGGCACCAAGGGCGTCTTGACCTCTTCTGGTGCGGCGCCTTGCGGGTTGGCGTGCTGCCCGGCGGCCGGCGTCTTCGTGTCGGTGTTCTCGGCGCCCGCGCTGCCGTGGACGACAGCGAAGACGATGGCCGCAATCACCCCGATCACGGCGACGGCGATGCCCAGCGCCAAGCCGCGGCGTCGCCAGTAGATCTGCGATGGCAGCGGGCCCTGCGGTTCCAAATCGAGCACGTTCTCACGGTAGGACGTGCTCAGGCAGAGTTGTCCGACCCTTCCCGGCGTGTCGTTGCCGCGTTGTGACCTTCGGCGACTAATCGCCGATATCGCCGAGGTGATCCCGGGTCTGCACCCGCCCGTCGGACAGGTGGTAGGTGGCGCCGACGATCGCCAGCGTCCCGGCCTCGATCTGCTCGGCGATGACGGTCGATCGGGTCGCTAGTTGCCGCACGGTCTCGTTGACGTGGCAGGTCTCGAACTCATCGATGCTGCGCAGGCCTTCGCGCCGGCCGACCAGGATCGACGAGGCGACCCGTTCGGCGATATCACGCAGGTAGCCGCCTGGTACGGCACCGTCGTCGAGAGCCGCCAGCGCGGCCTTGACCGCCCCGCAGCTGTCGTGACCGAGCACCACAATGAGCGGCACGTCGAGTACCGCCACCCCGAACTCGATCGAACCCAGCACCGCTGCATCGATGACGTGGCCGGCGGTGCGGACCACGAACATGTCGCCCAGGCCCTGATCGAAGATGATTTCGGCCGCGACCCTGCTGTCGCCGCAACCGAACACCACCGCGGTCGGCTTCTGGCCGTTGGCCAGCTCGGCGCGGCGCGCGACGCCCTGGCTGGGATGGAGGGGTTCGCCGGCGACGAAGCGCTCGTTACCCTCCTTGAGTGCCTTCCACGCGGATATCGGGTTCGAGTTCGGCATACCCGACATTGTGCACGGCCAGCCGATGAGCATCGACGCCGGCGACCTGCTCGGCTGGTTCGACGCCGCCGAACGCGACCTGCCCTGGCGGGCGGACGGTGTGACGCCGTGGCAGATCCTGGTCAGCGAGTTCATGTTGCAGCAAACCCCGGTGGCGCGGGTGCTGCCGCTTTGGTCGGAGTGGGTGGCGCGCTGGCCGACTCCGTCGGCGACAGCGGCCGCGACCCCCGCCGAGGTGCTGCGGGCGTGGGGAAAGCTCGGCTATCCGCGTCGGGCCAAACGACTCCATGAGTGCGCGACCGTGATCGCGCGCGAATTCGCCGACGTGGTGCCCGACGACGTCGAGGTCTTGGAGCAACTGCCGGGAATCGGCAGCTACACCGCGCGGGCGGTGGCCTGTTTCGCCTACCGCAAACCGGTTCCGGTGGTCGACACCAATGTGCGCCGGGTGGTGGCCCGCGCCGTGCACGGACGCGCCGATGCGGCAGCCCCGTCGGCGAAACGCGACCATGCCGATGTCGGTGCCCTCCTCGCCCTATTGCCCGAAGCCGCTCAGGCCGCCCGCTTTTCGGCGGCGCTGATGGAACTGGGCGCCATGGTGTGCACGGCCCGAACGCCGCGCTGCGCTGTGTGCCCGTTGCGTTCCTGCGCGTGGCGAGACCGCGGGTTCCCACCCGGCAGCGCCGTCAAACGACCCGCCCAACGCTATGCCGGCACCGACCGCCAGGTCCGCGGGCGTCTACTGGATGTGTTGCGCGGCAACGTATCTCCGGTTACCCGGGCCGAGCTCGACGTGGCATGGCCGGTCGACGAGGTCCAGCGCGAACGCGCCTTGGGATCATTGCTGGACGACGGCCTGGTCGAACAGCTCGCCGGCGACCGCTTCGCGCTGCCCGGTCAGGACAGAAACGACTCGACGGCCTCGCGATAGAGCTGCGGCGCCTCGTCGTGCACCAGGTGACCGGCATCGGGAACGCGCAAGTAGGTACTGGCCGAGGCGATGCGATGCATCTCGCTCATCTGGCCCGGGGGCGTCACCGAGTTCCCGGCTTCGATCAGCAACGACGGCACCTGCACCGCGCGCCACTGGCCCCAGTAGTCGCGGGTGCCCCACTCGGCAGCGATCTGCACCCAACGCGCGGGTTGACCGTGCAGCCGCCAGCCGGTAGCGGTGCGGTCGAAGGCTTCCAGGAAGTACCGCCCCGCGACGTCGCCGAATTCGGCCACCACCTGATCTGCCCGGGCGAACTCGACGGGCAGGGCATGCACCCACGGTTCCCACGGCCCGGTGGTGCGGCCCCGGAAGTCCGGCGCCATGTCTTCGACCACCAGCGCGGAGACCAGCTCCGGATGGCGGGCCGCCAGGCACCAGGAATGCAGCGCACCCATCGAGTGACCCACCAGGCGCACCGGGCCCGGCAGCTGCTGTACCGCGGCGGCCAGGTCGGCCACGAAGCGTTCGGTGGAGATCGGATGCGGGTCGACGACGTCGCGGCCACGGTGCCACGGCGCGTCGTAGGTGTAGACCGCCCCCAGCCGGGTCAGCCACGGCAGCTGCCGCGGCCAGGTGCTGCCGCGGCCCATCAGCCCGTGCACCAGGACCAGCGGCGTCCCGTGGCCACCGCGATAGGTCAGCAGCTCGCTCGGCCCGGTGTCCACCCGGGGCACGGTAGCCTAGGCCGTATGGCAGTGGTGAAGATCAACGCAATCGAGGTACCCCCGGGCGCCGGTCCCGAGCTGGAGAAACGGTTCGCCAACCGAGCGCACACGGTGGACTCTTCACCCGGTTTCCTGGGCTTCCAGCTGCTGCGGCCGGTCAAGGGCGAGGACCGCTACTTCGTGGTCACCACGTGGGAATCCGATGAGGCGTTCCAGGCCTGGGCGACCGGGCGCAGCGCCGAGGCACACGCCCAGGCCAGCAAGAACCCCGTCGCTACCGGTGCCAGCCTGCTGGAATTCGAGGTCGTGTTGGACGTTGCCGGAACCGCCGCCCAGGCGTAGGCCCGTGCGGCGACACCTGGCGGTATGGACGGCCACGGTAAGCCTGGCGGCCATCGCTGCCGCATCGGCTGCCGGTTGCGCGCCCTCCCCCGCAGCACCTTCGGAGCCGGACACCGGCCCGGTGACGATCTCCACCAAGACCCCGCCCGGGCTGCGCGCCAAGCAGACCATGGACATGTTGAACTCCGACTGGCCGATCGGCCCGGTCGGGGTGGCCACCCTGGCCGCACCGGACAAGGTGGATCAGGTCGTCACCACCATGGAATCGCTGTGGTGGGATCGACCGTTCCGCCTCGACGGCGTCGACATCCGGGCCGGCACGGCCACCC
The DNA here is from genome assembly GCF_001667375.1 of Mycolicibacter sinensis. Classification (GTDB taxonomy): domain Bacteria; phylum Actinomycetota; class Actinomycetes; order Mycobacteriales; family Mycobacteriaceae; genus Mycobacterium; species Mycobacterium sinense_A. Next base: position 108,302 of record NZ_LZIN01000075.1, on the reverse strand, counting down.
TGCACCTGACGACCTCCTACGGTGCCCGCCAGGACATCCGGATCCGCACTGACGACAACGGGATGGTGGACCTGTTCAAGCCCACCACCGAGGCCCCACCCATCCACTCCTGGCATGACGTCGACGCGGTGCTGAGTAGGACCGGCGCCCGCTACTCCTACCAGGCCTCCCGCATCGAGGGCGGCGCGTGCACGCCGGTGGCCGGCACCAACACCAGCCAGTCGCTGCCGCTGGCATCGATCTTCAAGCTGTATGTGCTGCTGGCGGTGGCCAACGAGGTGAAGGCCGGGCGGGTGTCCTGGGACGACCCGCTGACCATCACCGGCCGGGCCAAGGTGGTCGGGTCGTCCGGGCTGGAGAAACTGCCCGAGGGCGCCCACGTCTCGGTGCGCAAGGCCGCCGAGAAGATGATCGCCACCAGCGACAACATGGCGACCGATCTGCTGATCGGCCGGGTGGGCACCCGAGCCGTCGAGCGGGCACTGGTGGCGGCCGGGCACCACGACCCGGCCAGCATGACGCCGTTTCCCACCATGTACGAACTGTTCTCGGTGGGCTGGGGCAAACCGGACCTGCGCGAGCAATGGCAGTACGGCTCGCCGGAGCAGCGCGCGAAGCTGCTGCAGCAAGCCAACTCCCGGCCGTATGAACCGGATCCGGTCCGCGCGCACATTCCGGCCTCGGCGTATGGCGCCGAGTGGTACGGCAGCGCCGAGGACATCTGCCGGGTGCACGTCGCGCTGCAAGCCGGTGCGGTGGGCAAGGCCGCGCCGGTCAAGCAGATCCTGTCCGCGGTGCGCGGCATCGACTTGAGCCGCGCCGATTGGCCCTATATCGGCGCCAAAGCCGGTGGGTTGCCCGGCGATCTGACCTTCAGCTGGTACGCCGTCGACGCGACCGGCCAGCCGTGGGTGGTCAGCTTCCAGCTCAACTGGCCGCGTGACCACGGCAAGAGCGTCGGCAGCTGGATGCTGCAGATCGCCAAGCAGGCTTTCGGCCTGCTGCCGGTAGCGCGCTGAGCGGGCGAGCAGTCACGAAAGCCCCCAAATCCTCACGGAAAAGGGGGCTTTCGTGTCTTCTCGGCTATTCGGCCGGCGCGCCTGCCTGAGCCAGATCCGCTTCGGCCGGCTTCTGGCTGCCGACGAAGGTGAACACCGCGCCCTCGGTGGGACCCTCGCCGTCCCAGTTGTCGACGTCGACGGTGACCAGCTGGCCGGGGCCGATCTCCTCGAACAGGATCTTTTCGGAGAGCTGGTCCTCGATCTCGCGCTGGATGGTCCGCCGCAGCGGACGTGCTCCCAGCACCGGGTCGAAGCCGCGCTTGGCCAGCAGCGCCTTGGCCTTGTCGCTCAACGCGATGTCCATGTCCTTGGCCCGCAGCTGCTTGGCCACCCGCCCGATCAGCAGGTCGACCATCTGGATGATCTCTTCCCTGCTGAGCTGGTGGAAGACGATGATGTCGTCGATCCGGTTGAGGAACTCCGGCCGGAAGTGCTTCTTGAGCTCGTCGTTGACCTTGAGCTTCATCCGCTCGTAGTTGTTGTCCCCGCCGCCCTGGGTGAAGCCCAGCCCGACCGCCTTGGAGATGTCGGAGGTGCCCAGGTTAGAGGTGAAGATCAGCACGCAGTTCTTGAAGTCCACCGTGCGGCCCTGACCGTCGGTGAGGCGGCCGTCCTCGAGCACCTGCAACAGGCTGTTGTAGATCTCCTGGTGCGCCTTCTCGATCTCGTCGAACAGCACCACCGAGAACGGCTTGCGCCGCACCTTCTCGGTCAGCTGGCCGCCCTCCTCGTAACCGACGTAGCCCGGAGGAGCACCGAACAGCCGCGACGCGGTGAACCGGTCGTGGAACTCGCCCATGTCGATCTGGATGAGCGCGTCGTCGTCGCCGAACAGGAACTCCGCCAGCGCCTTGGACAGCTCGGTCTTACCGACCCCGGACGGGCCGGCGAAGATGAACGAGCCGGACGGCCGCTTCGGGTCCTTCAACCCGGCCCGGGTGCGGCGGATGGCCTTGGAGACCGCGTTGACCGCGTCGTCCTGGCCGATGATCCGCTTGTGCAATTCGTCTTCCATCCGCAGCAGGCGGGTGGTCTCGGCCTCGGTCAGCTTGAACACCGGGATACCGGTCCAGTTGCCCAGCACCTCGGCGATCTGCTCGTCGTCGACTTCCGCGACCACGTCCAAATCGCCGGAGCGCCACTGCTTCTCGCGCTCGGCGCGCTGCGCGACGAGTTGCTTCTCCCGGTCCCGCAGGCTGGCGGCCTTCTCGAAGTCCTGCGCGTCGATCGCAGACTCCTTCTCCCGGCGAGCGTCGGCGATCTTCTCGTCGAACTCGCGCAGGTCCGGCGGCGCGGTCATCCGGCGGATCCGCATCCGGGCACCGGCCTCGTCGATCAGGTCGATCGCCTTGTCGGGCAGGAACCGGTCGTTGATGTAGCGGTCGGCCAGGGTGGCGGCAGCCACGATGGCCGAGTCGGAGATCGACACCCGGTGGTGAGCCTCGTAGCGGTCCCGCAGGCCCTTGAGGATCTCGATGGTGTGCTCGACGGTGGGCTCACCGACCTGCACCGGCTGGAACCGGCGCTCCAGTGCGGCGTCCTTCTCGATGTACTTGCGGTACTCGTCGAGAGTGGTGGCGCCGATCGTCTGCAGCTCGCCGCGGGCCAGCTTGGGCTTGAGGATCGAGGCCGCGTCGATGGCGCCCTCGGCCGCGCCCGCCCCGACCAGGGTGTGCAACTCGTCGATGAACAAGATGATGTCGCCGCGGGTGTTGATCTCCTTGAGGACCTTCTTCAGCCGCTCCTCGAAGTCACCGCGGTACCGGCTGCCAGCGACCAGCGAACCCAGGTCCAGGGTGTAGAGCTGCTTGTCCTTCAGAGTCTCGGGGACCTCGCCGGCCACGATCGCCTGCGCCAGCCCCTCCACGACGGCCGTCTTGCCGACGCCGGGCTCGCCGATCAGCACCGGGTTGTTCTTGGTGCGCCGCGACAGCACCTGCATGACCCGCTCGATTTCCTTCTCCCGGCCGATCACCGGGTCGAGCTTGCCCTCCATGGCCGCGGCGGTGAGGTTGCGGCCGAACTGGTCGAGCACCAACGAGGTGGACGGCGAGCCGGACTCCCCGCCCCGGCCACCCGTGCCGGCCTCGGCGGTCTCCTTGCCCTGGTAGCCACTCAGCAGCTGGATGACCTGCTGGCGCACCCGGGTCAGGTCGGCGCCCAGCTTGACCAGCACCTGGGCGGCGACACCCTCGCCCTCCCGGATCAGGCCGAGCAGAATGTGCTCGGTGCCGATGTAGTTGTGGCCGAGCTGCAGCGCCTCACGCAGGCTCAGCTCGAGCACCTTCTTGGCGCGCGGGGTGAAGGGGATGTGCCCGGACGGCGCCTGCTGGCCCTGGCCGATGATCTCCTCGACCTGGCTGCGCACCCCTTCCAGGGAGATGCCCAGCGACTCCAGCGACTTGGCGGCCACGCCTTCGCCCTCGTGGATCAGACCAAGCAGAATGTGCTCGGTCCCGATGTAGTTGTGGTTGAGCATCCGCGCCTCTTCTTGCGCGAGGACGACAACCCTGCGGGCCCGGTCGGTAAATCTTTCGAACATCGGCGGCTACCTGCTCTCCCTCACCATCGGTACTTGGTCGGCCTTGGCTCGGCCTCGCGCACCTGCCGTCCACTGTAGTGGGCGGCCGAGCGCGCTGTGACCTGCCGGGCAATGCGTACCGAATCGAACGCTTGCGATGGCAGACCTCGAAAGGCCTGGCACCTGACGCAAGAGAGCAACGCTGGGGCGCCGGAATGCGTTCCGATGGGTCACCCGGTTCGCCAGGAGCGAAATGCCGGGATCGTCGAGCCTCGCTGAACCGCTCGGTTCATGCGGCGGTCCCAGCTTCGGCTCTCCTCCGTCGAGCCTCGCTGAACCTCCGGGTTCATGCGGCGGTCCCAGCTTCGGCTCAGGTGGCAGCGTGAAATGCGTCGATGATGTCGGCCGGGATACGGCCGCGGGTCGACACGTTGTGGCCGTTGCGGCGGGCCCATTCACGGATGGCGGCGCTCTGTTCACGGTCGATCGTTCCGCGGCGGCCACCCCCGGACCGTCCCCGCCGGCGACCACCGACCCGACGGCCCGCGTCGGCCCACTTCTTCAACTCCGCGCGCAGTTTCGAGGCATTCTTGCTTGAAAGGTCGATCTCATAGGTGACCCCGTCCAGCCCGAATTCGACCGTTTCGTCGGCGGCACCCTCACCATCGAAATCATCGATCAAGGTGACGGTCACTTTTTTCGCCATATTAGTTGCCCCTCGGTTAGCTTTCAGCTGCAAACTGTGCGCAAAGCCGCATTCGACCTCGCGGACCAATGTGCCATAAAAATACGCCTGCTTCAACACAACAGGCGAGCGGGCCGATCAGTTGCCGTGACGCCGAACAATCGGGAACAAAACAGTCTCGCGAATTGACAGACCCGTCAAGACCATCAGCAGGCGGTCGATACCCATTCCGGTGCCGGTGCACGGCGGCATCGCGTGTTCCATCGCCGCCAGGAAGTCCTCGTCGAGCGGCATCGCCTCGTCGTCGCCGGCCGCCGCGGCACGCGCTTGGGCCGCAAAGCGTTCGCGCTGCACCACCGGGTCGATGAGCTCGGAGTAACCGGTGGCCAGCTCGACGCCGCGCATGTACAGGTCCCACTTCTCGGTGACACCGTCGATACTGCGATGCTGGCGGGTCAGGGGCGTCGTCTCCACCGGGAAATCCCGGACGAACGTGGGTGCGCTCAGGGCATTGCCCACCGCGTGTTCCCACAACTCTTCGACCAGCTTGCCGTGCCCATAACCACGGTCTCGGGGAATTTCGACTCCCCGCTCGTCGGCGACGGCCCATAACCGGTCGACGGGGGTCGCCGGAGTGATCTCCTCACCGATCGCTTCGGACAGTGACGGATACATTTCAACTGTCGCCCATTCGCCGTCAATGTCGTAGATGCTGCCGTCGGGCAACGGCAGTTGACGAGTGCCGATCACCTCGTCGGCGACCTCTTGAATAATCTCCCGAGTGGCCACGGCCGAGTCGTCGTAGGTGCCATAGGCCTGGTAGGTCTCCAACATCGAGAACTCGGGCGAATGGGTGGAATCGGCGCCTTCGTTCCGGAACACCCGATTCAGTTCGAAGACCCGGTCGAACCCGCCGACAACGCACCGTTTCAGGAACAGTTCGGGTGCGATTCGCAGGTAAAGGTCCGCGTCGAGCGCGTTCGAATGGGTGACAAACGGCCGGGCGGCCGCCCCACCGGCCAACGTCTGCAACATCGGTGTTTCCACTTCGAGGAATCCGCGGCGCTCCAGCGCGTGACGCACCGCGCGAATCACCGCGATCCGCTGGCGGGCCACGGTGCGCGCCTCCGGGCGGACGATCAGGTCGACGTAGCGCTGCCGAACGCGGGATTCCTCGCTCATCTCCTTGTGCGCGACCGGCAGCGGCCGCAACGACTTGGACGCCATCTGCCAGGCGTCCGCCAGCACCGACAGCTCGCCGCGGCGGGAGCTGATCACCTCACCGCGCACGTAGACGATGTCGCCCAGGTCGACGTCGGCCTTCCACGCGTCCAATTCCTGTTCGCCGACGCTGGCCAGGCTGACCATCACCTGCAGCTGGGTGCCGTCACCCTCCTGCAGGGTGGCGAAGCACAGCTTGCCGGAGTTGCGGGCGAACACCACCCGGCCGGCGACGCCGACGACGTCGCCGGTGGTGGTGTCGGCGGCAAGGTCGGGGTAGGAGGCCCGAATCTCGGCGAGAGTGTGGGTGCGATCCACCGCGACCGGGTACGGGTCACGGCCCTGCTCCAGCAACCGCGCCCGCTTGTCGCGGCGGATCCGGAACTGCTCGGGGAGGTCGGGATCCTGTTGCGGCGACGTGTCTGGGGTATCGGCGGAGCTCACGACTGGCCAGCTTAATCAACCGGCAGAAGCTCAGCGCGCCGGCCGCAGCCTGCCCCGTTGACTGTCCCGGTTGCGTTCGAAGACCAATCGCAGCCCGTCCAGGGTGAGGTTGGCGTCGTAGTGGCCGACCGTTTCCAGATCGGCGAGCAACAGCGGAGCGGTGTGCCCGGTGGCCACCACGGTGGCGTCGGCCAGACCGGGCGTATCGTCGCGTACCCGGCGCACCAGCCCGTCGACCAGTCCCGCGAAACCGAACACCGCACCGGCCTGCATGCACTCGACGGTGTTCTTGCCGATCACCGAGCGCGGGCGGGTGAGCTCCACCCGGCGCAGCCCCGCCGAGCGGGCCGCGGCGGCATCCGAGGAGATCTGGACACCGGGTGCGATGGCGCCGCCCAGGAACTCGCCCTTGGCCGAGACGACGTCGACGCAGATCGACGAACCGAAGTCGACGATGATCGCCGCCGTGTTGAACTTGTGGAAAGCGGCCAGGCAGTTGACGATCCGGTCGGCGCCGACTTCTTTGGGGTTGTCGACCAGCAGCGGGATCCCGGTGCGAACGCCCGGCTCGATCAGCACCGAGGGCACCGAGGGCCAGTACTGGTCGAGCATCAGCCGCACTTCGTGCAGCACCGACGGCACGGTGGACAGCGCGGCAGCGCCGGTGAGCTGTTCGCCGTCGTCGCCGATCAGGCCGTCCAGGGTCAGGGCCAGCTCGTCGGCGGTGATCTCCGCTTCGGTGCGAATCCGCCACTGCTGCACGACGTTTCCGTGCTCACCCGACCCGGCGATCAGGCCGATGACGGTGTGGGTGTTACGGACGTCGATAGCCAGCAGCACGGCTACCCCACGCTTCTGGGCGAAAGCAGGTCGGCTACGTCATCCGGCACGAAGGCCGGGTCGTTGCCGAGGTCGACCTGCTTGTTGTCGGAGTCGACGAACACGATCCGCGGCTGGTAGCGGCGCGCCTCGGCGTCGTCCATGGTGCCGTAGGCGATCAGGATCACCAGGTCGCCGGGATGCACCAGATGCGCTGCGGCACCGTTGATTCCGATGACACCGGTGCCGCGCTTCCCAGTAATGGCGTAGGTGACCAACCGAGCGCCGTTGTCGATGTCGACGATTGTCACCTGTTCGCCCTCGAGCAGGTCGGCGGCTTCCATCAGATCGGCGTCGATGGTCACCGATCCGACATAGTGCAGGTCCGCGTGGGTGACCGTGGCACGGTGAATCTTCGACTTGAGCATCGTCCGAAACATCAATTCCTCCGGTTTTCTGCGGGATATCCATCCGAACCGACCGACGCCGAGGCGGCGGTGGTGGAAAGTCCGAGCGTTATGGCGGCGTTGTCGATCAATCGGGTGGTACCGACCCGGGCGGCGATCAGCAGCCGCGCCGGCCCTTCGTCGGGGGCCGGACCGAGATCGACACCGCGCACCTGCACGTAGTCGACGTCGACCCCCGCCCCCGCGGCGCGCCCCGCGGGGGCGGCCTCGAGTGCCGCGGCCGCTCCCGCCGACGCGGCGTGCTCTGCGGCGGCCAGCGCCGCCGACAAGGCTGCCGCGGCTTCGCGCTGCACCGGGTCGAGGTAACGGTTGCGCGACGACATCGCCAGGCCGTCGGGTTCGCGCGCTGTCGGCACGCCCACCACCGTCACGTCCAGGTTGAGGTCGGCGACCATCTGCCGCACCAGCACCAGCTGCTGGTAGTCCTTCTCGCCGAAGAACACCCGGTCGGGTCGCACGATCGACAGCAGTTTGCCCACCACGGTGAGCATGCCGGCGAAGTGTGTGGGGCGGGCGGCGCCCTCAAGCTCGGCCCCCAGCGGACCCGGGTGCACCGCGGTGCGCGGACCGTCGGGATACATCGCACCGGCGGTCGGGGTGAAGGCCAACTCGACACCTTCGCCGCGCAGCAGCGCCAGGTCGTCTTCGAGGGTGCGCGGATAGGCGTCGAGGTCCTCGCCGGCGCCGAATTGAAGCGGGTTCACGAAGATCGACACCACCACCACCGAGCCGGGCATCCTGCGTGCGGCACGCACCAGCGCCAGGTGGCCGTCGTGCAGCGCCCCCATCGTCGGCACCAGCATCACCCGGCGGCCGGTCGAGCGCAGCGCCCGGGTGACGCGAGCGATCTCGTCGGGCCGCGCGTACACGTTGAGCCCACCGGCGGTGAAAGTGGGCGCGTTCGGCCTCACCGGGCCAGCACCGTCAGCACGTCGTCGGCGGCGTCCGCGCAGTGCGCCGTGCGCAGCGCGTTGGTGCGGTAGGCCTCGGCCAGATCGGGGTCCACGTCGGCCAGCGCTTGCAGGTGCCGGGCCAGGGTGACCGAGTCACCCCGGGCCACCGGCCCGGTCAGCGCGGCCCGCCCGTCGCGCAGGGTGTTGGCCAGTGCGGCCCGCACCAGCGGCCCGAGCACCCGCTCGGCGACGCCGTCGGGGTCATTGATCCCCAGACCACCGGGCAGTGCCGCCCGCAATGCTGCCAGGGCGTCGTCGATCACGGTAACCACGTGGTTGCCGCCGTGACACAGCGCGGCGTGGTAGAGGGTGCGGGCGGTTTCGTCGACCCGGAACGGCTCGGCGCCGATCTCCAGGGTCAGCGCCTCGGCGATGGCATAGCCGATTTCGTCGCCGGCGGTGATGCCGAAGCAACTCTCAGTCAGCCGATCGATGTCGGAGTCCGCGCCGGTGAACGTCATCGCGGGGTGGATCGCCAGCGGCAGACAGCCCTGCTCGGTCAACGGCGCCAGCACGCCGATCCCGGTGGCACCGGAGGTGTGCACGACGATCGTCCCGGCCCGCACCGCGCCGGTGGCGGCCAGGCCGGACACGATGCCGTCCAGTTCGGTGTCGGGAACCGACAGCAGCAGTAATTCCGAGTCGCCGGCGACATCGGGGGCCGGCCGCACGAGGGTGTCGGGCAGCCGCCGTCGGGCACGCTGACGCGACTCTTCGGAGATGGCGCTGCACGCCACCACGACGTGGTCGGCCCGCTCCAGTGCGACGCCCAGGGCGGTGCCGACCCGGCCCGCCGAGATGACGCCTACCTTGAGTCGGGCGGGCCGCAGTCCGTCGAACTGCACCATCGCAGACGACCTCGCAAGTTCTCTTGGTTCGTTCCAGTCCCGCGCTGCGGGTACCGGACGGTCGGGCAGAGTGTATCCCGCTCGGCCGCGGCCCGGGGAGTGACATTCGTCGCAGGCGCGGGTATTACTCCTCGCGACGGCGGCGCCGGCGGCCCCCGGAGGGGGTGGCCTGCAGCCGGGCCAGCAGTTCGGCCACCGACTGTCCGCCGGTGGTCGGGGCGGCCTCGGCTCCCGGCTCGGCCCCGGCGGAATGCCGGGCCGCGGGGGCACCGGCGGGCTCCGCCGGCACCGGCTGGGCAGGGCTGCCGGGCGCGTCCGCCGCGTGCCGGGAGCGCGCCCGCCGGCGTCCCTCCCCGTCGCCGCGTTCGGCTGCGTCGGCACCGTTCACCGGACCGCCGGCCGGCTCCCCGGGTTCGGCGTGGCGACCGTGGCGGGACGGTGCCTCGGCGCTGCGCTCGGGCACCGGTTCGCCGGCGTGCCTGGGCTCGGCGACGCCGTGCCGGCCGGAGTCCGCGGGAGTAGCCGGAGTCACCGGAGTTTCGGGGGTTTCCGGGGCCCAGTTGCTGCCCGGCGTGCCCGGCGGAAGCCATTCGCCCTCGGCGCCAACCGGTTTCCAGGCGGGAGCTGCGGTCGGCGCGACCCATGGTGGCGGCGGTGCCGTCGGAACGGGTGGCGGTTCGGGCTCGCGGCGGGACTCGGATTCCCTGCGAGGCTCGGGTGGGACGAAGGGCTGCGGCGGCTGCGCCCAACGGCCCGCGGGTTGCTGGACTTCTTCCGCGGCCCGGCGCGGCGGCTCTTCGGCGGCTCGGCGCGGCGCTTCTTCGGCGGCTCGGCGCGGCGCTTCTTCGGCGGTCCGGCGGTGCGAACCGCGGTAGGGGGTCTCGGCCGGCGCCTGGGGCGACTGCGGCGTCTGCGGCTGAGGCATCGGGATTCCGCCGGTCGGTATCCGCACCTCGGGAACATCGATGATCGGGTTCTCGGCGGTTTGGCTGACCGAGTCCTCGGGGTAGAACGACGCGGCGGCCGGCGTGACCCGGGTGGGGCCGGATTCCCCGCCCGAGCGCGCCCAGTCGCTGTAGGCCCGAACCGTAGTGCGCTCGGGCTCCAGGGCCGGCCGGTGACTCAGGTCGGCGTCGAAGAGGATCTCCAGATTGGTTCGCAGCGCGGCCAGCTCGCTGCGCAACCCGGCGACCTCGTCGGCGGCCTGAGCCCGCAGCTCCGAGGCCAGCTCCCGGCGCAGCTGCGACTCCACCGTCAGCTCGTATTCTCGGCGCGCCGAGATCTCCCGGTCCAGTTGCAGGTCGTAGACCAGCTTCAGGTCGCGGGCCCGGGCCTGGTCCACATCGCTTTGCCGCCGGTAGATCACCGAGACGAACGCGGCGGCGACCGCGGCCCACAGCGCCACGATGACGGCGAGCTTCAACAGCTCCACCCGGCTGGTGAATACCAGGGCCGAACTGGCCGCGATCGCAAGGATCAGCAACGCCGTCATTAACGTCCAGCCGGGCCTGCGAGCACCACGCCGACTTGGGGCGCGGGACAGGACCGAATTCATCTGCGCCGCTCCACCTCGTCGCTTCGCTCATCGTTGCCGGCCGGCATTGCCCGACTGTACCTGGACAAGGTCACTTGGCGTGTCGCCCCGCTCCGGCGATTCTCAGCCGGGTTGGTTTCCGGTCAGCTGCCCGGTCTGGCCGGGATCCTGCGGAGACTTGCAGCAGTTCTGCAGCCACAGCGCGGCGACGAGCAAAGCCAGCGCGCTGGCCGCGGCGACCACGGCGCCGGCGGTGTCCTCGGCGGCGACGTGCAGGGTGGACCGGTGCGGCAGCAGGTAGCCCAGCACGCCCAACCAGAAGCCGAGCACCAGCGCCCCCATCCAGGCCGAGGCCTTGGCGACCACCACGGTGCGGGCCACCGCCAGCGGATGCAGCCACCCGGACCCGACCCCGATCTGGCCGTCATCGATCTTGGCGCGGACGTAGCGACCCCAGGCCGCCTCGGCGATCGCCACCACCAGCAGCGATATCCCGGTCCACACCGTGATCGGCGGGAACCAGCGGTACAACAGCTGCACCGCCAGGTAGCTGAGGACGGCGGCGGCCGCGGCGGCTGCGGCGACGTCTCGCTTACGGGTCGGGCCCATCAGCCGTCTCCGGGGACGGCGCGCCGCTGCAGCACCAGATCGGTCCGCCGCAACCCGTCGCGGTCGGCGGGGTCCAGTTGCTCGAGCAGGTCGGCCACCGCGCAGCGCCGGCCGGCCACCGTCAGCTGCGCCTCCGGTTCGACCTCCAGCCACGGGATCATCACGAAGGCCCGCAGATGGGCCAGCGGGTGCGGCAGGGCCAGCCCCTTGTCACGGGAGAACAGCTCGGTCGATGCGCCGGCCTGGGTGTCGCGGCAGCTGATCACGTCCACGTCCAGGGTTCGCGGCCCCCACCGTTCGCCGCGCACCCGGTCAGCGGCGTCTTCGAGTTCGTGCGCCCGGCGCAGCCAACCGTGTTCATCGATCGCCGGATCTTCCACGATCAGCACCGCGTTGAGGAAGCGCCCCTGGTCCAGGACACCCCACGGTTCGGTCTCATACACCCCCGACACCTCGCGCACCGCGGCGCCGAACCCGTCGAGGGTCGACTGCAGCCGGGCCAGCCGATCACCCAGGTTGGACCCGATGGACAACACAGCGCGCGTCACGCCGGCACCACCGTCCCGCGCCGGTCGCGCCGGGAGCGCCGCGCCACCACCGCGACGTCCGCGAAGGTCAGCGGGATCGGGGCGCGCGGCTTGTGCAGCGTCACCTCGACGGCCTGCACCCGGGTATCGGCCATGACCTCCTCGGCGATCTCGGCGGCCACCGTCTCGATGAGATCGCGGGCCGGGCCGGTGATGATGTCCGCGGCCCGCTGGGCCAGCACCCCGTAGTCGTAGGTGTCGGCCAGTGCATCACTGGCGGCCGCGGCGGACAGGTCCATCCACAGCGTGATGTCGACGATGAAATCCTGACCGTCGGCCCGCTCGTGGGCGAACACGCCGTGGTTGCCGCGAACCTTCAGACCGCGCAATTCGATTCGATCAGTCATCGCTTGTGCCTCCTTGGCCCCGAGCTGCAGTCCAGGCTTCGACGACCCTAAGCGCGTCGACAGAGCCCCGCACGTCGTGCACCCGCACGCCCCAGGCGCCGTGCAGGGCGGCCAGCGCCGAGACCACCGCGGTGGCAGTATCCCGCTCGTCGGGCGACCGCGGCGCGCCATCGGCCCCGGACAGCAGCGTACCGAGGAACCGCTTGCGTGACGCCCCGACGAGCACCGGTAGGCCGGCGTCGACCAGCTGCGGCAGGCCGTTCAGCAGAGCCCAATTGTGTTGCGCCGTTTTGGCGAAGCCCAGTCCCGGATCGACGATCAGCTTCGCCGGATCTACGCCGGCGGCCACCGCGGCATCGACGGAGGCGAGTAGGTCGTTGCGGACCTCGGCGACGACGTCGCGGTAGTCCGGTACGTGATGCGGATGTCCCGGATCGACCGGGCGCCAATGCATCAGCACCCACCGGGCGCCCGAGGAGGCCAGCAGGGACGCCATCGCCGGATCGGCCCGCCCTCCGGAAACGTCGTTGACGATCCTGGCACCGCAGTCCAGTGCGGCTTCTGCCACCGCTGCGTTCATCGTGTCGATGCTGACCGTAACGCCCTGTGCGACAAGTCCTTTCACTACCGGAATAACCCGTTGCGCTTCCGCGTACGGATCGGCACGCACCGCGCCGGGCCGGGTCGATTCACCGCCGACGTCGATGATCGCCGCGCCCTGGGCGGCCAGCGCCAGGCCGTGTTCGACGGCGCGACCGACGTCCAGATAGCGCCCGCCATCGGAGAACGAGTCGGCGGTGACGTTGACCACCCCGACGACCTGGGCGCGTGTGGGGCTCACCTCCGCCGGATGAGTTCCAGGGCTTCGGCGCGCGACGCGCTGTCGGACTTGAACTGGCCGCGCACCGCCGACGTCGTGGTGATCGCGCCGGGCTTGCGCACGCCCCGCATCGCCATGCACAGGTGCTCGGCCTCGACCACCACGATGACGCCGCGCGGATCGAGTTTGCGCATCAGGGCGTCGGCGACCTGACCGGTCAACCGCTCCTGCACCTGGGGCCGCTTGGCGTAGAGGTCGACAACCCGCGCCAGCTTGGACAGGCCGGTGATCCGGCCGTCGTCGCCCGGGATGTAGCCGACATGGGCGACGCCGTGGAACGAGACCAGATGGTGCTCGCAGGTCGAGTACAGCGGGATCTCCTTGACCAGCACCAGTTCGTCGTGCTGCTCGTCGAAGGTGGTCTCCAGCACCGCGTCCGGGTCGGTGTAGAGCCCGGCGAACATCTCCTGGTAAGCCCGGGCCACCCGCGCCGGGGTGTCTAGCAGACCCGGACGGTCGGGATCTTCCCCCACCGCATACAGCAGTTCGCGCACCGCCGCCTCGGCGCGCGCCTGATCGAAGACTGTCGAAACCATCGCCGATCCCACTCTCTCAGTCGCCGGACGGCGGTTCAGACCGATCCTTCTCGCCACCCTGGTGGCCGTCGCCCTCGCCGGGCGGTGCCGGCGGTGGCGGCGGCGCTGCGGGATACGGCTGATAGGGCGGGTAGTGCTGGGCGGGCGGGACGGGCGGGTAACCACCGGGCGACCACTGCTGAGGCGGGTACCAGTAGCCGCCCTGCTGCCCCTGCTGCTGCGAGGGCGGCGGCCAGCCCGGCGCATGCCAGCCCGCCGGGGCGCCGTAGTCGGGTTGGGTGCCCGGCGCCGCGGCGTCACCGGTGGGCGAGCCGTTGATGCCATTGGGCGGGCGACCGGCGGCTTCGGAAGACCTGCCGGCTTCCCGCGAGGCCTGGGCGATGGCGGCCTTGAAGGCCGGCTCCGGGATCGGCTGCGGCCACGGCTCGCCCCGCTCGATGGCCAGCTCGCCGGGTGTCTTGATCGGTGGTTTGTCCGACGGAACCCGGCCGCCGAAGTCATCGAAGACCGTCAGCCGGGGCCGCTTGGCGACGTCGGCGAAGATCTTCTGCAGATCGGCGCGGTGCAGGGTCTCCTTCTCCAGCAGCTCGCCGGCCAGGACGTCGAGCAAGTCGCGATATTCGGTCAGGATCTCCCACGCCTCGGTGTGCGCGGCTTCGATGAGCTTGCGCACTTCGTCGTCGATGTCGCGGGCCACTTCGTGGGAGTAGTCGGGCTGGGTGCCCATGGTGCGGCCCACAAACGGGTCGCCGTGTTCGCTGCCGTAGCGCACCGCGCCGAGCTTGGCGCTCATGCCGTACTCGGTGACCATGGCGCGCGCGACCGCGGTGGCTTTCTCGATGTCGGAGACGGCGCCGGTGGTCGGCTCGCGAAACACTAGTTCCTCGGCGGCGCGCCCGCCCATGGCGAAGACCAGCTGAGCGATCATCTCCGAGCGGGTGCGCAGTCCCTTGTCCTCCTCGGGCACCGCCACCGCGTGCCCGCCGGTTCGGCCGCGGGCCAGGATGGTCACCTTGTAGACCGGGTCGATGTCGGGCATCGCCCAGGCGGCCAGGGTATGTCCGCCCTCGTGGTAGGCGGTGATCTTCTTCTCGTGTTCGCTGATGATCCGGCCCTTGCGCCGGGGGCCGCCGATCACCCGGTCGACGGCTTCTTCCAGCGCTGCGCCGGTGATGACGGTGCCGTTCTCCCGGGCGGTCAGCAGCGCGGCCTCATTGATCACGTTGGCCAGGTCGGCGCCGGACATGCCGACGGTGCGCTTGGCCAGCCCGTCCAGGTCGGCGTCGGGACCGATCGGCTTCCCGGCCGAATGCACCCGCAGCACGGCCCGCCGGCCGGCGATGTCGGGGTTGCTGACCGGGATCTGCCGGTCGAAGCGGCCGGGACGCAGCAGGGCCGGGTCGAGGATGTCGGGACGGTTGGTGGCCGCGATCAGGATGACCCCGCCGCGTTCCCCGAAGCCGTCCATCTCCACCAGCAACTGGTTGAGGGTCTGCTCACGCTCGTCGTGGCCGCCGCCCATGCCGGCGCCGCGCTGGCGGCCGACGGCGTCGATCTCGTCGACGAAGATGATGCACGGACTGTTCTGTTTGGCCTGCTCGAACAGGTCACGAACCCGGGAGGCGCCCACCCCGACGAACATCTCCACGAAGTCCGAACCGGAGATGGTGAAGAACGGCACGCCGGCCTCACCGGCCACCGCCCGGGCCAGCAGCGTCTTGCCGGTGCCCGGCGGGCCGTAGAGCAGCACACCCTTGGGAATCTTGGCGCCCAGCGCCTGGTACCTGCTGGGGTTCTGCAGGAAGTCTTTGATCTCGTAGAGTTCCTCGACCGCCTCGTCGACGCCGGCGACGTCGGCGAAGGTGGTCTTGGGCATGTCCTTGCCGAGCTGCTTGGCCCGTGATTTGCCCATGCCGAAGCCCATCCGGGCGCCGCCCTGCATCCGGGAGAACATCACGAACAGCCCGATCAGCAGCAGCATCGGCAACATGTAGATCAGCAGTGAGCCCAGCATGCTGCCCTGGTTGACGACGGTGTTGATCTCCGCCTTCTTTTTGGTCAGCGCGGTGTAGAGCGGAACCGCGTACCCGGTCGGGTACTTGGCGATCAGCTTGTCGACCTTCTCCGCCTTGCCGGATTTGGCCGGTTTGTCGCCGGTGTCGGACACCTCGGCGCTGTCCAGTGGGTTCTTCAGGACCAGCCGCAGCTGCTGCTCACGGTCGTCGATCTGGGCGCTTTTGACATTGCCGCTGTGGATCTGGGCGACCGCGAGCGAGGTGTCGACCGGCTTGTATCCGCGGGTGTCGTCACTGAAATAGAAGAACGACCAACCGAGCAGCAGCACCACTGCGATCGCGGTGATGGTGCGGATCACGTTTTTGCGATTCATCAGGCATCGGCCGAACTCGGCCCAAATCCTTCCAGTACATGCAGCTGGGCATGTTCAGGTTACCGTTCCGTGGCAATTGCCAGCTCGGCGGAGCCGAGCGCAGCAGTTTGCCACTATCAGGTCGGGTTCATGCGACGGTCCCAGCTTCGCCTCGCCTCCGTCGAGCCTGGCTGAACCGTCGGTTCAGAGCGGGCAATCCCTTCTCCGCCGGAGTCCGGGTGTGCTTTGGTGAGACCGTGGTCGGTACAACCCAGCGCCTTGTCGACACCAACGGCATGACCCTGCGGGTCACCGAGGCCGGCGAGCGCGGCGCCCCAGTGGTGTTGTTGGCGCATGGCTTCCCGGAACTGGCCTATTCATGGCGACACCAGATTCCGGCGCTGGCCGACGCGGGTTTTCATGTGCTGGCCCCCGATCAGCGCGGCTACGGTGGCTCGTCGCGGCCGGATGACATCGCGGCCTACGACGTGGCCGCGTTGACCCGGGACCTGGTCGGCCTGCTCGACGACGTCGGGGCCGACCGAGCGGTTTGGGTCGGTCACGACTGGGGCGCTCCGGTGGCGTGGAGCGCCGCGCAGCTGCACCCCGAACGGGTCGCGGGTGTGGTCGGCCTCAGCGTCCCGCCGGTGCCCCGCCCCCAGGTTCCGCCGACGGCCGCCTTCCGCAGCATCTTCGGGGAGCACTTCTTCTACATGCTCTATTTCCAGCAACCCGGTGTCGCCGACGCTGAACTGGACTCCGACCCGGCGCGCACCATGCGCCGGATGATGGGCGGGCTGCGTCCCCCCGACGCCGACGCGGCGGCGCGGATGGCCGCTCCCGGGCCGATGGGCTTCATCGAGCGGCTGCCCGAGCCGGACGCGTTACCGGACTGGATCAGCACCGACGAGCTCGACCACTACATCGCCGAGTTCACCCGCACCGGTTTCACCGGCGGACTCAACTGGTACCGCAACCTCGACCGCAATTGGGAGATCATGGCCAATCCACCGTCGGCCACCATCGACGTCCCCGCAATGTTCATCGCCGGCACCGCCGACCCGGTGCTGGCTTTCACCCGGCGCGACCGGGCCACCGAACTGGTGAGCGGCCCCTACCGGGAGGTGCTGATCGACGGCGCCGGCCACTGGCTGCAGCAGGAACGGCCCGGCGAGGTCAACGCGGCGCTGCTGGAGTTTCTGGGCGGGGTGCAGCTGTGACCCCGCCGCTGCGCTTCGGGGTATTCATCACCCCGTTCCACGCGCTGGGCCAATCACCTACGGTCGCACTGGAATACGACCTGGAGCGGGTAGTCGCCCTGGACCGGCTGGGCTTCGACGAAGCCTGGTTCGGCGAGCACCACTCGGGTGGCTACGAGCTGATCGCCTGCCCCGAGGTGTTCATCGCGGCGGCCGCCGAACGCACCAAGCACATCCGGCTCGGTACCGGCGTGGTCTCGCTGCCCTACCACCACCCGCTGATGGTGGCCGACCGCTGGGTGCTACTGGATCATCTGACCCGCGGCCGGGTGATGTTCGGCGCCGGGCCTGGCGCGCTGCCCACCGACGCCCACATGATGGGTATCGATCCCGTCGAACAGCGCCGGATGATGCAGGAGTCGCTGGAGGCGATCCTGGCGTTGTTCCGCGCCGAGCCCGGCGAACTGATCACCCGGCACTCGGACTGGTTCACGTTGCGCGACGCCGCGCTGCACATCCGGCCCTACACCTGGCCTTACCCGGAAGTCTCGTGCGCGGCAATGGTTTCTCCGTCCGGTCCGCGGCTGGCCGGCGCACTGGGCACCTCACTGCTGTCGCTGTCGATGTCGATTCCGGGTGGCTTCGCCGCGCTCGAGAGCGCCTGGGAGGTGGTGCGCGAGCAGGCTGCAACGGCCGGCCGCGACGAGCCGGACAGGGCCAACTGGCGGGTGCTGAGCATCATGCATGTCGCCGACACCCGCGAGCAGGCCCTGGACGATTGCACCTACGGCCTGCAGGATTTCGCGAACTACTTCGGTGCGGCCGGCTTCGTCCCGCTGGCCAGCTCGGTCGCGGGCGAATCGCAGTCGCCGCGGGAGTTCGTCGAGGCCTACGCCGCCGCCGGCAGCTGCTGCATCGGCACCCCCGATGACGCGATCGAACACATCACCGACCTATTGGACCGCTCCGGCGGGTTCGGCACCCTGCTGTTTCTGGGACACGACTGGGCGTCTCCGGAGGCCACCTACCACAGCTATGAGCTGTTGGCTCGCAAGGTGATTCCGCACTTCAAGGGACAACTCATCGCCCCCCGGGCATCGCACGAATGGGCCAAGGGCATGCGCGACACCTTGTTCGGCCGGGCCGGCGAGGCGATCAAGAACGCCGTGGTGCAGCACGCCGCCGAGCACACGGACGGAACCGGGCCGCGTTGATGCGTGCGGCGGTGCTGCGCGACGGCCGGATGGTCTACCGGGACGACGTCGCGGAACCCACGCCCGGCCCGGGCCAGGTGCTGGTCGAGGTGACCGCCTGCGGCATCTGCGGTTCCGATTTGCACTTCGCCGCACACGGCGAGGCGGTGCTGGCCGCGACGAGGGCCATGAGCGGCATCCCGGCCGCCGACACCGCCGTCGACCTGGGCGCCGATGTCTTCATGGGCCATGAGTTCAGCGCGCGGGTGCTGCAGGCCGGGCCCGGCACCGACACCTTCCCCGTCAACACACCGGTCACCTCGATTCCGGTCCTGTTGGCCGCCAAAGGCATTGAACCGATCGTCTACTCCAACACCACCATGGGCGGCTACGCCGAGAAGATGTTGCTGTCGGCTCCGCTGCTGCTGCGGATTCCAAACGGCCTGGATCCACGACATGCCGCGCTGACCGAACCGATGGCGGTGGGACTGCATGCGGTCAACAAGTCCGGTATCGCCCCCGGCGAGACGGCGCTGGTGCTGGGCTGCGGCCCGATCGGGATGGCTATCATCGCCGCCCTGTGCACTAGCGGCGTGGAAGATATTGTGGCCGCGGATTATTCGCGCGCACGCCGTGAACTCGCGAGCGTGATGGGGGCGCATCACTGCATCGACCCGGCCGAGGGGTCGCCGTTCGACACGGTCAAGCCGAAGGTGATCTTCGAGGCGGTCGGCGTGCCGGGCATCATCGACGATGTGCTGCGGCGCGCGCCGGCCGGCAGCCGGCTGGTGGTCGCCGGGGTGTGCATGCAGCCCGACACCGTGCACCCGTTCTTCGGTATCGCCAAGGAGATCAGCGTGCAGTTCGTGCTGGCCTACGAGCCCGCGGAATTCGCCGCGTCGCTGCAGGCCATCGCCGAGGGGCGGATCGACGTGGCGCCGCTGATCACCGGCGAAGTCGGACTCGACGGCGTCGGGGCGGCGTTCGATGATCTGGCCGACCCCGACCGGCACTGCAAGATCCTGGTCACGCCTTAGGAAAGGCGCCGGTCTCACGCAGCCGTTTCGACCACCCGCCGACCAGCTCGACCAGCTCGCCCAGGTCGTCGCCGAGGCGGGCGACGATCGGGGCACACGCCGCATCGGTGGCCGCCTCGACCGACTCGCGGGCCGCGCGCCCCGCCTCGGTGAGTGCGCCATCGCGCGCCAGTCCCCGCTGCGCCAGCCGCGCCTCACCGGTGCTGAGTTCCGCATCGGTCCACGCCCTGGTCCGCACGTAGCTGCGCGGCGGGAATCCTCGATAGAGTTCGGTGATCAGGCCGATCTCGACCCCGTCGAATCCCTCTGCAGTCCAAGCGTTCACGTGTGCGTCGCCGCGGTATTCGCGCAGTTGATCGGCGAGCTGCCAGGCATCTGTGAGCGGATCGCCGGCCAGTCCGTCGGCAACCAACCCGGCGAACAGTGGCTTGCCGGCCAACGAGAGCCCGTCAGCAGCGCGGCGCAGCAGCTCTACTGCGCGATCGAGACCGTCCGGAGACTCACCGAGGACCCGGCGCAGCTGGGCCACCGAGCCGTCGGTGCGGGCCGCGCGGATAGTCGGGGCGTCGGTCAGCGTCCATCCGTAGGCGACGGCCGGCACCACCACCGCCGGGTTGAACACCGCAAAAGTCGCGGCGATCACCTCACCGGGCGCCTGCCCCAGCGCCGAGCCGCGGCTGCAGAAGTAGGCCGGCCCGTCCGGCATCTCGACACCACCGGATGTCGCGGGACTGGGCCGAAAACCCAGTGCCGCGTAGCCACGGTGACACTCCGGGGCGAAGTACACCTGCCCGGCGAAGGCTTCGATGGCGTTGGACAGTGCTCGGGAAGGCGCGGCGGTCATCGCCCCAGTGTGCCGCATCATGCTTTTACGCAGGCTCGCGATCGACTCCGCTAGGGTGCCATTCATGCCGACACGCAGCGCCCTGAAGGTTCTCCGCTGGTCGACGACGCTGGCCCTGGCCGGGCTGACAGGCGTCGCGATAGCCGGCTGCGACGCCGCGCCGGGTGTCGTCGGCGCGGATCTGGCCCGGCAGGTGACCGTAGTGGGATCCGGTGAGGTACAGGGCATTCCGGACACCTTGACCACCGAGGCGGGCATCGAGTTCGTCGCCGGCGATGTCACCAACGCGATGAACCAGACCAGTGAGCGCCAGCAGGCGGTGATCGACGCACTGGTGGACGCCGGGGTGGACCGCAAGGACATCAGCACCACCCAGGTGAGCCTGCAGCCGCAGTACGGCAACGCCGAGCCGGGTGGGTCGGCGAACATCACCGGCTACCGCGCCAGCAACACGATCCGGGTCAAGGTCGAACGCGATTCCGCCTCCCAGGTGCTGGCCGTGATCGTGCGGGCCGGCGGAGACGCCACCCGGATCAACGGGGTCAGCTACTCCATCGAGGACGATTCGCAGCTGGTGCGCGATGCCCGCGAGCGGGCCTTCAACGACGCCAAGGACCGCGCCGAGCAGTACGCGCACTTGTCCGGGTTGCGCCTGGGCCGGGTGATCTCGATCTCAGAGGTGGCCGATGGCACGCCGCCGACGCCGGTCGGGATGCCGATGCCGCGCGCGATGGCCGCACCCCCCGTGGAACCCGGCCAGCAGACGGTGAGCTTTTCGGTGACCGCGGTGTGGGAGCTGGACTGACGTCGCGTCACCGCTCGGTGGCGTACGGTTGATCCCACGGTGATGCTCCACTTCATCTGATCGAAGCCCGATCGCAACGAGGTGCTGTTGCACCACCGCGACCAGCGGGATCGTCGCCGACCCGAAGATGCGAGGCGAAGGCAACCCTCCGCGGTATCTGGACCTGAATCAACGAGATTCACCCAGCCGAACCGATGTTCTCGCGTAACCCTCCTGCATCGTCCCGCGGTGCCCGTATTAGGCCTGGAGTTGTTCGCTGATGTTGATTCCCATGTCCCCAACCGATTCGATGTTCCTGCTGGCGGAGTCGAAGAACTGTCAGATGCAGGTCGGCGGTCTGGCGTTGTTCTCCCCGCCCGACGGTGCCCGCGCCTCGGATGTGCGCCAGATGTTCGCCGCGGCCGTCGCCCGCGACGACGTGGCCGGCATGTGGCGTAAGCGCGCTCGCCGGTCGTTGACGTCGCTGGGTCAGTGGGGCTGGGATACCGGCACCGGTATCGACCTCGACTGCCATGTGCACTACTCGGCATTGCCGCCGCCCGCCGGGATGGCAGATTTGTGGACGCTGGTGTCGTGGCTGCACGCGACCCCGTTGAGCCGGGACCGGCCACTGTGGGAGCTGCACCTGATCGAGGGCCTCGCCGATGGCCGATACGCGGTGTACATCAAGGTCCACCACGCGCTCGCCGACGGCGTGTCCGCGATGGGAATGCTGCGCGCGGCGCTGAGTGCAGACCCGGCCCGGCGCGGTCAGCCCGCACTGTGGGAGCCGGACGGGACCACACGGGAGCCGGCCTCGTCACGGGGCGGCCTGGACGTGCTCGGGCTGCCGGGTTGGATGGCGGGCAAGACCTGGGACGTGGCCCGGGGGACCGCCGGGCTGATCCCGGCACTCGCGGGCGTCCTCAGACAGGCCCTGCGCCACCGCGGTGGGACGCTGTCGTTGACAGCACCGCACACGATGTTCAACGTGCCGATCGGCGGCGCTCGGTCGTTCGTCGGGCGCTCCTGGCCGTTGGAGCGACTGCGCCTGGTCGCCAAACACAGCGACGCGACCGTCAACGACGTGGTGCTGGCCATGTGCGGCGGTGCGTTGCGCAGCTATCTGGCCGGTAGGGGCGCGCTGCCGTTGGCCCCGCTGGTGGCGATGGTCCCGGTCTCACTGCGCACCCCGCGGCCCGACGGTGGCCGGGACGACGCCGCGTACACCGGGAACCGGCTCGGGTCCTTGATGTGCGGGCTGGGCACCAACCTGGCCGACCCCGGCAAGCGGCTGGCGGCCGTGCATGCCGGCATGCGCGAGGGCAAGGCCGCGCTGGGCACCCATAGTCAGCTGCAGATCCTCGCGATGAGCGCGCTGGGTTCGGCGCAGCTGGCGCTGGGCATGGTCTTCGGTCACTATGGGCTGCTGCGACCGCCGAACGTGATGATCTCCAACGTCTCCGGTTCTGCAGTGCCGTTGTATTGGAACGGCGCCCGTCTCGATGCGCTTTACCCGCTGTCGATCCCGGTCGACGGACAGGCACTGAACATCACCTGTACCAGCACCGACGACACGATCGCGTTCGGGCTCACCGGCTGCCGCCACGCCGTCCCCGGCTTGAGCGCGGTGACCGGGCTACTCGACGACGAACTCCGTCTGCTCGAGCACGCCGCTGGACTCTGACCACTCCGCCGCCCGGGTGCCGCCGGGCAGTGCATCGTCTCGCAGCCAATCGGATTTTCCGGCTAAAGGTGCATGGCAACGACAAATGATGGCCCGGTTTTCAAAAGCCTTCAGCGATTTCGAAATTGACGACACTGGCCGAGTCGCTTTTCGTCCAGGCCAGCCGCTGGCCCACCCCCTGCGAGCCAGATTCAGGTAGACTGCGTATATCGGCGGTCTTTAGTATCTGACCGCATTGGTTTGCATCGCCGTCGATTTGAAAGTTATCGGCCGATTCGCGGCCAAGTCAGGAACGTCGTCATGACGCTGCAAGATGTCCGCTCACCAGTGGGTCGTCACCCCACGCCACCCGAACTCAGACCGCGGTTGCGATTGAAGCCGAAGGCGTCGCCGACCGGAATCGTCGACGGGGCGTGGTGGCCGTGGCGTGACACGCTCACCACCGAGCTTCCTGGCCTGCTCTCGGTGTTGTCGGTTCGCGGCGAGGGCATTCAGCGCGTGAGGTACAACCCCGGCGAATGGGCGTCGGCGCCTGCCCAGCTCGTCACTGACGGGCGAACGGTGCAACTCGAGGGTCACGGGCGTCAGCCGGTCAACACACTGGAGGTTGTGGGTGCGGACCGATCGCGGGTCATCCTGCTCGTCGTTCCGCCCCATACCGACGCCGATCAGGCACACGAAATGATGATGACCGCCGCCGCCCCCGGTAACGACTCCAGCGTCGACACCCTTCTCATGATCAGTGAGAGCGACAGGTCATCCCGCGACCAGAGGACCGAAGCGGAAGCGCAGTGGGTCTCCGATGGCGGTCTCCTCGGCTAGTCGGTCACCTCTTGTCTCCTCGTGGCCGATCAACCGACGACAGCTCCGACGAAAAGAGCGGGCGCATCCGTATTCTCGGATTCCGCCCGCCGTCAGCGGCCAAAACTAACCAGCGTGCAAAATAGTGAAAGCAGAAGAAAAAATCTCGGTTCCAGCAGTAATGAAAGGCAAAACCCACAATCATGGCGCGCCCTGGTTGTGGCGCATCGTCGATGACCTCACCGGCGAGCTCATGGCACCTGATTGCCACACCATCTACACCGCTATCGCCAGCGGCGTGGCCAACGGATGGCGACCGACCCGAGCCGAGATCGTCAACCTGGTGGAATTCGGCAGACAGCAGGCCGTCGCAGCACAGCACAGCCCTTCCGTCCGAAGGATCGCTCCACGCAGTGCCGGCTAGCGTTTCGCTGCGCTGCCTCAGCGGTGTTCAGCCCTGGTAGACGCGCGGGTCCAGGGTGCCGATGTAGGGCAGGTCGCGGTAGCGCTCGATGTAGTCCAGGCCGTAGCCGACCACGAAGTCGTTGGGGATGTCGAAGCCCACGTAGGCGATGTCGACGGCGGCGCGCGCCGCGTCGGGTTTGCGCAGCAGGGTGCACACGCGCAGCGACCGGGGCCGCCGGGCGGCCAGGTTGCGCAGCAGCCACGACAGGGTCAGGCCGGAGTCGACCACGTCTTCGACGATCAGCACGTCGCGGTCGCTGATGTCACGGTCGAGGTCCTTGAGGATGCGCACCACTCCCGACGACGACGTGGAGGACCCGTAGGAGCTGACCGCCATGAACTCGAACTGGGTGGGCAGCGGGATCGCCCGGGCCAGGTCGGTGACGAACAGCACCGCGCCCTTGAGCACGGTGATCAGCAGCAGGTCCCCGCTCTCGGCGCGGTCGCGCCCCTCGGCGTAGTCGGCGGCGATCTGTGCACCGAGCTCGGCGGTGCGGGCCCGGATCTGCTCCTCGGTCAGCAGTACCGATTTGATGTCACCGGCGTATGACTCGGGTGTTTCTCCCGGCGAGAACGCAGCCACCAGCACAGCGTGCCATGCGCGATGTTCGACAACCAACTCCCACCGCACAAATCACGCCCGATGCTCAGATCGGCTCCCGGTGCAGGCGCAGCACACCCTCGCCACGAACCGCGAACAGCCGCTGTTCGCGCAGCTCCGATCCGACCGCCACACCGCCTTGCCCGCGCCAGTGCGTGACCAGCCGCTCCACCGCCCGGATCTGCTGGTCGGTCAGCCCGCGGCCGCCACCGGCCAGCAGCCAGCGCCGGATCACCGCGCGGCGCACCGGGCCGGGCAAGGCGGCCAGCGGGGCGGTGTCCAGGCCCTCCGCGACATCGGGCAGCGCTTGGGCGGCCAGCGCATCGATGAGCTCGGTGTTCTCCCGCAGCGCCGTCGCGGTGCGGGCCAGCGCCTGGGCCACCCCGCCGCCGAGCACGTCCTCCAGCAGCGGCAGCACCTCGGAGCGCAGCCGCGCCCGGGTGAACCGCCGATCGCTGTTGTGCGGGTCGAGCCACGGCGTCAGGCCCAGCTCGGCGCAGGCATCCCGGGTCACCTCCCGGCGCACCCCCAGCAGCGGCCGGCACCACGGCGGATCGTAGGGCCGCATCCCGGCCATCGAGCGGGGCCCCGAGCCGCGGCCCAGCCCCAGCAGCACCGTCTCGGCCTGATCGTCGAGGGTGTGACCCAGCAGCACGGGAGCCTGGTCGCGGGCCTGGTCCAGGGCGGCGTAACGGGCGTTGCGTGCCGCCGCCTCCAGGCCGCCCTCTGCCCCAACGCTCACCGGGATGATTTGTGCGGCAACGCAGCCCAGCTCAAGGGCGTGGCTTTGGGCGAGCTCGGCCACTTGCGCCGAGCCGGCTTGCAGGCGGTGGTCGACAATGAGCGCCGTGGTGGGCCGCGCGCGCGCGGCGACGGCGGTCAGGGCCAGCGAGTCCGGCCCGCCCGACAGCGCCACACACCAGCGGCCGCCCTCGGGCAGCTGCTGATCGGCGAACGCCACCAATGCGGCGCGCAGCCGGGCTAGAGCACCCGATCGATCCACTGCTGCGGCTCTTCGATCTCGGCGGGCAGCGGCAGGGTCTGCGGACCCGACCAGACCGCGTTGAACCGGTCCATGCCGACCCGGCCGACCACGGCGTCGACAAACGCTTTGCCGCGGGTGTACTGGCTCAGCTTGGCGTCGAGGCCGATCAGCGCCCGCACCAACCGTTGCAGCGGCGGCTGGCTGCGCTGACGACGTTCCTCAAAGCGGCTGCGGATCGTCGCCACCGATGGCACCGCAGCCGGCCCGACGGCGTCCATCACGTGGTCGGCGTGGCCCTCGAGCAGTGTGCCCAGGGTCAGCAGCTGGTCCAGGGCGGTGCGCTGCTCCTCGGACTGCACGGCCCGCACCAGGCCCAGAATCCCCGACGGCGCAGTGCCATCGGCGGCGTCTCGGCCGCGGCGCAGGTAGTCGGCCAGCCGGCCCACCACCTGGGTGAGGTCCGGGGTGGCATCGCCGGTCAGCACCGCCAGGGCGTCTGACATGTAATCCGGCAGCCACGGGTTCACCGAGAACTGCACCCGGTGGGTTACCTCGTGCAGGCACACCCACAGCCGGAAGTCGGCCGGCGTCACCCGCAGCTGCCGCTCGATGGCGATCACGTTGGGGTAGACCAGCAGCAGCGCGCCGCCGTCGGGGCAGAACGGGTCGTACTGGCCGAGGATGCCCGAGGAGACGAACGCCAGCAGTGCACCGGTCTGCGCCCCGGCCAGCCGGCCGGTGAGGAACCCGGCGGACTTCTCGGTGCCGCCGGTCATCAGCCGCATCGACTCCGCCGCTGCGGCGATCCACTGCGGCCGGTCGATAACCCGCGCCTCGGGGACCGGACCGTCGGCGCCCAGTCCGGTCACCTCGCGCACCAGCGGTTCGGCGGAGGCGGCGCTGCGGTGCAGGTCGCCGATGACCTGTTCGCGGGTGTAGTCGGTCATCGGCGGCGCCGGGCGCGCCAGCCAGCCGCCGACCGTTGCGGCGAATCCCCAGTCCACCGCGCGTCCGATATCGAGCTCGCTCATCCGCATCCGCAGGTCCGTAGCACTGCGGCCAGCGCGTCGATGGCGGTGCGCCCGGTCGGTCCGGCATCGTTGGAGATGAACGCGAACGTCAGCACCCGGCGGTCGCGGTCGGTGACGACTCCGGCCAGCGCGTTGGTGCGGGTCAGCGAGCCGGTCTTGGCCCGCAACCAGCCGGCCGCGCCGCGCCCGGACTTCGGGTCGAGGAAACGCTCGGACAAGGTGCCGCTGCCGCCGGCGACCGGCAGCATGTCCAGCAGCGGTCGCAGCTCGGGCTGGTCGGGACCGGCCGCCGCCTGCACCACTGCGTCCAGCGTTCGCGCCGACAAGCGGTCGTCGACCGACAGCCCACTGGCGTCCATCAGCGTGGCCCCGCTGACCGCGATGTGGGCGGTGGCCAGCCGGTTGGTGACCGCGTCGACCGCACCGGCGAAGGACCGCGGCCGGCCCATCGCCGCGGCCACCTCCCGGGCGATGCTTTCGGCCATCACGTTGTCCGAGGCGTTCATCATCTCGCCCAGCCGCACCACCAGCGGCGCCGAGGAGACCGAACCCAGTTCGCGGCCGGTCACCGAACTGGTCGCGATGCTGACCTTGTCGGTGTCGACGCCGAGCGCCGCGGCCAGCGCCTGTCCGGCGTCCAGAGCCGGGGTCAGCGACCGCCGGGACTCCACGGTGGTCGGCTGGGTGCGGCCGCCGTCGACCATCACCGATTCGATCGGGGCGATGTCGCCGCCTTCGATGTCGTCGGGATCCCAGCCCGGTGCCATGCTCGGGCCGGTGAACGCCGACGTGTCGACCTGGACCTCGGTGGGCGTCACTCCGCTGCGGCGGACCTGATCGGCCAGGTCGCTGATCCGGGCGGCGTCGCGGTACCAGGTGTCTTGGCCGACCTCGGCCGTCGACAGCGTCGGGTCGCCGTCGCCGACCAGCACCACGACGCCGGGCTGGTCCCCGGTGATCACCCGGGTGGTGACGCGGGCGCCGCGATCCAGCGCCAGCAGTGCGGCCGCCGCGGTGAGCACCTTGTTGGTCGACGCCGGCTGCATCGGGAGATCTTCCTGCTGCGTCCACAGCGCCTTGCCGCTCAGCGCGTCGGTGATCCGGCCGGTGAGCCGGCCCAGGTTGGGGTCGGCCAGCGCGACCGACATGGCCGCCGCCAAGGCGCTGCCCGTCGGGACCGGGGCATCGTCGGTGACCGGCACCACCCCCGGGTTGGCGGTCGCCAACGGCGCCGGCGGCATGGAATGCGCGCCCGCACCGGACTCGTCCGGAAGCACGACCGCTGCCAGCACCACCACGGCTGCGGCCAGCGCCAGGACCGCTGCGGCAATACCCAGACGGGTGCTGCTGCGTCGCCACCGAGTGGAGTCCATGTCTCTCCTGCCTGTCGGGGCCAATTCTGCCGGACGGGCGGAGCCCGGGCATGAATGCGGGCCGCTCTAAAGCGTGTCGAACAACTCTGGTGGGGTGTTCGGCACCGCCCTTCTCGGGCGTCGTCTGTTCAGGCCGCTGGTGCGGTGTGAACGTCGGTTCCCGCGTCGTCCAGGCTGGTTTCACCGGCACTCGTGGGGTGCTGGTCAGAGCCGTCCTGTCGGCGGGCCTTGGTAGCCCGGCCTCCTGCTTGGGGGTCCGGGGGTCGGTGGTGGTCGTGGTGGGTTTGGCCCCAGCGGGCCAGGTTGGTCGCCGCGTTGAGACGGGTGTCGTCGTGCACGGTGATCTGGCCGATGCCGGGCATGGTGACCGACCGCGGCCGGTCGTTGTCGCCGACGCGGATCGCCGCGGGCTTGCCTTTAGGGTGCTTGTTGCGCAGTCGAAACGACGGCACCGCGGCGGTTTTCTTCTTCAACCGCGGGAACCCCGCCCGGCGGCCGCGGCATTTTGCGGGCCCGGGAGTCAGACCACGCTTTCAATCCCTTGCCACAGTCGACGGCGGCCTCCTCGAACACCTGCTGACAGACCTGCGTGCGCCACGCCAAACCGGTCACCACCCACTCGGCCACTCCGGCGATGTCGACGGTGAACACCCGCCCAGCCGCATCGGTCTTCTTCCAGGCGTTGAAGGCGTTGATCAAGTCGAAACCGGTCCAGGGCACCTTTACACCGGGATCGGTACGACGCTCACTCAGCCTGGTTTTGACGATCCGCAGGCACTGATTGAACGCAAACCGGCATCCCCTCGGCGGCAGTTGTGGACTCGTCATCGGTGAAGGCATCCCCGGCGACTGGGCCGTGCGGCTTCGACGGCGCCAAAAAGGCTGACGGCATCAAACGCCACATCCTCGTCGACACCGTCGCCCTCCCGGTCTCCGCTGTGGTCACCGCCGCGGATGCGCAGGACCGCGCCGCCATCCCGGCTCCGCTGCGCAAGGCAACCAAGATCGCCCCGACCATCGCCCACGTCTGGCGCAACAAGGGCTACACCGCCCAGTTGTTCGACACGCTCTAGACTGACGCGGTGCAATTCGACGTGACCATCGAAATCCCCAAGGGCCAGCGCAACAAGTACGAGGTCGACCACGCCACCGGGCGGGTCAAGCTCGACCGCTACCTGTACACGCCGATGGGCTACCCCGCCGACTACGGCTTCATCGAGGACACTCTCGGCGAGGACAACGACCCGTTGGACGCCATGGTGCTGCTGCCGCAGTCGGTGTTTCCCGGCGTGCTGGTGGAGGCCCGCCCGGTCGGGATGTTCCGGATGACCGACGAGGCCGGCGGCGACGACAAGGTGCTGTGCGTGCCGGCCGGTGACCACCGCTGGGACCACATCTCCGACATCGGTGACGTGCCCGAGCACGAGCTGGACGCGATCAAGCACTTCTTCGTGCACTACAAGGACCTCGAGCCGGGCAAGTTCGTCAAGGCCGCCGACTGGGTGGGCCGCGCCGAGGCCGAAGCCGAGGTCTCCCGGTCGATCGAACGGTTCAAGACCTCGGGTCACTGATCCGGCGGTTCAGCGAGGCTCGACGAAGGAGAGCCGAAGCTGGAACCGCCGCGTTAATCCGACGGCTGCGCGAACACCTGCAGCAGCAGGCCGAGCTGGGCGTCGAACACCGCCCCCGGTTGCGTCAGAGTGTCGGCGCCGTACCCACCGAAGACCTCCAGGCTGATCGCGCCGACCACGGCGGCCCAGAGCAAAAAGCACTTCGCGACGACGGCGTCATCGCCGGCGAAGCCGAATTCCTCCCGAACGCGATCGAAGTCCGACGACACCGGTTGCGCTGCAACGGCATTCACGGACGCGATATATCCGGCGGTGATGCCGTCGAAGACCGCGTCGAAGAACGCCCGCACCACCCGGGTGCCCGGGGCGACGGTGCGTTCAGCCGGCGCGTGGTACCCGGGGACCGGGCTGCCGTACAGCAGTGCCCACCGGGCCGGGTGCGCGAGCGCCCAGTCCCGCACGGCGTGGGCGATGGCGACGATGTCGTCGCGCCACGATGACGACGGCGGCGCCGAGGCGCGGGCGGCGTCGACCGTGTCGGCCAAGTCCGAATAGGCGTCGACCAGCAGCAGGGTGAGCAACTCGTTGCGGCTGGCCACGTAGCGGTAGACCGCCGATGACACCATTCCGACGTCGCGCGCGACGGCGCGCAGTGACAGCCCCGCCGCCCCGTAGCTGAGCAGATGGCGCCGACCGACCTCGATGATCTGCGCTTCGATGCGTTCCCGCGACGCCTGCCGTTTGCCCACTCGGCCGAGTCTGCCAGATTCGCGAGCACTGCTCTTGTTTTTCCCATCCCGCCCTGTCAGGATCACCGTTAAACGAGAGCACCGCTCTCATTACGAAAGGGCAAGAGATGGCGACCCGATACGACCGACCCGGCGCACCGGCCCGGTTCGCCAATGCGGTGATCCGCCGGCTCGCCGAAGCGGGCCTCAGCATCGCCGGCACCCGCGCACTGGCCGTCCGCGGCCGTAAGACCGGCAAGCGCCGCGGCGTCGTGGTCAACGTGCTGACCGTCGACGGCGTCGACTACCTCGTCGCGCCGCGCGGCAACACCGAATGGGTCCGCAACGTGCGGGCCGCCGGCCAGGTGCAGCTCGGCCCGCGCTGGCGCCGCGCAACCACCCGGGTCACCGAAGTCGGCGACGACGACAAACCGGCGCTGCTGCGCGCCTATCTGCAGCGGTGGTATTGGCAGGTCAAGGGGCACATGGCGGGTCTGACGCCGCGGTCCAGCGACGACGACCTGCGTCGTGCGGCGCCCTCGCTGCCGGTCTTCTCACTCGGGTGACGGGCTGGTGGAAGCCCCACGGGTCCGGTACAGGCTCGCCACGGTCGTCAGCACCAGCACCCCGACCACGACCGCCAGACTCGCCGGCGTGGGGATCTCCGGGACGTTGAAGTTCCGGCCGCCGTTGATGAACCACACCTCGTTGGTGCGCAGCGCGTGCAGCACCATCCGTACCCCGATGAACCCCAGGATCAGCGAAAGGCCCTGGGAGAGGTACACGAACCGGTTCAGCAGCTTGCCGAGAATGAAGTAGAGCTGACGCAATCCCATCAAGGCGAACACGTTGGCGGTGAACACCAGGTAGGGCTGGCGGGTCAGCCCGTAGATGGCCGGGATGGAGTCCATCGCGAACACCAGATCGGTGGTGCCCAGCGCCAGCGCCACCAGGAACATCGGGGTGACGGCCCACGCCCCGCTGCGGTCGCGGACGAAGAACCGTACCCCGGCCCAGCGATCGGTGACGTTGAAGTGGGTGCGGGCGAACCTCACCACGACGTTGTTGCCGCCGGCTTTGCCGCCGTGGTCGCCGCCGGTCACACCGTGGTCGCTGTGGCGGAGCAGTTTGATCGCGGTGTAGGCCATGAAGGCGCCGAACAGGTAGAACGTCCAGGACAGCCGTTGCACGGCGACACCGCCCAGCGCGATGAACACCGCCCGAAACGACAGCGCCAGAACGATGCCGACGAACAGCGCCTCCTGCCGGTATTTCTTGGGCACGTTGAAGCTGTTCATGATGATCACGAAGACGAACAGGTTGTCCACCGACAGGCTGTACTCGGTGAGCCAGCCGGCGAAGAACTGCATGCCGTACTTCGCGCCGTGGTGCCACCACACCCAGACGCCGAAGGCCACCGCCAAGCTGACGTAGAACGTCAACCGGGTCGCGACCTCGCGGATCGTCGGCTCATGCACCCGGCGGGCGACCAGGAACAGGTCGAAGCCCAGTACCGCGGCCAGTCCCGCGAACGTGACCATCCATTCCAACAGCGACGGGTCCAAGGTGGGCCTCCGGTCGTTCAGCAGTGTCGAATTGGGGCTTGTGCCACCTTGTGCAGCGGGACGCCCGACCGTACCCCGCAGCCCGCTTAGTATTTTCGCCGTGGTGACCGATATCGGGGGTACCGGCGTCCCCAGTGGCGTGCCCGCCGGCCCCGTCACCCGCGCAAGTGTGGCCCGGGTCGGCACCGCGACGCTGCTCAGCGCATTATGCGGCTACACCGTGCTGTACCTGGCGGCACGCGACCTGGACCCGGCCGGCTTCTCGGTGTTCAGCGTGTTCTGGGGGGCGTTCGGCCTGGTCACCGGGGCTGCCAACGGCCTGCTGCAGGAGACCACCCGCGAGGTCCGGTTCGCCCGGGAGGCCGGGGCGAGCCGCCCGTCGACTCGGCACACCCGGCCGCTGTGGGTGGCCGGGCTGACCGGACTGGTGGCGGCCGGGCTGGTCGCCGCCAGCTCGCCGCTGTGGAGCAGCCATGTTTTCGTCGAGGCCCGCTGGCTGTCGGTGGGGCTGCTGAGTTTCGGGCTGGCCAACTTCGCCGTGCACGCCGCCCTGCTGGGCATGCTGGCCGGCACCAATCGGTGGACCCAGTACGGCGCGTTGATGGTGACCGATGCGGCAATCCGGGTGGCGGTGGCCACCGCGACGTTCGTCATCGGCTGGGGTCTGGTGGGGTTCTTGTGGGCCACCGTCGCGGGCGCGGTGGCTTGGCTGCTGTTGCTGGTCACATCTCCCGCAGCCCGATCGGCGGCACGGCTTTCGACTGCGGTGGGCACCGCGGACTTCCTGCGCGGCGCGGCGCATTCGATCACCGCGGCCGGGGCCAGCGCGATCCTGGTGATGGGTTTTCCGGTGCTGCTGCAGGCCACCTACGGCGAACTGGGCGCCGAGGGCGGCGTGGTGATCCTGGCGGTCACCGTGACCCGCGCGCCGCTGCTGGTGCCGTTGACGGCGTTGCAGGGCAACCTCATTGCACACTTCGTCGACCAGCGCGGACGACGACTGCGCGCGCTGGCCACGCCGGCGGCATCCGTCGCCGTGCTGGGCGCGGTAGGTGCGGTCGCAGCCGGCCTGGCCGGTCCGTGGCTGCTGCGCACGGTCTTCGGCCAGGACTACGACACCGGCGGGTTGCTGCTGGCCGGCCTGACCACCGGGGCGACCGCGATCGCACTGTTGACGCTCACCGGCGCGGCGACCGTGGCCACTGCGCTGCATCGCGCCTACGCGCTGGGCTGGGTCGGCGCGACGGTGGCGTCCACGTTGCTGTTGCTGCTTCCGCTGGACCTGTCGACCCGAACCGTCGTCGCACTGCTGTGCGGGCCGCTGGTGGGAATCGCCGTGCATCTGGCCGCGTTACGCGCGGCCCCCTGAGTGCGGACGTGTATTTTTTAGGCATCGATACCAGGTCAGAGACCCCTCACCCCGACGTCTGGATCATCGTCCCGGCCTTCGGCGAGGCAGCCGTCATCGGCGACGTGATCACCGGAATCCGGTCGGTTTTCGCTGCGGTGGTCTGCGTGGACGACGGCAGCACCGACGACACCGCCGCGATCGCCCGGCGCGCCGGCGCCCACGTCGTGCGTCATCCGGTCAACCTCGGCCAAGGCGCGGCCATCCAGACCGGGGTCGAGTTCGCCCGCCGGCAACCCGGCGCCCGACTGTTCGCCACCTTCGACGCCGACGGTCAGCACCGGGTGGCCGACGTGGTGCGCATGATCGAGCGTCTCGACGGCGCGGACCTCGACATCGTCATCGGCACCCGGTTCGCCGCACCCGAGGCTGCCGCCGCGGTACCGCTTCTCAAACGGCTGGTGCTGCGGGCCGCGGTAGCGCTGAACCCGCGGATCCGCCGGCTGGGGCTCTCCGATGCCCACAACGGCCTGCGGGTGTTCAACCGGCGGGTCGCCGACGGGCTGGACCTCACCATGAACGGGATGAGCCACGCCGGGGAGTTCATCGCGTTGATCGCCGAAAACGGTTGGCGGGTAGGTGAAGAACCGGTCGAAGTGCTCTACACCGACTATTCCAAGGCGAAGGGCCAGCCCCTGCTCAACGGCGTCAACATCCTGTTCGACGGCTTGCTGCGCAAGAGGATGTCGCGATGAACTGGATCAAGGTGTTGCTGATCGCAGCGGTGATGGCACTGTTGATCTACCTGCTGCTGTCCCGGCGGTCCGCCCAGTCGCGGGCCTGGGTGAAAGTGGGATACCTGGTGTTCGTGGTGGCCGGCATCTATGCGGTGCTGCGCCCGGATGACACCACCGTGGTGGCGAACTGGCTCGGGGTGCGCCGCGGCACCGACCTGATGCTTTACGTCCTGATCATCGCGTTCGCCTTCACCACGCTGAGCACCTACATGCGCTTCCGGGACCTGGAACTGCGCTATGCCCGGCTGGCGCGGGTGATAGCGCTGGCGCAGGCCCAGCCGCCGGACCCGCCGCATCGAACCGGCGGTTCAGCAAGGCTCGACGAAGGAGAGCCGAAGCTGGACCCGCCGCATCGAAGCCAGTAATTCGGCGACTCTTGGCCTGCTGGTAACAGAAGATTTGCCCCGTGTCTCGCTGCGGCGGCCACCCTAGGGCTCATGAAGGCGACCGAAATCCTGGCGGATCCGCTGGTCGACGTCACGGCGACGTTATTGACGGCGCCGGCGCGGGAGTTGTACGCGTTGCTCTGGCGTGCCCGGCTGCTCGAGGTGCGGCATCCCGCACCCCAGCGCCCGGCGGCCGAAGTCCGAGAACTTCGGCCGGCCGGATGAAGCGGCTGGGTTTCAGCGCACCAGTTCGAGCTTCGCGGACGTCTTCTTCGCGGCAGCCTTCTTCTTGGCCGCCGCGGCCTTCTTCGCCGGAGCTTTCTTGGCCGCGGTCTTCTTGGCCGCGGTCTTCTTGGCCGCCGGAGCTTTCTTGGCCGGAGTCTTCTTGGCCGCCGCAGCTTTCTGCGCCGGGGCCTTCGTGGCCTCCAGCGCCTTGTTCGGCGTAGCCGCCTCGACCGGGGCCGCTACCAGCCTGGAGTTCTCTTCCCCGGGGCCCGCGAACCGGCTCGCCACGGCCACCGCGGCAGTGGCTGCCGCGGCCGTGCCCAGGGCCTGCGCCCAGCCGATCGGACCGACCGGCGTGCAGCCCAGCAGCTGACTGACACCCGGGGTGCTCACCATCGCAGCGAACGCGGCGAACGAGCCGGCTGCGGTGAGCAGCACCAGCGGCGCCCGCGAATCGACCACGGTCTGGCCCAGTTCGGTGGAGACCAGCGAGATCAGTGCCACCGTAGCGGCCCGCTGCGGCATGCCCGTCACCGAAGCCATCGCCCAGGCGGCGGTGCCCGCGGCCGCGGTGACCCCGCCCCGGAATGCCACCGCACGCCACAGCTTCTTCTCGTCGAGACCGCGTACCGCACCGCCGATCGGGCCCGCCGGCGTGCTGACCGCCACTGCGGTGGCCGGCAATGCGTCGGTCAAGGTGTTCATCAGCAGCAGCTGCCGAGTGTTCAGCGGCGAGTTACCGGTGACCGCTGTGCCGATGACGGAGAAGATCACCTCACCGGCGTTGCCGCCGAGCAGCCCGGAGATCGCCAGCTGGACGCCCTTCCACAGCCGGCGGCCCTCGTCGATCGCGTCGATCAGCGACCCGATCTTGCCTTCGGTCAGCACCACGTCGGCGGTGGTGTGCGCCGAGTCGCTGCCGTGCGCCACCACACCGAGTCCCACGGTGGCGGCCCGGATGGCGGCGGCGTCGTTGGCGCCGTCACCCACCATCGCCGACACCCGCCCGGCGCGCTCCAGCGTCTGGACGATCTGCACCTTGTTCTCCGGGGACATCCGGGCGAAGATCACCCGCTCGCAGACCACCCGCTCTTGTTCCTTGCGGTTCAACGCATTCCACTCCGAGCCGGTGATGACCTGCTCGGCGTCGACGGTGACACCCATCTCGGCGGCGATCGCGGTCGCCGTGATCGGGTGGTCGCCGGTGATCATCCGGATGTCCACCCCGCGGGCGGTGAGATCGGCCAGCAGCTGCGGCGCGTCGGCCCGGGGGGTGTCGGCCAGACCGAGGAACCCGATCAGCGTCAGCCCCGAGCCGGCCATCTCGACGATCCGGTCGGAATCCTGCGACACCAAGCGCACCTGCGCGGCGGTCAGCGTGCCCTGCGCCACCGCGATCACCCGCAGACCCTGGGCGGCCATCGCGGTCACCTGCTGTTCCTCGGCCTCACCGGCGTTCTTGCAGGCCGGCAGCACTATTTCCGGTGCACCCTTGACCAGCAGCTCCGACCCCAGCACCGACGCCGAGAACGCCCGGCCCGACCGGAACGGCAGGTGCGCGTCGGGCTCGATCCACGCGCGGGCGCCGGGCGCGGCGACCGCGCCCTCGACGATGGCCTGGTCGGTGGCGTGCGCATGCGCCGCGCCTTCGGGCGCCGGCGCCGCCTGAGCGGCGGTGCCGAGCACGTCGTCGGCGGAGTGTCCGCGCAGCGGGCGCACCGTGGTGACCCGCAGCCGGTTCTCGGACAGCGTCCCGGTCTTGTCGAAGCAGACCACGTCGACCCGGCCGAGCGCCTCCACCGAGCGTGGGATGCGCACCAGCGCACCGGATTTGCTCAGCCGCTGCGACGACGCGTGCTGGGCCAGGGTTG
The DNA here is from genome assembly GCF_001667375.1 of Mycolicibacter sinensis. Lineage (GTDB taxonomy): Bacteria > Actinomycetota > Actinomycetes > Mycobacteriales > Mycobacteriaceae > Mycobacterium > Mycobacterium sinense_A. The sequence goes on along the minus strand of NZ_LZIN01000075.1, from coordinate 71,931 downwards.
CCATCAGCGGCATCCCCTCCGGTACCGCGGCGATCGCCACCGCGATCGCATTGCCGAGCGCCGCCCGCAGCCCGCCCTGACGCAGCAGGCCCAGCGCTCCGACCGCCACACCGCCGGCAGCGCTGTACGGGAAGGTCCGGTACATCAGCTGCGAAAGGTGATGCTGCAGACCAACTTCGGGCAGCTCACCGGAGGCCAGTTCGGAGGCCCGGCGGGTCTGGGTGTCGGCGCCCACCGCGGTCACCATGGCCAGCGCCTTCCCGGCGATCACGGTGGAGCCCGCATAGAGCATGGAGCTGCGCTCGGCCAGTTCGGCGCCCGGGGTGGGTTCGAGTTGTTTGCCGACCGACAGCGATTCGCCGGTCAGCGACGACTCGTCGACCTCGACGTCGGTCTCCTCGATCAGGCGGGCGTCGGCGGGCACCACCTCGTTGCTGCGCACCTCGATCAAGTCACCGGGCAGCAGTTGCTCGGCGACGATCTCGCGGTACTCCCGGGCGCCGTCGGCACCGGTCAGCACGACCCGCGCCGGCGGGGCCTGCTGCGCCAGCAGGATGTTCAGCCGGTTCTCGGCCCGCAGTCGCTGATAAGCCGCCAGCATGGCGTTGCCGGTGAGCACCGTCCCCACCATGACGGCGTCGATCGGCGAACCCAACATGGCCGTCGCCGCCGAGCACAGCGCAAGGATCGGGGTCATCGGGTCGGACAGTTCGGCGCGGACGGCGTGCAGGAACGGCCAGAACATGCCCTGCGACACCGTCTCGGCCGGCGCCCGCTCGGCCAGTGGTGTCAGCTGCTCCGGGGTCAGCAATTCTCGCACCTGCTCGATCGACATGGCGTGCCACTCGTAGGCCGGTGCCGGCTGCGGTGCGCGAGCCCGCAGCGTGCGGCGGGCCAGCAGGTAACCCGACAGCATCCCGGCGCCCGCGCCGATGGTCACCGGTCCGGGGCCGCGGCCCTGGCCAGACCCGAGACCGGGGATCGTCGCCCGGACCCCGCGCACCAGCAGCAGCCCGGCGATCGTGGAGGCGCCGATCGAGATCGCGACACCGCGCTCGCTGGCCTCGCGCGCAGCCGGCAGTGCGCGCAGCACTTGCCAGGCGCCGGCCAGGTCGGCCAGCAGCAGGTCTGCGTAAAACGGCGGTGCGGTGTCGGCGTCGGCCTCCGGCATGACGCCCAGGCCCACGTCCGCCGATGCCAAGGCCTGCGCCGCGACACTGGACAGCACCGCCACGGTGCGGCCGGCCTGCTGCAGCTCGGTCACGGCCGTGGCCAGGGCCGCGTCGATATCCTGGTCGGCGGGCCGCGCATGCACGTCGTCGAAGCCGGGGCGCAGCTCGCCCAGGATGTCGGTGTCCACCGTGACCAGTTCGGCTCCGGAGGCGCGCGCCTCGAGCACCACCGCCGAGGCCAGCGCGTGGTGCGCGGGCAGGATCAGCGCCTCCACCGGGTCCTTGCGACCCGAACTCCGTGCGTTCATGCGCGGTACCCGGTGCCAGCCCGGACGCAGCCCGGGCTTGTCGAGCAGGCTCTGCGCGTGGCGCCAGGCCAGTGGCAGTTCATGCTCACCGGCGCCGCGGATCTGCACCACCCGCCGTTGTTCGCCGGCCAGCACCCGCGGGTCGATGAGCACGGTGTCGACCTTGTCGAGGCGGCGCAGGCTGTCCGGCCGCAGCGGTAGCACGCCGTGCTGGTCCGCCAGGCCCTGGCCCAGGGTCGCGGCGAAGGACTCGCAGCTGGTGCGAACCGCTTTCGGGGAGGCCGCCAGGATCGCATTCGAGGTCATGTCCAGGTTGCGGGTCAGCGCCCCCACCACTCCGGCCCCGACCACCTGCGCCAGCGCCGTCCGTTTCAGGTGGCGTTCCACCGCGCCGTCCGGACGCGGGACCGGACGCGCAGTGGTGTAGACGTCGGGGTGCTCGGCGTAGCGGGCCAGTTCCGGCTCATAGCGGTTCCACGCCACCGCGCCGGCGCGGGACTCGGCGGCTTTGAGTCCCTCCACCATCAGGTCCACCGCCAGAATCGCCGGCGACATGGTGATGACGTGCGACCCGAGCGAGGCCAGTGAGAGCACGGTGTCGGTTTTGGCGCGCCCGATCCGGCTTTCCAGCGCGTCGCGGACCAGCGGCTGATAGCGGGCCACCGACGCTGCGGCGTCGAAGATCTTGGGCGCGGCCGGCCAGCGCAGCACGCTGCCCGCCGTCGCGATCGCCAGCCCGAGCGCGTTGGCGCCGACCATCGCGCCCTTGGCGGCCAACAACAGCCCGTCGCCCGGCAGCGCAGCACCGTCGGTTGCGCTGAGCTCGGCCGCTTTTTCGACGCTTTCGACCGCGGCGCACAGGTCGGCCAGCGACGTGGCCTCGCTTTTTTCGAAGTCGATTTCGACGACCACCCGGGACAGCGGGCGGTTCAGCCGCACCGAGGTGACGCCGGGCCGGTCCCGCAGGGCTTCGAGCACCGCGGGGCCGAGGTCGGGGCCGTCGCCGTCGAGCCCGCGGACTTCGATCCAGGCCCGCCCGGCACCGCGCCAGCTGCGCCGGCGGGTCAGGTCGGAGCGCTCACCGGCCAGGATTTTGGCGCCTTCGCGCAGCGGGATGGCAGCCAGGTCCAGGCTTGCCGATGCCACCGTGCCGACGGCGTCCAGACCGAAGCGTCCGATCGAGAACACGTCCATGGATTACCTCCAGCGTCTGTGATGCGCTGGAGGTCTCTTCCGCCGGTCACCGGCCCGCAGCACCGGTCGTCCGATGACGGGCGACGAGTTGACGACACTGCAGCGAAGGAATACTCCCCTCCGTCGAGGAAGTATGCCACAGAAGTTCAGGCCGACTTCACCTGCCGAAAATAGGCGACCGTGCGTGCCACCCCGTCGGCCAGCGCGACCTGCGGTTGCCAGCCCAGCACCTCACGCGCCCGGTCGATGTTCAGACAGGACCGCTTCAGGTCGCCCAGCCGCGGCGGGTGGAACTCCGGGTCATCGGGTGCGCCGACCGCGGCAGCTACCGCCGAATGCAGTTGCCGGTCCGAGGTTTCCACCCCGGTCCCGACGTTGAACCGCTGCCCGTCGCCTACCGGGCCGGCCGCCCGCACGAAGGCGTCCACCACGTCGTCGACGAACACGTAGTCGCGGGTGTTGGATCCGTCCCCGAACACCTTGGTGGGGCTGCCTTTCAGCAGGGCCTGGGCGAAGATCGCCACCACGCCGGCCTCGCCGTGCGGGTCCTGTCGAGGGCCGTAGACGTTGGCCGGCGCGATATGTGAACACTGCAGCCCGTAGAGGTGCCGGAAGGTGTTGAGGTAGATCTCACCGGCTACCTTGCCGGCGGCATACGGCGAAGCCGGATCGGTCGGGTCGTCCTCGCGGGTTGGATAGCGCGGCGGGGTCCCGTAGATCGACCCGCCCGAGGAGGTGTGCACGATCTTGCGCACGCCCGCGGCGCGGGCCGCCTCGGCGAGCCGAACGGTCCCGACCACGTTGACCGAGGCGTCGTGCTGTGGGTCAGCCACCGAATGGCGCACGTCGATCTGGGCGGCCAGATGGAAGATCACCTCCGGGCGAGAACGCGCCAGCACCTCGCCCAGGTCGGCGGTGACGATGTCGGCCTCGACGAAGCTGAAGTCGGCGTCTCCGGTCAGGTGCTCGATGTTGGTGGCCCGCCCGGTCGCGAAATTGTCCAGTCCGACGACCGGATGCCCGTCCGCCCGCAGGCGGTCGACCAGCGTTGATCCGATGAACCCGGCTGCTCCGGTGACCAGTGCTCGCACCGGGCCACCATACCGACAGGTAAGAAAGACGGATGCGCACCCGGATGGCCGCCCTGCCCTGGGTCTGCTGGGCGGCGGTGGCGCTGATCGCCGCGCAGCTGGTGGTCCGGGCGGTGGTGGCGTTCGGCGGATACTTCTACTGGGACGACCTGATCCTGATCGGTCGGGCCGGCACCCACGATCTGCTGTCACCGGCATATCTGTTCGACGATCACGACGGTCACGTGATGCCGGGGGCGTACCTGGTCGCCGGTGCGCTGAGCCGGGCGTGGCCGTTGCAGTGGGCGGCAGCGGCGGCCAGCCTGGTGGTGCTGCAACTACTGGCGTCGGGTGCGCTGCTGCGGGCGCTGTGGGTGATTTTGGGCTGGCGCCCGGTGCTGCTGGTGCCGCTGATCTTCGCGCTGTTCTGCCCGCTGGGTCTGCCGGCATTCGCATGGTGGGCGGCGGCGTTGAACTCCTTGCCCATGCTGGCGGCGCTGGCCTGGGTGTGCGCCGACGCGATCCTGTTGGCGCGCAGCGGGAATCGGCGCTACGCGCTCACCGGCACGCTGGCCTATGCGGGTGGCCTGCTGTTCTTCGAGAAGGCCGCGGTGATCCCGTTCGTGGCGTTCAGTGTGGCGGCACTGCTGCGCTACGTGGCCGGTGAACGGAGTGCGATCGCGCAGGCATGGCGGGCGGGGACCCGGCTGTGGATGGCGACGCTGGCGGTGACCGGTGGCTGGATCGCAGTCTACCTGACGGTGGTCAACCAGAAGCGCTGGAGCTTCGATCTGGACATGACCCGCGAGTTGCTCCTGCGCTCGATCACCCACGGCATCATTCCGAGCCTGGCCGGTGGCCCGTGGACGTGGGCACGCTGGGCGCCGGCCTCGCCGTGGGCCCTGCCGGGCACGGTGGTGATGACGCTGGGCTGGCTGGTGCTGGCGGGCCTGCTGGCGGTGTCGCTGGCGCGCAAGCATCGGCTGGCACCGGTGTGGCTGGCCGCGCTCGGCTACGCCGCGGCCTGCCAGGTCCCGATCTACCTGATGCGGTCCTCGGCGTTCACCGCGCTGGAACTGGCCCAGACCCTGCGCTACCTGGCCGATCTGGTGGTGGTGCTGGCGGTCCTGGGCGCCGTCGGATTGTGTGCGCCCAACCGGGAGTCATCCCGGTGGCTGGACGCCTCGCCGTTGCGCACCGTGGCGGTGACCGGCCTGGCGGTGGCCTTCACCGCCAGCAGCCTGTACTCGACGGTGACGTTCCTGGCTCGCTGGCGCGACGACCCGGCCCGGGCGTATCTGGCCAACGCCCGCCATGCGCTGTCCGCGGCGCGCGCCGACTCCGATGCGCCGCTGCTCGATCAGGAGGTCGACCCGCTGGTGCTGCAGCGGGTCGTCTACCCGGAGAACCTGGCCAGTCACCTCTTCGCGCTGGTTCGTGACCGGCCGGAATTTGCTTCGGCGACAACGCGGTTGCGGATGCTCACCAGCATCGGCATGCTGACCGACGCGCAGGTGACCTGGGTTCGGTCCATCGTGGCCGGGCCGGTGCCCCGCTGCGGCTATCTGGTACAGCCGGACCTGCCGGCCACGCTGGGACTCGACGGTCCACTGCTGCCGGCCGACTGGACGGCCGAGATCAACTACTTGGCCAACGTCGACGGTGCGATGACGCTGGCGCTGTCCGACGGACCCGATGTGCGGGTCAAGGTGCATCCGGGACTCAACCGGGTCTACGTGCGGCTTCCCGGCGCCGGCTCCAGTGTCACTGCCCGCGCCGACACCGCGGCACTGTCGGTGTGTATCGCCGCGGGTCCGGTGGGGTACGTCGCGCCACGGTAAGACCCTCGAACAGGCGCACATATGCGTTTCGTATGAGTCTCGGCTCTCAAGTTGCCCGGCCGGCCCGGCCGAAAATAGCTTCGGATATCGGCGATTTGAGGAGTAGCCGATGAATTTTGCAGCGTTGCCGCCGGAGGTCAACTCTGCGCTGATGTATTCCGGCGCCGGATCCGGCCCGATCCGCGCCGCCGCCAGCGCCTGGAAAACCATGGCCGCCGAACTGGAAACCGCAGCCCACTCCTACCGCACCGTCATCGCCGGACTCACCGACGAAACCTGGCAAGGCCCCGCCGCCACCGCCATGGCCGCCGCCGCAGCACCCTACGCCGCCTGGATGAGCACCACCGCCGCCCAAGCCGGACAAGCCGGCACCCAAGCCAGCGCCGCCGCAGCCGCCTACGAAACCGCCTTCGCCATGACCGTGCCCCCCGCCGTCATCGCCGCCAACCGCACCCAACTGGCCACCCTGATCGCCACCAACTTCCTCGGCCAAAACACCGCGGCCATCGCCGCCAACGAAGCCCTCTACGGGCAAATGTGGGCCCAAGACGCCACCGCCATGTACGGCTACGCCGGCACCGCCGCCACCGCCACCCAACTGCCCACCTTCACCGCACCGCACCACACCGCCACGCCCACCCCCACCACCACCTCGGCCATGCAAACCGCCGGCAGCGCCGCCGCCAGCCACGCCCTGACCACCGCCGCCCAAATCGCCGGCTCCACAGCCGAATCCGCCGATGCCATCTCCCCCGGCTTGGCCTTCGATCTGGCCGGCGCGGTTCTGGAGGTGGCCAGCGTCGGCCCGTTCGGCGGAATCGGCCTGGGTGGGGCGTTCGGCGGTCTAGCGATCACCTTGGGCGAGTTGGCCTTTCCCGAAGGCGCGGAAGGTCTGGGAGCGCTGGGCGGCCTGGGTTTGATCGGCCAGGCCACCCCTGCCGTCGGCGCGCTGGGATCCGCGGCCGGCCCGGTCGGTGCGACGTGGGCCAGTGTGGGCAAGGCGGTACCGCTGGGCCCGCTGTCGGTCCCGCAGGCCTGGGCCGCCGCCGCACCGTCGGCGCTGCGCGAAGTCGCCTTGATCTCAGCGCAATCGGGCAGCGCCGCAGCGGCCGCTGCCGGGGCCGAAGCCCCCTACGCCGAGATGGCCCTGTCCAGCATGGCCGGGCGCGCCATGGCCGGCTCGGCGGCACCGGGGCGCGGAGTAGCGGTCGCCAGCCAGCCCAATCCCAGGCCGGCAGCACCGCCCAAGCCCGCCGAGGAACCCGAGGAGCCGGACAAGCCGGCCAAGGCGAAGGCGATCGGCGTCGTCGCCGAACTGCGCGCCCTGGTCGAACTGCGGGACTCGGGAGTTCTGACCCAGGAGACGTTTATTCAGCGGAAGCAACGGCTCCTGGGCGAATGATCTCGACTCCGGGGTGGAAAATGGGGACCGATGTCGGGTAACACGGACCACCGGAGTCCGCGCAAAGCGATCCTCGGGCAACTGCCGCGGATCAATCGGCCCGACGGATCAGCGATCCGGGTGCTGCTGGTCGACGACGAGCCGGCCCTGACCAATCTGGTGACGATGGCCCTGCACTACGAGGGCTGGGTCGTCGACGTCGCGCACAACGGCCGCGACGCCGTCACCAAGTTCCACAGCGGCGAGCCCGATCTGCTGGTTCTCGACATCATGCTGCCCGACGTCGACGGGCTGCAGATTCTGCAGCGGGTCCGCGAATCCGACGCCTACATCCCCACGCTGTTCCTCACCGCCCGCGACTCGGTCACCGACCGGGTCACCGGTCTGACCTCCGGCGCCGACGACTACATGACCAAGCCGTTCAGTCTGGAAGAGTTGGTGGCGCGGCTGCGCGGACTGCTGCGCCGTTCCGCCCAGCTGATGCCACCGGTCGACGAGGTGCTCACCGTCGGCGATCTGACACTCGACGGCGCCAGCCGGCAGGTCAGCCGCGGCGGTGTTCCGGTGTCGCTGTCCACCACCGAGTTCGAGCTGCTGCGGTTTTTGATGCGCAATCCGGGGCGGGCGCTGGCGCGCGCGGAAATCCTGGACCGGGTCTGGAATTACGACTTCGCCGGCCGCACCAGCATCGTCGACCTGTATATCTCCTACCTGCGCAAGAAGATCGACGTCGACCCCCCGATGATCCACACTGTGCGCGGGGTGGGGTACATGCTGAAGCCGCCGCAATGACTGGCTCCTCGCCGTGGTGGCGTCCGCAGGCCCTGCGCCGGCAGTTGGTGCTCGGCGTGTCAGCCGTGGTGACGGTGGCGTTCGTGGCCGTCGGCGTGGTGTCGGTGCTGAGCCTGCGCAGCTACGTCACCGCGACCAGCGACGCCGATCTTTCCGAGTCGCTCAACGCCTTCAGCCACTCCTTTGCCAAGTATCGCCGCGTCGAGAACGTCACCGGTCCCGACGGTATGTCGAACATCGGGCGGGCCATGTTGGGTTTCAACGATCAGACGCCGGGCAACGTGCTGGCGGTGCTGCGTGACGGCAAGGTGATCGGTTCGGCGGTGTTCACCGAGGAGGAGCCCTATCCGGCGCCCGCCGACGTGGTCGCCGCCATCGACGCCCATCACTGGCACAACGGCCCGCCGCAGTCGATGGAGTTGGGCAGTCTGGGTTCCTACCGGGTGGAGACCCGCGTCGCCGACGAAAACGACCTGTTGTTCATCGGCGGGTCGCTGAACCTGGCGAACCGCACCGTCGCCCGTCGAATGGCCTCGGCGGCAGGGCTTTACACGGTGGCGCTGCTGATCACCGCCGGTCTGACGATCACCGTGGTCAGCTACGCGTTGCGCCCACTGCGCCGGGTCGCGGCCACCGCCGCCTCGGTGGCCGCGATGCCGCTCACCGACGGCGACGAACGCATCACCATCCGGGTCGCCGCCACCGATGTCGACCCCGACAACGAGGTCGGTATCGTCGCCGGCGCGCTGAATCGCTTGCTGGACAACGTCGATAGCGCACTGGCGTATCGCAGTGAAGCCGACCGGCGGATGCGGCAGTTCATCACCGATGCCAGCCACGAACTGCGCACGCCGCTGGCCGCCATCCAGGGCTACGCCGAGCTGACCCGTCAGGACAGTTCCACGCTGCCACCGACCACCGAATACGCGCTGGCCCGCATCGAATCCGAGGCGCAGCGGATGGCGTCGCTGGTCGAAGAGCTGCTGCTGCTGTCTCGGCTCAGCGAAGGCCAGGACCTGGACATCGAAGACGTCGACCTGGCCGATTTGGTGCTCGACGCGGTCAACGACGCCGCGGCGGCCGCACCGAGCCACCACTGGGTCAAGAACCTGCCCGAGGCCCCGGTGTGGGTCCGCGGTGACCGCGCGCGGCTGCACCAGGTCGTGACCAACCTGCTGAATAACGCCTGGGTGCACACGCCGCCCGGGGTCACCGTCACGACCGCCATCGCCGAGGACAGCCGCGGGGTGGGTGGGCCGGTCGCGGAGTTGACGGTGGCCAACGATGGCCCGGCGATCGATGCCGCCATGGTGCCGCACCTGTTCGAGCGGTTCGTGCGCGCGGACAAGGCCCGCTCCGGCGAGCTGGGCAGCACCGGGCTGGGGCTGGCGATCGTCGCCTCGATCGTCAGCGCGCACCGCGGCTCGGTGGACGTGGAATCGGCCCACGGGGCCACGGTATTTCGGGTTCGGCTGCCGGTGGTTGAGCGCGCGGAGCGAGGTCGCCCGGCCAGTTGAACCGCGTAGAAGGAGTCTGTCGTGACTGAGAAGGACTACCCCGACTACCCAGCGGGCTTGCACGTCCGTCGAGATACCGGAGAACCGGGGACGGTCGTGGAGCAGCAGAGTGAGATGATCACCGTGGAAAGGGAATCGGGCGGAAAAGTCCCCGCCCCCGATCCACTGGTCTCGCCGCCGGACGGCAAGGTGTTTGCCCGCCTCTCAGCGACAAGCTTTGTCAATTCCGTTCCAGCGCAGCAGTTGTCGCTGAGAGGCGGGCAAACACCACGTGGCCGAGATACCTGGCCTTCCGTCTCCGCGGCCAACCGAAGCGCAGCCGCATTGCCGAAAGACGCAACATCAGTCACCCGTAGCGTGAGGTAGCCCGAAAGTAGTCGGCCAGGGGGGAGATGTGCTACCGGCCGGGCCGGCTTCAGTCCATGGTTCAACTTTAACGCGATTAGGTTGAACGTCCCCGCGAAGGCTAAACCTAAGTTGCGCACCATGGCGCACGTTCAACCAATCGTCCTACTTGGTTGAACTACATACGTGTAGGTTCAACCTGGGCGGGCTTCCCGAGCTGTACGGACAGATGGGCCGGCGGGCCGGTTTGCAGCCTCCGGTCAGGCACTGCGATCGGGGTTTTCGCTGGTGGGTGGAGCCGCCTAGGAGAATCGAACTCCTGACCTATTCATTACGAGTGAATCGCTCTACCGACTGAGCTAAGGCGGCGTGCCCCGACCGAGACCGGGACCAGCCGAGTTTACAGGTCGGCCCGCAGCGCCTGACCGATGGTGGCGACCATAGCGCCGACGGCGAACCGGGGCTTGACGTTGACCGCCAGCGCCTCGCGGCATTCCAGCACCGCCTCGATGCAGCGCAACAGCGCATCCGCCGGCGCATGCGCGGCCATCGCCGCCACGGCATCGGCCATGTCCGGATGGTTGGGCCGGGCAGTGCCAACGCCCGCCGCGGCCAGCAGGGCGTCCCGGAAATAGGTGGCCAGATCGATCAGAGCCCGGTCCAGCGCATCCCGCGATGCCCTGGTCTGGCGCGACTTCTGCCGGCGCTCCAGATCCTTGATCACCCCGGCGGTGCCACGCAGCGTTCCGGCGGTGCCCTTGCCGGTGCCGCCGGCCCCTAGCGCGGTGCGCAGCTCCTCGGTCTCGGCCTCGGCGCGCTCGGCGGTCAGATCACGCGCCTCGGACTCCGCGGCGGCCACCAGCTGGTCGACCGCGGCGAACGCCCGCGACGGGGTGGCCGCATCGCGGGCCAGCGCCAAGGCCCGCTGACGGCGTTGACGGGCCTCGGGGTCGGTGGCCAGCCGCCGGGCCCGGCCCACGTGGCCGCCGCTGACCGCCGCCGCCCAGTCCGCCGTATCGGCGTCGAGCCCGTCGGTGGCGATCAGCACCTGGGCGATCGCCGTCGGTGCCGGTGTCACCAGTGCCACGTGCCGGCACCGCGAGCGCAGGGTGATCGCGATGTCCTCCGGATCGACCGACGGGGCGCACAACAGGAACACCGTCGAGGGCGGCGGCTCCTCGACGACCTTGAGCAAGGCGTTGGCCGCGCCCTCGGTGAGCCGGTCGGCGTCCTCGATCACCACGATCTGCCACCGGCCGGTCCCGGGCCGCCGGGAGGCGACCTGCACGATGGCCCGCATCTCGTCGACGCCGATGGACAGCCCTTCGGGCACCACCCGCCGCACGTCGGCATGCGTCCCGGCCATCGTGGTGGTGCAGGCCCGGCACCGCCCGCAGCCCGGCCCGCCTTCGGCGTCCTCGGCGGTGCACTGCAACGCTGCCGCAAAGCACACCGCCGCAATCGAGCGGCCCGAACCCGGCGGCCCGGTGATCAGCCAAGCGTGCGACATGCCCCCGGCGGTCACCGCACTGTGAGCAGAATCACGACGGGATGACCGTGCGGCGGCCAGCAGCTCGGCCTCCACCGCCTGCTGGCCCACCAATCGTGCGAAAACCCCGGACATCATCGGTCACAGTAGTGGCTGGCCGCGACAATCGAACTCCGGCTTTGTCGTCCCGCCGGATACGGTGTGCTGGTGAGCACCACGACCTTGGGCGGGCGGATCAGCCGATTCGTCCGGTGGGTGGTGCGTACGCCGTGGCCGGTGTTCACCCTGAGCATGCTGCAGGCCGACATCATCGGTGCGCTGTTCGTGTTCGGCTTCCTGCGGTTCGGTCTGCCGGATGAGGACCGGATCAACCTGCAGGACCTGCCCCGCGCCAGCCTGGTGGTCTTCGCCGTCACTCTGCTGTGCCTGTTCGCCGTCGGCTTCACAGTGAGCACCTCGGTGCTGATGCCGGTGTTCCGCTGGCAGCGCCGGGAGGCGCGGCTCACCGGCCCCGACCCCGACGCCGACTCCGCTGACACCGAGCTGGCCCGGTCCCGGGCGCTGCGGATGCCGTTCTACCGGTCGCTGATCAGCATCGGCTACTGGACAGTGGGCGGAGTGGTGTTCGTCATCATCAGCTGGCCGGTAGTGAACGACGTAGTGCCGGTGGTGATCACCGCCACCGCGCTCGGTGCCGCGGCCACCGCCATCATCGGTTATCTGCAATCCGAGCGGGTGCTGCGGCCGGTCGCCGTCGCGGCGCTGCGCGGCGGGGTACCGGAGAACCTGCGGGCACCCGGAGTCCTGCTGCGGCAGCTGCTGACGTGGGTGCTCTCGACCGGGGTGCCGCTGCTGGCGATCGTGGTGTCGGTGCTGGCCGGCAAGACGTCACTGCTCGATGCCTCGCCGGACAAGCTGTTCACCCCGATCCTGCTGATGGCGTTGGCCGCGCTGGTCATCGGGCTGGCCGGCACCGCGCTGGTGTCGATGTCGATCGCCGACCCGCTGCGCCAGCTGCGCTGGGCGCTCGGGGAGGTGCAACGCGGCAACTACAACGCCCACATGCAGATCTACGACGCCAGCGAACTCGGCCTGCTGCAGGCCGGGTTCAACGACATGGTGCGTGATCTCGCCGAGCGGCAGCGGCTGCGCGACCTGTTCGGGCGCTACGTCGGCGAGGACGTGGCCCGGCGTGCGCTGGAGCGCGGCACCGAGCTGGGCGGCCAGGAACGCGACGTCGCGGTGCTCTTCGTCGATCTGGTCGGCTCCACCCAGCTCGCCTCGACACGCCCGCCCAGCGAGGTGGTCAACCTGCTCAACGAGTTCTTCCGGGTGGTGGTCGAGGCCGTCGGGATCCACGGCGGTTTCGTCAACAAGTTCCAGGGCGACGCCGCGCTGGCGATCTTCGGCGCGCCGATCGAGCACCCGGACGCCTGCAGCGCCGCACTGGCGGCGGCCCGGGAACTGCACGATGGCCTGCTGCCGGTACTCGGGTCGGAGGAGTTCGGCATCGGCGTCTCGGCCGGCCGGGCCATCGCCGGGCATATCGGCGCCCGGGCCCGCTTCGAGTACACCGTGATCGGCGACCCGGTCAACGAGGCCGCCCGGCTGACCGAGCTGGCCAAGCTGGAGGAGGGGCACGTGCTGGCGTCGGCGGTCGCGGTCAGCGGCGCGGTCGACGCCGAGGCCCTGTGCTGGGAGGTCGGCGAAATCGTCGAACTGCGGGGCCGCGCCGTGCCCACTCAGCTGGCTCGGCCGTTGAACCTTGCGGTGGCCGAACCGATTCCGGCCTCAAACGACAAGGCCGCAAAAACCTCCGCCGCGGACTGACTCAGCGCCCGGCTGACTTCTTCGCAGCAGCCTTCTTCGCCGGCGCCTTGCGGGCGGTCTTCTTGGCGGCCTTCTTGACCGGCCCCTTGGCCCGCCGGTCGGCGAGCAGCTCGGCGGCACGCTCGTCGGTGATCGACACCACCTCGTCGCCCTTGCGCAGGCTGGCGTTGGTCTCCCCGTCGGTCACATACGGACCGAACCGGCCGTCCTTGATCACCATCGGCTTGCCGGTCGCCGGGTCGGCACCCAGTTCGCGCAGCGGCGGCGCCGAAGCGGCTTGGCGGCCACGGCGTTTCGGCTCGGCGTAGATCTTGAGCGCTTCCTCGAGGGTGATCTCGAAGATCTGTTCCTCGCTGGACAGCGATCGAGAGTCGGTGCCGCGCTTAAGGTATGGGCCGTAGCGGCCGTTCTGCGCGGTGATCTCCTCATTCGAGCCCGGGTCGAGCCCGACCACCCGGGGCAGCGACAACAGCTTCAGCGCGTCCTCGAGCGTCACGGTCTGCAGGTCCATGCTGCGCAACAGCGACCCGGTGCGCGGCTTGGGCCCGGTCGGCTTCTTGCCCTTCTTGGCGGTAGCGCCCGAGTCGTCGTCCGGCGGAGGCGGCAGCACCTCGGTGACGTACGGGCCGTACCGGCCGTCTTTGGCCACAATCTCATGCCCGGTGACCGGGTCAACCCCGAGCGACCGGCCTTCCTGCGGGGTGGCGAAGCGTTCCTCGGCCAGCGCCAGGGTCAGTTCGTCCGGCGGCAGCGAGTCGTCCAGGTTGGCCCGTTGCGGGGTCGGCTCGCCGTCGTCGCCGGTGATCATGCGCTCCAGGTACGGGCCGTTCTTGCCGACCCGGACATACACCGGTCGGCCCTGCTCGTCGTCGAACAGCTTGATCGAGTTGATCTCGCGGGCGTCGATACCTTCCAGGTTGACCCCGACCAGTTTCTTCAGGCCGCCGGCGCGGGCGATCGAGTCGTCCACGCCGTAGTCGCCGCCGAAGTAGAAGTTGTGCAGCCAGTCGATGCGGCGCTGCCGGCCGGCGGCGATCGCGTCGAGCTCGTCTTCCATCGCCGCGGTGAAGTCGTAGTCGACCAGTCGGCGGAAGTGCTGTTCGAGCAGCCCGGTGACGGCGAACGCGACCCAGGACGGGACCAGCGCGCTGCCCTTCTTGTAGACGTAGCCGCGGTCCTGGATGGTCTTGATGATGGACGAGTAGGTCGAGGGCCGCCCGATGCCCAGCTCTTCGAGCGCCTTGACCAGCGAGGCCTCGGTGTAGCGGGCCGGCGGGTTGGTGGAATGCCCGTCGGGGGTCAGCTCGGTGGCGTCCACCCGCTGGCCCTGGCTCAGTTGCGGCAGCCGCCGCTCGGCGTCGTCGGCCTCACCGCCGGCCAGCTCGTCGACGGTCTCGACGTAGGCCTTGAGGAACCCGGCGAAGGTGATGGTGCGCCCGCTGGCGGCGAACGTCACCTGCTGGGAGTCGGACTGCCCGCCGATTCGCAGGCTCAACGTGGTGCCGCGGGCGTCGGCCATCTGGGAGGCGACCGTGCGCTGCCAGATCAGCTCGTAGAGCCGGAACTCGTCGCTCCCCAGCTCGTTGCGAACCGCGTCGGGGGTCGCGAAGGTCTCCCCCGCCGGCCGGATCGCCTCGTGGGCCTCCTGGGCGTTCTTGACCTTGCGGGTGTACTGGCGCGGCGACGGCGAGACGTACTCCTCGCCGTAGAGCTGGCGGGCCTGGGTGCGGGCGGCATCGATCGCGCTGGCCGACAGCGTCGTCGAGTCGGTCCGCATGTAGGTGATGTAGCCGTTCTCGTAGAGCCGCTGGGCGATGCTCATCGTCCGCTCGGCGGAGAACCGCAGCTTGCGGCCGGCTTCCTGCTGCAGTGTCGAGGTCATGAACGGCGCGTAGGGGCGACGGGTGTAGGGCTTGTCCTCCACCGAGGTCACCGTCAGCGATGCACCCCGCAACCCGGCGGCCAGTGCGGTGGCCGCGGCCTCGTCGAGCACGGTGACTTCGGCAGGCTTCTTCAGCGCCCCCAGCGAGTCGAAGTCACGGCCGCTGGCCACCCGCAGCTCGTCGACGGCGACCAGCCGGGCGCTGAAGGTGGGCGGAGACGCCGTCGGGTCGGAGACACTGGCATCGAGTTGGGCGACCACGTCCCAGTAGGCGGCGCTGCGGAACGCCATCCGCTCGCGTTCGCGCTGCACGATGATGCGGGTGGCCACCGATTGGACCCGGCCCGCCGACAGCTTCGGGGCGACCTTCTTCCACAGCACCGGGCTGACTTCATAGCCATAGAGCCGGTCCAGGACGCGCCGGGTTTCCTGGGCGTCGACCAGGTCGATGTCGAGGTCACGGGGGTTCTCGGCGGCGTTGCGGATCGCCGGCTCGGTGATCTCGTGGAACACCATCCGCTTGACCGGGATGCGCGGTTTGAGCGTCTCCAGCAGGTGCCAGGCGATCGCCTCGCCCTCCCGGTCACCATCGGTGGCCAGGTAGAGCTCGTCGACGTCTTTGAGTAGGCCCTTGAGTTCGGTGACGGTGCTCTTCTTGTCCGGACTGACGATGTAGAGCGGTTCGAAGTCGGCGTCGACATTGACGCCCAGGCGCGCCCACGACTCGGTCTTGTACTTCGCCGGCACGTCCGCGGCGTTGCGCGGCAGGTCGCGGATGTGCCCGCGAGACGACTCGACGACGTAGTTACTGCCCAGGTAACCGGCAATTTTGCGTGCCTTGGTGGGCGACTCGACAATGACGAGTCGCCGCACGGGTGAGTCCTTATCGCCGTTGCGGGCACTCACCGTCTTAGAGTCAGCCAACTGCGCTTACGCTCCACTTCTGTCCGCACCACACGTCGCGCCGCCCGGTGGACAACTGACAATCTCGCACTCACGGCCATGCCGACGCAAACCGGCGTACAGCGCTGAATTGTTTCAAAGGCGGCCGAGATGGCCCGGGATCGGCGCCTCGACACGCGGCCACTGAGCCAACGCCTGGGGATCAGCCGGTGATTCCCCGACGTTTTCCACCAGCCGTGCAAGCCGGCGCCGACCGGTGATCCGCAGCGCGGGCCTGCTGCCGCGGGTGCCGATCAAGGTGGGGGCGATCCCGGCGCGCATCATGGCCGAAGCCAGCGGCGCGAAGGTGTCCGGTGCGTGCGGATCCAGGCCGAGCAGGTAGCGGTCGGCTTCTGCGGCGCCCGCCGCCAGCGTCCAGGCCCGCAGTTCGCGCGGGCCCGGCAGCCACTGCGGCGGCACGTTCTTCACCGCTCCGCGGGTCCAGGCATCGGCCAGGACGCGCAACCGCGGATCCACCGCGGTCCGCACCAGCGGGGTGTCCTCCTCGGTGCGGGTGATCTCGGGCGTCAGACCGGCCTCGCTGATCAGCTCGGCCAACGCCACTGCCCGCCACTGGGCGTCAACCACGACCGAAACCCGCGCCCCGCCGCCCGTCACGACGATCTGCCCCGGGCCAGCAAGCAACCCGGTGAGGTCGGCGACGCTGGGCGGCACCGACTCTGCCGAGAAGAAGGAAAGCTGGCTCACGTCAAGAACCGTAAGCCGATCCACCGTCCGGCGGCGTCCGGGTCGGCCGAACCGGTCCGACCCGCCCGAAACGAAACCCCCCGGTTCTGCTCCGTTGGGAGGAGCTGCCCGGGGGGTGTCGCCGAATCCAGTTGCTTAGACGGCGCGGACGCCCGTGGCCTGCGGGCCCTTGGGGCTCTGCCCGACCTCGAACTCCACGCGCTGGTTTTCCTCGAGGGTGCGAAAGCCGGACCCTTGGATCTCCGTGTAGTGGACAAACACGTCCGCTGACCCGTCTTCAGGCGCGATAAAGCCGAAGCCCTTCTCCGCGTTGAACCACTTCACAGTTCCCTGTGGCATTTGTCGATCTTTCCTTACTCTTCTTGCCCGGTGCATTGCACCGTTGTTCGGGGCACCGCCCTTCGCTGCCCCGGGCCTGTTCCGGCCGCCGTACCCTGGCGGTCGATCGGTGCTGCCACCGACCACTACCCTGCGGGTACTGCGGCCGCAACCACAGATCCTGCGAAGGCTTGACACGAACACAGAAGCTACGACCGCCCATCAGTCAACCATGTTCATCGCGTCAGGGACAGACTGCGGTGCCGAAATCGCCGGTCGAAGGTTTGAGGCAGCGGGCGCAATACGGCGGCGGACTTCTATGCAGGCGAGTAAGGACAGGGTCAATGACGGTGAATTTCGGCGGTGAATTGCTGGCCGCTGCCCTCGCCGGCATTGAACCGGGCGAACATCCGCTGCGCCACGTCGCCGACCTGCCGGCATCGGCGGGCCAGCTGGGCGCCTGGCCGCAGTGGGCCCAACCCGAGGTCATCGGCGCGTTCACCGCCCGCGGGATCGACGCGCCGTGGTCACATCAGCTGGCCGCCGCCGAGCTCGCCCACGCCGGGCGCCACGTGGTCATCAGCACCGGCACGGCGTCGGGAAAGTCGCTGGCCTATCAACTTCCGGTACTGCACGCGCTGGCGACCGAACCGCGCGCCCGGGCGCTGTATCTGTCGCCGACGAAGGCGTTGGGCCATGACCAGCTGCGCGCGGCGCACACGCTGACCGCAACGGTGCCGCGGCTGGCTACCGCGGCGACCGCGGTCGCGCCGACCGCCTATGACGGCGACAGCCCCGCCGAGCTGCGCCGCTTCGCCCGGGAACGGTCGCGCTGGGTGTTCTCCAACCCGGACATGATCCATCTGTCGATGCTGCGCAACCATGCCCGCTGGGCGGTGTTTCTGCGCGGGTTGCGCTTCGTGATCGTGGACGAATGCCACTACTACCGGGGCATCTTCGGGTCACACGTGGCGATGGTGCTGCGGCGGCTGCTGCGGTTGTGCGCGCGCTACTCGGGATCTGGGGCGCCGGCGCTGCAGGGCCCGACGGTGATCTTCGCCAGCGCTACCACCGCGGCACCGGGGGCCAGTGCGTCGGCGCTGATCGGGCAGCCGGTCGCCGAGGTCACCGTCGACGGCTCTCCGCGGGGCGCGCGGACGGTGGCCCTGTGGGAGCCTGCCCTGCGCACCGACATCACCGGAGAGAACGGCGCACCGGTGCGCCGAGCCGCCGGGACCGAGGCGGCCCGGGTGATGGCCGACCTGATCGCCGAGGGGGCGCGCACCCTGACCTTCGTGCGGTCCCGCCGCGGCGCCGAGCTCACCGCGCTGGCGGCCCGCACCCGCCTGGAATCGGTCGCCCCGGCGCTGGTCGACAAGGTCGCCTCCTACCGGGCGGGTTATCTGGCCGAGGATCGCCGCGCCCTGGAACGCGCGCTGGCCGACGGCGAGCTGTACGGGCTGGCCACCACCAATGCCCTGGAGCTAGGGGTGGACATCGCCGGGCTGGACGCGGTGGTGATCGCCGGCTTCCCCGGCACCGTGACGTCGTTCTGGCAGCAGGCCGGGCGCTCGGGCCGGCGCGGTCAGACGGCGCTGATCGTGCTGATCGCACGCGACGACCCGCTGGACAGCTACCTGGTGCATCATCCGGCAGCTCTGCTGGACAAACCGATCGAGCAGGTGGTGATCGACCCGGCCAACCCCTACGTGCTGGGGCCGCAGTTGTTGTGCGCGGCGGTAGAGCTGCCGGTGACGGCCGCCGAGGTGGCGCAGCTGGGCGCCGAGCAGGTCGCCGAGGACTTGGTCGACGACGGGCTGCTGCGCCGACGGGCTGAGAAGTACTTCCCGGCGCCCGGGCTCGACCCGCATGCGGCGGTGGACATCCGGGGATCGGCCGGCGGGCAGGTGGTGATTTTGGAAGCCGACACCGGCCGGCTGTTGGGCAGCGTCGACGCCGGCCGCGCGCCGGCCACCGTGCACACCGGCGCGGTGTATCTGCACCAGGGCGAGAGTTACCTGGTCGACTCGCTGGACACCGAGCGCCAGATCGCGTTTGTACACGCCGAGGATCCCGGCTATGCGACGTTCGCGCGGGAGATCACCGACATCGACGTAACCAGTGCCGGCGAGCGGGCCTGGTTCGGGCCGGTGAGCCTGGGCCTGCTGCCGGTCACGGTGACCCGCCAGATCATCGGCTACCTGCGTCGCCTGCCGACCGGCGAGGTGCTCGACTTCATCGAGCTGGACCTGCCCCCGGCGACGCTGCCGACCACCGCGGTGGTCTACACCGTGACCCCCGAAGCGTTGACCGAGTGCGGAATCGCCGAACCGCGGATCCCCGGGGCGCTGCACGCCGCCGAGCACGCGGCGATCGGGCTGCTGCCGCTGGTGGCCAGCTGCGACCGCGGTGACATCGGTGGGCTGTCCACCGCGGTGGGGCCCGGCGCGCTCGGCGGGCTGCCCAGCGTGTTCGTCTACGACGGGCACCCCGGCGGCGCCGGCTTCGCCGAGCGTGGTTTCCGCGCGGCGGCGAGCTGGTTGGCGGCCACGGCGGCGACGATCGAGTCCTGCGAATGCCCGCACGGCTGCCCGTCGTGCGTGCAATCACCCAAGTGCGGAAACGGCAACGAACCCTTGGACAAGGACGGCGCGGTGCGGGTGTTGCGATTGGTGCTCGGTGAGCTGGGCCGCGGCTGCTAGGCGATCGCGAGCGCGGCGGGTCGCCGCATCGGTAACGCCCCGACTGCGGGAGTCGGCCGACCCCCCGAACGGCCGACTCCCCCGAGCCGGTACTCCGCGGACTCGCTGTGGCACAGTGCGCCACACACCAGCCGTCGAAGCAGCAAGACGAACGGTCGAAAAAAGCGGACCATTCCTCAAACCCGGTACAGAGCCGGACGCGGCCGTAAGTTACCGGCTGTACCGGACCAGCGCAACTCGAAACCGCATAGGGTACCCGTAGTCCGTCGGCAAGACGGGAAAACGGCCGCTGTTGGTGCTGGTAGGGCACCGCCGGCCGTAAAATCCGTAGATTATGGCCCACGACTGGTTGCTGGTGGAGACGCTCGGCGAGGAGCCGGCAGTCGTCGCGCAGGGGCGCCAGGTCAAGAATCTGGTGCCGATCGCCCAATTCCTGCGTCGTAGCCCGCATCTGGCGGCGATCCAGACCGCGATTGCCGAATCGGTGCGAACCGGGCAAAGCCTGGCCAGCATCACCCCCCGGCGCGACCGGGTGATCCGCACCGAACCGGTGGTGATGTCCGACGGCCGAGTCCACGGCGTGCACGTCTGGAGCGGTCCGGCCGACCTCGAGCCACCCGAGCGCCCCACCCCGGGCCCGCTGAAATGGGACCTGACCCTGGGGGTCGCCACCGACACCAAGCAATCGCTGGCCAACAGCGGCAAGGACCCCGAAGTGGAGGCCACCCACGGCCGGGCCTTCGCCGAAGAGCTGCCCACCCGGGACTTCAGCCCGAACGAGAACAAGGTGCTGGCGCTGGCGATTCGGGCCGAACCCGGACACACCGTCTGCAGCAGTTGGGATATCACCGATTTCCGCGGCGACACCATCCGGGTGGGCTTTGTGGCGCGCACCGCTTGGGAGACCGACCCCACCGGCGGGCGCGAACACCTGGTCTCGCGTGGCATGAACTGGCGTGGCCAGCTCGACGGCACCGTCCAGCGCCCCGACTTCCTGGCGCAGCAGATCCTGCACGGACTGGCCCAACCCGGTGTGCACCGGGCCATGGTGGACCTGACCGACTGGCGGTTGCTGAAGTGGCTGGACGACCCGTGCCCGTTCTACGACTGGCGCGGCACCGTGGACGCTCCCCGTGCTCACCCCGACGACGTAGCCCTGATGGACCGCATGACAAGCGATTTCACCCAGGGGCCCGCCTCCGGAGTGCTGCGGCTGCGCCAGGCCGGCGGGGGCTGGGCGCCGGTGCATGTGACCGTGAACCGGGTGGAACTCGAAGAGGGCACCTACGCCGGGCTGATCTCGTTGCGGCTGCCTACCGAGCGGGAGCTGGCCGACGCCGGTTTGGATCAGGCCGCCGGCGCATCTTAAATCGGCGCGGCGCATTAGCTCGAGTCGACCGGCCCGGCTCGGGCGGTGGCGCGGGCCGGACCTATCCGCCAGCCGGGTAGGGCCACCGCGACGGTAACCACCAGGTCGAGTCCGTCTACCGCGCAGCCGCTTTCGACGGCGCCCATGCGCGCGGCCAGTCGCTGGGCTTGCGTGCAGGCCGTCGCCGGCCCGGCGGGAATGACGGCCGCACCGGCGACGGCGGCCAGGTCGGCGGCCGCCTGCGCCCGGTGCCGGGCGATGACCACTGCGCCGAGCAGGACGCCGCCGCCGGTGAGGCTCAGCACCACGGCGACCATCGCCGCGGCGGCCACGGTGGCCGCGCCGGCCTCACCGGGACGGCTCGGCGGCCGACACCGCCTCGGCGCCGACGGCAATCCCGGGCAGCAGCGCCGGCCGAACGGTGACCGTCGCGACCACGAACTCGCCGTCGGAGCGCAGCTGAATCGCCGCGCCGGCGGGTGCGATCCGCCGGACCACCGCCGTTGCCGCCGGGGTGTCACCGCGCGCCGCCAGCCGGGCGGCCTCCCGGGCGGCGTCCAGGCAGCGGATCTGGGCGGACACCGCGCTGATCCCCGCCAGGCACAACACCAGCACCGAGACCAGGGCGGCCAGCGCGAACGCCGCCTCCACCGTACTGGCGCCCGCATCGTCGGCACATCGACCACGACCGGCCACCGCCCGTCAGACCTTGGTGTTCAGCGCGCGCCCGATCACCCGGGTCAGCGCTAAGACGATCGAATCGCCGGTGACGACGGTATAGAGGATCGCGCCGAAGGCGGCAGCGGCAATGGTGCCGATCGCGTACTCCACCGTCGACATCCCGGACTCCTCCGTCGCCAGCAACAGCATTCTGAGCTGGATGATTCGAAACATGTCGCGCACCTGCAATACCCGTGTGTTCACGGCACCTCCTTCATTCCGCACCCGGTCTGGGTTGTCGCGGCTCTTCCGCGAAGCATCTGCTGCTCACAACAGGCCCGACCCCAGCACGTCGCCGGCCAGCCCGGCCACCACCGGCACGATGCCCAGGCAGACGAAAGCCGGCAGGAAGCACATCCCGAGCGGCCCGGCGATCAGCACCCCGGCCCGCTCCGCGGCGGCTGTCGCCGCGTGCGCCGCCTCGTCGCGGCAGTGCGCGGCGAGTTCGCCCAGCCCGGTCGCCAACGCCGCGCCGGAGGAGCCCGACCGCCGGGCCAATCGGAGCACCGCGATCGTCGACGGGTCGAGCGCATCGCCCGGCGGCGGCGACCACGCGATCGCCGGATCGGCGCCCAGCGCCAACAGATCCGCACCGCGGCGCAACGCCTCCGCCAGCGGCGACGGCGCCGAGCGGGCGGTGGCGGCCGCCGCGCCCGAAACCGGCATCCCGGCGCTCAGGCAGAGCGCGAACACCTCCAGGCCGGCGGCCAACGCCAGCGCGTCGGTGCCCGGCACCGCCCGGTGGCGCACCCGGCGTTCGGGCCGGGACATCCCGGCCCGGGCGCGCACCGTCAACGGGGCGGCCAGCATGGCCACCGCGAGCAACACCGCGGCGGTAGTCACGGGGCGGCACCCACCGTGATCCGGTCCGACCACAACAACCCGGTGCAGACCAGGCCCACCCCGACCACCGACAGCACCCCGCCAGGGCGGCCGAGCAGAAAGCCGATCGGGCGGGCGCCGATCAGCTGCCCCAGCAGCACCCCGAGCACGGGCAGGTAGCCCAGGATGGTCGCCGAGGCTCGCGCGCCGGCCATCCCGGCATAGGCCCGTGCCGAAAATCGTTGCCGGGCAGTGATATCGCTCTGCGCGGCTTGCATCAAGGTAGCTACCGCCAGTCCGTGTTCGCCGCCGAGTTCCCAGTAGGCCGCAAGCCGTTCCCAGTGCGAGGGCAGCGCCGAGGCCCGCGCCGCCTCCCGCAGGCCGGTCGCGACATCGGCACCCAGCCGGGCCCGGGCGACCACGCCGCGCAGGGCGGCGGCCACCGGGCGGTGGCCGGTTTCGGCGGCCGCAACGTCGAACGCCCGCACCGGATGTGCGCCGATACGCAATTCACTGACCAGAACATCCAGCGCGCTCTCCAGGGCGCGAGCCTCCGCGACGGCACGCCGGCTGCGGCGACGACGGCGCTGACGCAGCGCCACCGTGGCGATCAACACCGCTCCGGCCAGGCAGGTGCTCGTCGGCAGCATGATTGCGGCCAGCACGGCGGCGCCGCCGCCCAGCGGTCCGAGCACTCCCCATCGGCTGACCCGGCGACCGGCACGGCCGAGCGGTTGCAGCCGTCGGAGCGGGGAGGCGCCGAGCAGTGCCGCCGCGGCCAGGGCGAGCGCCGCGACGATCATGCCGGCATCCGGTCACGCAGCAGGGCACGGAATTCGGGGATGTTCTCACTCACTCCCCGCTCGACCTGCCATACCGGTGCGGCGACCACCAGGCCGGAAGCGGTGCGGCGCAGCAACGAGATATCGGTGAGCCGCCGTCGGCCGCTGCGATCGCGCCCGACGTGCAACAGCACTTGGGAGGTTTATCAGAGGTTTAACACGTTCTATTGGTCAATCAGCGTGTTTACCTGCACATTAATCATCGTATACATGTATCCTCTTAGGTATGGTTGGCCAAACATTTTCCAAGTTTGCACGGCGTGGCGCGCCGGCCGATGTGGGATACCGGGGTAAAAATTCACCCCATGGACCTACACGACAATCCACAACTGCTGGTGGAGAAGTTCGTCGAGCAGCATGCTCTCGTGTTGGGCGAAACGCATGGCGATCTGTGTGCGAGGTTGGCGGAGGTTCCGGACCGGTACGTCGATCAGGGGAACGATCCCCGAGGAATCACCGTGTCATGCACGCTGCTGGAGACGTTGCTGTTCTCGAGGTGGCGTCGCCAGACCGAGGACTCGACTTTGAAGGCGATCAAGGGCAACGGGTTTGGGATTGTTCTGGTCGACGGGAAGGGGTCTCGTATCGGGGTGCGCAAACATCCACGCAACTGGGACGGCAGCCTGCTCGAATCGGTGGAGTATGTGCCCGGCGAGCATCAGCTGAGTATCGAGGAGGAATTGGGGTACCCAATCGGCGGCGGGGATGGCATTCCGGAGCCTCCCGGGTATCGGCAATACGTACTGTGGTGGCCAGGCAATCTGGGCTTGGGTGGTGCGGTCTTGGCTGCGGGCATACTCACCGACAAGGTTCAGGTACTCTACGCCAGCACTCCGCTGCCGCCACCGATCATGGAGCAGCGTGCGAAAACGGCACCCACCATGGATCCGTTCACGCAGGCTACCGAGGTTGCAATGCCCGGAAAGCGGCGCCGGGACGAGGACTTCGCGGATGCCGACGGCGTCACCGAGGAGACACTGAACGAAGCGCCGCCGGAATCGTCGTAGCCCTCGTGCACACTGCTGGGTGCATGCGGGGCTCCCACTCGGGTGATGTTGAATCGAGCGCACGATGATCGAGGTTTTTGGTGCACGGGTCCGGCAGGCCCGGCTATTGCGGCGCATGACGGCAACTTCTGTGGTGGGCCTGGTTGGCTGGAGCAATGCCCGCCAGACGAAGATCGAGAAGTCTTCGACGATCATGTTGTCCGTTGATGAGGTTGCGGGGCTGTCGGAGTTGTTCCGCTTTCCTGCACGGTTTTTCAGCTCGGAACCGCAGTCTCGCGTATCGGCGGGTGAGTTGCTTTTCCGGGCGCCAAAGTCGATGACTGTTGGCGAGCAGGACTTCTTGGCGACGTTCGCTTCGCTCGCCGGCGATTTTCTCGGCGACCTGGATGAGCGGTCGAAATTGCCTCATGTGAAGGTCCCGTCGATCTGCGGCAAGGATCATCACCGGCCGAGCGCGGTCCAGGCCGCAGGGTGGCTGCGCGAGGCGATGGGGCTAGAACCTCATGAGCCACTGGATGATTTGATGTATGAAACTGAGCGATTGGGTGCACCGGTGATCGTCCGGCGGCGCACTCCGGGTGAGTGGGAGAGCGAGTTCGCGGCCACACCGGGGAGAGCGCGTGACGAGAAGCACTTGGGTTATTCGAGTTGGGTGGGACGACACCGGGATCGCCCGCTCGTAGTGTTGCGCGAATCCGAGTCGTGGGAACGGACCCGATTCACCGTTGCCCATGAGTTGGGGCATTTGGTGTTGCACAGCCGTGGGCACTGCTCGGTGAACTCGGGCGAGGAGTTGGAGGCCAACCGGTTCGCCACCGAGTTGTTGGCGCCCGTCGCCGCGCTGGCGCCGGAGTTGCCACAGGTGATGTCACTGTTGAACCTCAAACCGCTCAAGGACAAGTGGGGCTTGTCGTTGGGTTCGCTGATCATGCACATGCGTGACTCGGGATTGATCGACGCTGATCGCGCAAAAATGCTTACCACACAACTGTATTCACGGATCAATCCTGAGACTGGGCATACCTGGGGTATGACGGAACCCGGATGGAACGAACGTGACCCCGAGCGGCCCAGGCTGCTGCGCAAGTGGGTGGAACGCTGCTACGGGGATGCCTCGGTGCCGATGCTGGCCGCACGCGAGTCAATGATATTTCCATCGGATCTGCTCGAATGGTTCCTGGCTACGCAACGGCCTTCACCTGCATCTGACAGGCGCCCGATGGCTGCCGTCGGGATGCGCGGTGCTAGCGGATCAGCCCCGGAAGAGCGGCATCAAGTGGTCCGCCTCGACGATTTCCGTCGCGGTAAAACTCCATGAACGGCGCGAGAGGCTGCTGAACGTGGCGCGGGTGCAGCGGCTGTGTTTCCCGGACCGGCCTGATACCTACACGGTGGTCGGCGCCGATCGGCTACCCGTTGCACCTGCCCGAGAGTACTTGCGGTTCCTCGCAGATCAGGGCGCGTCTCCAAATACGGTGCGTGCCTACGCATACGGGCTATCGGCGTGGTGGACGGTGCTCGAACACACCGGCGCGGCCTGGGATGATTTTCCCACTAGCCTGTTTGGCGAGTTCCTGTGTTATCTGCGGACTGGGGATCTGCCGGGCATGGTCCGTATCGGTGAGCCCGGGCCTGGGATGGCCGAGTCGTCGTTGCAGCCGCGGGGGGCTGCGGTGTTGTCGATGTACCGGTACTTCGCCGACGCCCACGATTTGACCCGCCCGTACCGCCGCTTGTTTTCCTCCCACGCCCGATCCTCGCGGCGCCGCTATGCCCCCACCCTGGCTGGTGTCGGACCGCGACGTGATCAGGAGGTGCCTGTGCACCGCCGGCGTGCACCCAATCGCAGCGAGACGCCGGTGTTGTTGCCCGATCAAGTCAACGCCATCCTGGATGGCTGCAGTGTGCAGTCGCCGTCGGGTGAGTGGACCGGCAGCGAGGCGGGTTTGCGTGACCGGTTATTCTTCGCCGTCCTGGCCGAGACCGGAATGCGAATAGGTGAAGCATTATCTTTGCGCCACAATGATTTCCATATCACCGGGGGTGAGACTCCGTCGATTCTGGTGGCCGGCCGCGACGATCACCCCCATGGGGTACGAGCCAAGTCCGGTGCACGCCGGATCTACATCGGCGATGATCTGGTAGCCCTCTACAGCGAGTACGTGTGGCAGCTGATCGGGTGGGCCGCCGACGTCGCGGTTGCCGATCTGGCGTCGCACTTCGTGTTCGTCAATCTGGCACGCGGCCAGCGCTATGCACCGTTGCGCCCGGAAACCGTCTACGACAAGGTGGACACCCTCACGGCCGCCCATGCTGATGTGTTGCCGCAGGACTGGACTCCTCACTGGCTGCGCCACACCCACGCTACAGCTCTGCTGTTGTCTGGGGTGCCTGAACACGTGGTGATGCGCCGTCTCGGCCACGCCGATGTGCAGACCACGCTGTCGATCTACGGGTGGGTGACCGCCGACGCCGAGATGCGCACGGTCGCGCAGTGGAAGAGCTTCGTCGCCGGCTGGAAGGTGAGCCATGACTCAACCCCGTAACAGTCACGTCGATTCTGCAGGATCCGCGGCGGCCACCGTGTGGGATCGGCAATGGCAGCAGGTCCCTGAATCGTGGCGAACTTTGCACTACCGCATCGACGCTGCACCGTTCGACGCCGTGTTCGTGCGCAACCAGCGCTACCTGAACAATCCCGACGGCCACGACTTCACCCCCGCCGATGTCCCAGAACGCTTTCGCCAAGAAATGGCGTGGTGGGTGTGGTTGTGCGGCCACGAAGGAATCCGCAAGATCGAGCCGTTCCTGCTGAAGTGGACGGCCGTCGCCTTGACCGACGCCGCCGCCGAGCACCAGCAGCGGTATCACCGGCCTCCAGTGAGCATTGCAGACCTCGCGGCCGAGGATGTCGTACGTCACGCCGTGGTGCGCTTTGAGCGCCGCAACGCCCGCCTGCCCTCCGCGGGGGCTCGGCGCCAGGTCGTGGCCTTGATCGAGCACCTGCATCTTTACGTATCGGTGCGCTGCACCGATGCCCCGTGGTGGGCCCATGACATCTGGGATCTACGGGCTGATCCCCGCATACCACAGCGCGAACATGAACCCAGCCATGACCAAGTCGTCAAACTTGCCGCGATCCACCCGCCCTGGCTGCGTGAGGGCGTGCGGTTCTGGCTGCGCACCTCCATAACCGCGGAATTGCTGCGCTGGTCATCGGTAGCCGATCGTGCTCGCAACATGGCCAGGCACCTCGGCCCGTTCTTGGCCGCCCGCAACATCAGCACCCCACTGTTGGCCGATGACCGCGCCGCCCTGCGGTTGTTGTTCACCGAGTTCTCCAACTACCTGAAATCCCCATCCGCACAGTTCAAACCAGACCGGCCGTTGTCAGCATCCGCGGTGGACTCGACCCAGTCGCAGGCCCAGGTGTTCTACGCCTTCATGGTTGATCACGCCGAGGAAGCCGCTGCGGCGACCGGCGACCCCCGGTGGGCTCAGATCACCGACACCTACACGCGTCTGTGGGGCGCGGCGTTTCGAACGCGCCGCGCCAACCGGCAGCGGGAGCTGACGTGGTTCTCCACGTCGGAATTGCAGCAGATGCTGTGCTACCTCGATGTGCTGGCGGCCGATCGCGGTATGCCGGTGGCCATCACTCACCCTGATGCAACGATCTCGGTTGTCGCCGGCCTCGGAGACCCGCAAGCCGCGCGCGTCTGGCTGCTGCAGGCGCTGACCGGACGCCGAGCCTCGGAGATACTGATGCTCGACTTCGACCCTCTGACCGCTATTCCCGGCCCGGAACGCCCCACAGATTCCGATGACCCCAACGCATTCGTCGCCAAGTTGCGCTACCAGCAGACCAAGGTCGACGGGGTACTGCCGTCGATCCTGGTTGAGAAGGCGGTGGTCAACGTGATCACCGAACAGCAACAGTGGGTTCGCCGCCGCTACCCTGGGCTGAGCCCGAAGTACCTGTTCCTCGGACTGCGCCACCAGCATCAGGGCCACCGGGCCCGCACCTACCAGTCCTACGGTGTGGCACTGAACAAACTCGACAAGGTTCACGGCCTGGCCGACTCGGCCGGGCGTCCGCTGCGGTTCAGCCAGACCCATCGGCTGCGCCATACCCGGGCCACCGAGTTGCTAAACGACGGCGTTCCCATTCACGTGGTACAGCGATACCTTGGGCACGCATCCCCTGAGATGACCCTGCGCTACGCTGCGACGCTTGCTGCAACAGCTGAGTCAGAATTCCTGCGGCACAAGAAGGTCGGCGCACACGGCACCGATATCGCAATCAGTCCATCCGATATTTATGACATGACTCAACTGGCGGCCCGCACGGATCGGGTACTTCCCAACGGCGTGTGCCTGCTTCCTCCGCTGAAGAGCTGTGACAAAGGAAATGCTTGTCTGTCATGCGGGCATTTCGCCACCGACGCCACTCATCTCGACGAATTGATCGCGCAGCGCGCCAAGACCGTCAACTTGATCGAGGTCCGCCGCGAACAGTACCGGCGACGTAGCGGGCGGGAACTCACCGACGACAACGTGTGGATTCACGAACGGCGCCGGGAGATCGCCTCTCTGGACGCGATCATCGAGCGTCTGCACACCGACACCGAGGGCCTCGCGAACGGAGCCAGTGTGGGCGGTGCTGGTGCCTCAAACCGGTTGCCGCTGTTGAAGGTCAAGACCCGCGGCAGCCACGAATCTGTTCTACGCAAAGCCGACCCCAACGCACCCGGATGAGGCAACGCCCCCCTCCCCCTTCGGATAACGCCCGCCGCGCCCTGGCCGACTACCGTAAGAACATCTCCCAGACCAAGCGCCGGGATATCGAACGCGCCATCAAACACCTGCGCAAGACCAACGCCATCATCAACATATCCACCGTCGCTGCCCGCGCCGGCGTAGAACGCAAGACCGTCTACAAGCACCGCGACCTCGTCGCGATCATCGACGCCTACCGACGCCAGCCGCCTTCGCTCGACGCCGCGACGGGCCGCGAGAGCACCGTCGTAGCCGCCCTACGTGCCCAACTGGTCGCCAAGGACGGTGAGATCCGCGCACTGAGAACCAAGCTTGCCGAACAAGAATCGACAATCGCACTGCTCTACGGACAACTCGACGCCGGAAACGGTGCAGGGGGCGGCGGCTAATGGGTGCCATCGCAACAACGGCTTGGGGCACCGCCTGCACTTCACTCGCGATTCCAGCCATTGTGGCGCCGAAACCACGCACCCGTAGCCGTAATCCCCCAATCTGCGGCGGTTACAGGGTGCCTGTGTCGTAATACGGATCGCTCAGGCGGGCCTGACGGTGTGGAGGTGGGATAGAGCGCGGCGTGTTGGGCCACCAGCTGGCTTCGCGCAGGAGTGTGGCGATGGCGGGGACGGTGAGGGTGCGAACGAGGAATGTGTCGAGTAGGAGTCCGCAGCCGATGATGAGGCCGACTTGGATCATGATCGCGATGGAGCCGAACATCAGTCCGAACATGCTGGCGGCGAAGATGATTCCGGCCGAGGTGATGACCGAGCCGGTGCGGGCGACGGTGCGCAGTACCCCTACGCGAATGTTGTGTTTGGATTCCTCCCGCAGCCGTGAGACGAGCAGCATGTTGTAGTCGGCGCCGACGGCTACCAGGATGATGAAAGCCAGCAACGGGACGGGCCAGGCGATTTCGTAGCCGAGTCCCCATTGGAAGACCAGCACTCCGATGCCCAGTGAGGCCAGGTAGTTCAGCACGACCGTCCCCAGCAGGTATAGCGGGGCGAGCAGGGCGCGCAAGAGCAGGATGAGGATGAGTCCGACGATGACCAGGGTGCTGATGGCCAGTTGGGTGAAGTCAGCCGACAGGAGCCGTTGGATGTCGGAGTTGACGGCGGGGAACCCGGCAACGGCGATAGTGGCGTTGGCCAGGGTGGTGTTGGGGCGGGCGGTGTCGGCGGTCTCGACGATCTGGCGGGCGAGGGTGATCGCCTGCGCGCTGTAGGGGTCGTAGCTGGATTCGACGACAAAGCGGGCGGTTTTGCCATCGGGTGAGAGGAATTGTTTGGCAACGTCGGTGAATTGACGGTTATCGAAGGCACTGGCGGGCAGGTAGAAACCGCTCGCTGCGTCAGAGCCGGCGCTGGCGCGGGCCGAGTTCTGCAGTTGGGCGGCGACCTGGCCCATCCGAGCCAACATTTCGATGTTGCTGTCGGCCAGGGCGTGCACACCGGCGGCCAGCGCTTGCGCCCCGGAAGCGAGTTGGCCGACGCCCTCTTGGAGCCGGCCGATGTTGCCGGCCGGGTCCGCGGGATCACCCTGAGTTCCGAAGGCCTTGTCAAGTGCTGCGGCAGCGGCTTGTATGTCGGCAAGGGTGCCAGCAATGGTGGCGTCGGTGTCAGGGTTGTAGCGATCGCCGAGGGTGGCGACTTCGGTGAAGAATCCGTTATCGCGCAAACTCACCAGGATCCGGACCTGGTTACGGATTTGCGCGCATTGCGGCGTGGTGGCACACCACTCGGAAGTGTTCAGGCCATCGACGAGGGGGGCCAGCACGGCGAGGGCGGTTTCGGCTTGATCCGCCCGCGACCGCAGCCCGGGGCCGGATTGGATGGCTTGGTCGACGGTGGGTGCGGAGGCCGAAAGTTCTTGCAGCAACGGTCGAGATGACCACAGCAGGGTGTCACCGGATTGGGCTCGGGCCAGTACGCCCGACAGCGGGGTCAAGATCGCGTGCAGGGCGGCATCGAGCTGGGCCAGGCCGCCAGCGAGTTGATCGGCGCCGTCGGTGAGTTGAGTGAGGTCGCCTTTTCGTGCGTCGCCATCGGCGACGGCGTCGGCCATCTTGTCGCCGATCTGCCTGTTCTGCCAAGACAGTTGGGCTTGTTCGAGACGGGTGCCGGTGGGGCGGGTTATCCCGATGACTTTGGTGACCCCGGATACTTGGGCGACCCGGGAGGCCATCTCGTCGAGGTCGGCCAGACCTTTGCTGGTGCGCATGTCGTCGGGGTTCTCCACGACGAGAAATTCGGTGATGACGACGTCTTTGGGGAAGTGGCGATCCAGCAGTTGGTAACCCTGGTTGCTGGCGGTGGTGGCAGGCTGGCCTTTGCGGTCGTCGTAGCTGATCTTCATCGTGGTGGCGATGGCCGAGAGGGCCAGCAGGATCACCAGGCTCACGGCCAACAGTGGCACCGGCCGGCGGACCACCGCGACAGCGACACTGTTCCAGTAGCGGCGGGTTCGATCGGATTTCGGCTCGCCGATTCCACGGCGGGCGGCCAGCGCCAGCACCGGCGGCAACAGGGTCACGGTGGCCAGGAATCCGACCAGCACGGCGACCGCGCAGGCCGGGCCGAGCCCGGCGAAAACACTGAGGCGAGCGAAAACCATGGCAAAAAAGGCCAGCGCAACGGTGGCCGCCGAGGCCAGGATCACGCGCCCGATGCTGGCGGTGGCATGAATGACGGCCTGATCGGCGGGGACATGTGCGCGGCGCTGTTCGTGGTAGCGGCTGATCAAAAACACCGTGTAGTCGGTGCCCGCCCCGAGCAGGATCACGGTCATGAACGCCACGGTGAACTGCGAGACGGGCATGCCGCTCTCGCCGAGGACAGACAGCACACCACGGCCGACGGCCAGGCTGACCCCGATCACCAGCAGGGGCAGCAAGGCGGTGAACACCGACCGGTAGACAATCAGCAGGATCAGTGCGATCAGCGCGGCGGTGGCGATCGAGATCAGCAGCAGGTCGTGTTCGGCGGCAGCGATCTGGTCGTTGAAGGTGGCCGCCGGGCCCGTCACGTGCACGGTCGTCGGTGAACCGGCGAATAAACCGGCGGCGATGTCGCGCACGGCTTGGACGGATTCGGCGGCCTTGGGGTCACCCAGGGTGCCGGCCACACCCACCGGCAGATACCAGGCTTTGCCGTCATTGCTGGTCGCATGCGCCGCGGTGACCGGGTCGGCGAGCAGATCTTGAACCAGCAAGACGTGGTCGGTATCGGCGCGCAGCTGCACCACCAACTGCTCATAGCGGTTGCGCACCGGCGCGGTTAAGCCGTCGGGGTCTTCCATCGCCACGACCAGCATCGTTTTGGAGCCCTGTTCACCGAAGGCCGCGCTCATGCGGTCCACGGTTTGAAACGACGCGGCGTCGCGGGGGATCAGGTTCACCGATTGCTGCCGTACCACCGTTTCCAGCTGCGGGAACACCAGTGCAAGCAGCACGGCGACGGCGATCCAGCCGCCGATGACCAGTGCTTTATGACGCACCGTGAACCCGGCCAGTGTTGCTAACCGGCTGCTGTACTCACTGGATTGGCCCGGATCGGCCACCCCGTTGCGGGCCCGCACAGGCAGGGTTGCCGTGCCCGCACCGCCCGGGTTGTCCGCACTCACCGCGCCTGCGCCCACGAAAGACGCTGCCGCCGGTCACAATGACTCGGCTGCCGGCGATGACGAAGATCCTTAGTTGGGGGTCGTTGCACCGGCATTGTCGTCCTCGTCGTAGGGGATGTCATGGCGGACCACCTTGACCCTGCCGTGCGGCAGGCACGCCATGTAACCGTGGTGTTTGCCGTAGAGCTCCCAGGCGGTGGCGCGCTCGTTGGCGCTGACCTCGATGCGCAGGCCGTTGGAGAAGCTCAGGAGTAGCCGACCGGAATCGTCGTGGCATGCCTTCGTGCACACCGCACCCGCCAGATCCAGTAGCGGACGTTGGTGGGCGGCGACCTCGCGCGGGTCGATGAGCACTTCCTCGGCCGGAAACTCACCGCTAGCCGGCAGGGCAAGCCACAGCAGGCAACTGATGACTACCTCGTTGGCGTCATCAAAGCTCAACACCAGATCACCCTGCAACGACATCCGCTGCACGGTGCAACCTTCGATCCACGTGGTGTACATCGCGCACCTCCGTCGACGCCCAACCGGTCTGCACTGAAATGGTACGGCAAGTAGCGCTGCGCTACTAGTAATAGCGTTACGGGTTGCGGGTCAGGATTCCGGATCGCTCGGCGCCCCGTTGTCCCCGAGCCGCCGAAGAAGATGTTCGAACGCTGCTACGTCGCCATAGGCGGCGAAGTGATCGGCGGTGACCACGACGAACACCGCATTTGCGGTGAATCGGGTGGCCCCCTCGGGGTCGGTGCCGGTTGCGCCGATGTGCAGCACGCGGCCTTCCCGGGAGGCAATGTGCGCGGTGATGCGGTGGGATCGATGCAGCACGACCGGCTGGAGGTATTCGACGGTCAGGCTGCGTGTCACAGCGGGCGCGCCGGCAATCCACAGCGCGAACCCCAGCACGTCGTCGCAGGCGGCGGCGACCGCCCCGCCGTGCGCCAGACCGGGCGCGCCGACGTGGCGTTCGTCGAAAGTCACGTCCGCGTACACCGTGTCGCCGCTGCGGTAAACCACCAGCTGCAGACCGTGCGGATTCTGCGGTCCGCAACCCATACACGTCCGAGTATGTGCGGGCAGCAGCTCAGGCCGTGCCGCACCCGAGCGGCCGGACGCGACATCGTGATGCGGTGAGTGATCGGCCACCAACGACACCTTCGGTACACATAGTTTCGCTGCGCTACCGTTGGTACGGTACCCGTTACGGGCGGTGACGCGGGTAATTGGTCGGGAATCTGGAATGAGGCGAGGGGTGAGTGGGTGTGAGCAGCGAGCAGGTACCGCCGGTGCCCGATGACGACGATATTGACCCCCGCCGGACCCGGTCGCGCAACCGCTTGCTCGACGCCGCGACCGCGCTGCTCAGCAGCGGTGGCATCGAAGCCGTCACCATCGAGGCGGTCACCAAAGCTTCCAAGGTGGCCCGCACCACCCTCTACCGCCATTTCGGCAGCTCATCGCAGTTGCTCGCGGCCACCTTCGAGCGACTCTTACCTCAAGTAACCCCACCCGGGCCGGCCAGTGGGACATTGCGCGAACGACTCATCGAACTGCTCACCCGACAGTCTGCGCTGTTCGCCGACGCCCCAGCACACATCACCATGCTGGCCTGGCTCGCCCTGGGCCCGACCACAATCGATCACGCCAGCACCGAACATGCCCCGCAGGCGCTGCGAGCGCGGGTCATCAACCAATACCGGCAGCCCTTCGACGCCATCCTGCAAGACATTGAGGCCGCTGCTGAATTCGACGGCCTGGACCCGGATCTCGCACTGTGCCAACTCATCGGACCACTCGCGTTCGCACGAATGACCGGCCTGCGATCCATCACCGCACACGACTGCGCCCGCATCGTCGACGACTTCCTGGCCACTCACCGGACCCAGGAAGCCCAATCCGCAGTTCCACAGCCCGACGGTCAAAGGGGCACAGACGACAACCGCCCGGGGTGAGCCCTCTCCCGGGGCGCAATCAGTGCAACCGGGCAGGCGACAGGAGAAACGGGCCGGGATGGCAGCCGCGCAATCCCTAGGCGGGCACACCGTGCGATTCAATCGTTCCCGATTAGGCTGATCGGCACGGGACGCACCTAATCGGTAACAGTCATACACACATGCTCGCGACACCAGATAAGACGGCCGCGGCCAATTGGCTGTGCAGCCCGGCGCGGTCCAGCCCGCCGAGCGCGGCGAGTGCTTCTAGGCGGGCCGGGACCTCAGCCGGGCTGTTGGCGTGCACGGTGCCCGCACCGCCGTCGTGCCCGGTGTTCAGCGCGGCCAGCAGATCGATCACCTCGGCGCCCCTGACCTCGCCGACCACCAGCCGGTCCGGCCGCATCCGGAGCGCCTGCCGGACAAGGTCGCGCAGTCCCACCTCGCCGGCGCCTTCGACGTTGGCCGCACGCGCCACCAGCCTGACCAGATGCGGGTGGCGGGGCTGCAATTCGGGGGCGTCCTCGACGCAGACCAGGCGCTCCCGGGACTGCACCGCTCCCAGCATGGCCGCCAGCAGGGTGGTCTTGCCGGCGCCGGTGCCACCGGAGACCAGAAACGCCAGCCGGGCATCGATGATGTCGGCCAGCAGTGCTGTCGCCGGTGGCGTGATGGCGCCGGCGGCGGCCAACGCGGCGAGGTCCTGGGTGGCCGGCCGTAGAACCCGCAGCGACAGGCACGTCCCGCCGGCGGCGACCGGCGGGAGTATCGCGTGCAGGCGCACGGTGAACTCGCCGGTGCCGATACCGCTGAGGTGACCGTCGACCCACGGTTGGGCGTCGTCGAGCCGGCGTCCCGCGGCCACCGCGAGCCGTTGAGCCAGCCGACGCACCGCTGCCTCATCGGCGAACCGGATCTCGGTGCGCCGCAACCCGTCTCCGTCGTCGACCCACACCGCATCGGGCGCGGTGACCAGCACATCGGTGGTGCCCGCCGCGCACAGCAGCGGTTCCAGAATCCCGGCGCCGCTCAGTTCGGTCTGCAGCACCCGCAGGTTGGACAACAGCTCGGTGTCGCCGAGCACCCCGCCGGATTCGGCCCGGATCGCCGCGGCCACCGTCTGCGGACGCAGTTCGCCAGACTCAGCAGCCAGCCGTTCCCGGACCCGGTCGATCAACGAATCCCTCATACCGCCGCGGGCTTTCGCGCGGGTAGTACGTCGAGAACCCGGTCGGCGGCCATCGCCAGCGCGGATCGGCGGTGCAGGCGCAAGCCCGCGTGTTCGAGTCGCTCGGCCAGCCGCGGCTCGGCCCGCAGGCTCGCCAGCAGCGGTAGCCCGATGATCTCGGCGACCTCGGCGGCGCGAAGTCCGCCCGGAGCCGGCCCGCGCACCACCACGCCCACGTTGGGGTTGGCTGCATGCAGGCGTGGCGCGATCGCGGCGCCGGCCGCACAAGAGCGCACATCACAGGGGCTGACCACAACCACGAGATCGGCTGCGGACAGCGCGGTCTCGACCGGGTCGGTCAAGGCGCGGGGCAGATCGCAGACCACGGTGATCCCGCCGCGGCGGCCCGCATCCAGCACGGCGTCAACGGTTCCGGCCGCAACCTCGCGGCCCTCGAGGCCGCGTCGGGCGCCGGACAGCACGCTCACACCGCGCTGGCGGGGTAGCGCTTCGCGCAGCGCCGGCCAGGTCAGTCGCCCGCTCTGAGCGGTCAGGTCGTACCAGCGCAGCCCGGCGGCGTTCTCGGTGCCGACCAGTAGGTCGATACCGCCGCCCCAGCCGTCCAGGTCGACCAGCAGCGCGTCACCGGCACGCTGCGCCAGCGCGGTCGCCAACAGCGATGCGCCGGCTCCCCCGCGGGCGCCGATCACCGCGATGGCCTCGCCGCGGCGCCCGCCGTCGCGCACCGCGTCGGCCGCCTCGGCGAGTTCGGCCACCAGTTCGTTGCCATCGGCGGGCAGTGTCAGGACGCGCTGCGCCCCGGCGGCGACGGCGGCCTGCCAGCTGGCCGCGGTGGGCTCGGCGATGGTGAGCACGATGACGTGCGCGCGGCGTGGTAGCCGGGCTGCCGGACAGCAGGCCGCCGCGGCTTCGTCGAGCACCACCGCTGCGGCCGCCGTCCAGGCCTTGCGGCTCGGTATCGCGCCGCCGAGGTGGATGACCCGCGCGCCCACCGCCGCGCCCACCCGATCCAGTTCGTCACGCAATCCGGATTCGGCGACAAGGGCCAACAGGCCGGCGGCGGTGCTCACGGCTTCACCGTGGCGGCGCGACCCCCGCGGCGCCAGCCGCTAGGCGACAAATGTGGATGAAGGCTCCGACTGTGTAGAACTGCCGGACAGCAGAAGCTGCAATACCAAGTCGGATCGGATCATAATTCGGGTTTCGGACGACGCCCGGGAGGGATTTCAGCCCGTTCCAGCGAAGAATGACCGGTTAAAAAAGACGACCCCCGCCAGGGGGGGAGGAGGCGGAGGTCGTCGCGTATCAGCCCCGGGGGGTCGGGCCGATACACCCTCAGCATAAGCCGAGTGATGCCACTATACACACGACAGGCCGGTCCGGCGCAAGTGTTGCCGCCAAATGTCCGAACTTCGGCTCCACGGCCGCTGAAGTGCTCTTTCCGGCATAGCAGCGGGCCGGCCGGGCCCTCGGCCGTATGCTGTACCGGTGACCGCTTCCGACCCGGGCACCCGCCAGCCGCAGTCGCTGCGATCGCCGGGGCAGGCGGGCAGTCGAACCCGCACCGCGGCCTTCCTGGACCTCGACCACACCGTGATCGCCAAGTCCAGCGCACTGGCTTTCAGCAAACCTTTTATGGACCAGGGACTGATCAACCGCCGCACCGTACTCAAGTCGAGCTATGCCCAGTTCCTGATGCTGTTGTCCGGCGCCGACCACGATCAGATGGAGCGGATGCGCAGCCATCTGACCAACATGTGCACCGGCTGGAACGTCGAACAGGTCAAGGCGATCGTCAACGAGACGATGCACGACATCGTCACACCGCTGGTGTTCGCCGAGGCGGCGGAGCTGATCGCCGACCACAAACTCTGCGGCCGCGACGTGGTGGTGGTCTCGGCCTCCGGCGAGGAGATCGTCGCGCCGATCGCCCGGGCACTGGGTGCCACGCACGCCATGGCGACCCGCATGGTCGTCGCCGACGGCAAGTACACCGGCGAGATCGCGTTCTACTGCTACGGGGAAGGCAAGGTGCAGGCCATCCGGGAGCTGGCCGCCCGGGAGGGTTACCCACTGGAGCACTGCTACGCCTATTCGGATTCGATCACCGACCTGCCGATGCTGCAGGCGGTCGGCCATCCCTCGGCGGTGAATCCGGACCGGGCATTGCGCAAGGAGGCGATCGCCAACGGGTGGCCGGTGCTCGCCTTCTCCCAGCCGGTGTCGCTGCGCGACCGCATTCCGGCGCCCTCCGGTGCGGCGGTGGCCACCACCGCGGCGGTCGGTATCAGCGCTGTCGCTGCCGGGGCGCTGACCTACTCGCTGCTGCGCCGGCTGGCGTTCTGACCTGATTGCCCGCCTCCCTCATCGCTGGCGCTCTGCATCGCCGCCGGGCGGCCCTTCCCAGCAAACACCGGCGATCACAATCCGGTGACGTCATCCCGGCCGACCGCGATTGGGCCTTGCTGTGTCGTGGATCACGTAGTACAAAGGAAGCACGGAAGCCCGGCGAGGCCAGGGTCGACCCGGAAGAGAAGGGTCGATCTCCCGAGCCGCACTTCCCAGTACGGATAGCGGTACCCACGCGGAGCCACAGCCGCGAAGATGGCAGAAGTGTTGCGGGCCTGCGTAATTGCGGAACGTAAACGGTGTCGACAGCCCTTTGGGTGGGGCAGCAGCCGAAGAACACCGCATGAGCGCCGAGGCCACCCACGCAGCCCACATTGGACGCTTGGTAACCGTGTACCGTACTAGCGGGCGGCAAGCCGAATCTTTCGGTGCGCCGCCCGCTTCGTTCTGGCCAGTCGGCC
This sequence comes from Mycolicibacter sinensis, assembly GCF_001667375.1. Classification (GTDB taxonomy): domain Bacteria; phylum Actinomycetota; class Actinomycetes; order Mycobacteriales; family Mycobacteriaceae; genus Mycobacterium; species Mycobacterium sinense_A. The sequence continues at coordinate 33,335 of NZ_LZIN01000075.1, read as the reverse complement.
GCCGGATCAGCGCTTGGCGCCCGCTTCAGCTATCCCGAGAGCATCCAATGCGCCGGCGTGCATCGCGGCGCAGCAGCCCTGTAGCCAGGCGGTCACCCCCTCGGTGGAACCGCCCGCGAATCCTTGCGCCGCGCGACGGTACTCGCCGGCCTTGCGCATCCAGGTCACCTCCGGAACCCCCAACCCGCGGCGGTCCAGCCCGCTGGCGATCGTCACCAGCCGGGACGCCCCCCGGGCGACCACGCCGTCGGCGCTGCCGAACGGCGCGAGCGTGAGCAGTTCGCCGTGCACCACCGCGGCGAACACCGGCGCCGGCACCGTCGTGCCGCCGGTGGCGAGGTCGGCCAGCATCTCCAGCCGGCGGCCCACCTCCGCACCGCCGCGCGGGCGGCCGAGGTTGTTTTCGTCGACCAGATCGGCGGCGGCCAGCACGTGCAGCCGGGCCAGTGCTTGCAGCGGGGCCCGCCGCCACACCTCGACCAGCGAGCCCTCCCCGCCCTCCAGGGCCTGGGCGACGCGCAGCGCGCCAGCGAACACCGGATCGCCGGCCGCCCGCGCGTCCACCGTGGTGGGGCCCCCATCGAGCACCGACGACGCCCGGGCCGCCCGCAGCGATGCCTCGGCGGCACTGACCGGCCAGCCCCGCACGTTGGTCTTGTGGCGATGAGCCCGCGCCAGTTCATCGCGGACCTTTTCGCTGGCCTCGGCGACACCGGGCAATTCGAGCAGCGGGGCCAATGGGTCGGTGGTCACGGGCTGTGACACTACCGGCGGATGGTTAGGCTGCTGACCGTGAGCCAGAACGCTGATAGCGCCGCCGCCGATTCGCTGCCGTCGTACCCGCCCTCCCCCGAGTTCGCTTCCCGCGCCAATACCGGCGCCGAGGCCTACCGCGCAGCCGAGCAGGACCGGCTCGCGTTCTGGGCCGAGCAGGCCAACCGTCTGCACTGGGACACGCCGTTCACCGAGGTGCTGGACTACTCGCGGCCGCCGTTCGCCCGCTGGTTCGCCGACGGCAAGCTCAACGTCGCCTACAACTGCGTGGACCGCCACGTGCAGGCGGGCCACGGCGACCGAGTGGCGATCCACTGGGAGGGCGAGCCGGTCGACGACGCCCGCACCATCACCTATGCCGAGCTGCTCGCCGAGGTGAGCCGGGCCGCCAATGCGCTGAGCGGTCTCGGTTTGGTCGCCGGTGATCGGGTGGCGATCTATCTGCCGATGATCCCCGAGGCGATCATCGCCATGCTCGCGTGCGCCCGGTTGGGGGTGCTGCACACCGTGGTGTTCGCCGGGTTCTCCGCACACGCGCTGCGATCCCGCATCGACGACGCGCAGGCGAAGGTGGTGATCACCTCCGACGGGCAGTACCGGCGCGGCCAGGCCGCGGCGCTCAAGCCGGCGGTCGACGAGGCGGTCACCGGTGCCGAGTCGGTACAGCATGTGCTGGTGGTGCGACGCACCGGTGGCGAGGTGGCGTGGGCGCCGGGCCGCGACCTGTGGTGGCACGACGTGGTCGACGCGGCGTCGCCGCAGCACACCCCGGAGGCGTTTGAGGCCGAGCAGCCGCTGTTTCTGCTGTACACCTCGGGCACCACGGGCAAGCCGAAAGGCATCGTGCACACCAGCGGCGGGTATCTGACCCAGGCCGCCTACACGCACTACTGCGTGTTCGATCTGCGGGCCGACACCGACGTGTTCTGGTGTACCGCGGACATCGGCTGGGTCACCGGCCACACCTACGCCGTTTACGGACCGCTGGCCAACGGCGCCACCGAGGTGATTTACGAGGGCACCCCGGAGTATCCGGACCAGCACCGGCACTTCCAGATCATCGAAAAATACGGTGTGACAATCTATTACACCGCTCCCACGCTGATCCGCACCTTCAAGAAGTGGGGCCGCGAGGTGCCGGACGCCCACGACCTGTCCAGTCTGCGGTTGTTGGGTTCGGTTGGTGAGCCGATCAACCCGGAGGCCTGGCGCTGGTACCGGCGGGTGATCGGGGCCGACGCGGTGCCGGTGGTCGACACCTGGTGGCAGACCGAGACCGGTGCGACGATGATCTGCCCGCTGCCCGGGGTGGCCGCGGCCAAGCCGGGTGCCGCGATGCGACCGCTGCCCGGGATCTCCGCGCGCATCGTCGACGACCACGGCGATCTCATCGCACCCAACGACCCCTCCGCCGAACCGGTCACCGGGTATCTGGTGATCGATGCGCCGTGGCCGGCGATGGCGCGCGGAATCTGGGGCGACGAGCAGCGCTTCATCGACACCTACTGGTCGCGGTTCGCCGAGCAGGGCTGGTATTTCGCCGGTGACGGTGCCCGCTACGACGCCGACGGCGACATCTGGGTGCTGGGCCGGATCGACGACGTGATGAACGTGTCGGGGCACCGCATCTCCACCGCCGAGGTGGAGTCCGCCTTGGTCGGCCATGACGCGGTCGCCGAGGCGGCCGTGGTCGGGGCCCTCGACGAGCAGACCGGCCAGCGGATCTGCGCGTTCGTGGTGCTGGCGGCGTCGCACCGCGAGGTCGGCGGCACGATCATCGACGAACTGCGCCAGCGCGTCACCGTGGAGATCTCGCCGATCGCCAAGCCCCGCAACGTCCACGTCGTGCCCGAACTGCCCAAGACCCGCAGCGGCAAGATCATGCGGCGGCTGTTGCGCGATGTCGCCGACGGCCGCGAACTCGGCGACACCTCAACCCTGGTGGACCCCAGCGTGTTCGACGCGATCCGGGCCGCCGACTGAGCTTACGGAACGGGGACGAAACCCGTACCCGGCCGGTCGTTGGCGCTGATGTCACCGAGCACGGCGTTGATCGACACCACCACCGCGGGGGTGTGCAACGGAATGTACTTGACCACACAGGTGGGCAGCACCTCGCTGAACGCGCCGTGAATCATGCCGACCAGCATGTTGTTCACCACGACGGGTCCGCCGGAATCGCCTGGGCGACCGCACACCTGCATCACGATGGTTCCCGGGTCCTGGCCCGGCCCCCAGGTGACACCGCAGGAATTGCCGGTGGTGCGGCCCTGTTTGCAGGCGATCTGGCCGAAGGAGGGGTCCGGTCCGATGCCGCCGATGATGAAGCCGCCGAAGTTGGACACCGGCGTCACCTTGTCGGGGTCGAACTCGATCACCGCGTAGTCCAGGTCGTCGTTGCCGGCCACCATGTGGCCGATCGTGCCGTTGGCCTCTACCCCCTCGGCGGCGACCTGCGCGCCCGGACCGCCGCAGTGCGCCGAGGTGAAGCCGATCAGTGCACCGGTCTTGTCGTGGCCGATCGTTGTCAGCGTGCACATCGTGTCGCCATCGACGACGATGCCGGCTCCACCGCCCATCAGCACCTTGGCGTCGGCGCTGACCTCCGGGACCGGGGCGGCAAGCGTGGCCAGGGCGGCGCACGCCGTCCACGTCAACAGCGGCGCCATAGCGCGCACCAACCAGCGATGTGCGATCTGCACAGCGGCTCTCCCGTCCGATCAGCTCCACCCCCGAGGGGGATAAAACAGCCTAGCTGGGCGACGACGCCCGACGCGCCAGCGGCGGGCCGAGGAGGCCGGCAATTTCACCCAGCTGGGCGACGACGCCCGACGCGCCAGCGGCGGGCCGAGGAGGCCGGCGGTTTCACACCGCCCGATCCGGCCGCAGCTTTAGCGGGCTCGCTCCTCGGCGCCGCCGCCGCATGGCAACATTAAGCCGCGACGACAGCGAACGGGAGGACAGTCAGTGAGCAAGGCCGATCGCAGAAGCGCAAAACGGGCCTCGAACAGACTAGCGAAGGCGGACCGTAACGGGGTGCCCAATACCCTGGCGACCATCCCCCTAGCCGATCCGCACGCACTGCCCGCCGACCCGTCGCTGGGTGATCTGGTCAAGGACGCGACGGCGCAGATGTCGACGCTGGTCCGCGCGGAGGTCGAACTGGCCCGCGCCGAGATCACCCGTGATGTCAAGAAGGGCCTGACCGGCAGCGTGTTCTTCATCGCGGCCCTGGTCGTGCTGTTCTACTCCACCTTCTTTTTCTTCTTCTTCCTCGCCGAGGTGATCGACATCTGGCTGCAGGACTGGGCCGCCTACCTGATCGTCTTCGGGATCATGCTGACGTTCGCCGTGGCCTTGGCGTTGTTGGGCTTTCTGCGGGTCCGGCGCATCCGGGGACCGCGCCAAACCATCGAATCGGTGCGGGAGACGCGCGAGGCGCTGCGCCCCGACCCCGCGCGCCTGCATGGGTCGGGGCCGCACGCGGTGGCTGCGCAGGACGGCAAACCGACCACCGATCCCTCGGGCTGGTAGTGCCGCCACCGGATCCGTCGGTCACTCGCATCGACGGGCCGTGGCGACATTGGGATATCCACGCCAACGGCATCCGCTTCCATGTCGTCGAGGCCACACCGGACGACGCATCGGCCGACGCGCCGCCGATGACGCGGCCGTTGGTGATGCTGCTGCACGGGTTCGGCTCGTTCTGGTGGACCTGGCGTCATCAATTGCGCGGGCTGACCGGGGTGCGGGTCGTCGCGGTCGACCTGCGCGGCTACGGGGGCAGCGACAAGCCGCCCCGCGGCTACGACGGCTGGACTCTGGCCGGCGACACCGCCGGGCTGATCCGGGCCCTGGGGCACTCCTCGGCGATCCTGGTCGGCCACGCCGACGGCGGCCTGGTGTGCTGGGCGACCGCGCTGCTGCATCCCCGGCTGGTGCGCGCCATCGCGGTGGTCAGTTCGCCGCATCCGGCGGCCCTGCGGAACTCAGCGCTGACCCGTGCCGATCAGGGTCGGGCGCTGCTGCCGTGGTTGCTGCGCTACCAGATACCGTTCTGGCCGGAGCGCACCCTGACCCGCCGTGACGGCGCCGAAATCGAACACCTCGTGCGCAGCAGAGCCGGCGCGAATTGGCCTGCCAGCGAGGATTTCTCCGAGGCCATCGGCCATCTGCGCACCGCGATCCAGATTCCGTCGGCGGCGCATTCCGCCCTGGAGTACCAACGCTGGGCGGTGCGCAGTCAACTGCGCTCCGAGGGCCGGCGGTTCATGAAGGCACTAGACCTGCGGACGCTGGACATCCCGCTGCTGCATCTACGCGGCGCCGACGACCCCTACGTGCTCGCCGATCCAGTCGAGCGGACCCGGCGGTATGCACCGCACGGCCAGTACGTGTCATTGCCCGGCGTAGGGCATTTCGCTCACGAGGAAGCCCCCGATGCGGTCAACGCACACCTGATGCGGTTCCTGCAGCAGGTCTGATCTATTCTCCGCCGACGCAGGTTTGGGTCGACACCGGTGCGGTGTCGCCGATCCGGGCGAGTTGGTTGGCCACCTCTTCGGCAGTCATCACGAAGCCGGTGTCGGCGTCGTCAACCGCCGCGCCGAACACCACACCGAGTACCCGGCCGTCCATGTCGATCATCGGGCCGCCGGAATTGCCTTGCTGCACAGTGCCTCTGATCGTATAGACCCGCCGGGTGACGGTCGCGGTGCGGTAGATGTCGGGCCCTTCGAGGTTGATGATGTCGCGCACCCGGGCCGGGGTCGCCTCGAAGACCCCGCCCCCGGGGTAGCCCAGCACCAGTGCGTCGGTGTCGGGTTCGGCCGGCGAAGAGGCGAACGCCAACGGGGGCAACGGCAGATCCGGCACAGCCAGAATCGAGATGTCTTCCTTGGGGTCGAAGGAGATCACCGTGGCCTCGTAGGACTTGGTGCCACTTTCGACGGTGACGCTGTCCGAGCCGGCGACCACGTGCGCATTCGTCATCACCCGGTTGGGCGAGATCACAAAACCGGTGCCCTCCAACACTTTCTGGCAGTTGGGTGCCACACCGCGGATCCGCAGCACGCTCGGCGAGGTGGCCTCGACGACCGGGCTGGCGGCCAGTTGCGGGTCCGGCGCATCCACGGAGGCGATCGGCGTGCGGCTGAAAGGTTCCAGCACGGCCGGCAGCCCGGAGTCGTCGAGCACCGCCGACAACCGTCGCGGCACGTTCTTGAGCCAACCCGGCGCGATTTCGTCGACTTGACGCAGCACTCGTGAGTCGTTGACCGCGGCAGCCAGACTCGGTTGATCGGAGGCGGTCAGCGGGGTGGCCAGCAACCAGGCCGCGATCAGCACCACCACCAACTGCAGCGCCACGCCGATGATCGAGTCCACGCCCCGGACCCCGGGGCTGCGGATCGCTCCGCGCACCGCCCGGCCCAGCACCACCCCGGCGACCTCGCCGATCACGACCATGGCCAGGATCAAAAACAGTGCGGCGAACAGTTTCAACCGGGCACCGGCGACGTGCTCGATCAGGTGCGGGGCCAGCAGCACCCCGGCCATCGCGCCGAGCGCCACGCCGACGAAGGACAGCAGGGAGCCGAGCGCGCCGGAGCGCCAGCCGGACACTGCGGCGACGAAGGCGATCGCCAGCACGGCGATGTCCAGCCACTGCGACGACGTCATATCCCAGTCATCCCCGTTCCACCAGGTTCTCCTCCGACCATGGCCATGGCCTCGTCCAGTCCGCGCACCTCGGTGTGGTCCCAGGGCTGCGCCCAGCCGGCCACGTCCAACATCGCCGAGATCACCTGCGCGGTGAAGCCCCAGACCAGCATCTCGTTGAGCCGGAACGCCGGCATGGCCCATCGCCGGCTGCGCGCATCACGGTAAACCATCAACCGGTTCTCGGGGTTGATGAATGCCCGGACCGGAACCCGTGCCACCACAGCGGTCTCGGCAGGATCGACCACGCTCACCGGCCCGGGATCTTCGGAGTAGGCCAACACCGGCACCACCTGGAATCCCGAGGGGGCGATGAAGACCTTCTCCAGCACCACCAGCGGGTGCACCCGGGCCGGGTCGATTCCGGTCTCCTCGTTGGCCTCGCGCAGCGCGGTGGCCACCGGGCCGGAGTCGCCGGGATCGACTGCCCCGCCCGGGAATGCGGCCTGCCCGGCGTGATGGCGAAGTGTCGAGGCGCGCACCGTGACCAGCAGGTCAGCCGAATCAATGCCGCTCTCCGAGGGCGGTCCGGAGAACAGCACCAGCACCGCTGCATCGCGGCCGTGCCCGGTCACGCGGGCCTTGGCGCTGGCCGCGGTGAGCATCGCGCGGACGTCGGCGGGCAGCCGGTGCAGATAGGCCTTCGGCATCTTCTCGACGTTGTCGACCAGCGGGTGCATCCAGGACGGGAACGAAGGCCGGGAATCGCCAGCGCTCACACCGCGTCTCCCTCTGTGCCGGATCCTGGCCGCCCCACGTCAGCGCCCACTGCCCTCCACGGCGGCGGCGATCTCCTCAGCGGTGGCAAAGGACTGCGGCAGGATGCGGGCAACGCTACCGTCCGCGGCCAGCACCACGGTCGCGGGCATCACGTTGGGCACCCGCAGCGCAGCCGCCACCTGACGGCGGCCGTCCTGCAGGGTGGGCAGCCGCACGCCCAGCTCGGTGAGCAGCGCCAACCCGGCAGTCTGGTTGTCGTCCTGGTGCACCGTCACCACCGTCACGTCCGGCCCGGCGCGGCGCTGGTATTCGGCGAGCGCGGGCAACTCCTCCCGGCACGGCCGGCACCAGTACGCCCACAGGTTCAGCACCACCCGCCGGCCGGCGACCATCGCCGCCACATCGACGGGCGCACCGTCGGCCGCGCATTCGACGGTGACGTCGCGCAGGGCGGCCGGACCGGCGCCGTCCGGGCCGACCCGACACGGCGGCAGCCCGGCTCGTTCGCGCAGGTTGTCGAGGTCGTGACCGGCCGCGGGCACCGGCGAGCTGCGGCCCGGCTGGACCGGCTCGCGGCGCAGTTCGGTCACCAGCCCGGCGAGCAGCGCGGCCGTCACCGCCAGCACCGCCACTACCGTCACAATCCACCCGGTTCTCATCGGCCTCATCCGCGCAGGGCCGCTACAGCCCGGCCAGGGCCAGCAGGTGCTCGGTCTCGGGGCCTTTGACCAGCGCGGCGGCCTCCATCGGATCGGTGGGCCCGAGCCCGAATGAGGGGCAGTCCTTGGCCAGCACGCAGACGCCGCAGGCCGGTTTGCGAGAGTGACAGACCCGCCGGCCGTGGAAGATCACCCGGTGGGACAGCAACGTCCATTCCTTGCGTTCGATCAGCTCACCGACGGCGTGCTCGACTTTGACCGGGTCCTCCTCGCGGGTCCAGTCCCACCGCCGCACCAGACGCCCGAAGTGGGTGTCGACGGTGATGCCCGGTACCCCGAACGCGTTGCCCAGGATGACGTTGGCGGTCTTGCGCCCCACGCCGGGAAGATGCACCAACTCGTCCATGGTGGCGGGCAGCTCACCGTCGTAGCTCTCGACGAGCGCCTGCCCCAGCTTGATCAGTGACGTGGCCTTGTTGCGGTAGAAACCGGTAGGCCGGATGAACTCTTCCAGCTCGGCGCGGTCGGCCTGGGCGTAGTCCAGCGCGGTCGGGTACCGGGCGAACAGCGCCGGGGTCGTGAGGTTGACCCGCACATCGGTGCATTGGGCCGACAACACCGTGGCAACAGCCAGTTCCAGCGGCGTGGTGAAGTCCAATTCGCAGTGGGCATCCGGAAACGCCTGTGCCAGGGTGCGATTCATCCGCCGAGCGCGTCGCACCAGCCCGGTTCGGGTCTCGGAGCGCGACGCTCGGGAGTCTTTGTCCACCGTCACCTCCGACAGGGTACTAATTTGTGACCGCAATGAGACCTTGCCCAGGTTTACTGTCACTTTGTGTCCTGGCTGCTGATCACCGCCATACCCGCGTTGCTGATGCTGGCAGCGGTGGGACTGGAGCGCATTGAGACCGGATTGAGCCAGGTGGAGACCACAAATCCGCAGTTTCCCCGGACTCGACGCGCCAATCGTGTGTAGCGTTGGCACGTCGCGTGCCGCCTAGCCGTAGACTCAGATGGCTAGCCGGCTAACGGCTGGCGCTTGCGCGATTCACATTTTCATCAAGAGCACTTAAGGGGCAACGTGGACGAGATCCTGGCGAGGGCCGGAATCTTCCAGGGAGTTGAGCCCAGCGCCGTCGCCGCGCTGACCAAGCAGCTTCAGCCCGTGGACTTTCCGCGCGGACATACCGTATTCGCCGAAGGAGAGCCCGGCGATCGGCTGTACATCATCGTCTCCGGGAAAGTGAAGATCGGCCGCCGGTCGCCGGATGGCCGGGAGAACCTCCTGACCATCATGGGCCCGTCGGACATGTTCGGTGAGTTGTCGATCTTCGACCCGGGCCCGCGGACCTCCAGCGCGACCACCATCACCGAGGTGCGGGCAGTCTCGATGGACCGCGACGCGCTGCGGTCGTGGATCTCCGATCGGCCCGAGATCGCCGAGCAGCTGCTGCGGGTGTTGGCCCGCCGGCTGCGCCGCACCAACAACAACCTGGCCGACCTGATCTTCACCGACGTGCCCGGCCGGGTCGCCAAGCAGCTGCTGCAGCTGGCGCAGCGGTTCGGCACCCAGGAAGGTGGGGCCCTGCGGGTCACCCACGACCTGACCCAGGAAGAGATCGCCCAGCTGGTCGGGGCGTCGCGGGAGACGGTGAACAAGGCGCTGGCCGACTTCGCCCACCGCGGGTGGATCCGGTTGGAGGGCAAGAGCGTGCTGATCTCCGACTCCGAGCGCCTGGCCCGCCGCGCGCGGTAAGGCTTACTCACACGAAACCGACGTTTTGCAGAGTTCTACTCGCTTTACGCTGCAAAACGTCGGTCTCGATGCGGAGGTGCTCAGCCCCGTAGGTAGTCCAGCTGGGCCTGCACCGACCACTCGGCGGCGCCCCACAACTCCTCGTCGACGTCGGTGTAGACGTGTTCGACGATCTGGCGTGCGGTGGCGTCGTCTCCGAGCGTGGCCAGCGCCGAGCGCACCTGGTCGAGGCGTTGCTCGCGATGCGCCAGGTATCCCGCCACCACGGCGTCGATATTCGCCAGCTCCGGTCCGTGCCCGGGTAGCACCGTCCGCCCGCCCAGTCCGCGCAGCCGCTGCAGCGAGTCCAGGTAGTGCGCCAGATCGCCGTCCTCGGTGTCGATTACGGTGGTGCCGCGGCCCAGCACGGTGTCGGCGGTCAAAACGGCGTCGTCCAGCACGAACGACAGCGAGTCGGCGGTGTGGCCCGGGGTGGCGAACACCGTGATGCGCAGCCCCGCGGCGTCGATCACCTGACCGTCGGACAGGCCGCCGCCGAGCCGGCGCTGAAACCCGCTGCCGGCCGAGTACACCGGCACCCCGACCGCGTCGGACAGCTTGTCGATGCCATCGGTGTGGTCGAAGTGCCGGTGGCTGATCAGCACCAGCGCGATCTTGCCGACGTCGGCAAGCCGGCTGATGTGTTCGTCGTCGTCGGGGCCGGGGTCGACGATCACCACCTCGTCGCTGCGCGGACCGCGCAGCACCCAGGTGTTGGTGCCCTCCAGCGTCATCAAGCCGGGGTTGTCGGCCAGCAGCACCGACGCGGTCTCGGTGACCGGCCGCAGCTGCCCGTAGGCGGGATGGCTCAGCGACACGCTTAGCCGACTTCTAAGATCAACTCGACTTCCACCGGCGCATCCAGCGGCAGCTGCGATACCCCGACGGCCGAGCGGGCATGCGCGCCGGCGTCGCCGAAGACCTCGCCGAGCAGCTCGGAGGCGCCGTTGATCACGCCGGGCTGGCCGTTGAAGTTCGGGCCGGAGGCGACGAACCCGACCACCTTGACGACCCGGGTCACCGAATCGAGGCCGACCAGGGCGTCCACCGCGGCCAGTGCGTTCAGGGCGCAGATCCGGGCCAGCGCATACCCGTCCTCCGGGCTGACCTCGGCGCCCACCTTGCCGGTGCGGGCCAGTTTGCCGTTCAGCATCGGCAGCTGACCGGAGGTGTAGACCAGGTCGCCGGTCCGCACCGCCGGCACGTACGCGGCCAACGGCGCGGCCGTCTCAGGCAGCTCGATCCCGAGTTCGGTCAACCGGGCCCGCCAGCTCATTTCGGTCGCTTCAAGAAGGCGATGAGCTGCTCACCGGACGGGCCGGGAAGCACGGTGACCAACTCCCAGCCGTCCTCGCCCCACTGATCGAGGATCTGCTTGGTGGCGTGCGTGATCAACGGGACGTTGGCGTACTCCCACACGGTGCGTTCGCTCATGAGAGCGAGCTTATCGCTAGCACCCACAAGCGCTTGGTTAGCATGCAGTGGTGACAGCCACACCGGGGAAGGACGGCGCTCGCGCGCCGGCGGGCACGGGACCTATCGGCTGGCCTTCGCGATTGACCAAGGCCCGGCTGCATTTCGTGACAGGCAAAGGCGGCACCGGCAAAACGACGGTGGCGGCCGCGCTGGCGTTGTGCATGGCGGCCGGCGGACGCCGGGTGCTGCTGGTGGAAGTCGAAGAGCGCCAAGGCATTGCGCAGCTCTTCGACGTGCCGCCGCTGCCCATTACCCCGCTCAAGGTGGCCACCGCCGAAGACGGCGGGGAGGTCGATGCGCTGGCGATGGACATCGAAGCCGCGTTCCTGGAATACCTCGACCTGTTCTACAACTTGGGTATCGCCGGACGGGCGATGCGCCGCGTCGGGGCCGTCGAATTCGCCACCACCATCGCGCCGGGCCTGCGCGACGTCATCCTCACCGGCAAAATCAAGTACCACGTGATCCAGACCGACAAGAACAAGAAGCCGGTCTACGACGCGATCGTGGTCGACGCGCCGCCCACCGGCCGGATCGCCCGGTTCCTCGACGTCACCAAGGCGGTTTCGCAGCTGGCCAAGGGCGGCCCGGTGCATTCGCAGGCCGAAGGTGTGGTGAAGCTGCTGCACTCGGATCAGACCGCCATCCACCTGGTGACGCTGTTGGAGTCCCTGCCGATGCAGGAGACCCTGGAGGCCATCGACGAGCTGCGGGACCTGGACCTGCCGATCGGCAGCGTGATCGTCAACCGCGACATCCCCGCACATCTGCAGCCCGACGATCTGGCCAAGGCGGCCGAGGGTGTTGTCGACGCCGACGCGGTCCGCGCCGGCCTGACTGCGGCCGGGATCACCCTGGACGACGACGATTTCGCCGGCCTGCTGACCGAGACCATCCAGCACGCCACCCGCATCAGCGCCCGCACCGAAACGGCCGAACAGCTGGAACAGCTGAAGGTCCCGCGGCTGCATCTGCCGACGATCACCGACGGGGTCGACCTCGGCAGCCTCTACGAGCTCTCCGAGATCCTCGCCCAACAGGGGGTTCGATGACACCCGACCCGGCCGGCAAGCCGCTGGCACTGGACATGGCCGCAATCCTGGCCGACACCGCCAACCGCGTGGTGGTGTGTTGCGGCGCCGGCGGCGTCGGCAAGACGACCACCGCCGCCGCGATGGCGCTGCGGGCCGCCGAATACGGCCGCCGCGTGGTGGTGCTGACCATCGACCCGGCCCGGCGGCTGGCGCAGGCCATGGGCATCGACGCCCTGGGCAACACCCCGCAGCGGGTACCGCTGGGTCCCGAGGTGTCCGGCGAACTGCACGCGATGATGCTCGACATGCGCCGCACGTTCGACGAGATGGTGACGCAGTACTCCGGCCCGGAGCGGGCGGAGGCCATCTTGAACAACCAGTTCTATCAAACGGTGGCCACCTCGCTGTCCGGCACGCAGGAATACATGGCCATGGAGAAACTCGGCCAGCTGCTCGCCGAGGACCGCTGGGATCTGGTGGTGGTCGACACCCCGCCGTCGCGTAACGCCCTGGACTTCCTGGACGCACCGAAGCGCCTGGGCAGTTTCATGGACAGCCGGTTGTGGAAGCTGCTGCTGGGCCCCGGACGCGGCTTCGGCAAGTTGGTCGCCGGAGCGCTGGGCTTGGCGATGAAGGCGCTGTCGACCGTGCTGGGCTCTCAAATGCTTTCCGACGCGGCCGGTTTCGTCCAATCCTTGGACGCCACGTTCGGCGGTTTCCGGGAGAAGGCGGATCGCACCTACGAGCTGCTCAAGCGCCGTGGCACCCAGTTCGTGGTGGTGTCGGCCGCGGAGCCCGATGCGTTGCGCGAGGCGTCGTTCTTCGTCGACCGGCTCTCCCAGGAGCACATGCCGCTGGCCGGGCTGATCCTCAACCGGACCCATCCGATGCTGTGCCAACTTCCCATTGAGCGCGCCATCGACGCCATCGAGACGTTGCAGGAAGAACCGGCCACCGCGGCGCTGTCGGACGGGGCGAAGGCGCTGACCACCGCGGCGCTGCAGATTCACGCCGAACGGGGTGCCACCGCCAAGCGTGAGGTGCGGCTGCTGTCGCGCTTCACCCGGGCGAACCCGCGGGTTCCCATCGTCGGGGTTCCGTCACTGCCGTTCGATGTCTCCGACCTGGAGGCGCTGAGCGCGATCGCCGACCAGCTGACGGCGAAGTAGCCGCGGCGGTTCAGCCCGCGTCGCGCTGTTTGCGCTGGGCGGCGAAGTACTCCCGCCAGGAGGTGACCTCGGGGTGCTGCTTGAGCAGCGCCCGGCGTTGCCGCTCGGTCATGCCGCCCCACACGCCGAACTCGACCCGGTTGTCCAGGGCGTCGGCGAGGCATTCGAGTACCACCGGGCAGTGCCGGCAGATCACCGCTGCTTTGCGCTGCGCGGCACCGCGCACGAAGAGTTCATCGGGGTCGGCGCCCCGGCAGAGCGCCTTGGAGACCCAGGCGATCCTGCCCTCGTCCTGCACGCCGCGTAGGACGGTTCGGGGAGGTTGGGAAGGTGCAGCCACTGCTGTGCTGGTCTTTTGAACCGCTGGCCGTGTAATAGACACTGACGATCCTCCGTCCCGGCCGCCCCGGCAGCCACCTATTCAACATCAACGTCGACCACAAATGCGATCTACGCCACATCGTGTCATCAGTGTTACCTGAATCGCACTCGATGTCCAAGTTAGGTGGTCAGGTGGCATCTGCGCAACTGGTAGACGCCCCCCTTTTTGGGACAACCGTGCCGTCCGATCATGATCTGCGCGGCCAGTAGCCGCTGCGGGCGCGGTCGACCCGGCCTTTTCTGACGTCGGCGGCAATTCAGCGGATCCGGCCGTTCGGGGTCTGCCGGGGACTTCGGTGGGCGCCACCGGCTACCGGCGTTAGGGTGTTAGCCATGTCGGAGCGTCCCCCGACCGGCCCCATCGTGCTCAAACTGGCCGGGTGTTGTTTGCTGGCCGCCGTGCTGTTGGCGGCCTTGCTGTTCCCGGTCGCGGGCGGTATCGGCTTGATCTCCAATCGGGCCTCCGACGTGGTAGCCAACGGATCGACCCAACTGGTCAGCGGTGAGGTGCCGGCGGTGTCGACGATGGTCGACGCCAAGGGCAACACCATTGCGTGGTTGTACTCGCAGCGCCGCTTCGAGGTTCCCAGCGACAAGATCGCCGACACGATGAAGCTGGCGATCGTCTCGATCGAGGACAAGCGGTTCGCCGAGCACAGCGGCGTCGACTGGAAAGGCACGCTGACCGGGCTGGCCGGCTACGCCTCCGGAGACATCGACACCCGCGGCGGGTCCACCCTCGAGCAGCAGTACATCAAGAACTACCAGCTGCTGGTGCTGGCCCAGACCGATGCCGAGAAGCGCGCCGCGGTCGAGACCACCCCGGCGCGCAAACTGCGCGAGATCCGGATGGCGCTCACCCTGGACCGCACCTTCAGCAAGCCGCAGATTTTGACCCGCTACCTGAACCTGGTGTCGTTCGGCAACAACTCGTTCGGCATCCAGGATGCGGCCCAGACCTACTTCGGCGTCGACGCCTCGGACCTCAACTGGCAGCAGTCGGCGCTGCTGGCCGGGATGGTGCAGTCGACCAGCGCGTTGAACCCCTACACCAATCCCGAGGGGGCGCTGGCACGGCGGAACCTGGTGCTGGACACCATGGTCGAGAACCTGCCGGAGAGGGCCGATGAACTGCGGGCGGCCAAGGAGGAGCCGCTGGGCATCCTGCCGCAACCCAACGAGTTGCCGCGGGGCTGCATCGCAGCCGGCGACCGGGCCTTTTTCTGCGACTACGTGCAGGAGTACCTGGCCCGGGCCGGCATCAGTAAGGAGCAGGTGGCCCGCGGCGGCTACGTCATTCGCACCACGCTGGACCCCGACGTGCAGGGCCCGGTCAAGCAGGCGATCGACAGTTTCGCCAACCCGAACGTGCAGGGCATCGCCAGCGTGATGAGCGTGATCAAGCCCGGCAGCGACGCCCACCCGGTGTTGGCGATGGCCAGCAACCGCACCTACGGCCTCAATGGTGAGATCGGCGAAACCATGCGGCCGCAACCGTTCTCGCTCGTCGGGGACGGTGCCGGATCGATCTTCAAGACCTTCACGGTGGCCGCCGCGCTGGAGATGGGCATGGGCATCAACGCCGAACTCGAGGTGCCGGGCCGGTTCCAGACCAAGGGCATGGGCAGCGGGGGCGCCAAAGGCTGCCCCAAGGAGACCTGGTGCGTGGTCAACGTCGCCCCCTACCGCTCGCCGATGAACGTCTCCACCGCGCTGGCCACTTCGCCCAACACCGCGTTCGCCAAGCTCATCTCCCAGGTCGGGGTGGGCCGCACCGTCGACATGGCGATCAAGCTGGGGCTGCGTTCCTACGCCGATCCCGGCACCGCCCGCGACTACGACCCGGACAGCAACGAGAGCCTGGCCGACTTCGTCAAACGACAGAACCTGGGTTCGTTCACCCTGGGCCCGATCGAGGTCAACGCATTGGAGCTGTCCAACGTCGCGGCCACCCTGGCCTCCGGTGGCGTGTGGTGCCCGCCGAATCCGATCGACAAGGTCTTCGACCGCGACGGCAACGAGGTGGCCGTCGCCACCGAGACCTGTGACCGGGTGGTTCCCGAGGGGCTGGCGAACACCCTGGCCAACGCGTTGAGTAAGGACATCCAGGGCGGCGGCACGGCGGCGCCCGCGGCCGGCTCGGTGGGCTGGGATCTGCCGATGTCGGGCAAGACCGGCACCACCGAGGCGCACCGATCCTCGGGCTTTTTGGGCTTCACCAACCGCTACGCGGCGGCCAACTACATCTTCGACGACTCCAGCTCGCCGTCGGACCTGTGCTCGTTCCCGCTGCGGCACTGCGGTGACGGCGATCTGTACGGCGGCAACGAGCCGGCCCGGACCTGGTTCGCCGCGATGAAGCCGATCGCCACCGACTTCGGCGACGTCGTCATGCCGCCAACCGACCCGCGTTACGTCGACGGCGGCCCCAACTCCCGGGTGCCCAGCGTCGTCGGCCTGGACGTCGATGCCGCGCGGACTCGGCTCAAAGAGGGCGGATTCCAGGTCGCCGACCAGCCGAACTGGGTCAACAGCAGCGCCCGCTCCGGAGCGGTGGTCGGCACCTCGCCGAACGGACAGACCATCCCCGGATCGATCATCACCATCGAGGTGAGCAACGGCATCCCGCCGCCACCGCCGCCCCCGCCGGAGGGCATGCCGGCGCCGGTGGGCTCGACGGTGGTGGAGATTCCGGGGCTGCCGCCGATCACCATTCCGCTGCTGCCGCCTCCCGCGCCGCCGCCGTAGGCGCGGGAGGGCCGCCGCGGCGCAGTAGGCTGGCGTTCATGGCTGCATCACCCGCCCTGACCCGGTCCCTGGTCGCCGCATCGGCTGCGCTCGGGCCGGCGGCCCTGGCTATCGGCTACGGCGCGATCATCGAACGCAACGCCTTTGTGGTGCGCGAGGCGACGCTGCCGGTGCTGACGCCGGGCTCGTCACCGCTGCGGGTGCTGCACATCAGCGACATCCACATGCGACCCGGCCAGCGCCGCAAACAGGCGTGGCTGCGTGAGCTGGTGCGTCTGGAACCGGACCTGGTGGTCAACACCGGCGACAACCTGGCCCACCCGAAGGCGGTGCCGGCCGTGGTGCAGGCCCTGGGCGATCTGCTGTCGTTGCCCGGGGTGTTCGTCTTCGGCAGCAACGACTACTTCGGGCCGCGGCCGAAGAACCCGGCGAAATACCTGACCAAGCCGACGCATCGCGTCTACGGCACGCCGCTGCCGTGGCAGGACCTGCGGGCGGCGTTCACCGAACGCGGCTGGCTGGACCTGACCCACAACCGTCGCGAATTCGACGTGGCCGGTCAGCGGATCGCCGCGGCCGGGGTTGATGACCCGCACATCAAACGCGACCGCTACGACACCATCGCCGGCCCGGCCGACCCGACCGCCAACCTGCGGCTCGGGCTGACGCACTCGCCGGAGCCCCGGGTGCTGGACCGCTTCGCCGCCGACGGCTACCAGCTGGTGATGGCCGGCCACACCCACGGCGGGCAGCTGTGCGTGCCGCTCTACGGGGCGCTGGTGACCAACTGCGGCCTGGACCGCTCCCGCGTCAAGGGGCCCTCGCAATGGGGCGCCCAGATGCGGCTGCACGTCTCGGCGGGGATCGGCACCTCGCCGTTCGCGCCGGTGCGGTTCGCCTGCCGCCCGGAGGCCACCCTGCTGACTCTGGTCCCCGCGCCGACCGGCGGCGACGACGCACGCCTGACCCGCGGATCCACGCAGCCGTCCATATCGGCCAGTTGACCACCCGGATCGCCGACCGCGGCCATCCCCGCCGCTGGGCCGACAACGCGATCCGGCTGATCGAGGCCGACGCGCGGCGCAGCGCCGACACCCACCTGCTGCGCTACCCGCTGCCGTCGGCGTGGGCCGCCGACGCCGATGTCGCGCTGTACCTCAAAGACGAGACCACCCACATCACCGGCAGCCTCAAGCACCGGCTGGCCCGCTCGCTGTTCCTCTACGGACTGTGCAACGGCCGAATCGCCGAGGGGACCACGGTGGTGGAGGCGTCGTCGGGGTCCACGGCGGTATCCGAGGCCTATTTCGCCGCCCTGCTGGGCCTGCCGTTCGTCGCGGTGATGCCGAGCTCGACCAGCGCGTCCAAAGTGGCGTTGATCGAGGCACAGGGCGGGCGGTGCCATTTTGTGGAGCATTCCGCCGACGTCTACGCCGAAGCCGAGCGGATCGCTCGCGAGATCGGCGGGCACTACCTGGATCAGTTCACCAACGCCGAGCGGGCCACCGACTGGCGCGGCAACAACAACATCGCCGAGTCGATCTTCTCCCAGCTGCGCGAGGAAGCCCATCCGATCCCGGAGTGGATCGTGGTCGGGGCGGGCACCGGTGGCACCAGCGCGACGATCGGGCGCTACATCCGGTATCGCCGGCACGCCACCCGGCTGTGCGTGGTCGACCCGGAGCATTCGGCGTTCTACCCGGCCTACGAGCAGTGCCGGTATGACCTGGTGATCGAAGAGTCGTCGCGCGTCGAGGGCATCGGGCGACCGCGGGTGGAGCCGTCGTTCCTACCCGATGTGGTGGATCGGATGGTGGCGGTGCCCGATGCGGCGTCGGTAGCCGCGGCACGACACGTCAGCGCGGTACTGGGCCGGCGGGTGGGCGCCTCGACGGGGACCAACGTGTGGGGCGCGTTCGGGTTGCTGGCCGAGATGGTCGCCGACGGGCGCAGCGGGTCGGTGGTGACTCTGCTGGCTGACAGCGGTGACCGCTACGCCGACACCTACTTCTGCGACGACTGGGTGGCACAGCAGGGGCTGGACCCGACGGGTCCTGCTGCGGTGCTGGCCGAGTTCGAGCGGTCCTGCCGCTTCGCGTTCGCCTGAGCGTCGGGGTTGGTGGCCACCAGCCACAGCGCAGCCAGTGCGAAGAAACCGGTATACAGCGCTCCGCCCAACACCGTCATGATCTGGCTCCCTTGCTAGACGTTATTAGCCAGTCTGCCTAGTTTTGGCTGCATTTGCAGCTTCCCGCGCCGGTTTGTGGGCCGTTTCATGCTGGTGGGGGTGGGGTGACCGGGGGCACTCGTCGGGCTGGGCTCGGCGGCGTCCGCCCAGGTGATCGTTGCCCGCAGATCTCCTAATGGGCAGCGCGTTTGGGTCGCTGCGGGGGCGGTGCGATACGCTGTCGTGGCTTCACACGGGGTGTGGCGCAGCTTGGTAGCGTGCTTCGTTCGGGACGAAGAGGTCGTGGGTTCGAATCCCGCCACCCCGACTCAGGTTGTTGCAGCTAGACGGCTCTGACCGGTCGATCCGGTCGGGGCCGTTTCGCGTCGTGGTCCGGGCGTCGAGCGCGGCCCGCCAACACCTACGCGGAACCCGCTACTACACGGTCGCGTAGGTTCTTAGAGGATCAAATCCAAGAACTCAACGCAGCATTGAACGAAAGCCATCATGTCCGAGGATCAGAACACAGACGTTCCACCAAATCACCTCTCCATCGATCCGCGCAGCCCCTTCTATAGCGAAGAGGTGCTCCGCCGCGACGTGGGTATTCGCTTCAATGGCGTCGAGAAAATTAATGTGCACGAATACAACGTGGCCGAGGGTTGGGTGCGTGTGGAAGTCCCTACCGCCAAGGATCGCCGCGGCAATCCGATGGTCGTCAAGCTCAGCGGCACGGTTGAACCATATTTCCGCGGAGCGGAATAGCGGACGCCCTCGGACTAATGGCGCGGCCTAGCCCTCTTGGCCGGAGGGCGACCCGATCCCTATCTCACCAACATTCCGCAGTCCCCGGCGCTCACCGAGGCAAAGCGGCGTAGCGCTGTTGGCAATTCGGGCACACAGGCAGGTCGGTGTGGTCGCGGCATGGTACGAAGTAGGCACCGCAGAGGGCACGTACGGCCGAGCCCTCGATGGTGCTGCCGGCAATGTGCTTGCGGTGGGTGTAGTGGCAGTGTCGACCCGGTAGTGACGAGACCGGCCTACCCTGGCTTTGTGATGGAAGTACTGCCGTGGGCGATTCCGATCGTCGCGATCCTGGTCATCGTGACGATCCTGATCGCGCTCTCGGCGCATTTCAACCACGACTGAGCAGGCGTGGCTCCAGCGACATCGATGCGGGAACTCCCCGGACCGCTAGTGGTTTCGCGTCCGCGTCGCTTCCCCGCTGAGCCCTCGGGCGGTGTTGACCAGCCCCACCATCGAGAACGCCTGCGGAGTATTGCCGATCTGCCGGCGCGCGGCGGTGTCGTATTCCTCGCTGAGCAGCCCGACGTCGTTGCGCAGGCCCAGCAGCCGCTCGAACAGCGCCCGGGCCTCGTCGCGGCGGCCGATGCCGTGCAGCGCATCGGCCAGCCAGAACGTGCACACCAAGAACGCGCCTTCGGTGCCGGGCAGCCCGTCGACGTCGCCGTCGGAATCGGAGTCGTCGGTCTCATAGCGCCTCAAGAAGCCGTCGCTGGACAGCTCGCGCTGCACCGCGTCGACGGTTCCCACCACCCGCGGGTCGTCCCACGGCAGGAATCCCACCCGGGGAATCAGCAGCAGCGCCGAATCCAGGCCGGCCGAGCCGTAGTACTGGGTGAACGTGCCCCGCTCGGCATCGAAGCCGTGCTCGCAGACGTCGGCGTGGATGGTCTCGGCCAGCGCCCGCCACGCATCGACCGGGCCTTCGCGGCCGTGGGCCTGCACCGCGTGCACCGCTCGGTCCACGCCCGCCCACGCCATCACCTTCGAATGCACGAAATGCCGTTGCGGTCCCCGCACTTCCCACAGGCTGGCGTCGGGCCGGTCCCAGTTGCCCTCGAGGAAGTCCAGCAGGGCGCGTTGGATGTCCCAGGCGGTGTCCTCGCATTCCAGGCCGGAATCCAGCGCCAGGTTCAGCCCGTCGAGCACCTCCCCCCACACGTCGAGCTGGAACTGGCCCGCGGCGCCGTTGCCGACCCGCACCGGCGCCGAACCCTCGTAACCCGACAGCCAATCCAGCGTCTGCTCCGGCAGCCGGCGGGTGCCGTCCAGGCCGTACATGATCTGCAATTTGGCCGGGTCGCCGGCCACCGCGCGCACCAGCCATTCCCGCCAGGCCTTGGCTTCGGCGACGTAGCCGGTGCCCAGCAGCGCCTGCAGGGCGAAGGTGGCATCCCGCAGCCAACAGTAGCGGTAATCCCAATTCCGCACTCCGCCGAGGCATTCCGGCAGTGACGTAGTGGCGGCGGCGACGATTCCCCCGGTGGGGGCGTAGGTCAGCGCCTTGAGGGTGATCACCGCACGGCGCACCGCATCGGACCACTGGCCGCGATAGGAGCACTGGTCGATCCAGTTCTGCCAGAACGAGATGGTTTTCCCCAGCGCGCGCGTGGCCTCCGAACGCGCGGCGTCGGGCAGCAGGTGCGACGCCACGTGGGTCAGCACAAACGGTACCTTCTCCCCGGCGGAGACCTCGAATTCCGCTACCGTCGTGAGGTTTTCACCCCGCATGGTGACCGGACTGGTCAGGCAGACCGTGTCCGGTCCGGCGACCGCGATCAGCCCGCCGTCGCTGCGGCGCACCCAGGGCACCACACTGCCGTAGTCGAAACGGATCGCCAGATCCATCCGCATCTGCACCCGCCCGGACACGCCTTCGACGATCCGGACCACGTCGGCGACTTTGCCCCGCGGCGGCATGAAGTCGGTGATGCGCACCGTGCCGCCGTCGGTGTCCCATTCACTGTCGACGATCAGGGTGTCCCCGCGGTAGCCGCGCCGGGTGGCCGGGCCGCCGGCCGCCGGAGCGAGGCGCCAATAACCGGCGGACTCGTCGTGCAGCAACGCGGCAAAACAGGCCGGTGAATCGAACCGCGGCAGGCACAGCCAGTCGATACTGCCGTCACGGCCCAGCAGCGCCGCGGTGTGCAAGTCACCCAGCAGCGCGTAGTCCTCGATCGGCGCCGACCCCATCGGCGACTAGAGGCGGTCCTTGACCGCGGCCGACAGTCGGGAACCGTCGGCCTTGCCCGCCGCGATCTCGGTGGCGGCCTTCATCACCAGACCCATGTGCTTCATGTGCGGGCGCTCCCCGATCTGCTCGGCCACCTGTGCCAGCGCGGTGTCGACGACGTCGGCCAGTTCGGCCTCGGTGAGCGGTTCGGGCAGATACTCGGCGATGATCCGCGCCTCGGCGTGTTCTTCGGCCGCGAGCTCGCCGCGGCTGTTCTGGGTGTAGATCTCCGCCGACTCCGCCCGCTTGCGGGCCTCGCGATTTAGCACCTTGAGCACGTCGTCGTCGGTCAGCTCACGGGCCTGCTTGCCCGAGACTTCTTCGGACTGGATCGCGGCCAGCAGCATTCGTAGGGTCGCGGTGCGCAGCTTGTCCTGCGCCTTCATCGCTTCGGTCAGGTCCGCCCGCAACTGCGATTTGAGTTCCGCCATGCTGCATAACGCTACGCTCAGCCCCATGGTGAATCCGCCGCCCGGCTACCCCGGCCCAGGTTTTCCTCCACCCGGTTACGGGCCGCCGCCGCCGGGTTGGGGTCCGCCGCCGGGTTATGGACCACCACCGCCGGGCTACGGCCCGCCACCGGGTTACGGCCCGCCGCCTCCCGGGTATGGGCCGCCACCACCGGGCTACGGCCCGCCGCCGGGTTACGGTCTTCCGCCGGGTTACGGCCCGGGTTATCCGCAGCCTGAGCTCAAACCCGGTGTGATCCCGCTGCGCCCGCTCAGCCTGACCGATATCTACAACGGCGCCGTCGGCTATGTCCGGGCCAACCCCGCCGTCGTGCTCGGGCTGACCGCGATCGTCGTGGTGGCCACCCAGATCATCAGCGGAGTCGCGCTGGTCGGTCTGCTACGGGCGGTCGGGCCGGCGCATGCCGGACCGTCGGCCAGCGAGATCTCCGGGGGCGACGTCGCGGCCTGGATGATCGCGTTCGCCGGCGCCGGCATCGCGACCGCCCTGGGCACCATCGTGCTGACCGGCATGCTGACCGCCGTCGTCGGGCGCTCGGTGTTCGGTTCACCGATCACCGTCGGGGAAGCCTGGGCGATCGTCCGCACCCGTTTTGCGGCGTTGATCGGCCTGACCGCCCTGATCGGGTTGGCGGCGGCGGTGTTGTTCGGTTTCGTCGCGTTCGTCGTCGCGATCGCCGGTGGAGCCGGCGGCAGCGGGGCCGCCGTGTTGGTCGGCCTGCCGCTGGTGCTCGCGTTGATCGCGGCGTGCGGCTACGGCTATGCGGTATTGGTGTTCGCACCGACGGTGATCGTGCTGGAGCGCCAACCGGTGTTCGAGGCGATGCGCCGCTCGTTCGCCCTGGTGCGCAACAGTTTCTGGCGGGTGCTGGGCATCATGATCCTGACCGCGCTGATCGCCTCGCTGATCAGCAGCGCGGTGGCGTTCCCGTTCAACATCGCCGGGATGGCGGTCAGCCACGGCGCCGACGCGCTGACCGGCTCAGCGCAGCTGGGCCTGTTGTCCCGGATCGGTTCGACCATCGGCCAGATCATCGTGCTGCCCTTCACCGCCGGCGTGGCGGTGCTGCTCTACACCGATCGCCGGATCCGCTCCGAGGCGTTCGACCTGGTGCTGCGGACCGGCGCGACAAGCGGGCCGTACGCCGGCGGGTCGACCGACCACCTGTGGCTGACCCGGCCGCCGGGGTGAGGACTGCCGGGTGCCCACCGTCGACATCGACCGCGAAGCCGCTCGCGAGGCCGCCGAACGTGAACTGAGCAAACCGATCTACCCGCGGCCCTCGCCCAAGCAGCAGTTGATCGACTTCATCGAGGCGCTGATTCGGCGGTTGGTTCTCAAAGGCGCGGAGCTACCCGGCGGATGGTTCACCATCAGCGTGCTGCTGATCGTGCTGGCCGCGGCGGTGGTGTCCGCCATCGTGGTCGGCCGGCGCATGCTGCGCGACGGTGACACCAACCGGCCGTTATTCGGCGCCGCGGTGCTCAGCGCCGCAGAACACCGCGCGGCCGCGCAGCGCTGCGCCGCATCCGGCGAATGGGCCGACGCGATCCGGCACCGACTGCGGGCAGTGGCCCGCGGACTCGAGGAAACCGGGGTGATCGACCCGGCGCAGGGCCGCACCGCCACCGAACTGGCCCGCGACGCCGGCACGGCGCTGCCGGAGCTGGCGGAGGCGCTGCTGCGCGCCGCCGAGACGTTCAACGACGTCAGCTATGGCGAGCTGCCGGCCACCCCGGAGGGCTATCGGATCGTCGCCGAACTGGACGAGCGGGTGGAATCCATGACGCAGCGGCGGGGGCACCGATGAAGCTCACTCGCCGGACGTGGCTGTGGAGCACGGTGGCTTTGGTCGTGATCGTGGCGGTTTCAGCGATCGGCGGCTATCTGACCGGTGCGCGCCCGGGTGGCCGGATGGATCCGAATGCCACCGGCCCGCAGGGCGCGCACGCCGTGGTGGCACTGTTGCGTGATCGCGGCGTCGAGGTGGTGATCGCCGGCACCCTCGACGACGTCACCCGCGCGGCGCGACCGGATGCGCTGGTGCTGGTGGCCGAAACCCAGCGCATCGTCGGCGACGAGCTGCTGAGCCGGCTGGCCGGATTGCCCGGCGACCGGCTGCTAGTGGCACCCGACGCACGGGCACGTAAAGCCCTGGCCCCCGAGATCCGATCCGGCCCGGCTCGTACCTTCACCCGCCAGCCCGGCTGCAGCCTGCGCGAGGCCCAGCGAGCCGGGAGGGTAGACCTGGGCACCACCGCGACTTACCTTGCCTCACACGGCAAGCCGGTGCGCAGCTGCTATGACGGTGCACTGGTGCGCTTCTCCGTCGACGATCGGACCGTCACGGTGGTCGGCAGCTCGTCCTTCATGACCAACACCGATCTGGCCCGCGAAGGAAACGCCGCCCTGGCGATGAACCTGGCCGGCGCCGGGAACCGGCTGGTCTGGTATGCACCCCAGCACATCGAAGGCGGACGTTCCGGCAGTGCAACACTTCTGGAGCTCATTCCCAACCAGGTGACCTGGCTGTTCTGGCAGCTGTGTGTGGCGTTGGCGCTGGCTGCGTTGTGGAAGGGGCGCCGGCTGGGCCCGCTGGTCACCGAGCGAATGCCGGTCGTCGTGCGCGCCTCGGAGACCGTGGAGGGCCTCGGCCGGCTCTACCGCTCACGACGGGCCCGCGACCGGGCCGCCGCCGCGCTGCGCACCGCGACCGTGCGGCGACTCGCCCCGCGGCTGGGGTTGGGGCCTGCCCCGGATCCACCGGCCCTGGTCGCGGCGGCGGCCCAGCGCATCGGAGCGCATCCGGACTGGTTGGGGCACTTGCTGTTCGGTCCGCCGCCGGACTCAGATGACGCACTGGTCGGTCTTGCTCAGGCACTCGACGATATCGAAAGGCAGGTCACCGGATCGTGACACCTACTTCCCCGCCCAATCCGGCCGCAGCGGCGGCACGCGAGGCGCTGCTGGCGTTGCGCACCGAGGTCGCCAAGGTGGTGGTCGGCCAGGACGCTGTGGTCAGCGGCCTGGTGATCGCGCTGCTGTGTCGTGGCCACGTGTTGCTCGAAGGCGTTCCGGGCGTGGCGAAGACGCTGCTGGTCCGCACGCTGAGCGCAGCGCTGCGACTGGACTTCAAACGGGTCCAGTTCACCCCGGACCTGATGCCCGGCGATATCACCGGCTCGCTGGTCTATGACACTCACACCGCACAGTTCGCCTTTCGCCCTGGCCCCATCTTCACCAACCTGCTGCTGGCCGACGAGATCAACCGCACCCCGCCGAAAACCCAAGCGGCACTGCTGGAGGCGATGGAGGAGGGGCAGGTCAGTGTGGACGGGGCGGCCAAACCGCTGCCGGAAATGTTCATTGTGGCGGCGACCGCCAACCCGATCGAGTATGAGGGCACCTACCGATTGCCCGAGGCGCAACTCGACCGTTTCCTGCTCAAGTTGACCGTCCCGCTGCCCGGGCGGGAGGCCGAGATCGACATCTTGTCCCGGCACGCTCGGGGTTTCGACCCGCACGACCTGTCCGCGGTCGCTCCGGTGGCCGGCGCCGCGGATCTGGCGGCCGGCCGCGCCGCGGTGCGCCAGGTGCTGGTCGCCGACCAGGTGCTGGGATACATCGTCGACGTGGTCGCCGCGACCCGGCACTCGCCGGCGTTGCAGCTGGGCGTCTCGCCGCGCGGGGCGACCGCACTGCTGGCCACATCGCGGTCGTGGGCATGGCTGTCCGGGCGCAACTACGTCACGCCCGACGACGTCAAGGCGATGGCCCGTGCCACGCTGCGGCACCGGGTGATGTTGCGCCCGGAGGCCGAACTCGAAGGCGCCAGCGCCGACGGCGTGCTCGACGGCATCCTGGCCTCGGTTCCGGTGCCGCGCTGGTGATCCTGACCGGTCGCACCGCGCTGGTCGCACTGGCGTGCGCCCTGCCCGTCGCGCTGGCTCCCTGGCCGGCGACGGCGTTCGCCGTGCTGCTGGCTGTGCTCGCCGTGGCGGTGGTGTTCGACATCGCGGTGGCCGCCGATCCGGCCGCGTTGCGCATCACCCGGACGATGGAGAGCGCCGTGCGACTCGGCCAGTCGGTGCCGACCACCCTGATCCTGCACGGCGACCGCCGGTTGCGCGGGCAGTTGCGCGACGCCTGGCCGCCCAGTGCCTGCGCCTCGCCACGCGCCCACCCGCTCGACCTGCCCGCCGGCCAGGAGCATCGGGTGCGCACCGAGCTGCGGCCGATTCGTCGCGGCGACCAGCACGCCGACCGGGTCACGGTGCGTTCGGTCGGGCCGCTGGGATTGGCCGGGCGGCAACGCTCCCGGGTGGTGGCCGGGCAAGTGCGGGTGCTGCCGCCGTTTTTGTCTCGCCGGCATCTGCCGGCGCGGCTGGCCCGGCTGCGCGAGATCGACGGGAACCTGCCGGCACTGGTGCGAGGCCAGGGCAGCGAGTTCGACTCGCTTCGCGAGTACGTCGCCGGCGACGACGTGCGCTCGATCGACTGGCGGGCCACCGCCCGGCGCTCCGATGTGGTGGTGCGAACCTGGCGGCCCGAACGGGACCGGCGCGTCGTCATCGTGCTCGACACCGGGCGGACCGCGGCGGGCCGGATCGGTGTCGACCCGACCGCGCGCGACCCGGCCGGCTGGCCCCGGCTGGATTGGTCGATGGATGCCGCATTGTTGTTGGCGGCGTTGGCATTACGCGCCGGTGACCATGTCGATCTGCTCGCCCACGACGCGGTGATCCGGGCCGGGGTGTTCGGCGCCTCGCGCACCCGGTTGTTCGCCCAGCTGGTCGACGCGATGGCACCGCTGCAACCGGCGTTGGTCGAATCCGACGCCACGGCAATGCTGGCCACCTTGTCCCGGCGGGCGCGCCGGGGCAACCTGGTGGTGCTGCTCACCGATCTGAACGCCTCAGCGCTGGAGGAAGGGCTGCTGCCGGTGCTGCCGAAACTGACCGCCGAACACCTGGTGATCCTGGCCGCGGTCGCCGATCCCCGGGTGGAACGGCTGGCTCGCGTGCGCACCGACGCCGCCGCGGTCTACGACGCCGGCGCCGCGGAACGCTCGCGCAACCAGCGGCAGGCGGTGGCGGCCAAGTTGCGCCGCAGCGGTGTGCAGGTCATCGACGCCCCGCCCGACGAACTGGCGCCGGCGCTGGCCGATGCCTACCTGGCGATGAAGGCCGCCGGACGGCTGTGACCCTTGTCGGGAGCAGACGTGAAAGCCCCTAAATTGCGTTCGTAAAGGGGGCTTTCACGACTGCTCGGCGAGGAAAATCAGCCCGTGGGCACCACGTCGGGCGCGTCGGCGATGTCGCCGGTCTCATCGGCGGCAACCGCCCTCCGGCCGAAGTACACCACGTAGGCCAGAAACGCCGCCTCGGCGACCACCCCGATGCCGATCCGCAGCCACGTCGGCAAGCCCGACGGCGTCACGATCGCCTCCAGCAGTCCGGAGACGGCCAGCACCACCACCAGGCCGACGGCGACCGCGACGACGGCGCGGCCCTGCTCGGCGAGCACCTGCCCGCGCGGCCGGTCCCCCGGGGCGATCACCATCCAGCCCAGCCGCATACCGACCGCGCCGGCCAGAAACACCGCGGTCAGCTCCAGCAGGCCGTGCGGGGCGAGCAGGCCGAGCATGAACCCGCCCCGGCCAGCGTGAAACATCAGCCCGAGTCCCACCCCGAGGTTGGCGGCGTTGGCGAACAACAGTGCCGGGATCGGCAGGCCCAGCAGCACCGCGAAGGCGATGGCGCGCGCGGCCACCCAGGCGTTGTTCACCCAGACCTGCAGGGCGAAGGATCCGGCCGGGTGATCGCTGTAGTACGCGGCGAATTCATGGTTGACCAGCCGGTCGAGTTCCGCGGGAGTGCCGATCACCGCCTGCACGTCGGGATTGCCGGCCACCCAGCAGGCGATGACCACCGCGACGGCCAGGAAGGCGGCGGCGGTGCCCAGCCACCACCGCCAGGCCCGGTAGGCCACCACCGGAAACGACACCGTCCAGAACCGCACGAACTCCGAGGCCAGCGGGGCATGCGCGCCGGTGACGGCGGCACGTGCGCGGGCCACCAGACCCGAGAGCCGCCCGATGAGCGCGGAATCCGTCGACGACGAGCGCACCACCGACAGGTGGGTGGACACCCGCTGGTAGAGCTCGACGAGTTCGTCGACTTCGGCACCGCTGAGCCGGCGACGGTTCTTGACCAGCGACTCCAGCCGCTCCCAGCTGGGGCGATGGGTCAGCACGAAGGCGTCGACATCCACGGCGTCGAGCCTAACCGCGTAGCGTCTGCTCTATGCCGTACCGCAGCCCCGAGCTGGTGACCGGCGATGCCGTCGTCCTCGACATCGCGATCGCGCAGCTGCCGGTGCGAGCGGTCAGCGCGCTGATCGACATCGCCGTCGTCATGGTGGCTTACCTGTGTTCGATCGTGCTCTGGGCGATGACGCTGGGCCAGTTCGACGACGCCTTGACCGCCGCGATCATGATCATCTTCGCGGTGCTGCTGCTGGTCGGCTATCCGGTCACCTTCGAGACCGTCACCCGCGGCCGGTCGCTGGGCAAGATGGCGATGGGGCTGCGGGTGGTCTCCGATGACGGCGGCCCGGAACGCTTCCGCCAGGCGCTGTTTCGGGCGCTGGCCGGCGTGGTGGAGATCTGGGCGCTGACCGGCAGCCCGGCGGTGATCTGCAGCCTGCTGTCGGCTCGCGGGAAACGCCTGGGCGACATCTTCGCCGGCACGGTGGTGATCAGCGAACGCGGACCGGCCTCGGAGCCGCCGCCGCTGATGCCGCCCGGGCTGGCCTGGTGGGCGTCCGCCCTGCAGCTTTCCGGGCTGCGACCCGAATCCGCCGAACTGGCAAGGCAATTCCTCGGCCGCGCGGCTCAGCTCGACCCGCACACCCGGCAGATGATGGCCTACCGGATCTCCGGTGAAGTGCTCGCGCACATCTCACCGCCGCCGCCCCCGGACGCCCCGCCGGAACTGGTGCTGGCGGCGGTGCTCGCCGAGCGCCATCAACGCGAACTGGCGCGATTGCAGGCCGGCCCGCCACTCCCCTATTTCTCGCCAGGCCCCGGTCCGTGGCCGCCGCCGGGCACCGGTGAGTTCGCACCGCCGAGGTAACCGCTGCGGCTATCACGCGGTCGCAACTAGGACCGCACGTGTTCGACCACAACGCCCATCGCCTCATAGGTGGAACGCGCCCGCGCATCCCTGGTAGTCACGGATACCCCGCGCTCTCGAGCCGCCAAGGCCACCCGCGCGTCATAAGTCGCTCCGCCACTGACGCCGTCGGCGGCACATTCCCGGTGGAGCACTCGGGCGGCGCGGGCCGAAAGCGCAAGCGGTTGGGGAAAGTTCTCGTCGATGAGGCGCACCGCATCCGGCGCGGCTACCCGCGCGTCACCGGGCAGTCGGGTCAGCACCGCGTACGTCTCCGCCAGGCTTTGCCCGGTCAGACACAGGGTCCGCCCGGATGCCCACGCCGCCACCTGCTCGTGGTGCTCGTGGCTGGCGCTCAACAGTGGCACCGCGACGCTGGCGTCGACCGCCACCGCACTCGCAGTCGTCAACGCCGTCCCGAGTCAGTCAAATCCCACTTACGTTTTCGTTGCACTCCGATAGGTCTCGATATATCGTCAACGTATCGGGAGCGGGGAGCGCTCCTGTCCGAGAGGAATGAGGTGGCGAATGAACATCCCCTTCGGTCCGTCCGACGGGCCCTGCACGGAAAACGCTGAGGCACCCGGTGGTTTCGGGTTCGGGCCAGCGACACCGCACCTGCGCCGGGCCGCGCACGCCGCGCGCCGGCAGGCTCGGCGGGAGTTCCGCAGGCAACTGCGCGACCATGCCGTCGACCACTGCGGGCCCTTCGGCTTCAGTCCCGGTCACGAGCCCGGTGGCCCCGGATGCGGGCCCGGATTCGGCCCTGATTTCCGGCACGGCTTCGGTCCGGGCTTCGGCCCGGGTTTTGGCCCCGGCGGCCCCGGGTTCGGGTTCGGCTTCGGTCCGGGCGGGCATCGTGGGCACCGGCGCGGCAACCGCAGCCGGCGCGGTGACGTGCGCATCGCCATCCTGGCCCTGCTGGCCGAGCGTCCGATGCACGGCTACGAGATCATCCAGCAGATCGCCGAACGCAGCCAGCAACTCTGGCGCCCCAGCCCCGGATCGGTCTACCCGACCCTGCAGATGCTGGTCGACGAGGGCTTGATCGCCGGCAGCGAAACCGACGGCAAGAAACGCCTTTTCGAGCTGACCGAGGACGGCCGCACGGTCGCCGCGGAGATCGAGACCGCGCCGTGGGAGGAGATCGCTGACGGTGCCGACCCGGGCCAGATCAATCTGCGCACCGCGATCGGCCAGTTGTTCGGCGCGGTCGCACAGGCCGGTCAGGCCGCCACGCCCGAACAGCAGCAGCGCATCGTCGACATAGTCAACGGCGCCCGCAAGGAGATCTACGGCATCCTCGGCGAAACGGACTGAGCTTGACTGTCCGGCAACGGCTCGGCACCAACGCGCCGGGCACCACCCGCCTGCGCGCGGTCATTCTCAGGGCAGCTCGACCCAGTCCAGGGTGCGCTGCACCGCCTTTCGCCATCCGGCGTAGCCTTCGGCGCGCTGGTCGTCGGACCAGTTCGGCGTCCAGCGTTTGTGCTCCTGCCAGTTGGCCCGCAGGTCCTCGGGGTTCCTCCAGAACCCGACGCCCAGCCCGGCGGCGTACGCCGCGCCCAGCGCGGTGGTTTCTGCGACTACCGGCTTGACCACGTCGACGCCGAGCACATCGGCCTGGATCTGCATGCATAGATCGTTGGCGGTGATACCGCCGTCGACCTTCAAAACCCCAAGGTGCACACCGGAATCGGCTTCCATCGCCTCGGCCACGTCGCGGCTTTGGTAGCAGATCGCCTCCAGCGTCGCCCGAGCCAGGTGTGCATTGGTGTTGAATCGCGACAATCCGACGATCGCGCCGCGCGCATCCGAACGCCAGTACGGCGCGAACAGCCCGGAGAACGCCGGCACGAAGTACATCCCGCCGTTGTCGGCGACCTGACGGGCCAGCGACTCCACCTGCGTGGCGCCGCTGATGATGCCCAGCTGGTCACGCAACCACTGCACCGCCGAGCCGGTGACCGCGATCGAGCCCTCCAGGGCATAGACCGGCTTGGCGTCGCCGAACTGATAGCAGACCGTGGTGAGAAGGCCGTTGTCGGAGCGCACGATCTGCTCACCGGTGTTGAGCAGCAGGAAGTTTCCGGTGCCGTAGGTGTTCTTGGCCTCCCCCGCCGACAGGCACACCTGGCCGACCATGGCGCTCTGCTGATCGCCCAGGATGCCGGCGATCGGCACCTCGCCGCGCAGCGGCCCGGTGCTCGCGGTGACCGGATGCCGGCGTCGGGTCGACGACGGGGTGATGCGCGGCAGCATCACCCGCGGGATCGAGAACAGCGCCAGCAGTTCGTCGTCCCAGTCCAGCGTCTCCAGGTTCATCAGCATGGTGCGACTGGCGTTGGTGACGTCGGTCAGATGCACGCCGCCACGCGGGCCACCGGTCAGGTTCCACAGCACCCAGGAGTCGCAGGTGCCGAACAGGGCGTCGCCGCGTTCGGCATCGGCGCGCACACCGTCGACGTTGTCCAGAATCCACTGCAGTTTGCCGCCGGAGAAGTAGGTGGCCGGCGGCAGACCCGTCTTGCGCCGGATCACCTCGCCGTGCCCGTCGCGTTCCAGGGCCGCGGCGATGTAGTCGGTCCGGGTGTCCTGCCAGACGATCGCGTTGTAATACGGCTGGCCGGTTTCCTTGTTCCACACCACCGTCGTCTCGCGCTGGTTGGCGATGCCCATCGCGGCCAGGTCGGCGGCTTCGAGCTTGGTGGTGTTCAGCGCCGACACCAGCACCGCCGCGGTGTGGTTCCACAGTTCGAACGGGTCGTGTTCGACCCACCCCGCCCGCGGCAGGATCTGTTCGTGTTCAAGTTGGTGACGGCCCACTGCAGCGCCGTCATGATCGAAAATGATGCAGCGGGTGCTGGTGGTGCCCTGGTCGATCGACGCGACGAAATCGCCCAAGTCTGACTCCTTTCCCCAGTACGCGCCCTGCCGGTCGCTTCAGCGTCCATCATGGCTCAAACCGGCCGGATCGGGCGGCGCTACGCGGGCGCGGGGACGGCTCGGCGAGCGACGCCGGTCCACAAAATTAGACAGTCTTCACGAAGCCATCAGACAGTATTTATTCGCGCAATCGCATATTTCCATGTGTCACCGGTAGATGTCGTAATGGTGAACAAACGGTGTCGATCGAGTGGGCGAAGCCGTTGGTAAACCCTCGTCGCCTGGCCCGGGCACGTGGAGCTCGATCAATCGGAGAAGCAATGGACGTCGTTCTCGGTGTGACCCTTGCATCAACCCCGCCGGCCACCATCCACACCGTGCTGGTGGGCGGTGAGAACGGGGACGGCGTCATCCTGGAGACGCACAACTTCGACGTGCCGACCGATACCGTCACCGATTTCGCCGCGGTGGACGCGGCGATCGCCGCGATCCTGCGGGCGCGCGAAGCCGCCGGCTACGCCGGGTACCACCTGGTGTCGACCGGGTTGACGGTGACCGACCCGCTGGATGCCGCCGCGGTGAGTTCCCGGTTGGCCGCTAACGGCCTCGACGACGTCGCCGTGATCTCCCCCGCGCTGGCGGCCGCGAGCCTGGCGCAGAACCTGGGCCAGACGGTCGGCTGCGATCGGATGGGCCTGTTGTCGATCGAGTCGACGGAGGCGACCCTCGCCGTCATCGACTGCGCCGACGGTTCCATCACCCGCTTGTTCCGCCAGCCCCTGAACGCAGGCGATCCCACCGCCGCGGTGGACACGGTCGCCGGCCGGCTGAACGCTCCGGAGACCTGCCCGGACGGCCTGCTTCTGGTCTGCCCCGAGGTCGACTCCAGCGCGATCCGTCCTCGGCTGGAGGCGACGTGCGGCTATGAGGTGTGTGAGCCCGCGGAGCCACACGCGGCGCTGGCCCGCGGTGCTGCGCTGGCCTCCACCCGGGTGGTAGGCGCTGTTCAAGCGTCGACCGCGGCGCTGGCCTACACGCAGGAAGCCGACTCCGGTGTGATCGCTGCCGGGTACTACGACATCCCGAGTTTCGGGGTCGACGATCTGGCCTACAGTGCGGTGCCCG
>NZ_LZIN01000074.1 GCF_001667375.1 Mycolicibacter sinensis | reverse complement strand
CTCTGCGGGAGCCGGCCCCCAGGCCCGACCAGGCCAAAACCAGCACCGGCGGCAACAGCACAGTGATCATCGCCGCGTAGGGCTCCGGGGAGCTGTAGGCCAGCGTCACCGCGGCGCCGGCGAGGGTGACCAGCAGCGCGTACTCGAAGCGGATCATCTTGTTCCACAGCACCAGCGCGATGGCCACGGCGATGGCCATCGAGGTGATCGCCCACGGCTTGTACATCTCCCAGGCCGGGATGCCGGTCAGCGCCGCGGCGCGCCCGCCGAGCCAGAACCAGCCCGGCGGATAGTACGACGGCAGGCCCTGATAGGTCATGTCGTGGAGCGCGGGGCTGTCGGCCATCCGGGTCAGGTATTCGGTGCGGAACTGCTGATCCACCGAGACGCCGAACAGGTAGAGCTTGGTGGCGCCCAACGGCATCGCCAGCGTCACCACCGCGAACGCGCTGGTGAACACCACCGCGGCGAGTTGGGCCAGCGTCTGTCGCCCGCGCCGCCACAGCCACGCGGCGGCGCCCAGCCCGGCCAGGCAGCCGACCTGCCCGACGGTGGTCAGTGCGTGCAGCTGGTTCGACGAGGGGTAGGCCGGCCACTGCA
>NZ_LZIN01000073.1 GCF_001667375.1 Mycolicibacter sinensis | reverse complement strand
CATGCAGCCTCACCCGACCCACCCGGGTCACAGCACAACGTAACAACACGAAGTAACTGCAACTACGAACTTAAGGAATCGTCATGGGAGAGACATCGGACCGCCGCGATGCGCACCGGGCTGATCCGGAACCGGTGATCATCGACTGTGACGACTGCGCGGTCCGCGGGCCCGCCTGCGGAGACTGTGTGGTCAGCGTGCTGTTGGGCGTACCGAACGAGCTGTTCGAGGACGAGCGGGCGGCCCTCGACGTGCTCGCCGAAGCCGGGATGGCGCCGCGGTTGCGGCTGGTGCCGATCCGCGGAGAACGGGGGCCGGGACGGCGGTCGGGGGTGGCCTGATTCGCGGCGCGTCGCCTTAGAGTTTTCACAATCCAGGCTGTTAACGTTGCGGCGCGCGATGGACAACGCCGTTGCTGTTTCGTAACCTATTCGAGATCTTAGTTTCGGCGGCACGGCCACGTCCCCCCCATGGCAGTGTTAAAGGATGCAATCTTGAAGCTCGAACGTATGCGGTGGAATCTGCGTGCTTTTAGGCGTCCTGCTCTCGGCGTTGCGGCTGGCCTGGTGGCCGCCGTCATGGCCCTGACCGGCACCTTTGCCGGCAGCGTGTACGCCGACCCGGCTGACGACGCGTTGGCGAAGCTCAGCGAGCTGTCCCGGCAGGCTGAGCAGACCACCGAGGCGATGCACACCGCGCAGCTCAACCTCGACCAGAAGCTCGCCGAGCAACAGGCCGCCGACGCCGCGCACGCCCAGGACCAGGCCGCGCTCGACACCGCACGGCAACAGCTGTCCGGCTACCGGTCGGCGGTCAACCGATTCGCCGCCACCACTTACATGGGCGGCCGAGTCGGCGGCATGGACGCCATTCTGACCGCCGAGTCGCCCCAGCAGCTGATCGACAAGCTCGCCGTGCAGCGGGTGGTGGCCAGGGATCTGTCGGTGCAGATGGACCGCTACCGGGTCGCCAGTGACCAGGCCGATGCGGCCGAGCAGGCCTCCGCTAAGTCCGCCGAGGACGCCCGGACCGCGGCCGAGCAGGCCGCCGCGGTGCGCGCCGAACTGCAGGCCAAGCAGAGCCGCCTGCAGCTGCAGATCTCGGTAGTCAAGTCGCAGTACTACGCGCTGACACCGCAGCAGCGCACCGCGATGGCCGAGCCGGGGCCGGTCCCCGAAGGCGCACCGGGGGAGCCGCCCGCTCCCGAGGGCGCGCCGCCGGCCCCCGCGTTCCCCGGATTCCAGCTGCCCGGCTTCCCGGCCCCCGACGCGCCCGGTGGCCCGGGAGGCGGAGCAGCGACCGCCGTGCAGGCCGCGTTGACCCAGGTCGGGACGCCCTACGTGTGGGGCGGGGCCGCACCGGGCGGGTTCGACTGCTCGGGGCTGGTGATGTGGGCGTTCAACCAGGCCGGCATCAATCTGCCGCACTCCAGCCAGGCGCAGGCCAACGGCGGTCAGCCGGTGGCGCTCTCGGACCTGCAGCCCGGCGACGTGCTGACCTTCTACTCGGATGCCTCCCATTCCGGGATCTACGTCGGCGACGGCATGATGATTCACTCGTCGACCTACGGTCAGCCGGTCCGGGTGGTGCCGATGACCTCCTCCGGCCCGATCCACAACGCCCGCCGTTACTGAGCGTCGCCGGATCCGCAGGCCGCTGGCTGCGCTGCTGGCGGCCGAGCTGATCGCCGCCGCGGCGGTGCTGGCCCTCGCGGCCCGGCCCGCGACTGACGCGCCGTTGATCGTGGGTGATCACCGCAGAGTCGTCGTGGAGAATCACGGTGGCCCGCGCGGTCAGGCACTGCTGGCCCGCGTCGAGGCCAACATCGGCGACGCCGTCGAGGCGGTTGAGGCGTTCTGGGGCACCGACTGGGCGCACCGCATCGACGTGACGGCTACCGGCTCGGATCGGCAGTTCGCCGCCCTGGCAAACGGGGCACCCGGGACCGATGTCGAACAGTGGTCGGACGTCGCCGCGGTCGCGGTGGCAGACCGGGTCGATCCCGAACGCCGGCAGGTGAGCGGCCAGCGGATCGTGTTCGCCCCCGGCGCGGACGCGATGAGCACGCCGGCGCTGCGAATCGTGTTGACCCAC
Organism: Mycolicibacter sinensis; assembly: GCF_001667375.1. Classification (GTDB taxonomy): domain Bacteria; phylum Actinomycetota; class Actinomycetes; order Mycobacteriales; family Mycobacteriaceae; genus Mycobacterium; species Mycobacterium sinense_A. The sequence goes on along the minus strand of NZ_LZIN01000073.1, from coordinate 138,254 downwards.
GAGCTTTTCCACTTCGCGGCCCGAGCCGACACCGCCCTGGATGCTCCGCGCTGGCTCACCGAGGGGGTGGCGGATTTCGTCGCCCGCCCCGCCCCGGATTCGGCCCGCGCGCCGGTGCCTCCGGTCGCCCTGCCTTCAGATGCCGACCTGGACGCCCCGGGCCAGCGCCGGGCCCAGGCTTATGACCGGGCGTGGGAGTTCGCCCGGTTCGTCGCCGCCCGGTTCGGCGCCGCCAAGCTGCGCGAGCTTTATGCGTCCGCCTGCGGTCCCGGGCATGTGGACCCGTCCGTGGCCGTGCCGCTGGTGCTCGGCGTGGATCTAGCCGACCTGCTCGCCGGGTGACGGCAGTGGCGAAGCTAGCATCCCTGCAGTGAGCCGGGTCCTGCTGGTTACCAACGATTTCCCGCCGCGTCCCGGCGGCATCCAGTGCTATCTGGAAGAGCTGGTGCGCCACATCGCCGACTCGGGACGCCACGACGTGACGGTGTATGCCCCGCAGTGGAAGGGCGCCGAGGCATTCGACGAGGCGGCGACATCCGCCGGCTACCAGGTGGTGCGGCATCCGGGCACGCTGATGTTGCCGGGCCGGGCCGTCGACCACCGGATGCGCCGGCTCATCTCCGACCAGGCCATCGACACCGTCTGGTTCGGCGCGGCCGCCCCGCTGGCGCTGCTGGCGCAGCGGGCGCGCACCGCCGGCGCCACCCGGGTGCTGGCCAGCACCCACGGCCACGAGGTCGGCTGGTCGATGCTGCCGGTGGCCCGCTCGGTGCTGCGTCGGATCGGCCAGACCTGCGACACGGTCACCTTCGTCAGCCACTACACCCGCGGCAGGTTCTCCTCGGCGTTCGGGCCCGATGCGGCGCTGGAACACCTTCCGCCCGGGGTGGACACCGACCGGTTCCGGCCCGACCCGGCAGCGCGGGCCGAACTGCGGCTGCGGCACGGGCTGGGTGAGCGGCCCACGGTGGTGTGCGTGTCGCGGCTAGTGCCGCGCAAAGGCCAGGACATGCTGATCCGGGCGTTACCGGCGATTCGGCAGCGGGTGCCGGGGGCGGCGTTGGTGATCGTCGGCGGCGGCCCCTACGCCGAGACCCTGCACCAGCTGGCCGCCCAACACGAGGTGGCCGATGCGGTGACCTTCACCGGCGGGGTACCGGCCGCCGAGCTGCCGGCCTACTACCTGCTCGGCGACGTCTTCGCGATGCCGTGCCGCACCCGCGGTGCCGGGCTCGACGTCGAGGGGCTGGGCATCGTGTTCCTGGAGGCGTCGGCGGCCGGTGTCCCGGTGGTCGCCGGTCGCTCGGGCGGTGCACCGGAAACCGTGCTGGACAAGCGGACCGGGCGGGTCGTCGACGGCCGGTCCGTCGTGCAGATCGGTGACGCGGTCAGCGAACTGCTTGCCGACCCCGACCGGGCCGCCGCGATGGGCGCCGCGGGACGCGACTGGGTGACCGGTCACTGGCGCTGGGACACGCTGGCCGGACGCATGGCCGACCTGTTGCAGGCCTGAACCGCCGGGCTAGTCCTTGGCGTAGATCGCCTCGATCGCATCGGCGAACTTCTCGGCGACCACCTTGCGCTTGACCTTCATCGTCGGCGTCAGCTCACCGGTGGCCTCGGTGAAGTCGACCGGCAGGATCGAGAACTTGCGGATCGACTCGGCGTGCGACACCGCCAGGTTGGCCTGCTTGACGGCCGCATCCACCTCGGCCATCAGATCCGGGTCGGTGACCAGGTCCGCGGCGGTGGCGGTGCTGGACTTGCTGTTGCGCTGTTTCCAGCCCTCGATGGCTTCCGGGTCGATGGTGATCAGCGCGCCGATGAACGGCTTGGCGTCGCCGACCACCATCGCCTGGCTGATCAGTGGGTGGGCGCGCAGCTGGTCCTCGAGCACCGCCGGAGCGACGTTCTTGCCGCCGGCGGTGACGATGATCTCCTTCTTGCGGCCGGTGATCTTCAGATAGCCCTCGGCGTCGATGTCGGCCAGGTCGCCGGTCTTGAACCAGCCGTCGGAGAACGCCTCGGCGGTGGCCTGCTCGTTGCGCCAGTACCCGCCGAACACCACACCACCGCGCACCAGCAACTCACCGTCGTCGGCGATGCGCATGCTGTTGCCGGGCACCAGTTTTCCGACGGTCCCGACCTTCATGCCACCGACCGGGTTGACGGTGACGGCGGCGGTGGTCTCGGTCAGGCCATAGCCCTCGTAGATGGACAGTCCGACGCCCCGGTAGAAGTGGCCCAGCCGTTCGCCCAGCGGCGCACCGCCGGACACCGAGGCGCGACAGTCACCGCCCAGCGCCGCGCGCAGCTTGTGGTAGACCAGCTTGTCGAAGAGCGCGTGCTTGGCGCGCAGCAGCAGCCCGGGACCGCCGCGGTCGGTGGCCTCGCTCCAGTCCACCGCGGTCTGGGCGGCCATCTCGAAGATCCGGCCCTTGCCGTCGTTGGCCGCGTTCTGAGCCGCGGTGTTGTAGACCTTCTCGAACACCCGCGGCACCGACACCACCACGGTCGGCTTGAACACCGAGAACATCGGCACCAGATTCTTGATGTCGCTGGTGAACCCCACCGTGACCCGGTTGGTGAAGGCCGCCAGGGTCAGGGCGCGGGCCAGCACGTGCGCCAGCGGCAGGAAGATCAGCAGGCGCTGGCCGGGTCCCAGCAGGGTCGGCAGTGCGGCCTTGGTGCCGCGCACCTCGTAGATCAGGTTGGAGTGGGTGAGTTCGCAGCCCTTGGGGCGCCCGGTGGTGCCCGAGGTGTAGATCAGCGTCGCCGGGTCGGTGACCTTCAGGGCGTCGAGGCGTGCGGTGACCTGCGCCGGGTCCTGGCCGGCGGCGGCTTCGGCGAGTTCGTCCAGGGCCTTGGGCCCGGATCCGTCGATGGTCAGCACCCGCCGCAGGGCGGGCAGGTCACCGGCGAGTTCGTTGATCATCTGGGCGTGGGAGTCGGTTTCGGCGAACGCGAGCACCGCGCTGGAGTCCTCCATCACCCAGCGCACCTGCTCTGCCGACGACGTCTCGTAGATCGGCACGGTCACCGCGCCGATCGACAGGATCGCGAAGTCCAGGATGGCCCACTCGTAACGCGTCGCCGAGAAGATCACCACCCGGTCGCCGGCCGCTACGCCCTGGGCGATCAGACCCAGTGCCGCCGAGCGGATATGCGTGGCGGCGGTGGCGCAGGTGACGTCCGTCCAGGCCCCGTCGACCAGGCGCTGAAAGATGACGTAGTCGGGATTGTCGCGCTCGTGTTCGAAGACTACTGCGGCGACGTTGTCGTGCTCCTCGACGGTGAACGGCGCGGGAACACTGAACTCACGCATACGATGACCTCTCTTGGCAACCTGCTGTCTGTGTGCCCAGCCTAATAGCCGCCCGATGACCGGTGTGACGGTGTTCACTGCCGGGCAGCTGCGCACCCGCTGCGTTTCGCGCGCGGGCGTCATATGTGAAGCTGAAGCGATGAACAGTATCCAGGTGGCCGACCAGACGTTCATCGCCGCACCCGGCGATCAGGTCGGCGCCGTGGTCGCGGACCGGTCGAGCTGGCGGCGGTGGTGGCCGGACCTGCAACTCCAGGTGGTCGAGGATCGCGCCGACAAGGGCGTTCGATGGACGGTGAGCGGGCCGCTGACCGGAACCATGGAGATCTGGCTGGACCCGATGCTCGACGGGGTCCTGCTGCACTATTTCCTGCACGCCGAGCCCACCGGCGTGACCGGCCGCCAGCTGGCCCGGATGAACCTGCCGAAGCTGATCCACCGCCGCCGGGTGGCCGGAAAGCGGATGGCTTTCGAGGTGAAAGCTCGCCTCGAGCGGGCCCGGCCGGTCGGTGTCGGACCGGCCGCCGGGAGCTGACCCGCCGCTGAACGGGCGGGCGCCCGGCGCGGCGAGGTACCGTCTCTGCCGAGGGCCGGTGCAGGCGCAAACAAGTTAGGGAAGTAACCAGGTGGCGGACAAGACAGTGCAGACCATCGTCATTGCGGCGGATCCTGACACGGTGATGAAGGTGATCGCTGACATCGGCGCCTACCCCGAGTGGGTTTCGGAGTACACCGAGGCCGAGGTGCTCGAAACCGACTCCGACGGCTACCCGAAGCAGGCCCGGTTGGTCCTGGACGCCGCGGTGCTCAAAGACACCATGGTGCTCAAGTACGACTGGGCGGCTGATCGTCGCTCGGTGCGCTGGTCGTTGGTCTCCAGTTCGCTGCTCAAGGCCCTCGACGGTGAATACCGTTTGGCGCCCAAGGGTTCTGGAACCGAAGTCGTCTATGAACTGTCGGTCGATCTGACGATCCCGATGATCGGTCTGCTCAAGCGCAAGGCGGAGCGACGCCTGACCGACACCGCGCTCAAGGACCTGAAGAAGCGAGCCGAGGCTGAGTGAGGCCGCCTGAGGCAGGAGCGCACACCGCGCTTCCAGTGGCGCCGATCAGTCTGTTCGTCGGCAAAGGCGGGGTAGGCAAGTCCACGCTGGCCGCGGCGACTGCGGTCGCCGACGCGCGCGCCGGCCACCGGGTGCTGCTGATCTCCACCGACCAGGCGCATTCGGTCGGCGATGTGCTCGGCGTGACGGTGACACCCAGCGGGGGACGCGACCCCGTTTCGGTGGTGCTCGACGACGCCGGTCCTGGCGGGCTCGACGTGCTGGCGCTGGACACGCTGGCGTTGCTCGAGGCGCACTGGACCGAGGTCGTCGTCGTGCTGTCCGAGCGGTTCCCGGAATCGGATTTGGGAAGCGTTGCCCCCGAAGAACTTTCGACCCTTCCCGGGGTTCAGGAGGTGCTCGGGTTGCATGAGGTCGGTGAGCTGGCGCACAGCGGCCGGTGGGATCGGATCGTCGTCGACTGCGCGTCCACCGCCGATGCGATGCGGATGCTGACGCTGCCCGCCACGGTGGCGCTCTATGCCGAGCGATCCTGGCCACGGCACCGCAGGCTCAGTGCGACCGAGGGCAGATCGGCCGCCCTGGTCGAGCTGATCGAGCGGGTCTGCGGGGCCGCCGAGCGTCTTGCCGCACTGTTGACCGACGAGTCACTGGTCGGAGCGCACCTGGTGCTGACCGCTGAGCGTGTGGTGGCGGCCGAAGCCGTCCGGACCTTGGGGACGCTGTCCCTGACCGGGGTGCGCGTCGACGAGCTGATCGTCAATCAGGTTTTGCTGCAAGATGATTCGTACATCTATACCAATCTGCCCGCCCATCCGGCGTTTGACTGGTACGCCGAGCGGATCCGCGAACAGCACGGCGTTTTGGAAGAACTGGACCGCGCCATCGGTGACGTGGCGATGGTGCTGATTCCGCATCTGGCGGGCGAACCGATCGGGCCCAAAGCGCTGGCCGAACTCCTCGAGGGCGCCCGGCGCCGCGACGGGTCGGCGCCCCCGGGGCCGGTGCGGCCGGTGGTGGACCGGGAGTCGGGTTCCGGACTGGGGGCGGTGTACCGGTTGCGGCTAGAGTTGCCCCAGGTCGATTCCGGTGCGCTCAGTCTGGGGCGGTCCGGGGACGACTTGATCATCGGTGTCGGCGGCACCAAACGCCGGGTCCGGCTGGCGTCGGTGCTGCGGCGATGCACGGTCGTGGACGCAACGTTGCGCGGCAGCGAATTGACGGTGCGTTTCCGGCCGGACCCACAGGTGTGGCCGGTCAGCAGGGACGAGGAGGTGCGGCGTTGAGCGCTGGCGCGCACCCCGAGCTGGGCGAGCTGGGGCCCGAGTTACGCAAGCTCGCCCAGGCGATTCTGGACCGTCTCGACCCGGCGGTGCGGACGGCGGCGCTGCTGGCGGCCTCCGGTGACGGGCCGGGCAAGTGTCAGCAGGTGTGGTGCCCGGTGTGTGCGCTGGCGGCGTTGGTCACCGGGGAGGAGCATCCGTTGCTCACCGTCATCGCCGAGCACAGTGTCGCGTTGTTCGAGGTGATCCGGGCGGTGGTCGGTGAGACCGGCACGGTTCCGGACCCGCCCGAGGGCCCGCCCCCCGGCGGGGACGGGGGCGCGCCGGCCCGGTCCGGCTACCAGCACATCCCGGTCACCATAGAAAAATGAGCGCACTGAACACCGATGACCAAGCAACCTAAGGAATTCCGGGGAATCGTCCGTGTGACGAATCGCCGTGTGGCCGTAGCCAGGCGCGGTCGGTAAAGTTGGCGCGAACACGGCCGATGTCGTGGGTAGGAGGGAGGGGCCATGTGGTATTGGCTGTTCAAGTACGTACTCCTGGGCCCCCTGTTGGCCCTGATCGGCCGTCCCAAAGTCGAGGGGTTGGAGAACATTCCCGACGAGGGCGCGGTGATCCTCGCCAGTAATCACCTGGCCGTCATGGACAGCTTCTACCTGCCGCTGGTGGTCCGTCGCCGGATCACCTTCCTGGCCAAGTCCGAATACTTCACCGGGACCGGGATCAAGGGCTGGTTCACCCGCTGGTTCTACACCGCGGTCGGGCAGGTGCCCATCGACCGCACCGACGCCGACGCCGCGCAGGCCGCACTGACCACCGCCGAGCGGATCCTCAAAGACGGCAAGCTGCTGGGCATCTACCCCGAGGGCACCCGGTCACCCGACGGCAGGTTGTACAAGGGCAAGACCGGCCTGGCCCGGCTGGCCCTGCACACCGGCGTCCCGGTGATTCCGGTCGCCATGATCGGAACCAACGTGGTCAACCCGCCGGGGACCAAGATGCTGCGGTTCGGCCGGGTCACGGTCCGGTTCGGCAAGCCGATGGATTTCTCCCGCTTCGACGGGATGGCCGACAACCGGTTCATCGAGCGCGCCGTCACCGACGAGGTGATCTACGAGCTGATGGGTCTGTCCGGCCAGGAGTACGTCGACATCTACGCGGCCAGTCTCAAAAACGGTGCCCCGCAACAAGATGGGGCAACGGCTCAGCCGGTCGCCCGGTTTCCGGAAACCGCCGCAGGCTGATCCGGGATCGACCGGCGGGCCTGCTTGAGCGTCGCGCCGGCCGTGACGATCACCGTCAGCGCCCACCACACGTACGACGTCCCGGCCAGTTGGCGCCACCACGCCGCGCCGGCCTCGTGATGCTCGGGCAGTAACTCGATCGGACTGCGCATCATCAGCGCCACCCCGAGCGCGCTGAGCACGCCCAGCGCGATCGCCCGGTGCCGGTAGGCCAGTACGCCGGTCACCACCACGGTCGGCAGCATCCACACCCAGTGGTGTGACCACGACACCGGGGAGACCACCAACCCGAACAGTGCCACGCAGATCAGCGCCATGATCGGCGCCTCGGCGAAGTTCTGGCCCAATATCCGGCGGGCCGCCCACACCGTCAGCGCCAGTACCAGCAGGCAGCCCACCAGCCACAGTGCCGAGCGCTGATGTTCGCCCAGTGGCAGTCGAGCCAGCGCGCCGGCCAGGTTCTGGTTGGTGTTCAGCGTGGCCCCGCCGATGCGGTCGGTGTTGCGAACGGTGTGCGTCCAGTACTGCCAGGAGTCGCTCCAGGCCAATGCGAAGCCCATCAGAGTCGCCGCCAGAAACGACACCAGCGTGGTCACCGCGGCGCGGCCGTCGCGGCGCAGCAGGAAATAGAGCAGGAACACCGCCGGGGTCAGTTTCAGCGCGACCGCCACTCCCAGCAGTGCGCCGCGCGGCCAGTAGGTGCGGCGCGGCACGCAGTCGGCGATCACCAGCGTCATCAGCACCGCGTTGACCTGACCGAAGTCGAAGTTGGACCAGATCGGTTCGGCGTCGAGCCAGATGGCCGCCGCGACGATCGCCGCGGCCACCACACCCCGCCGCCACCACGCCGGGCCGTCGCCGACGCCGACACCCAGGCCGGTGAGCACGATGGTGAGGGACAGCACCAGCAGCAGCGTCGAGACGACGGTCAGCGCGGCGGTGCCGACGCCCAACGGCACCCAGGTGAGCGGGGCGAACAGCACCGCCGCGATCGGGGGATAGGTGAAAGGCAGCACCGTTCCGTCGATCTGGGTGGCAAACCAGTCATCGCCGTAGAGCGGAAGGCCGTCGCGCCAGGCCTGCGCGGCCATCCGGTAGACGTCGACGTCGATGTGATACGGCGTGCTGGCGAGCGCCCGCCACGTCGTGTAGCCCAGCGCCCCGATCGCCAGCAGGGCGAAAATCCACCAACCGGCGCCGCCCCCGTGCCGACGGCCCGGGTCGGGCGGCCGCGATGTACTCATGTCGCCGCACAGCCTATCGGGTGGCTGCCGTCGACCAGGTTTCGCCGGGCCGCACCGGCGGTGATCTGGGCGTCGGGTACCGCGGTGGCGTACGTTGCATTAGGTGCTCGAATGGTTCCGCGACGACATCATCGACCGCGGCAGATTACCGCTGCTGTGCTGCCTGCTCGCGTTCCTGCTGACGTTTCTGGTGACCCGCTCCGTGGTCCGCTACATCCGCAGCACTGCCGGGCGCGTCGACACCCCCCGGTGGTGGCAGCCGCGCAACGTGCACATCGGTTCAAAGCACATCCATCACGTGGTGTTCGGGGTCGTGCTGGTGATGGTCGCCGGGGTGACGCTGGTGGCGGCGGGCCCCAACGGGCACGAGCCGGCGTTCAGCTTCGCCGCGATCGCGTTCGGGGTCGGCGCGGCGTTGGTGCTCGACGAGTACGCGCTGATCCTGCACCTATCCGACGTGTACTGGGAAGAGGACGGCCGCGCCTCGGTGGACGCCGTATTCGCCGCCACCGCGGTGGCCGGACTGCTGGTGCTGGGCTTTCACCCCCTGACGTTTATGTTGTCGACGTGGCACGACACCTCCTCGCCGCTGATCCGCACCGGGGTGTTGGCCGGGCTGGTGATGGCGCTGCCGCTGGGCGTGGTGGTGCTGCTCAAGGGCAAGGTGTGGACCGGGCTGATCGGGATGTTCTTTTTCCCGCTGCTGGTGATCGGCGCGATCCGGCTGTCCCGGCCGCACGCACCGTGGGCGCGGTGGCGCTATCTGGACAAGCGCGACCGGATACACCGCGCGCTGGAGCGGGAACGTCGGCTGCGACGCCCGGTGGTGCAGGCCAAGCTGTGGCTGCAGGACGCCATTGCGGGCCGGCCCCAGGTGCCCGACGAGCGGGTCGTTGACGCCGAACTCGACCGTGACGTGCGGGCGGCAGCGGCGCCGACGGAGCCGATCATGATCCGCCGGCCGCGAGTGCCCACCGGGCGGGTCCCCGAGCGTCCGGCGCCCAACCGGGCGGTCGCGGAGGCCTCGGCGCCGACTAGGCCCTTCGTTATCCCTCCGGTGCGCAGGCCGGGGGGGCCGCGCTGGTGAGGTACTTCTACGACACCGAGTTCATCGAGGACGGCCGCACCATCGAGCTGATCTCGATCGGCGTGGTGGCCGAGGACGGCCGCGAGTACTACGCGGTGTCCACCGAATTCGATCCGGATCGCGCCGGGCAGTGGGTCCGCACCCACGTGCTACCGAAGTTGCCCTCACCGGCGTCGCAGGCGTGGCGCTCACGCAGCCGGATCCGCGCCGACCTCGAGGAATTCCTCGGTTCTGAGAGCGGGGAGCCGATCGAATTGTGGGCTTGGGTCGCGGCCTACGACCACGTGGCGCTCTGCCAATTGTGGGGCGCGATGCCCGACCTGCCGGCGCCGATCCCGCGTTTCACCCATGAGCTGCGGCAACTCTGGGAGGACCGGGGGCGGCCGCGGCTGCCACCGCGATCGCCCGGCAGCCACGACGCGCTGGTGGACGCCCGCGACCAGTTGCGGCGTTTCAAGGTGATCACGGCCGACGACGATGCGGGGCGCGGAGCGGACCGTTGAGGAGTTGGCCCATCAACACGGCCGACGACGATGCGGGGCGCGGAGCGGACCGTTGAGGAGTTGGCCCATCAGCAGCGCCACCAAACAGGCCTGATCAGTGCATGTCTGCATCCGGCTACCATGGTCGGGTGAACTGGACCGTTGATGTACCCATCGACCAGCTGCCGGCGCTGCCGCCGCTGCCCGCAGACCTGCGCGAGCGTCTTGATGCCGCACTGGCCCGGCCGGCCGTTCAGCAGCCGAGCTGGCCCGCTGACCAGGCCCAGGCGATGCGCACGGTGCTCGAGAGTGTCCCGCCGATCACGGTCGCGTCCGAGATCGTGCGGCTCAAGGGCCTGCTGGCGCAGGTCGCCCACGGGGAGGCCTTCCTGCTGCAGGGCGGTGACTGCGCCGAGACCTTCACCGACAACACCGAGCCGCACATCAAGGGCAACATCCGCACCCTGCTGCAGATGGCGGTGGTGCTGACCTACGGCGCCTCCACGCCGGTGGTCAAGGTGGCCCGCATCGCCGGCCAGTACGCCAAGCCTCGCTCGGCCGACGTCGACGCGCTGGGGTTGAAGTCCTACCGCGGTGACATGGTCAACGGCCTGGCCCCGGATGCCGCGGTGCGCGAGCACGACCCGTCCCGGCTGGTGCGGGCCTACGCCAACGCCAGCGCCGCGATGAACCTGGTGCGGGCGCTGACCTCGTCGGGGCTGGCGTCGCTGGAACTGGTCCACGACTGGAACCGGGAGTTCGTTCGCACCTCTCCGGCGGGCGCGCGTTACGAGGCGCTGGCCGGTGAGATCGACCGCGGGCTGAAGTTCATGAACGCGTGCGGCGTTGCCGACCGGGAACTGCAGACCGCCGAGATCTACGCCAGCCATGAGGCGCTGGTGCTCGACTACGAGCGCGCCATGCTGCGGATGGCCGACATCGAAGGCGAACCACGGCTCTACGACCTGTCGGCGCACTACGTCTGGATCGGGGAGCGGACCCGCCAGCTCGACGGCGCCCACGTCGGGCTGGCCGAGGTGATCGCCAACCCGATCGGCATCAAGCTCGGGCCGACGACCTCGCCCGAGCTGGCGGTCGAATACGTCGAGCGGCTCGACCCGAAGAACGAGCCCGGACGGCTCACGCTGGTCAGCCGGATGGGCAACAACAAGGTGCGCGACCTGCTCCCGGGCATCATCGAGAAGGTGCAGGCCACCGGTCACCAGGTGATCTGGCAGTGCGACCCGATGCACGGCAACACCCATGAGGCCTCCACCGGCCACAAGACCCGGCACTTCGACCGGATCGTCGACGAGGTGCAGGGGTTCTTCGAGGTGCACCACGCGCTGGGCACCCATCCCGGCGGCATTCATTTGGAGTTCACCGGCGAGGACGTCACCGAGTGTCTCGGTGGGGCCCAAGACATTTCGGATGCGGACCTGGGCGGCCGCTACGAGACGGCGTGCGACCCGCGGCTCAACACCCAGCAGAGCCTGGAGTTGTCCTTCCTGGTCGCCGAGATGCTGCGCGGCTGACCCATTCCGGCGCGGGCTACAGCAGCGCGCCGACGCTGTTGCCCAGCGACCAGGCGACCGCTGCCACCAGTCCGGTGAGCGCGAACAGCACCGCCAGCCAGATCAGCACCATCCGGCGCGCATGCTGGCGCGCGAGCACGAACTGACTCAACTCGATTCCGGCGAATTGCCCTGTCACCAACTGATATTGGGTGTCGGTCGCCCGGTCTCGTGGCTCGCGTGCCATGTGCAGCGTCGGGCGGGGCTGCGCCGCGACGTGCTGGGCGGAGTTGCGCGGGGCCGGCACCCGAAACGCCGGCAGCGCCAACCGTTGGGCGATCGCATCGACCTCACGGGCCATCTCGAGGCCGTCGGCGTACCGGTCAGCCGGGTCGCGTGCGGTGGCTCGGGCCACCAGGTCGTCGAATTCGGGTGGCACACCGTCGATCGCCGCGCTGGGCGGCGGGACGTCATGATCCAGCCGCTGATAGGCGACCGTCAACGCCGAATCGCCCGAGAACGGGGTGCGGCCGGTCAACAACTCGTAGGTGAGCACGCCGGCCCCGTACACGTCGCTGGCCGGACCGGCGTTCCCGTCGCGGACCTGCTCGGGTGACAGGTAGGCCGCGGTGCCCAGAATCACGTTGGTCGAGGTGATCCCGGCCGCCGCGATGGCCCGAACCAGCCCGAAGTCGACCACCTTCACGTCGCCATCGTCGGAGATCAAGATGTTCTCCGGTTTGACGTCGCGGTGCACCAGCCCGGCGCGGTGCGCGATCCCCAGCGCCCCCAGCACCGGGCGCAGCACCGCGGCGACGGCATGCGGGGGCATCGGGCCGCGCTCGTTGAGCAGTTCCCGCAGCGTTCCGCCCTCGACGAGTTCCATCACCAGAAACGGCTGCCCGGGATCGTGCGGGGTGCCGAAACCCTGGTCGTAGACCGCCACCAGCCCCGGGTCCTTGAGGCGGGCGACCGCACGCGCCTCGAGCTGGAAGCGGGTCAGGAACTGCTGATCGCCGGCATAGCGCAGGTCCATCACCTTGCACGCCACCGGGCGGTCCAGGCGTTCGTCGAGACCTCGGTAGACCGTGGATGTGCCGCCGGTGGCGATCCGGGTCCCGACCCGGTACCGGCCGTCGAGCAGGGCGCCTTCCAGTGCGTCCGGGCCCCACGTGGAAGTCACCCGGTCATGGTATGCGGGCGGGTGGCCGCGCCGGCGGCTTTAAACTTGTGTCGTGAGCAGCATTCCAGCCGCCGACGATGTCCTAGAACCCGATGAACCGACCTTCGACCTGCCCCGGGTCGCCGACATGCTCGGGGTGCCGGTCACCAAAGTGCACCAGTACCTGCGCGACAACCATCTGGTCGCGGTGCGGCGGGGGGGCGTGCTGGTGGTTCCGCAGGTGTTCTTCACCGCGGACGCGGACGTCGTCAAGAGCCTGCCGGGATTGCTTGCGGTGCTGCACGACGGTGGCTACCGGCAGACCGACATCGTGCGCTGGCTGTTCACCCCGGACTCGTCGCTGTCGTTGACCCGCGACGGCGTGCGCGAGGCGGTGTCCAACGCCCGCCCCATCGACGCGCTGCACGCCCACCAGGCCCGGGAAGTGATGCGCCGGGCGCAGGCTATGGCGTACTGATCTCAGCCACCCCGGGCGCCTCGACGGCTTTCGAGAGCCGGTACCAGGCGTACAGTGCGCAGGCGCTCGCAGCGATCACATGCAGCCAGGAGTACATGCCGTGCGAGCCGTCCGGCTTGAAGATCACCATGATCCAGGTCGAGGCCGCCGCGATCGCGGCGATCGCCGTCGGTGAGCGCACCACGGTGGCCGCCACCGCCAACGGCCAGGTGTAGTACCAGGGCAGTGCGGCCGGCACGAACAGCACCACGATGAGCATCGCCCAGGCGATCCCGGCCACCGCGGTGCGATCGTCGCGCCGGGACCGCCACCACAGCACCGACAGCACCAGCGCGATCACCGCGACTCCGGTGATCCGGGTGATGTGCAGCACCGCGTAGAAGTTCACCGGTGCGAACAGCCCGCCGACCGCGTGGATCACGTTGGCCGCCGCGGTGGGCACGGTGAGCCAGTTGATGATCTTGACGTTGCCGGCCAGCAGGGCGGTCAGCCAGCCCAGACCAACACCAGCAAGGGTCGAGAGCACCGCGAAGACGGCGACGACGATCAGCGCGGAGACACCCGCTGCCGCCGCGAACGCCCCCGCCGCCGGGTAGCCGCGGCGCTCCCGCAGCCGGCGCATCCACACCCACACCAGAAACGGCAGTGCGATGACGGCGGTGGCCTTGACCGCCGCGGCCAGGGCCACCAGCGTGATCCCGGCCAGGTGGTGGCGCTCCAAGGTCACGGCGATCCCGGCGATCATCAGGCCCACCATCAGCATCTCGTTGTGGACCCCGCCCATCAGGTGGATGATCACCAGCGGGTTGAGCACCGCGAGGAACAGCGCCGCCGGGGCACTGCCCCCGACCCGCCGGGCCACCCGCGGCGCGGCCCAGATCAACAGCGCCAGACCGGGCAGCATGCACAACCGCAGCACCATGGTGCCGACTACCACGTTGTCGCCCACCAGGATCGTCACCAGCTTGGCGATCAAGATGAACGCCGGACCGTAGGGCGCCGTCGTCGCCGACCAGATCGGGCTGACGTCGTCGAGCAGCGGGTTGGGATTTTCGACCGGCCCGACCACATACGGGTCGAAACCGTCGCGCAGCAACGCGCCCTGGGCCAGGTAGGAGTAGGTGTCTCGGCTGAACACCGGAACCGACAGCAGCAGCGGCGCCAGCCAGAAACCGGTGGTCGCGATCAACGTGTATTCGGTGACCGTGCCGTTGATCACGCGTCGGCCCAGACCCAGCCAGGCCACCAGCATGACCGCGACCCCGACCCACAACAGCACCGACGACAGCACCAGGCCGTGGCCGAAGCGCAGCCAGGACAGGTGCACCGACTCCAGCACCGGGTCCTGGATCCGGGTGCTGCCCGCTCCCAGACCGCCCAGGGTGATCAGCACAGCCCCCAGGCAGCCGCGCCACGCCGCGCCGGACTGCTCGCTGGTGGCGAATCGCCGTAGCCGGGAACGGGTGTCGGCGGCATCGGTGGACACAGCCGGGACCGGCGGGGTGACGGGGGTAGACATCGGCGCTCCGGGTACTCAGGCGGACCGGTCGGCGACCAGGCGAGCCAGGTCGGTCAGTCCGGCTTTGGCGACCTCGTCGATCGGGGCGGCCGCCAGTGCCGACATGGCGCGGCGGGTCAGCACATCGATCCGGTCCTCGACGGCGGCCAGTGCGCCCACGCTCTCGATCACCTCGCACAGCTCGCGGACCTGCGCGTCGGTCAACGCGGTGCCCAGTGAAGTGCGTAACCGCTTGGCCGCCAACGGATCCGAGTTGTCGGCCAACTCCACCGCCTCGGCCACCAGCACCGTGCGCTTGCCCGAACGCAGGTCGTCGCCGGAAGGTTTGCCGGTCACCGCCGGATCGCCGAACACGCCCAGCACGTCGTCGCGCAGCTGAAAGGCCACGCCCAGGTCGGTGCCCAGTTCGTGGAACAGCGCCTGGATGTCGGGCCGGTCGGCCGCGGCCGCGACCCCCAGTTGCAGCGGGCGCACCACGGTGTAGGAGGCGGTCTTGTAGGTGTTGACCGCCATCGCCGACGCGATCGACTCGACACCGCTGGCCTCGGCGACGATGTCGAGGTATTGCCCGCCGAGCACCTCGGTGCGGATGTCCGACCAGACCCGCCGCACCCGGCGCTGCGCGTCGGCGGGCAGGCCGGCGCTGGCGACGATGTCGTCGGCCCAGACCAGCGCCAGGTCACCGAGCAGAATGGCGGCCGATATCCCGAATTGTTCGGGCGCGCCGCGCCAGCCGCGGCTGCGGTGCAACTCGGCGAACTTGTGGTGGGTGGTCGGGCTGCCGCGGCGGGTCGCCGAGGCGTCGATCACGTCGTCGTGCACCAGCGCGCAGGCGTGCAGCAATTCCAGCGCCGAAAACAGCAGTAGCTCGTCGTCGAGGGCGTCCCGGCCGGTGATGGCTCGCCAGCCCCAGTAGGCGAACGCCGGACGGAGCCGCTTGCCGCCGCCGAGCACGAACTCCTCCAGGCCGGTGATCAGGTGCTGGTAGTCATCGCCCATGTAGGCGGTGTCGGTACGGCGGGTGCGCAGGTAGGAGCGCAACTGCTCGGTTACCGCGCCGGCCAGCTCGGCGGCCGACGGTGCGGTTGCTGCGGGTGCCTTGAAGCTCAGCGCGCGCCCCTTTCTCACTCGGCCCGGGCCGGGACCCCCGGCGTGCGTTCAGCGTAGAGTGTGCCACCACGCTCGGGGGGGACTCAGGCAGGCGGCGCGGACGCATGGTCGATAGGCTCAGCGTCTGGTGCCCGTATCGGCCGCGGTGCCGCCCCTGCTTCTCCGCGGAGGGCCGGCGAAGCCCGCCCGCGGCACCGTTGACCGCCTTCGATGAGGAGCAACCTCGTGACCTTGAACACCGTCGCACTCGAGCTGGTCCCACCGAACGTGGAACGGGGCCCCGAGCAGACGATCGAGGAGGCGCGCAAGGTCGTGCGGTTCGCGGCCGAGTCCGGCCTGCAGGGGCGGATCCGGCACATCCTGATGCCGAGCATGATCGCCGAGGAGGACGACCGGCCGATCGAGATGAAGCCCAAGCTCGATGTGCTGGACTTCTGGACGGCGATCAAGCCGGAGCTGCCGGGCATGGCCGGGCTGTGCACCCAGGTCACCGCGTTCTCCGACGAATCGGCGCTGCGCAGCCGGCTGGGCGAGCTGACCGCGGCCGGCATCGAGGGCGTCGTGTTCGTCGGCGTGCCCCGCACCATGGCCGACGGCGAGGGCTCGGGTGTGCCGCCCACCGACGCGCTGGCGACCTTCCGCGACGAGCTGCCCAACCGCGGCGTCATCCTGATCCCGACCCGCGCCGATGAGATCGGCCGGTTCGACTTCAAATGCGACCGTGGTGCCACATTCGGGCTGACCCAGCTGCTGTACTCCGATGCGATCGTGCCGTTTTTGACCGAGTTCGCCCAGCACAGCGACGCGCGCCCGGAGATCCTGCTGTCCTTCGGTTTCGTGCCGACGTTCGAGAACCGGGTCGGGCTGATCAACTGGCTGATCCAGGACCCGGGCAACGCGGCGGTGGCGGCCGAGCAGGACTTCGTCAGGACGCTGTCCGGCAGTGAGCCCGAGCAGCGGCGCAAGCTGATGCTCGACCTGTACAAGCGGGTGATCGACGGTGTCGCCGATCTCGGCTTCCCGCTGAGCATTCACCTGGAAGCCACCTACGGGGTGTCCGCGGCCGCGTTCACCACCTTCGCGCAGATGCTCGAGTACTGGTCGCCGCAGCCCCGCTGAGCCGGCCGGCTCAGTCGGCCTCGTCGTGTGCGCTGCCTACCCGCGGTGAGCGGTCCCGGCCCTGCCAGGCGATCAGCGCCACCGCTCCGGCCACCGCCAGCGTCGACAACACCAGCCAGATGGCGGCGCGCGCGAACGAGCGGGTGCTGGGATCGGTGTAACGCGCCTGCGCGCTCATGGTGCTCACCACGCCCGGCTTGAGTCGCCACTGCACGGTGTCCTCGCCGATGCGCTCGCCGTTGGTCGACGTCACCTCGCCCGGGAACGCGACGCTCAATTCGACGTCGGCTTCGGGGTCGCTGAGCGAGGTGAGATCCACTCGGCCCTCCAGGATCACCAGATTGCCGGCACGACGCAGCGCCAGGTTCACCCCGGCCGCGTCGCGGCTCATCTCGGCCAGCTGGGGCAGTTCGGCGAAGGTCAGGTCGGAGAACACCGCCTGGGAGCCGACGTAGCCGTCCCTCTTGTAGTTGGAGATGGCGATCTTCTGGGCGAACGGCAGGTCGGCGTCGAGCTTGGGGCCGGTGTCGTTGTCGTTGCGGGGTTTGGCCGCCGCGATGATGTGGCCCGACACCTGGTCGTTGGGGGAGACGGTGATGGTGGCCTTGATGCGCACGCAGCCGACCAGGGAAGGCGCGGCGATCAGCAGCAGCCCCACCAGGGCCAGCAGCCGGCGGTACACGGTGAGCCGGGGTGAGCGCCGAACATGCACGGACGTCATCGTGCCAGATCGGCCGGGTTCTGCGCTGCCGATGCCTGCTCCAACGGCAGTGTGCGGCCCAGAATGGCGAACGGCCGGGGGTCGCCGGCGAAGTGGTGGCTGCGGATGACGTCGGTGAAACCCAGCCGGCGGTATAGCCGCCAGGCGCGGTTGCCCTCGCCGCTGATCTCCGGAGTGGACAACAGCACGTTGGCCTCGGCGCGCCCGGCGAGCAGTCGCCGTGCCAGTGCCTCGCCCAGGCCGCTGCCCTGCGATTGTGGCAGCACGTGCAATTCAGTCAGCTCGAAATAGCTGGTCATCAGGCGGGAGATGGCGGGTCGGGGCAGGCCGCGGCGCTGCAGACCCATCACCACCTGCTGCTGCCACCACTGATCGGGTGCTCCGCAGTAGCCGTAGGCGATTCCCAGCATCTCGGCGCCGGATCCGCCGTCTCCGCCGTCCAGGGCGGCCACCGCCTGCCACCCGCGCCGGCGGGTGTGATCCAGCCACATCGCCGCACGTTGGTTCGCGGTGCCCGGCGGGTAGCCCATCGCGGTGACGTACACCCGCAGCGCCTCGCCGAGACGGTCCGCCATGTCACGCGGCGACAGGTCGATGAGCAATGTCGCCAACGTGCAGGTTCCTTTCCCGGCCGGTGGTAGGGCGCGCCGGACCTATTATCCGGCGGACGTCGGTGGTTGTGGATCGGCATCGCCGGACCGCGGCTACAATCAGCTGACGAAGCCTGTGGTACACCGCAGGTCGACCTCGTATTATCAGTATTAGATGCCCGCACAGTCGTAGCCAGCGGTGGGCAGTGATGTGAGCGGCCGTCGGCAAGGAGGGACGAATGCCACTCTCCGATCATGAACAGCGGATGCTTGATGAGATCGAGAGCGCCCTCTACGCCGAGGACCCGAAGTTCGCTTCCAGCGTTCGCGGCGGTGCCTTGCGCACCCCGACCACCCGGCGGCGGATTCAGGGCATGGCGCTGTTCTTGGTTGGGCTGGTGATGCTGGTCTCGGGCATCCCCTTCTACGCGATGGTCAATCCCGGATTCTTGATCCTGAGCGTGCTGGGATTCGTGGTCATGTTCGCAGGCGTGATCTTCGCGATCACCGGCAAGCATGCCGCTGCGGGTCGCGATGGCGTTGCCAGGACCGGCGGTAGCCAGCAGCGCCGGGTAAAGGGCGGCAGCGGGACGTTCGCCAGCCGCATGGAGGACCGGTTCCGCCGCCGCTTCGAGCCGTAACGCGGCACGGGTGAGGTGACAGGGCAGCCGATCGGCTGCCCTTTTTCATGGGCGCATCCGGGTGGGCTGCCGGCGTGATTCTGACGGCCGGCTAGCCCCACTTCGCCCCACTTCCGTTTCGCCTGGCTGACCAGGCCGTTTCGTGGCGCTGCCGACCGCTCCAGCCGGAGGTAAGCCGGAAAACCCGCGGACAAGTGGGGAAGCGGGGGGAAACCGGGCCGCTAAATGGTGCGGAGTGGGTGATTGTGGGGTATTGTGGGCTGACGTGGTCGAGTGAGTGGGGAGGTAGCCGATGTTCCTCGGCACCTACACGCCCAAGCTCGACGACAAGGGGCGGCTCACACTGCCCGCGAAGTTCCGCGACGCACTGGCAGGAGGGTTGATGGTCACCAAGAGCCAGGACCACAGCCTGGCCGTCTATCCGCGGGCAGAGTTCGAGCAGCTGGCCCGCCGCGCGGCCAAGGCATCGCGCAGTAACCCCGAGGCGCGGGCGTTCCTGCGCAACCTGGCCGCCGCCACCGATGAACAGCATCCCGACGGCCAGGGCCGGATCACGTTGTCACCGGATCACCGGCGCTACGCCAACCTGTCCAAGGACTGCGTGGTCATCGGCTCGGTCGACTACCTCGAAATCTGGGACGCGCAGGCCTGGAGTGACTACCAGCAGACCCATGAAGAGAACTTCTCCGCGGCCAGCGATGAAGCCCTCAGCGACATCATCTGAGGCGCCCGCCCGTGCCTCGTGGCCTCTGTCCGAACCGACCCTGACGTACTTCCCCAACGTCAGGTTCGCGCTGTCGGGCAGGGACCTCGAGGCAGGGGCGGCCCAGAGACGGGGAGGTGGTGCGGTGGCCGAGCAGGGCGAATTCGGGCACGTGCCGGTGCTGCTCGAGCGCTGCGTGGAACTGCTGGCCCCGGCGCTGACTCGGCAATCTCCCGACGGGCTCGGCGCCACCCTCGTGGACGCGACCCTGGGAGCCGGCGGCCACACCGAACGGTTTCTGACCGAGTTCCCCGGACTGCGGGTGATCGGCCTCGACCGGGACACCACCGCACTCGGCATCGCCAGCGCCCGGCTGGCCCGTTTCGCCGATCGGCTGCACACGGTCCACACCCGCTTCGACGGGATCAGCAACGCGCTGGCCGAAACGGGCTTGGCTGCAACGGCTTCCGTCGACGCGGTGCTGTTCGACCTGGGTGTTTCCTCGATGCAGCTGGACCGGGCGGAGCGGGGCTTCTCCTACGCTCACGACGCCCCGCTGGACATGCGGATGGACCCCGACGGCGAGCTGACGGCGGCGGACATCATCAACACCTACGACGCGGCGGCGCTGACCGACATATTGCGCCGCTTCGGCGAGGAACGCTTCGCATCCCGGATCGCCTCGCACATCGTCCGCCGCCGGGCGCAGACCCCGTTCACGTCGACGAGCGAGCTGACCGCCCTGCTCTACGAGGCGATTCCGGCGCCGGCGCGGCGTACCGGGGGGCATCCGGCCAAGCGGACGTTCCAGGCGCTGCGGATCGCGGTCAACGCTGAACTGGACTCGCTGCGGGATGCTCTTCCGGCGGCGCTGAACGCCCTGGCAGTGGGCGGGCGCATCGCGGTGATGTCCTACCAATCGCTGGAGGACCGCATCGTCAAGCAGTTGTTCGCCGCGGTGACCACGTCGCGCACCCCGGTCGACCTGCCGGTCGAGTTGCCCGGTGACGAACCGACTTTCACCACGTTGACCCGGGGTGCCGAACGGGCCCAACCGGATGAGATCGAGCGCAACCCGCGGGCCGGGTCGGTCCGGCTCCGGGCCGTGCAGCGGGTGACGAACGGGCCGATCGCGGCATCGAGGGGGAACTGATGGCGACCAAGCGCAAACCTGCGGCCCGGCAAGGCGACCGCCGCCGCAACCCTGAAGGCGGGACCCGTACCCGGCCGCGCCGCTCCAACGAGGCGTCGCAATCGCGGCGCCTGCGCCGCCAGCACCCGAATGCACCCGCCCCCGGGCGCGAATCGCGGCCACGGTCAGGGCCGCAGAACGCGGCGCTGCCGCGTCCCGACACCAGGCCGGCACCACCGAAGAACACCAAGCAGGCCAAAGCGCGGGCTAAGGCACGAAAGGCCAAGACGCCCAAGGTTGTGCGTGTTCCGCTACGGGAACGCCTGATCACGCGCTTGGCGTCGGTCGACCTGCGGCCGCGCACGCTGGCGGCCAAGGTTCCGTTCGTCGTGCTGATCATCGGCTCGCTCGGCATCGGCCTGGGCATCACGCTGTGGCTGTCGACGGACGCCGCAGAGCGCTCGTATCAGCTGGGCAACATCCGGGAACACAACCGGGTGCTCATGCAGCAGAAGGAGGCGCTCGAGCGTGACGTGCTGACGGCCGAATCGGCGCCGGCGCTGGCTGAGGCGGCGCGCGAGCTGGGCATGATCCCGACCCGCGACACCGCGCATCTGGTCCAGGACCCGGCCGGCAACTGGGTGGTGGTGGGCGTTCCGAAGCCGGCTGAAGGGGTGCCGCCGCCGCCACTGAACACCAAGCTGCCCGACGATCGGCCGGCGTCGCCGCCGGCCGAGGTTCCGGTTCGGGTGCCGCCTGCCGGGCCGAAGCTGGACAGCCGGCATCTGCCCACCCCGGCGGCGCCCGCTCCGGTGGTGCCTTCCCCGGCCACGCCGGGCGGGCCCCTGATCATTCCGGGCCTGCCCGGGATGCCCGCCGCACCCGGCGCGCCACTGTCCGGTCCGCCGCCGGGTCCCGCGCTCGACATTCCGCCGGTCGCCCTGTCTCCGGAGGTTGTGCTGCCACCGGTGGTTGTGCTGCCCCCGGCGACGGAGCTGCCACCGCACGCTCTGCTGCCCCCGACGACGGAGCTGCCGCCCGAGGCCGTGTTGCCCCCGGCGACGGTGCTGCCGCCCGAGGCGGCATTGCCGCCGGTGGTCCCGGGAGCCGCGCGATGAGACGGCCGGCGCGGGGGACCGGGCCGACGGGCCGCGCCGCCGGTTCCAGCACAGCCCGCCGCAAGGCCGGCCGGGTCACCAAACCCAGCAAGCAGGCCAAGCCCGGTAAAGCGGCGAAAGCCACGCAGCCGGACGGACATTCGGCCCGCGACCGTCGGACCCGGCACGCCACCGAACTGGGTCCGCGCAGCGCGTCATTCGTCTTCCGGCACCGCACCGGCAACGCCGTCATCTTCCTGGTGTTGGCCCTGGCCGCGGCGCAGCTGTTCTATCTGCAGGTCCCGCAGGCATCCGGGCTGCGCGCCGAGGCCGCCGGACAGCTCAAGGTGACCGATGTCCAACAAGCCATGCGCGGTGACATCATCGACCGCACCGGCGACAAACTGGCATTCACCATCGAAGCCCGCGCCTTGACCTTCCAGCCGATCAAGGTCGGCAAGCAACTCGAAGAAGCCAGGAAGAAGAATCCCGCCGCGCCCGATCCGCAGCGCCGGCTGCAGGAGATCGCCAAGGAGATCGCCGGCCGGCTCGGCAACCAACCGGACGCGGCGACGCTGCTGAAGAAGCTGCGCAGCAACGAGACATTCGTCTACCTGGCCCGCGCCGTCGAGCCGGCGCTGGCCGAGGCGATCATCGACAAGTGCCCGGAAGTCGGCAGCGAGCGTCAAGACCTGCGGCAGTACCCGGGCGGGTCGTTGGCGGCCAACATCATCGGCGGTATCGACTGGGACGGCCACGGCCTGTTGGGTCTGGAGGACTCGATGGACGCGGTGCTGGCCGGCACCGACGGTTCGATCACCTACGACCGCGGCTCCGACGGCGTGGTGATCCCGGGCAGCTACCGCAACCGGCACCGGGCCGTCGACGGGTCGACGATCCAGCTCACCCTCGACGACGACATCCAGTTCTACGTCCAGCAGCAGGTTCAGCAGGCCAAGGACGTCTCCGGCGCGCGCAACGCGACCGCGGTGGTGCTCGACGCCAAGAGCGGCGAAGTGCTGGCGATGGCCGGCGACAACACCTTCGACCCATCCCAGGACATCGGGCGACAAGAGCACCGGCAGCTCGGCAACCCGGCGGTGTCGTCGCCGTTCGAGCCCGGTTCGGTCAACAAGCTGATCACCGCCGCCTCGGTCATCGAGTACGGATTGAGCAATCCCGATGAGGTGCTGCAGGTCCCAGGATCGATCAACATCGCCGATGTCACCGTCGGCGACGCC
This sequence comes from Mycolicibacter sinensis, assembly GCF_001667375.1. Classification (GTDB taxonomy): domain Bacteria; phylum Actinomycetota; class Actinomycetes; order Mycobacteriales; family Mycobacteriaceae; genus Mycobacterium; species Mycobacterium sinense_A. The sequence goes on along the minus strand of NZ_LZIN01000073.1, from coordinate 115,495 downwards.
TGGGTGCACGGCGTCGCGCCCTACACCACGACCGGGATCTTCGGTAAGTCCTCCAACGTCGGCACCCTGATGCTGGCACAGCGGGTCGGCCCGGAGCGCTGGTTCGAGATGCTGGAGAAGTTCGGCCTGGGGCAGCGCACCGGAGTGGCGCTGCCCGGCGAGAGCGCCGGCCTGGTTCCGCCGGTCGATCAGTGGTCGGGCAGCTCGTTCGCCAACCTGCCGATCGGCCAAGGCCTTTCGATGACGTTGCTGCAGATGGCCGGCATGTACCAGGCCATCGCCAACGACGGCCTGCGGATTCCGCCGCGGATCATCAAGGCGACCATTGCCCCCGACGGCACCCGCACCGAGGAGCCCCGGCCCGAAGGTGTGCGGGTGGTCAGCGAGCAGACCGCGGCGACCGTGCGCAACATGCTGCGTGCGGTGACCCAGCGCGACCCGACCGGGGTCCAGCAGGGCACCGGATGGCAGGCCGCGGTGGACGGCTACCAGATCGCCGGAAAGACCGGCACCGCACAGCAGATCAACTCCGCCTGCGGCTGCTACTACGACGACGTCTACTGGATCACGTTCGCCGGGATAGCCCCGGCGGACAACCCGCGCTACGTCATCGGGCTGATGATGGACAACCCGCATCGCGCCGCGGACGGGTCGCCGGGCACCTCTGGTGCGCCGCTGTTCCACAACATCGCCGCCTGGCTGTTGCAGCGCCACAACGTCCCGCTGTCGCCCGACCCCGGCCCGCCACTGGTTCTGCAGGCGATGTAGCGGCTGTCCCTGCCCGCCTGGGTAGTCTCAGGTCCGATCCTTTCACGGACCGGCCGCAGCGGATGGAGGTGATGGCGGTGTGCGCCGCATTGCGCCCTGACGTCGGTGCGGGCACGTCGCTGCAAGCGCTGGCGGCCCGGATCGGAGCGGTTGCGGCCACCGGGGGCGCGGTGCCTGAGTTGGACGTTACCGGGCTGACGCTGCGCGCCCAGGACGTCCAGCCCGGTGACCTGTTCGCGGCGCTGCCCGGCGCCACGACCCACGGTGCGCGGTTCGTGGCCGAGGCGGTTGCTCGCGGCGCGGTCGCGGTGCTCTCCGACGGCGCAGGGGCCGCCGAAATCGCCGACAGTGCAACCGGTATCACGGTGCTCGTTCATCCGGATCCCCGCCGCGTGCTTGGCGAGCTAGCGGCAGAGGTCTACCGGCATCCCTGCGAGCGGCTCACGGTCATCGGGATCACCGGCACGTCCGGCAAGACCACCACCGCCTACCTGGTCGAGGCCGGACTGCGTGCTGCCGGCCGCACCGCCGGGCTGATCGGCACCGTCGGCGTCCGCATCGATGGTGCCGACCTGCCCAGTGTGCTGACCACCCCGGAGGCCCCGTCCCTGCAGGCGCTGCTGGCGGTGATGGCCGAGCGCGGGGTGGACACCGTGGTGATGGAGGTGTCCAGCCACGCGCTGACGCTGGGCCGGGTCGACGGCACCCGCTTTGCGCTGGGCGCTTTCACAAACCTGTCCCGCGACCACCTGGACTTCCACTCGAGCATGGCGGACTACTTCGAAGCCAAGGCGCGACTGTTCGATCCGGCGTCGCCGTTGCATGCCGCCCGGTCGGTGGTTTGTGTGGACGACGAGGCCGGTGAAGCGATGGCAGCGCGGGCCACGGCGCCGGTCACGGTCAGCGCGACCGGGCGCCCGGCGGACTGGGGCGTCGAGCAGCCCAGCGCGGGACCGGTCGGCAGGCAGTTCACGGCGGTCGATCCCGCCGGGGTGCGCCATCCGGTCGGCATCGGACTGCCCGGCGACTACAACATCGCCAACTGTCTTGTGGCGCTGGCGGTTCTCGACGCGGTCGGGGTGTCACCGGGGCAGGCCGCGCCAGGGCTGCGTGACGCGCGGGTGCCGGGCCGGATGGAGCCGGTCGACCGTGGCCAGGGCTTCCTGGCGCTGGTCGACTACGCGCACAAGCCGGGCGCGCTGGCGGCGGCGCTGGCGACCCTGCGCTCCGATCTGCGCGAGACGACCGGGCGACTGGCCGTGGTGTTCGGCGCCGGCGGCGACCGCGACCACGGCAAGCGCGGCCCGATGGGCCGGACCGCCGCCCAGGCGGCCGACCTGGTCGTGGTCACCGACGACAATCCGCGCGGCGAGGACCCGGCCGACATCCGGCGGGCCATCCTGGCCGGGGCCGCCGAGGGAACCGCGGAGGTGGTCGAGATCGGGGACCGCCGGACCGCGATCGCGCACGCGGTGCGCTGGGCACGGCCGGGCGACGTGGTGCTCGTGGCCGGCAAAGGCCACGAAACCGGGCAGACCGCCGGCGGGGTCACGCAGCCCTTCGATGACCGCGTCGAGCTGGCCCAGGCGCTGGAAGCGCGCGAGCAGCACCGATGATCGCGCTGAGTATCGCCGAGCTCGCCGAGATCGTCGGCGGCCGGCTCAGTGATATCTCACCGGAGCAGGCCGCACGTACCAGCGTCACCGGGAGCGTGGAGTTCGACTCGCGGAAGATCACCGCGGGCTCGTTGTTCCTGGCGCTGCCCGGTGCGCGGGCCGATGGCCACGACCACGCGGCCGCGGCGGTGGCAGCCGGTGCGGTGGCGGTGCTCGCGGCCCGCCCGGTCGGAGTGCCGGCCATCGTGGTCGATCCCGCCGCCTCCGACAGCCGATCCGGCGCCCTGGAACACGACGACGCCGCCGGGTCCGGCGCCGCGGTACTGGCCGCGCTGGCGAAGCTGGCCGCCGCGGTGGCCGCGACCCTGGTGGCCCGCGGCCTGAGGATCGTCGGCGTCACCGGGTCGTCGGGCAAGACCTCCACCAAGGACCTGCTGGCCGCCGTGCTGGCTCCGCTGGGGGAGGTGGTGGCGCCGCCGGGGTCGTTCAACAACGAGCTGGGCCACCCCTGGACGGTGCTGCGAGCCGATGAGAACACCGACTTCCTGGTGCTGGAGCTCTCGGCACGGCATCGCGGCAACATCGCGGCGCTGGCCGCCATCGCCCCGCCGCAGGTGGCGGTGGTGCTCAACGTCGGGACCGCGCACCTGGGCGAGTTCGGCTCCCGCGAGGCGATCGCCGAGACCAAAGCCGAACTGGTGCAAGCGGTTCCGAAGTCCGGCGTGGTGATCCTCAACGTCGACGATTCGGCGGTGGCCGCGATGGCCGGCAAGACCGCGGCACGGGTGGTGCGGGTCAGCCGCGCAGCCCCCGCCGATGTGTGGGCCGGGCCGGTGGCGCTCGACGAGCTGGCCCGCCCCCACTTCACCCTGCACGCCGGCGTGGGCGCATCCGAGGTACGGCTCGGGGTGTCCGGGGACCACCAGGTCTCCAATGCGCTGTGCGCTGCCGCGGTCGCGCTGGAATGCGGCGCCACGCCCCAGCAGGTGGCGGATGCGCTGGCCGGTGTCGGAGCGATCTCGGGGCACCGGATGCAGGTCAGCACCCGCGCCGACGGGGTGATGGTGATCGACGACGCTTACAACGCCAACCCCGACTCCATGCGGGCGGCGCTGCAGGCGCTGGCCTGGATCGCCCGCGGGGAAAAACCGGGGGCCCAGCCCCGGCGCAGCTGGGCGGTGCTCGGGGAGATGGCTGAGCTGGGCGAGGACGCGATATCCGAGCATGACCGCATCGGACGGCTCGCGGTGCGCTTAGATGTGTCTCGTCTTGTTGTCGTCGGAGTAGGGAGATCGATGGGCGCGATGCATCACGGCGCGGTCATGGAGGGATCCTGGGGTGCCGAGGCCACCGCGGTACCCGACGTCGACGCCGCCCACGCCCTGTTGCGCGCCGAACTGCGCCCCGGCGATGTGGTGTTGGTCAAGGCCTCGAACTCCGCCGGGTTGACCGCGCTGGCCGACGCTCTGATCAGCGACGACGCGGGAGACCGCTGATGATCATGATCCTGGTTGCCGCCGGCGTCGCGCTGCTGGTCGCGATCCTGCTGACCCCGGTGCTGATCCGGCTGTTCACCAAGCAGGGGTTCGGTCAGGAGATCCGCGAAGACGGCCCGGCCAGCCATCACAGCAAACGCGGCACCCCGTCGATGGGCGGCGTGGCGATTGTGGCCGGGATCTGGGCGGGCTATCTGACCGCTCAGCTGGCCGGCCTGGTCTTCTACGGCACCGGGCCCACCGCGTCCGGTCTGCTGGTACTGGGGCTGGCCACCGCGCTGGGCGCGGTCGGCTTCATCGACGACCTGATCAAGATCCGTCGGGCGCGCAACCTGGGCCTGAACAAGACCGCCAAGGCCGTCGGGCAGGTGACCGCGGCGACGCTGTTCGGTCTGCTGGTGCTGGGGTTCCGTAACGAGGCCGGGCTGACCCCGGGCTCTCAGCAGCTGTCCTATGTGCGCGAGATCGCCACGGTCACCCTGCCTGCGGTGGTGTTCGTGCTGTTCGTCGTCGTGATCGTCAGCGCCTGGTCCAACGCGGTCAACTTCACCGACGGTCTGGACGGACTTGCCGCCGGGTCGATGGCGATGGTCAGCGCCGCCTACGTGCTGATCACCGTGATGCAGCACCGCAATGCCTGCGCCAGCGCGCCCGGACTGGGCTGCTACAACGTCCGCGATCCGCTGGACCTGGCCTTGATCGCCGCCGCGACCGCGGGCGCCTGCATCGGTTTCCTGTGGTGGAACGCCGCACCGGCCAAGATCTTCATGGGCGACACCGGGTCGCTGGCACTGGGCGGGGTGATCGCCGGCCTGTCGATCACCACCCGCACCGAGATCCTTGCGGTGGTGCTCGGCGGGCTCTTCGTCGCCGAGATCATCTCGGTCGTGGTGCAGATCCTGGCGTTCCGCAGCACCGGGCGCCGGGTGTTCCGGATGGCCCCGTTCCATCACCACTTCGAGTTGGCCGGCTGGGCCGAGACCACCGTGATCATTCGATTCTGGCTGCTGACGGCCATCGCCTGCGGCCTGGGCGTCTCCATGTTCTACGGCGAGTGGTTCACCGCGGTCGGCGGTTGAGGTGCTGACCGAGCTGGAGCCCGGCGCGCGGGTGCTCGTCGCCGGCGCCGGGGTGACCGGCCGGGCGGTGCTGGGCGCGCTGGCGCCGCTGGGGCTGGAGGTCACGCTCTGCGACGACGACCCGGCCGCGCTGCGCCGGTACGCCGAGGTCAGCACGGCCAGCCCGGCGCAGGCCGCGGCGCGCGTCGCCGACTACACCCTGGTGGTCACCAGCCCCGGGTTTGCGCCGAGCACCCCGGTGCTGGCTGCGGCAGCCGGCGCGGGCGTACCCATCTGGGGCGACGTCGAATTGGCGTGGCGCCTGGACGCGGCCGGCCACTACGGGCCGCCGCGGCGCTGGCTGGTGGTCACCGGCACCAACGGCAAGACCACCACGACGTCGATGCTGCACGCCATGCTGTGCGCGGCGGGCCGGCGCGCCCAGTTGTGCGGCAACATCGGCAGCCCCGTGCTGGATGTGCTGGGGGAGCCGGCCGAACTGCTGGCCGTCGAACTGTCCAGTTTCCAGTTGCACTGGGCGCCGTCGCTGCGCCCGGAGGCCGGCGTGGTGCTCAACATCGCCGAAGACCACTTGGACTGGCACGGCAGCATGGCCGCCTACACCGCCGACAAGGCCCGCGCGCTCGCCGGCCGGGTCGCGGTGGTCGGCATGGACGACGCCCGCGCGGCCGCGCTGTTGGGTTCGGCCCCGGCCGCGGTCAAGGCGGGCTTCCGGCTCGGTGAGCCGAAAGCCGGCGAGCTCGGGGTCGTCGACGGCATGTTGGTCGACAGGGCCTTCGGCCCGGCCGGCGCCGGAGAGCTGGTCCTTGCGTCGGTGGCGTCGATACCGGTGCCCGGACCGGTCGGGATCTTGGATGCGCTGGCCGCGGCCGCATTGGCCCGCAGCGTGGAGGTGCCGCCGACGGCGATCGCCGAGGCGCTGGCCGCGTTCCAGGTCGGTCGGCATCGTGCCGAACTGGTCGTCGTCGCCGACGGCATCAGCTACGTCGACGCCTCCAAGGCCACCAACCCGCACGCGGCCGAGGCGTCGGTGCTGGCCTATCCGCGGGTGGTCTGGGTGGCCGGCGGACTGCTCAAGGGCGCCTCGGTCGACGCGACCGTCGCCAGGATCGCCGGCCACCTGGCCGGGGCGGTGCTGATCGGCCGCGATCGCGGCGAGGTTGCCAACGCGTTATCACGACACGCACCGGATGTCCCCGTTGTCCACGTTGTGACGGGCGAGGATATTGATATGGGTGATACTGCCGTGTCTCCAGTTACTCGTGTTGTGCAAGTAGCTGATGGGTCTGATGAGTCGCTGAGTGCCCGGGTGATGACGGCGGTGGTGAATGTCGCCCGCAGCCTGGCTCGGCCCGGCGACACGGTGCTGCTGGCCCCGGCGGGGGCATCGTTCGACCAGTTCTCCGGGTACGCCGCCCGGGGCGACGCGTTCGCGGCCGCCGCGCGATCCGCGGCAGGGTCGGTGTGATCGGCCTGCTGGCATGGCGGCGGCCGCGCGCTGCCGCCGCCGACGGGGCGGACGCCACCGCAGAGACCACCGCCGAAAAGCCGGTCAAGACCGAGCCACGCACGCGCTTCGGCGCCTGGCTGGGCCGGCCCATGACCTCGTTTCACCTGATCGTCGCGGTCGCCGCCCTGCTGACCACGCTCGGATTGATCATGGTGCTGTCCGCATCGGGAGTGGAGTCCTACGGTGTCGACGGTTCGGCGTGGCGAATCTTCGGCAAGCAGGTGCTGTGGACGGTGATCGGGCTGTTCGGCTGCTACGTGGCGCTGCGGATGCCGGTACGGTTCATGCGCCGCATGGCTTTTGCCGGCTACGCCTTCACCATCGTGCTGCTGGTGCTGGTGCTGATTCCCGGCATCGGCACCCTGTCCAACGGTTCGCGGGGCTGGTTCGTCATCTCCGGCTTCTCCATGCAGCCCTCGGAGCTGGCCAAGATCGCCTTCGCCATCTGGGGTGCACACCTGCTGGCGGCCCGGCGCATGGAGCGCGCGACGCTGAGCGAGATGCTGGTCCCGCTGGTGCCGGCGGCGGGGGTCGCCCTGGTGCTGATCGTCATCCAACCCGACCTGGGCCAGACGGTCTCGCTGGGCATCATCCTGCTGGCGCTGCTGTGGTACGCCGGCCTGCCGTTGCGGGTCTTCACCACCTCACTGGCCGCCATCGTCGCCGCCGCCGCGATCATGGCGGTGACCGAGGGCTACCGCTCCGACCGGGTGCGGTCCTGGCTGGACCCCGACGCCGACCTGCAAGGCGCCGGCTACCAGGCCCGGCAGGCGAAGTTCGCGCTGGCCAACGGCGGGATCTTCGGTGACGGGCTGGGCCAGGGCACTGCCAAGTGGAACTATCTGCCCAACGCGCACAACGACTTCATCTTCGCCATTATCGGTGAGGAGCTCGGCTTCATCGGCGGGTTCGGGTTGCTGGCACTGTTCGGGTTGTTCGCCTACACCGGCATGCGCATCGCCAGGCGCTCCGCCGACCCGTTCCTGCGGCTGCTGACCGCCACCACCACGATGTGGGTGATCGGCCAGTCGTTCATCAACGTCGGCTACGTGATCGGTCTGCTGCCGGTCACCGGCATCCAGTTGCCGCTGATCTCAGCTGGTGGAACATCCACGGCCACAACGTTGTTCATGATCGGCATCATGGCCAACGCGGCCCGGCACGAACCGGAGGCCGTTGCCGCGCTGCGCGCCGGCGCCGACGACCGGATGAACCGGATCCTGCGGCTGCCGCTACCGGAGCCCTACACCCCGACCCGGATCGAGGCGCTGCGCGACCGGCTGCGGTCGAGGCCGCAACCGGCCGGGCCCCGGCGCGCCACCGGGCGGCCCCAGCAGACGCCTAACCGGGCGGCGAGTCGGGGTGCGGTTCGCGCAGGGCAAAATGGAGGCGTCCGACCGGCGGGCGCGCACGCACATTGGAAGGTCAGCATTAGCGGCGTGAACGACTCGGTCAGCAAGCCGGACCGCGGTGCGCCGATCTCGGTGGTCCTGGCCGGCGGGGGTACCGCCGGCCACGTCGAGCCCGCGATGGCCGTCGCCGACGCGCTGAGCGCACTGGACGCGCGCATCCGGATCACCGCCTTGGGCACCACCCGCGGCCTGGAGAACAGACTGGTGCCCGCGCGCGGTTACGACCTGGAGCTGATCACCCCGGTGCCGTTACCCCGCAAGATCAACGCCGATCTGGCCCGGTTGCCGCTGCGGGTGCTGCGGGCGGTCCGGGAGACCGGGGCGGTGCTGCGCGCCGTGCAGGCCGACGTGGTGATCGGATTCGGCGGTTATGTGGCGCTGCCGGCGTACCTGGCCGCCCGCGGCCGGGTCCCGGTGGTCATCCACGAAGCCAACGCGCGCGCCGGACTGGCCAACCGGGTCGGGGCCCGCAGCGCACAGCGGGTGCTCTCGGCCGTCGCCGATTGCGGGCTGGCGCGCCCGGAGGTGGTCGGGGTGCCGGTCCGGGCAGCGATCACCACACTGGACCGGGCGGCGCTGCGCTCGGCGGCCCGCGCCCACTTCGGCTTCGCCGATGACGCCCGGGTGCTGCTGGTGTTCGGCGGCTCCCAGGGTGCCCGATCGATCAACCAGGCCGTAGCCGCAGCAGCCAAACACCTTGCCGCAGCCGGGGTTTCGGTGCTGCATGCGCACGGGCCGAAAAACACCCTGGACCTGCCCGAGCCCGGTCCGGGCGATCCGCCCTATGTCGCGGTGCCCTATCTGGACCGGATGGACCTGGCGTACGCGGCCGCCGACCTGGCGATCTGCCGGTCGGGGGCGATGACGGTCGCCGAGGTGTCGGCGGTCGGGTTGCCGGCGGTGTATGTGCCGCTGCCGATCGGCAACGGAGAGCAGCGGCTCAACGCGCTGCCGGTGGTCGACGCCGGCGGCGGGCTGCTGGTCGACGACGCCGCGCTGACCCCGGATTTCGTGGCCGGAACGGTCGCCGGGCTGCTCGTCGACGAGGCGCGGCTGGCGGCGATGACGAGTGCGGCCGCCCTGGCCGGGCACCCCGAGGCGGCGCGGCGGGTGGCGTCCGTCGCGCTGGAGGTCGCGGTTGCCGCGCGGTCGGGGAGGCCGGGATGAGTGCCGAACAACTGCCGCCGGAGCTGAGCCGGGTGCACATGGTCGGTATCGGGGGAGCGGGCATGTCCGGCGTCGCCCGCATCCTGCTGGACCGCGGCGGCATGGTGTCCGGATCGGATGCCAAGGAGTCCCGCGGCACGCATGCGCTGCGGGCCCGCGGCGCACAGGTCCGGATCGGCCACGACGCCTCGGCCCTGGATCTGTTGCCGGGCGGCGTCACCACGGTGGTCACCACCCACGCGGCGATCCCCAAGACCAACCCCGAACTCGTCGAGGCCCGCCGCCGCGGCATCCCGGTGGTGCTGCGGCCCGCGGTGCTGGCCAAGCTGATGGCCGGGCGCACCACGCTGATGATCACCGGCACTCACGGCAAGACCACTACCACCTCGATGCTGGTGGTCGCGCTGCAGCACTGCGGGCTGGACCCGTCGTTCGCGGTCGGGGGCGAATTGGGTTCTGCCGGTGCCGAAGCGGGCACCAACGCCCACCACGGCAGCGGACCGTTCTTCGTCGCCGAGGCCGACGAGAGCGACGGCTCGCTGCTGGAGTACACCCCCAACGTCGCGGTGGTGACCAACATCGAAGCCGATCATCTCGACTTCTTCGGCAGCGCCGAGGCCTACACCCAGGTGTTCGACTCGTTCGTGGAGCGCATCACGCCGGGTGGGGCAGTGGTGGTGTGCGTGGACGATCCCGGTGCCGCTGAGCTGGCTGATCGCACTGCGGCACAGGGCATCCGAGTGCTGCGCTATGGCTCCGAGGGCCCCGGACGGCCAGAGCTGGCCGGGTCCCTGCTGAGTTGGGAGCAGCAGGGCACCGGTGCGGTCGCCGAGATCGCGCTGGCCGGATCGACGCGCCGCGCGGCGATGCGGCTGGCAGTGCCCGGGCGGCACATGGCCCTCAACGCGTTGGGGGCGCTGCTGGCCGCGATCGAGGTCGGCGCGCCGCTGGATGCGGTGCTCGACGGCCTGGCCGGGTTCGACGGGGTACGGCGCAGGTTCGAGCTGGTGGGCTCGGCCGGCAACGGCGATTCGGTGCAGGTCTTCGACGACTATGCGCACCATCCCACCGAGGTCGCCGCGACCCTGACCGCCGTGCGCGCCCTGCTGTCCGAACGCGGGATGGGCCGTAGCCTGGTGGTGTTCCAGCCGCATTTGTACTCGCGGACAAAGGCTTTCGCCGCCGAGTTCGGTCACTCGCTGGACGGCGCTGACGAGGTTTTCGTGCTCGACGTCTACGGTGCGCGCGAGCAGCCGTTGCCCGGCGTGAGCGGGGCCAGCGTCGCCGAGCACGTGAGTGTGCCGGTGCATTACCTACCGGATTTCGCCGCGGTGCCCGAAGCGGTGGCCGCGGCTGCCGGTCCCGGTGACGTGATCGTCACCATGGGCGCCGGCGATGTGACCCTGCTGGGCCCGGAGATCGTGACCGCGCTGCGGGCGCGGGCCGCCCGGACCTTTCCCGGCCGCCCGGGCGTGCTGTGAGCGAGCCACCTGAAACCCCGGATGTACCAGCGGATGACCCGGTGGAGGTCGGCGCGGGCGAGAACACGGAAGACATCACTATCACCGAAGGGACCGAAGGCACCGAAGACGCCGGAGATCCCGACGTCACCGAAGCACCCGGTGAGCAATCCGAGGAACCGGCCGAAGTCGAGGGTCCGCGGCGGCGGGCGCGGCGGGAACGGGCCGAGCGGCGCGCGGCGCAGGCCCGCGCCGAGGCGATCGAACAGGCCCGCCGGGAAGCCAAGCGGCGGCTGCGCACCGGTTCCGGCGAGCCGGCCAAAGGTGTTCCGCGCGGCACGGTGCGGGGCCTGAAGATGGCGCTGGCCACCTTCCTCACCGTGGTTGTCGTCGTCGGGCTCGGGCTGGTCCTGTACTTCACGCCGGTGATGTCGGTGCGCGACATCGAGGTGACCGGGATCGCGGCGGTGACGCGCGAAGAGGTGCTCGACGTCGCCAAGGTGCAGTTGGGCACGCCGCTGCTGCAGGTCGACACCGGCGGTGTCGCCGAGCGGGTCGCCACCATCCGGCGGGTGGCCAGCGCCCGGGTACAGCGGCAGTACCCATCGGCGCTGGGTATCTCGGTGATCGAGCGGGTCGCGGTGGTGTACAAGGACTTTCCGGACGGTCCGCACCTGTTCGACCGGGACGGGGTCGACTTCGCGACGGCGGCGCCAACGGCGATGCTGCCGATCTTCGACGTCGACAACCCCGGGCCGACGGACCCGGCCAGCCGGGCCGCGCTGCAGGTGATGACCGCGCTGGCCCCGGAGGTCGCCGGGCAGGTCAGCCGGGTAGCCGCCCCGTCGGTCGCCTCGATCACCCTGACCCTGACCGACGGCAGGGTAGTGGTCTGGGGCAGCACCGATCGCACCGCGGAGAAGGCCCAGAAACTCGCGGCGTTGCTCACCCAGCCCGGGCACACCTACGACGTGTCGAGTCCGGACCTGCCGACCGTGCGCTAGTCCGCATCGCGCGGCCCCTCGCCCAACGTGAAGCTAGCTTCACGCTCGGGGTCTGGAACGGAAGCTGCCTTCACGTTCGGCGCGGCGAGAGGCGGGGCCGGCCAGGAAAACTCGCCCGGCGTGTCTCGGCGCGTCGGCGCTGTTGACGGGCGCGGCGGCCCTACTGTGGCGGTTACACGGAACAACTTGACATAACTCTAAGCCTGTGGTTGAGGTTGAGGGTTTGGCCAGGGTCAATAACACCACGGCAGCTCCGGAAGTTCCGCAGATAGGCCCAAGAGGAATCCAATCCCACCAGGGAGGAAGACGAACGATGACCCCACCGCACAACTATCTGGCAGTCATCAAAGTCGTGGGTATCGGTGGTGGCGGCGTCAACGCCGTCAACCGGATGATCGAGCAGGGCCTCAAGGGCGTTGAGTTCATCGCGATCAACACCGACGCCCAGGCATTGTTGATGAGCGACGCCGACGTCAAGCTCGACGTCGGCCGGGACTCCACCCGCGGCCTCGGTGCCGGCGCGGACCCCGAAGTGGGCCGCCGGGCCGCCGAAGACGCCAAGGACGAGATCGAGGAACTGCTGCGCGGTGCCGACATGGTGTTCGTCACCGCCGGCGAGGGCGGCGGCACCGGCACCGGCGGCGCACCGGTGGTCGCCACCATCGCGCGCAAATTGGGGGCACTGACCGTCGGAGTGGTCACCCGGCCGTTCTCCTTCGAGGGCAAGCGGCGCGGCAACCAAGCGGAATTGGGCATCGCCGCGCTGCGGGAGAGTTGCGACACCCTGATCGTGATCCCCAACGACCGGTTGCTGCAGATGGGCGACGCGCAGGTCTCGCTGATGGACGCCTTCCGCAGCGCCGACGAGGTGCTGCTCAACGGGGTCCAGGGCATTACCGACCTGATCACCACCCCGGGGCTGATCAACGTCGACTTCGCCGACGTCAAAGGCATTATGAGCGGTGCGGGCACCGCGCTGATGGGCATCGGGTCGTCGCGCGGCGATGGGCGTGCGCTCAAGGCCGCCGAGATCGCGATCAACTCCCCGCTGCTGGAGGCCTCGATGGAGGGCGCCCAGGGCGTGCTGATGTCGGTCGCCGGCGGCAGCGACCTGGGGTTGTTCGAGATCAACGAGGCGGCCTCGCTGGTGCAGGACGCCGCACACCCCGAGGCCAACATCATCTTCGGCACCGTGATCGACGACTCGCTCGGCGACGAGGTCCGGGTCACGGTGATCGCGGCCGGCTTCGACTCGGCCGGCTCAGGCCGCAAGCCGGTGACCGGCGCCCCCGGTCAGGCCCGGCACGCGGTGGCCCCCGGGCAGGCCGGCAAGGTCACCTCGTCGCTGTTCGACCCGGTCGACGCGGTGAGCGTGCCCGCCCCCACCAACGGTGCGACGGTCAGCGTCGGCGGCGGCCGCAACGGTGACGACGGCTGCGACGATGACGACGTCGACGTCCCGCCGTTCATGCGCCACTGAGTCCATGGCGATGGCCCACTTCGCCCGGCTCCGCGCTCTTGCGACCATCGCGGGTTGATGGCGTGAGCTTTCGCGTCCGGCGGGTGGCGACCACCCGAGCCGGTGGGGTGTCGAAGCCTCCGTTCGACAGCTTCAACCTGGGCGATCACGTCGGCGACGACCCGAAAGCGGTGGCGGCCAACCGATCCCGGTTGGCTAAGGCCACCGGCCTGGGTCCCGATCGCCTGGTGTGGATGAACCAGGTGCACGGCGATCACGTGGAATTCGTCGACGGCCCCCGCGACACCGCCCTGGAGGCGACCGACGCGCTGATCACTACCGTGCCCCGGCTGGCGATGGTGGTGGTGACCGCCGACTGCGTCCCGGTGCTGATGGCCGATGCGCGCGCGGGGGTGGTCGCTGCGGTGCACGCCGGCCGGGTCGGCGCGCAGCACGGCGTGGTGGCTCGGGCGTTGGAGGGCATGCTCGCGGCGGGTGCGCAGGCCGGCGACATCTCGGTGCTGCTGGGCCCGGCGGTCAGCGGGCCCCACTACGAGGTGCCCGCCGCGATGGCTGACGAGGTCGAGGCGGCCCTGCCGGGCAGTCGCACGCGCACCTCGGCCGGCACGCCCGGACTGGACCTGCGAGCCGGAATCGCCCGGCAATTAAAGGGATTGGGTGTCGAAGCGATCGACGTCGACCCGCGCTGCACGGCGGCGGATGCGAACCTGTTCAGCCACCGCCGGGACGGACGCACCGGCCGGCTCGCCTCGCTGGTGTGGCTGGAATGAAACGGGTTGCGCCTGTCCGCGTGTCGTTGCCACGCCAAGGCGTCCTCGGCCGTTACCGTCACCGTTATTAGTCACTTCAGTCACACCTTCATCACAGTCATCAGAGAAGGGTCCAAGGATGAGCACACTCCACAAGGTCAAGGCCTACTTCGGGATGGCTCCAATGGAGGACTACGACGACGACTACTACGACGACGGCGATGACCGCGCCTCGTCGCGCGACTACTCACCCCGGGCGGACGTCTTTGACCGCGTCGCGGGTCGTTCCGAGGGCCGCTACGACGATCGGTTCGACGACCGCGACTACGACGAGGCGCCGGGCGGGTACCGGGGCGGCTACGAGGACGAGCCGCGGTATCGGGGCCGCGATTTCGACCGGCCCCGCGACTTCGAACGCTCGCGTTTCGCCTCGCTGCGCGGTTCGACCCGCGGTGCGCTGGCGATGGACCCGCGCCGGATGGCGATGATGTTCGACGAGAGCAGCCCGCTGTCGAAGATCACCACGTTGCGCCCCAAGGACTACAGCGAGGCCCGCACCATCGGCGAGCGGTTCCGCGACGGCACCCCGGTGATCATGGACCTGGTGTCGATGGATAACGCCGACGCCAAGCGGCTGGTCGACTTCGCGGCGGGCCTCGCCTTCGCCCTGCGCGGCTCGTTCGACAAGGTCGCGACGAAGGTGTTTTTGCTCTCGCCGGCCGACGTGGACGTGTCGCCCGAGGAGCGTCGGCGGATCGCCGAAACCGGCTTCTACGCCTATCGGTAGGCTGGGACGACAGTCGGGCCGGTCAGCGCGATGCTGATGCGGGCACACCCTCGTCAGTAAGGTCGCATTCCGTTGGCGCTGTTCTTCACGATTCTCGGTATCGCGCTGTTCGTTTTCTGGCTGTTGCTGATCGCCCGGATCGTCATCGAATTCATCCGCTCGTTCAGCCGGGACTGGCACCCGCGCGGCGCCACCGTGGTGATCTTGGAGCTGATCATGAGCATCACCGATCCACCGGTGAAGCTGCTGCGGCGCCTGATCCCGCAATTGACCATCGGCGCAGTGCGCATCGACCTGTCGATCATGGTGCTGCTGCTGATCGCGTTCGTCGGGATGGAACTGGCGCTGCAGCACGCCGCATAACAGCCCTGGCCGGGCCTCAGACCCGGGTGAGCCGCAGCCGCCACGCCTCCGGGCCGCGCTCCTCGTAAGCGACCGCGATCCTGCCGCCGCTGCGCTCGGCGAGCTGGTGCAGCAGCGGAATCGGGTCGTGCGGCGCCACCAGCAGCATCGAGCCGCCGACCGGGACCGCGTCGAAGGCCCCGAACACCGTCGCGTGCCGGATCGCGTGCGGAATCTCGCGCACGTCGAGCTCGGGCATCTCCTCGTCCTCTTCGCCGCAGCCGCACCCGCCATGGCCGTGACCGTGGCCGTGGCCGTGGCCGTGGCCGCCGCCGGCCTGGCCGGGCTGGGCCAGCTCGGAGGGGACCGCTGGCAGCTGGGCGGTCAGATCGGCCAGTGAGACTCCGCTGGCCTCGGCGAGCGCGGGCAGCAGCAGGTCAGCGACCTTGCCCAGCAGGGCCTCCAGCAGCACCCGCAGCGCCTCGACATGCGCGGCGATCTGCACCCGGTCGGTGTCGCGGACGATGCGCGCCGTGGCCTGCTCGATCAACTGGGTCTCGCCGAGCAGGCCCTCGACGAGTAGCCGGGACCGTTCGACGCCGGCCGAAGCCGGGTAGATCAGCTCCACCGCGGCCCGCAGTTGCGGGTGCACCCCTTGCTCGATGAAGGCCTGGACCGCGCGGTGGGCGTCGTCGAAGCCCGGGCCGGCCGTCCCGACCGCGGCGAACACCGCTGCCCCGAGTGCGGCCTGGCGCCCGAGCAGCTCGGCATAGCGCGACCGCACCTCGTCGACCGCCGCCGAATCCGCCGCGCTGGTCGCCACGACCACGTCATTGATTGTCATCCTCGGGTTTCCTTCCGATCGGTCATCGCCTGCGCCGGCTGGCGGCCACCTGCCGTCAATATTTACGGGTAGGTGTTGTGAATAATACGACCACGGCGCTCGGCCCGGTACCCCGCGGGGCGACTCGTGTTCGCGGCGCGGTTCATCGGCGGGATAGCGATGAGCCACCAGCGATGTTTGCCCGAACGTGATTTCTGTGGCAGCAATTTGAAATTCACTCTTAATATGCTTCTCATTGCCGAGCACAGCGTCTGATGTGACAGGATGGGCGGCAGTTACAACACGGCTAGCGTATTCCCGGTCGACCTAACCTTGCCCGATCGGTGCTACCTACCTGACCAAGGGGGCAGACGATGCCACTAACACCGGCAGACGTACACAACGTCGCGTTCAGCAAACCGCCGATCGGGAAACGCGGCTACAACGAGGACGAGGTCGACGCCTTTCTCGACCTGGTGGAGACCGAGCTGACGCGGCTCATCGAGGAGAACGCCGACCTGCGGCAGCGGGTCAGCGAGCTCGACCAGGAGCTGGCTGCCGCCCGCGCCGGTGGAGGTGCGCAGGCCACCACCGCGATCCCGGTCTACGAGCCGTCCCCGGAGCCGGCGGCGCCGCCTCCGCCACAGCCGGCCGCACCGGAGCCGGCCACCGAAGAGCAGGCCCTCAAGGCGGCGCGGGTGCTGAGCCTGGCCCAGGACACCGCCGACCGGCTGACCGGCACCGCCCGGGCCGAGTCCGAGAAGCTGATGGCCGACGCCCGTGCCAACGCCGACCAGATCGTCAGCGAAGCCCGGCAAACCGCGGAGACGACGGTTGCCGAGGCCCGGCAGCGGGCCGACGCCATGCTGGCCGACGCTCAGACGCGCTCGGAGACCCAGCTGCGCCAGGCCCAGGAGAAGGCCGACGCACTGCAGGCCGACGCCGAGCGCAAGCACTCCGAGATCATGGGCACGATCAACCAGCAGCGCACCGTGCTGGAAGGCCGGTTGGAGCAGCTGCGTACCTTCGAGCGGGAATACCGCACCCGACTCAAGACCTACCTGGAATCCCAGCTCGAGGAGTTGGGCCAACGCGGATCGGCGGCACCGGTCGACACCAGCGCGACCAGCGACGGCGGCGGGTTCAACCATTTCAACCGCGGCACCAACTGACCGGCGGAACCGAACCGGCACGGCGGAATCGGGTAATCTGCTCGTCGGGTGGGAGGTGAGTCGATGCTGATCATCGCGCTGGTATTGGCGGCAATAGGACTTGCTGCGTTGGTATTCGCTGTGGTCACCAGTAATGCGCTGGTGGCATGGGTCTGTATCGGGGCGAGCTTGCTGGGCGTGCTGTTACTGATCGTGGACGCGTTGCGGGAACGGCGCCAAAACAGCCCGGCGGCGGCGCCGGATGAGGTCCCGGACGCGGCTGAAGGCCCCGACGACTCCGAGGCTTTCATCGACGCCGACAACGACATCGACGACGGCACGACCGAGGCGGCGGAAACCGTTGACCCCGAGGCCATCGAGGACTACGACGGCGTGGCGGTCGAGGACAACACCGACGAGCCCGTGCCGCATCCGGCCGACTAGCTAGCCGGCCACGGTGGTCGGCGTGGCCAGCAGGTCGCGGACTTCGTCGTCGGTGACCTGACGAAAGTCGATGTAGCTCTGCCCGACCGCGTCGAACGCGGCGGGCATCGTCGCGCATACGACCTCGTCGGCCTCCTGGGCGATCTTGCGGCACGCCGAGAGTGGGCCCACCGGTACCGCGACGACGGTCCGGGCCGGTTCGGCTGCCTGGACCGCTCGTACCGCTGCGAGCACACTCGCGCCGGTCGCGATCCCGTCGTCGACCACGATCACCACCCTGCCGTGCAGGTGGGCGGGCGGCCGATCACCGCGGTAGGCGCGTTCCCGCCGCTGCAACTCGGCTGACTCGCGGTCGACCACCGACTGCAGCGCCTCGCTGCTGATGCCGAGGTCGGCGACCACGTGATCGTTCAGCACCACCAGCCCACCGCTGGCCAACGCGCCCATCGCCAGTTCCGGCCACCGCGGCACACCGAGTTTGCGGACCAGGAACACATCTAGCGGTGCCTGCAAGGCGGCCGCGACCTCCCATCCGACCGGCACGCCACCGCGGGGCAGGGCCAGCACCAGCAGATTATCGGCGCGGCGGAATTCGGCCAGCTGTTCGGCCAGAAACCGGCCGGCGTCGTGGCGGTCGCGGAACGTGCGAGCCGCCGTATGGGTCCAGGCGCCTGGTTGAGTCATCTCCCCATCGAGCCTACGACGCAGTCGAGATCACGCCAGCACCGACTTTGGGTTGGACTCCTGCCCAACCAACGGGGTCGGCCTCGATAGAACCCGTCAGCTTCGCAAAGACTACGTGAAAGTCGTTGTCTCGCTCCGGCTCGAATAGCGGCGGTGGCAGCAGGGGAGGTACGCCGGCCGGCAATACCCGAATGTTGCCGAGGGTGTCAGCGCCGATCGCGAGCAGCAAGGTCAGATGGTCATCTGCCGATGTTTTTGTTGATGAGGTGACGACGCCGAGTCGAACACCCTCGGGCAAGAGTCCGGCGAAAAAGGGTGGAACGGCCCCTCCGGCGGTGATGACCGGATACTTGCCGGACCGCAGCATCGACCAGGAAACCGATCGATTTCGTACACGGCCTTCGCCAGGTTCTTCGGCCACATAATCGAAGCTGACGGCATCTCCACGCTCGCGGGTCAGGTGCGCGGCGAGCACCTCGCCGATGTATACGTCGGCTTTGGTGACCTCGCGGAGGTCGAGGCCTTGCCAATTTCTTTAGCTGACCTAATTGTGTCCGAGGGGGGACTTGAACCCCCACGCCCATTAATAGGGCACTAGCACCTCAAGCTAGCGCGTCTGCCATTCCGCCACTCGGACCGACCCGGACCAGCCGGGCAGCTAAGGCTAACGGATGCCGATCGCCGGACCCAAACCCAGCCCGCGCAACTGTCGTCGGAGGGCCCGCTCGCGGAAGTGGTAGGAAAGGTAACTGTGACGGTCAGCCCCGATCCTGCCGGTGACGCAGTCGACGAGGTCGTCGAACTGGTCAGCACCCTCATCCGTTTCGACACCACCAACACCGGTGAGCCCGAGACGACCAAGGGCGAGGCGGAGTGCGCCCGGTGGGTCGCCGCGCAGCTCGAGGAGGCTGGTTACCAGACCGAGTACGTCGAGTCTGGCGCGCCCGGCCGTGGCAACGTCTTCATCCGCCTGGCGGGCAGCGACCCGAGCCGCGGCGCGCTGCTGATCCACGGCCACCTCGACGTGGTGCCCGCCGAGCCCAGCGAGTGGAGCGTGCACCCGTTCTCCGGTGCGATCACCGACGGCTACGTGTGGGGCCGCGGCGCGGTCGACATGAAAGACATGGTCGGGATGATGATCGCGGTGGCCAGGAAGTTGGCCCGCGCCGGCATCGTGCCGCCGCGGGATCTGGTGTTCGCCTTCCTCGCCGACGAAGAGGCCGGCGGCAAGTACGGCGCGCACTGGCTGGTGGAAAACCGGCCGGACCTGTTCGCCGGCGTCACCGAAGCGATCGGTGAGGTCGGCGGTTTCTCGCTGACCGTGCCGCGCCGCGACGGCGGGGAGCGCCGGCTGTATCTGATCGAGACCGCCGAGAAGGGGTTGTGCTGGATGCGGCTGCGGGCCCATGGCCGCGCCGGGCACGGCTCGATGGTTAATGACGACAACGCCGTCACCACCGTGGCCGAGGCGGTGGCGCGGCTGGGCCGACACCGGTTCCCGCTGGTGCTCACCGAGTCCGTCGAGCAGTTCTTGGCCGCGGTCAGCGACGAAACCGGCCACGCCATCGACGTCGACTCGCCGGACCTGGAAGGGATGATCGAGAAACTCGGGCCGATCGCCCGCATCGTCAACGCCACCCTGCGTGACACCGCCACCCCGACCATGCTGCAGGCCGGCTACAAGGCCAACGTCATCCCCGCGACGGCGGAGGCGGTGCTGGACTGCCGGGTGCTGCCCGGGCGCCAGGCGGCGTTCGAAGCCGAAGTCGACGAACTGATCGGTCCGGCCGTGACCCGGGAATGGATCGCCAACCTGCCGCCGGTCGAGACCACCTTCGATGGCGACCTGGTGGAGGCGATGAACGCCGCGCTGCTGTTCTGCGACCCCGACGCCCGTACCGTGCCCTACATGCTCTCCGGCGGAACGGACGCAAAAGCGTTCGCCCAGTTGGGTATTCGGTGCTTCGGTTTCGCCCCGCTACGCCTGCCGCCGGATCTCGACTTCTCCGCGCTGTTCCACGGTGTCGACGAACGCGTTCCGGTCGACGCGCTGAAGTTCGGCACCCGGGTACTCGAACACTTCCTGACACACTGTTGATTGAAACGAGAGGACCAGTTATGACCACAGCCCCCGACCCCTACGCCGCCCTGCCCAAGCTGCCGACGTTCACGCTCACCTCCACGTCGGTCACCGACGGCCAACCGCTGGCCACCGCGCAGGTCAGCGGAATCATGGGCGCCGGAGGCCAGGACGCCAGCCCGCAGCTGAGCTGGTCGGGCTTCCCGGAGGAGACCCGCAGCTTCGCGGTCACCGTCTATGACCCCGACGCGCCGACGGCATCCGGGTTCTGGCACTGGGCGGTCGCCAACCTGCCGGCCACCTGCACTGAGCTGCCGGAGGGTGTCGGCGACGGCAGCCTGCTCCCCGGTGATGCGCTGACCCTGGTCAACGACGCGGGGATGCGCCGCTACGTGGGTGCCGCGCCGCCGGCCGGCCATGGCCCGCACCGGTATTACATCGCGGTGCACGCGGTGAAGGTGGAGAAGCTGGAGCTGGCCGAGGACGCCAGCCCCGCCTACCTGGGGTTCAACCTATTCATGCAGGCGATCGCCCGTGCGGTGATCGTCGGCACCTACGAACAGAAGTAGCGAATCCCCGCTCGCGGTTACTTGGCCGCGCTTCCGACGGCCTCAGCCAACGACGCGAACCCGCCGTCACGTAACCGCTGGGCCAGGCCGTCGTGGATGTTGCGAGCCCACAGGCCACCGCCGTAGATGAAGCCGGTGTAGCCCTGCAGCAGCGAGGCGCCGGCGGTGATCCGCTCCCAGGCGTCGTCGGCGGTCTCGATCCCGCCAACGCTGATCAGGGTCAATCGGTCACCGACGCGGGCGTACAGCCGCCGCAACACCTCGAGGGCCCGGCGGGCCACCGGCGGACCGGAGATACCGCCCGGCCCGAGGTCGGCCACGCCCGGGGTGGCCAGCCCGTCGCGGGAAACGGTGGTGTTGGTGGCCACGATGCCGGCCAGCCCCAGCTCCACGCAGAGGTCGGCGACGGCGTCGAGGTCGTCGTCGGCCAGGTCCGGTGCGATCTTCACCAGCACCGGCCGGCTGGTCTCGGCGCCCACTGCGGCCAGGATGGGCCGCAGCGCTTCTACTGCCTGCAGATCCCGCAGCCCCGGGGTGTTCGGTGAGCTGACGTTGACCACCAGATAGGCGGCCAGCGGCGCGAGCAGCCGGGCGCTGGCGCGGTAGTCGGCGACCGCCTCCTCCGCAGGGGTGATCTTGGTCTTGCCGATGTTGACCCCGATCGGCACGTCGGCGTGTTGCCGGGCCAGCCGGGCGGCCAGCGCGCCGGCCCCGTGGTTGTTGAACCCCATCCGGTTGAGCAGGGCGCGGTCCTCGGGGAGTCGGAACAGCCGCGGCGCAGGATTACCGGGTTGCGGCGCCGCCGTCACGGTGCCCACCTCGGCATAACCGAAACCCAGTGCGCCCCAAGTCTTCAGGCCGACACCGTCCTTGTCGAACCCGGCCGCCAGCCCGAGCGGGCCAGGGAAGTGCACCCCGAACACCGTGCTGGCCAGCACCGGGTCACGGGGCGCCAGCCGGCGCCGCAGCACCCGACGGGCCGGCGACGGCGCCGTGGCACCGCGCAACGCGGCGAACGTGATGGTGTGAATGCGTTCCGGGGGCACCAGGAACAGCGCGCGGCGCAGTGCGCCGTACCAACCCATCCGCCTACAACCCCGGCTGGTCGACGCAACGGTTGCCGTTGACCGCGTTTAACTGGGACTTTTTGCGGCGCAACAACACCCGTCTGCTTCCATCGGTGTACAACCGCACTCGGGTCAGCTCCCAACCTCGATATTCGGCCTCGATCGACAACCGGGTCGAGGCACCTATGCGGGTGATCTCCGGTGGCAGCCGCAGCGGAATCCATTCGTATTCATCGGACAGTTCGCCGTCCCAACCCGGCGGCAGCCGATGCGAGCGCAGCGCGGTCAACGTTGCCTCGCCGCATGCTCGATAACCTGCACCCCGGCTCCGGCGCCCGACACCACGTACAAGGTGTCCGACCTGTCGTCGAAGGCCAGGGTGTCGGGCTGCTGCACGGTCGGGTACCGAACCTTCTCCACGGGGATTCCGGTGGTCAGATCGTAACCGACCACGGTGTTTGTTTCGGTCTGCGACACCCACGCGAACCCCCCGGAGCCCGCCACCCCGTAGGGGGCCTGCGGCACCGGGTAGGCCTGCCGCAGGATCAGCGGGTCGGCGCCGTAGACCAGCAGCTGGCCGCCGCGGGTGTCGGCCACCAGCACCGGCCCGTCTGCCGCGGCCGCCAGCGTCGTCGCGCCCTGGCCGGCGCGCAGCGCGTACTGCGGCTTGCCGTCGGCGCCGATGGTGGTCACCGACGTTTGGCCACGATCCAGCACGACGGCGGTGTCGCCTTGGGTCACAAGCTCGTCGACCCGGGCGAAGATCTTCGCCCGCTCGGCGGTGCGGGTGCCGCCGGGGGCCAGGGTGTGGACCGCGCCGTCGGCGGTGCCCAGCACCATGGTGCCGTCGCTGCGCCGCGCGATCGCGGTGAAGTCGGCTTCGGCGGCATCGTCGACGGCGACTCGTTCGATGCGTCGGGTGGTCAGGTCGACGGTGAAGTAGCCGCCCCGGCCGGACAGATAGGCGACACCGGCGCCGTCGCCGGTCACCGCGGTGGCCGGGCCCGGCAGCGCCAGGGCGGGCTGACCGGGTGCCCCGACCAGATGGACGGTGGCGGGCGCTTGCGGGTGGGCTCCGGGGCACAGCACCACCAGCAGCCCGGTGGCGGCGTCGAACACCGCGCCGGTGGCCGGGGCGCTCAGCGGCCGCACCGTGCCGGCCGGGCGCCCCGCCACCGCGGGGGAGACGGCGGGTTGTGCCGCCGGGATGGTCGGCGGCGGCGCGGTGACGGGATTGGACGAGCATGCGGTGAGCGCAAGCAGCAGCGAGAACAGCAGGCCCGGCAAAGGCCGGCGGGGGGAGTGCTTCAGCACGGGCAGCTCTTCTGACTCGTCGCGGTCGGGGGTCGAACCCGATTCTAAGGATGGCGCTGACGCCCGATCAGCATGTCCCGGCCACAATAAGTTCGCTTACGTGTAATCTCGCGGCCATGACTGTGGCCGAAGACTGGCAACTGGCATGTTCAGAATTCTTCATCGAGGAGATCTGGACCGGCGCGTTCGCGAGCGGGTTCGGTGAGGTCGGCGACGGCCGCAGCTTCTCCTTCCGCGTCGAGCAGCAATCACTGGTGGTCGACATCTACCGGCCCCAGCTGCAGTGCCCGGTCCCGCACGACGAGGACGTGGTGGCCACCGCGAGCCGGAAGATGTTCGACATCGACCTCGCCGACGAGCGCAGCCTGACCGCCGCGGTCCGTGACGTGGTAGCCGACCTGACCCGCTGAGCCCCGGCCGGTACGGTCTTTGACGTGTCTGAGGTCGTGTCGGTACTCGAGCCGGCGATGTCATGGCCCCAGGTCGTCGTCCTGGCGGTAGTCCAGGGGCTCACCGAATTTCTGCCGGTCTCGTCCTCAGGACACCTGGCGCTGGTCTCGCGGCTGTTCTTCGCCGGTGACGCCGGAGCCTCGTTCACCGCGGTGACCCAGCTCGGTACCGAAGTGGCCGTGCTGGTCTATTTCGCCAAGGACATCGCGCGCATCGCCACGGCCTGGCTGTCCGGGGTGGCGTCGGCGCTGACCAAGACCCCGCTCGCCGCCGACCGCCGAACCGATTACCGGATGGGCTGGTACGTCATCATCGGCACCATCCCGATCTGCGTGCTGGGGCTGGTGTTCACCGACCAGATCCGCTCCGGGGTCCGCAACCTGTGGGTGGTGGCCACCGCGCTGGTGGTGTTCTCGGCGGTGATCGCCGCCGCCGAGTACTTCGGGCGGCAGACTCGCCACGCCAAGGAGCTGACCTGGCGTGACGCCGTCCTGGTGGGCTCGGCGCAAACCCTGGCGCTGGTGCCCGGGGTGTCGCGGTCCGGCGCGACCATCAGCGCCGGCCTGTTCGCCGGCCTGGACCGGGAGCTGGCCGCCCGCTTCGGGTTCCTGCTGGCCATTCCGGCGGTGTTCGCCTCCGGGTTGTTCTCGCTGCCCGACGCGTTTCACCCCGCCGGCGCCGGGATGAGCGCCAGCGGGCCGCAACTGTTGGTGGCCACCCTGATCGCCTTCGCGGTGGGCTGGGCGGCGGTGGCCTGGTTCCTGCGGTTCCTGGTCGCCCACAGCATGTACTGGTTCGTCGGGTATCGCGTCCTGGCCGGAACGACGATCCTGGTCCTGCTGGCCACCGGCGTGCTGGCGGCCCAGCCATGACCGTCATTCTGCTGCGGCACGGCCGCTCCACCGCCAACACCGCCGGCGTGCTGGCCGGGCGTTCCGAAGGCGTCGACCTCGACGAGGAGGGTCGCGAGCAGGCCGCACGGCTCGTCGACCGGCTCGCCGGGCTGCCGATCACAGCGCTGGTGCGCTCACCGCTGCTGCGCTGCCGCAGCACCCTGGAACCGCTAGCCGCCGCGCTCGAGCTGGAACCGGTGATCGACGACCGGCTCGCCGAAGTCGACTACGGAGCCTGGACCGGACGCAAGATGAGCGAGCTGACCGGCGAGCCGTTGTGGCGAGTGGTGCAGGCCCAGCCCAGCGCGGCGGTGTTCCCCGACGGCGAGGGCTTGGCGCAGGTGCAGGCCCGGGCGGTCGCCGCGGTCCGCGACCATGATCGGCAGCTGGCCGAGCAGCACGGCGGCGACGTGCTGTGGCTGGCCTGTACCCACGGTGACGTCATCAAGGCCGTCGTCGCCGACGCACTCGGCGTCCACCTGGACGGTTTTCAGCGCATCATCGCCGACCCGGCCTCGGCGAGCGTGATCCGCTACACGCCGTTGCGCCCGTTCGTTATCCACCTCAACCACACCGGGCCCTCGCTGGCCGCCGCCGTCAAGGATTCGCCGCCCGCCGACGGCTCGTCGAGCGACGCCGTCGTCGGCGGGTCCACCACCTAGTCCACGCAGATCCCGGTGTGGTTGCCGACTGCCGGTATTTTGGAGATGCCATGTCCCGAGCAATCCACGTCTTCCGCACTCCCGACCGCTTCGTGGCCGGGACCGTCGGCCAACCCGGGAATCGCACGTTCTACCTGCAGGCGGTGCACGACGAGCGGGTGGTCTCGGTGGTGCTGGAAAAGCAGCAGGTCGCGGTGCTCGCCGAGCGGATCGGTGCGCTGTTGCTGGAGGTCAATCGCCGTTTCGGTACGCCCGTACCGCCCGAGCCCAACGAGATCGACGACCTGAACCCGCTGGTGACTCCCGTGGACGCTGAATTCCGGGTCGGCACCATGGGGCTGGGCTGGGACTCCGAGGCGCAGACCGTGGTGGTCGAACTGCTCGCGGTCAGCGATACCGAATTCGATGCCTCGGTGGTGCTCGACGACACCGAGGAGGGCCCGGATGCGGTGCGGGTGTTCCTGACGCCGGAGTCGGCGCGCCAATTCGCCACCCGCTCCAACCGGGTCATCTCGGCGGGCCGCCCGCCCTGCCCGCTGTGCGACGAACCGCTGGATCCGGCCGGTCACATCTGCGTCCGCACCAACGGCTATCGGCGGGGCGCCTTCGGGCCCGACGATGAGCCCGATGACGCCGAGCTCTGAGGATCGGGAGGCGTTGCGCTCCGGGGAGTTGGAGATCCTGGGCCGCATCCGCTCGGCCAGCAACGCCACCTTCCTGTGCGAGGCGGCACTGGGGCAGCACCGCGTCCACTGCGTGTACAAGCCGATCACCGGCGAGCAGCCGCTGTGGGATTTCCCGGACGGCACCCTGGCCGGTCGTGAGCTCGCCGCACACCTGATCTCGGTGGAGCTGGGTTGGAACCTGGTGCCCTACACCATTATTCGCGATGGCCCGGCCGGCCCGGGAATGGCGCAGCTGTGGGTGGACCAACCCGATCCGGAACCCACGCCGGGCATGGTCGACCTGATCCCGGTCGGCAAGATTCCGGCCGGCTACCTGTCGGTGCTGCGGGCCTACGACTACGCCGGCGACCCGGTCGTGCTGGTGCACGCCGACGACACCAGGCTGCGCCGCATCGCGGTCTTCGACGTGGTGATCAACAACGCCGACCGCAAGGGCGGGCACATCTTGTGCGGCACCGACGGCATGGTCTACGGCGTGGACCACGGGGTGTGCCTGCACACCAACGACAAGTTGCGCACCGTGCTGTGGGGCTGGGCCGGCAAACCGGTCGACGACGAGACGCTGCAGGCGGTCTCCGCGCTGGCCGAGGCGTTGGACGGCCCGCTGGCGGCGGCCCTGGAGCCGCATCTGACCCTCGCCGAGATCGCCGCGCTGCGTGGCCGGGTGACAGACCTGCTGGAGCGTCCGGTGATGCCCGGCCCGAACACGGATCGGCCAATCCCGTGGCCGGCGTTCTGACCGGCTCGGCGGCGGCCGCCCCGGCGTGGTCGGGGATACTTCCCACGTGACGCTGACCGACGCGGCGCTGGCCGCCGAACTGGCAGTCGAGGCCGGAAAGCTGTTGCTGGAGGTCCGCGACGAGGTGGGATTCGGCCACCCGTGGCGCCTCGGCGATGCCGGTGACGCGCGCGCCAACCGCTTGATCCTCGACCGGCTGCGGGACGCCCGCCCGGACGACGCCGTGCTCAGCGAGGAATCCCCCGACGATCTGGCCCGGCTGCACGCCGACCGGGTCTGGATCATCGACCCGCTCGACGGCACCCGCGAGTTCACCACCCCCGGACGCGACGACTGGGCGGTGCACATCGCGCTGTGGCAGCGCGACGGCGCCGGCCCGGGCGCCATCACCGACGCCGCGGTGTCCCTGCCGGCGCGCGGCAACGTCGTCTTCCGCACCGACACGGTCACCTCGGGCGCCGAGCCGGCCGGCACCCCGATCCCCATCCGGGTCGCGGTCAGCGCCACCCGGATGCCCGCGGTGGTGCGCCTCATCCGGGCGGTGCTGCCGGTCGAGCCGGTGCTGATGGGTTCGGCGGGCGCCAAGGCGATGGCCGTGGTGCGCGGTGACGTGGACGCCTACCTGCACGCCGGCGGGCAGTGGGAGTGGGACTCGGCGGCCCCAGCCGGCGTGGTGCAGGCGGCCGGCCTGCACGCCACCCGGCTCGACGGGTCGCCGCTGCGCTACAACCGCCCCGACCCCTACCTGCCCGACCTGCTGATGTGCCGGCCCGAGGTGGCGCCGGTCCTGCTGGACGCGATGCGGCGGACAGTCCTGTAGAGCGCGGCTTTACAGTCGAGGGCATGCAATCGTGGTCCGCGCCGGCTGTTCCGGCCCTGCCCGGGCACGGCCCGGCGCTGCGCCTGTATGACACCGCCGACCGGCAGATCCGCCCGGTGTCGCCGGGCCCGACGGCCACCATGTACGTCTGCGGCATCACCCCGTACGACGCCACCCATCTCGGTCACGCCGCCACCTACCTGGTGTTCGACCTGATTCATCGGCTCTGGCTGGATGCGGGCCATCAGGTGAACTACGTGCAGAACATCACCGACGTCGACGATCCGCTGCTCGAACGCGCCGACCGCGACGGTGTGGACTGGCAGAGTCTGGCGGCCAGCCAGGTGGAGCTCTTCGCGGCGGACATGGCCGCGCTGCGGGTGCTGCCGCCGCAGCACTACGTCGCGGTCACCGAGGCCGTAGACGAAGTAGTAGAAGTGGTCGAAAAGATGCTGGCCGCCGGATCGGCCTACATCGTCGAGGGCGAGCACCCGGACGTCTACTTCCGCGCCGACGCCACCGATCAGTTCGGCTACGCGTCCGGCCTGGACCGCGCCACCATGCTGGAGTTGTTCGGCGAGCGCGGCGGGGACCCGGACCGCGACGGCAAGACCGACCCGCTGGACGCCCTGCTGTGGCGCGCCGCCCGGCCGGGTGAACCCAGCTGGCCCGCGCCGTTCGGCGCCGGACGCCCCGGCTGGCACGTCGAGTGCACCGCGATCGCCCTGAGTCGCATCGGAACCGGCCTCGACATCCAGGGCGGCGGATCGGACCTGATCTTCCCGCACCACGAGTTCTCCGCCGCCCACGGCGAATCCCTCACCGGGGAGCGCCGATTCGCCCGGCACTACGTGCACGCCGGCATGATCGGCTGGGACGGGCACAAGATGTCCAAGAGCCGCGGCAACCTGGTGCTGGTGTCCAAGCTGCGCGCCCAGGGTACCGAGCCGGCGGCGATCCGGCTGGGCCTGCTGGCCGGCCACTACCGCAGTGACCGGTTCTGGGACGAAGCAATGCTGCACGACGCCGTAGCGCGGCTGGAGCGCTGGCGTGCGGCGACCGCCCTGCCCGCCGGCCCGGACGCCGGCGATGTCGTCGGGCGACTGCGCCGCTACTTGGCCGATGACCTGGACACCGTCAAAGCGCTTGCCGCAGTGGATGGTTGGGCTACCGACGCGCTGGAGTACGGCGGCCACGACACCGCCGCGCCCGCCCTGGTGGCCACCGCGGTCGACGCCCTGCTGGGCATATCCCTCTAGGCGCTGTAGCCCCGAGCCGTGCCGCGGGTAGTTTGGCCGCATGGTTTCGATTCACTCCCAAGTCATCTTCATCACCGGCGGCGCGCACGGTATCGGCGCCGAGGCAGCAAAGAAACTGCACGCCAAGGGCGCCAAGCTGGTGCTGACCGACCTGGACCAGGCAGCGCTCACCGCGCTGGCCGACGAACTCGGCGGTGACCGGGTGCTGGCCGTCGCCGCCGACGTGCGCGACCTGGACACCATGCAGGCCGCCGCCGATGCGGCCGTCGAGCGCTTCGGCCGCATCGACACCGTGGTGGCCAACGCCGGCATCGCCAGCTACGGCTCGGTGCTGAATGTGGATCCCGAGACGTTCAAACGGGTGATCGACGTCGACGTGGTCGGGGTGTTCAATACGGTGCGGGCCACCCTGCCGGCGGTGATCGAGCGTCGCGGTTATGTGCTGGTCGTGTCCTCGCTGGCGGCGTTCACCCCGCTGGCCGGGATGGCGTCCTACGACGCGGCCAAGGCCGCGGTCGAGCACTTCGCCAGTGCGCTGCGCCAGGAGGTCGCCTACCAGGGCGTGGAGGTCGGATCGGCGCATATGGGCTGGATCGACACCCCCATGGTTCGCGATGTCAAAGCCGATCTGGGGGCCTTCGGCGACATGCTGGCCAAACTGCCGTGGCCGCTGAACAAGACCACCTCGGTCGACGAATGTGTCGATGCCTTCATCGAGGGCATCGAGAGCCGCCGCCGCCGCGTCTACTGCCCGCGCTGGGTGGGCCTGTTCCGCTGGCTCAAGCCGGTGCTGACATTGCGGGCCGTGGAAGCCCCGTTCATCAAAGGGGCCGCCACCATCGTGCCGCGGATGGACGCCGAGGTCGCGGCGCTGGGGCGCTCCACCAGCGCCCACAACGAGGCCCTCGAGAAATAAGTCAGCGCCGGCGCCGGCGCAGATAGCGCTCGAACTCGGCGGCCAGCGCGTCGCCGTCGATCTTGTTCAGCGCTTCGGTCATGTCGACCTCGGCGTCGCCACGTTCCTCCAGCGAGGCCACGTAGTCGGCGATCTCGTCGTCCTCGCTGGCCATCTCGGTGACCGCCAGCTCCCACTCCTCGGCTTGGGCCGGCAGATCGCCGAGCGGCACCTCGACGTCCAGTGCGTCCTCCACGCGGCGCAGCAGCGCGACGGTCGCCTTGGGATTGGGCGGCTGCGAGACGTAGTGCGGCACCGCAGCCCAGAACGTCACCGCCGGAATCCCGGCCGCCACGCAGGCGTCCTGGAACACCCCGGTGATACCGGTCGGGCCCTCGTAGCGGGTCTCGGTCAACCCGAAGCGGGTGGCCGACTCCGCCGAGTACGCCGCCCCCGACACCGGCACCGGGCGGGTGTGCGGGGTGTCGGCCAGCAACGCGCCCAGGATCACCACGGTGTCGACGTCGAGTTGCTCGATGATCGCCAGCAGCTCGGCGCAGAACGTCCGCCAGCGCATGTTCGGTTCCACGCCGTGCATCAGTACGATGTCGCGGTCGCTGCCCGGCGGCCGGCAGTGCGAAACGCGCATCGACGGCCACACCAGCTCGCGGGTGACGCCGTCGAGCTGGCGGATCACGGGCCTGTTGACCTGATAGTCGTAGTACGCCTCGTCGTCGATATCGACGAGCAGGCGGGCCTCCCAGATGTCGTTCAGGTGCTGCACCGCGTCGCTGGCGGCGTCGCCGGCGTCGTTCCAGCCCTCGAATGCGGCCACCACAATGGTGTCGCGCAGCTCGGGAAACGCAGTGCCGTCATCCGGTCGGGTCACAAAGTCAGCCTACGGCGTGCGCACTGATCACGGGCTCTACTCCCACCGGCTGAGTCGCCTTGTTCATCGGGGCCTTCGTCCCGGCGCCGGGTGAGCACGTAGACTCTTCTGCGTCGAGAGGCGTTGCAACGGTTCGCCGGTCTCTGCCGGTGGCCGCCACGCTCGACAGAGTTAAGGACGCCTTCCGTCACGGAAGGACCCTGCATGACCGCCTCCGAGCCCGAAACCTTCGCGCCCAACATCCGGCCCGACGCCACCGACGAGCTGACGGCTGCGCTGGGCGCGCGGATCCTGGTGATCGACGGCGCGATGGGCACGGCGATTCAGCGGGACCGTCCGGACGAGGCCGGTTACCGCGGTGAGCGGTTCGCCGAGTGGCCGTCCCCGCTGCAGGGCAACAACGACCTGCTCACCCTGACGCAGCCGCAGATCATCGAGGGCATTCACCGCGAGTACCTCGAGGCGGGCGCCGACATCCTGGAGACCAATACGTTCAACGCGAACGCGATCTCGCTCTCCGACTACGACATGGCCGACTTCAGCTACGAGCTGAACTACGCCGGTGCCGCCCTGGCCCGCAAGGCGGCCGACGAATACAGCACGCCGGACAAGCCGCGCTACGTGGCCGGCACGCTTGGACCGACGACGCGGACGGCGTCGATCTCGCCGGACGTCAACGACCCGGGCGCCCGCAACGTCTCCTACGACCAGTTGGTCGCCGCCTACCTCGAAGCCGCCAACGGCCTGGTCGACGGTGGCGCCGACATCCTTCTCATCGAGACGATCTTCGACTCGCTGAACGCCAAGGCTGCGGTGTTCGCCGTCGAGACACTGTTCGAGGACCGCGGGCGCCGCTGGCCGGTCATCATCTCCGGCACCATCACCGATGCGTCCGGGCGCACCTTGTCGGGTCAGGTCACCGAGGCGTTCTGGAACTCGATCCGGCACGCGAATCCGATCGCGGTGGGCCTCAACTGCGCCCTGGGCGCGCCGGAGATGCGGCCCTACATCGCCGAGATGGCGCGGATCGCCGACACCCACATCTCCTGCTACCCGAACGCCGGCCTGCCCAATGCCTTTGGCGAGTACGACGAATCCCCGGAGCGTCAGGCCGGCTACATCGCCGACTTCGCCGAGGCCGGCCTGGTCAACCTCGTCGGGGGCTGCTGCGGCACGGCGCCGGAGCACATCGCCGAGATCGCCAAGGTCGTCGAGGGCAAGCCGCCGCGCCAGCTGCCCAAGATCGAGCTGGCCACCCGGCTCGCGGGCCTGGAACCGCTCAACATTACCGACGACTCGCTGTTCGTGAATATCGGTGAGCGCACCAACATCACCGGCTCCGCCCGGTTCCGCAACCTGATCAAGGCCGAGGACTACGACACCGCGTTGTCAGTCGCTCTGCAGCAGGTCGAGGTCGGTTCGCAGGTCATCGACATCAACATGGACGAGGGCATGATCGACGGCGTCGCCGCGATGGACCGGTTCACCAAACTGGTTGCGGCCGAACCGGACATCAGCCGCGTCCCGGTGATGATCGACTCCTCCAAATGGGAGGTCATCGAGGCGGGCCTGAAGAACGTGCAGGGCAAGCCGATCGTCAACTCGATCTCCATGAAGGAGGGCGAGGAGAAGTTCATCCGCGAGGCACGGCTGTGCCGCAAGTACGGCGCCGCCGTCGTCGTGATGGCTTTCGACGAGCAGGGCCAGGCCGACAACCTGGAGCGCCGCAAGGAGATCTGCGGGCGCGCCTACCGGATCCTGACCGAGCAGGTCGGCTTCCCCGCCGAGGACATCATCTTCGACCCGAACTGCTTCGCGCTGGCGACCGGCATCGAGGAACACGCGACCTACGGCATCGACTTCATCGAGGCCTGCGCCTGGATCAAGGAGAACCTGCCCGGGGTGCACATCTCCGGCGGCATCTCGAACGTGTCGTTCTCGTTCCGGGGCAACAACCCGGTCCGCGAGGCGATCCACGCGGTGTTTTTGTTCCACGCCATCAAGGCCGGTCTGGACATGGGCATCGTCAACGCCGGGGCGCTGGTGCCCTACGACTCGATCGACCCCGAACTGCGGGAGCGCATCGAAGACGTCGTGCTGAACCGTCGCGAGGATGCCGCCGAGCGGCTGCTGGAGATCGCCGAACGGTTCAACTCCTCCGGGAAGGCCGAAGATCCCGCAGCAGCCGAGTGGCGCAGCCTCCCGGTCCGTGAGCGGATCACGCACGCCCTGGTCAAGGGCATCGATGCCCACGTCGATGAAGACACCGAGGAACTGCGGGCCGAGATCGCCGCCGCGGGCGGCCGCCCGATCGAGGTGATCGAGGGCCCGCTGATGGACGGCATGAACGTCGTCGGCGACCTCTTCGGCGCGGGCAAGATGTTCCTGCCCCAGGTGGTGAAGTCGGCCCGGGTGATGAAGAAGGCCGTGGCCTACCTGCTGCCGTACATCGAGGCGGAAAAGCAGCCCGGCGACGCTGACCACACCAACGGCACGATCGTGATGGCGACCGTGAAGGGCGACGTCCACGACATCGGTAAGAACATCGTCGGGGTCGTGCTGCAGTGCAACAACTACACCGTCATCGACCTCGGTGTGATGGTGCCCGCCGACAAGATCTTGGCCGCGGTCAACGAGTACGACGCCGACATGGTCGGGCTCTCCGGCCTGATCACCCCGTCGCTGGAGGAGATGGCCGGCTTCGCCGTCGAGATGGAACGCGAAGGTCTGGAGATCCCGCTGCTGATCGGCGGCGCGACCACCTCGAGCGCCCACACGGCGGTGAAGATCGCGCCACGGCGCAGCGGTCCGGTGATCTGGGTCAAAGACGCGTCCCGCTCGGTGCCGGTCGCTGCCGCGTTGCTCGACGACAAGCAGCGGCCGGCGCTGCTGGAGCAGACCGCGGCCGACTACGCGTCGCTGCGGGAACGGCACGCCCAGAAGAACGAGCGGCCGATGGTGCCGCTGGAGAAGGCCCGGGCGAACCGGACGCCGATCGAGTGGGAGGGCTACACGCCACCGGTACCCGTCCAGGGACTCGGCGTGCGCGAGTTCCTCGACTACGACCTTGCCGAACTGCGGGAGTTCATCGACTGGCAGCCGTTCTTCAACGCCTGGGAGATGAAGGGCCGCTTCCCCGACATCCTCAACAACCCGGCGTCGGGTGAGGCTGCCCGCAAGCTGTACGACGACGCCCAGCAGATGCTCGACCGGGCGATCGAGGAGAAGTGGCTGACGGCCAACGCGGTGATCGGCTTCTTCCCGGCCAACGCGGTCGGCGACGACGTCGAGGTCTACACCGACGAGTCCCGTACCGAGGTGCTGACCATGTTCCACAACCTGCGTCAGCAGGGTGCGCACCGGGCCGGCATCCCGAACCGGTCGCTGGGTGACTTCATCGCACCCAAGGAAACGGGTCTGGCGGACTACATCGGCGCCTTCGCTGTCACCGCGGGGCTCGGCAGCGGCGAGAAGATCGCGGAGTTCAAGGCAGACCTCGACGACTACAGCGCGATCCTGCTGGAGTCGGTCGCCGACCGGCTGGCCGAGGCCTTCGCCGAACGGATGCACCAGCGGGTTCGCAAGGAGTTCTGGGGGTTCCAGCCGGACGAGGCCTTGGACAACGAGGCGCTCATCGCCGAGAAGTACCAGGGCATCCGCCCCGCCCCGGGCTATCCGGCCTGCCCGGAGCACACCGAGAAGGCGACGATCTGGAAGTTGATGGACGTCCACGAGCGGACCCGCATCGAGCTGACCGACTCGATGGCGATGTGGCCCGGCGCCGCCGTCAGCGGCCTGTATTTCTCGCACCCGCAGTCGCAGTATTTCGTGATCGGCCGGTTGGCCCAGGACCAGGTCGCCGACTATGCGAAGCGCAAGGGTTGGACCCTGACCGAAGCCGAGCGCTGGCTCGGCGCCAACCTCGGCTACAACCCGGAGGACTGAGCTCTGCGCGCGGTGCTCTGGGACATGGACGGCACCCTGGTCGACTCCGAGAAGCTGTGGGACGTCGCGATGGATGCGCTCTATGACCGCCTCGGCGGGGTGCTGACCCCGGAGGTCCGGGCGTCCACCGTCGGTGGTTGCGCGGAGAACACCATGCGCATCGTCTACGACGACCTGGGACTGCCGCTGGACCTGGCGGCGATGGCCGGCTCGGCGCGTTGGCTACACGACTACACCGCCGGGCTCTTCGACGCCGGATTGCCCTGGTGCGAGGGCGCCCGCGAGCTGCTCGACGGACTGACCGCGGCGGCGGTGCCGATGGCCCTGGTGACCAACACCCCGCGGGTGTTGGCCGAGCGGGCGGTGAACACCATCGGCCGGCACTACTTTGCGGCCGTGGTCTGCGGCGACGAGGTGCCGCACGGCAAGCCGGCACCGGATCCCTACCTGCGGGCCGCCGGGCTGCTGGAGCTGGATCCGCGCTGGTGTCTGGCAGTGGAGGACTCGCCAACCGGCGCCGCGGCGGCCGAGGCGGCCGGCTGCGCGGTGCTGGTGGCGCCCAATGCGATCCCGGTGCCGCCCGGGCCGCGGCGTCGTCAGGTGACCACCCTGGCCGGTCTCGAGCCGGCGCACCTGGCCGAAATCCACGCCGATCTGGCCGGACCGCAGCGGGCCGTCGCCGGAAACCGCCGTGACTGCCGCTGATGGCGCATGAAACAATCCCTGCTCGTGAAGACCTTCGAGGAGCTGTTCGCCGAACTCGGTGAGCGCGCCGCCACCCGGCCGGCCGGCAGCGCCACCGTGGCCGCGCTGGACGCCGGGGTGCACACCGTCGGAAAGAAGATTCTGGAAGAGGCCGGCGAAGTATGGATGGCCGCCGAGCACGAGTCCGACGACGCCTTGGCGGAGGAGATCAGCCAGCTGCTGTATTGGACCCAGGTGCTGATGATCTCGCGCGGGCTGACGCTGTCCGACATCTACCGGAAGCTGTGAGCATGTTGCGTGTCGCGGTCCCCAACAAGGGGGCGCTCAGTGAATCCGCCGCGGCGATGCTGGCCGAGGCCGGCTACCGCAGCCGCAGCGACGCCAAGGATCTGACGGTCATCGATCCGGGCAACAAAGTCGAGTTCTTCTTCCTGCGGCCCAAGGACATCGCCATCTATGTCGGGTCGGGGGAGTTGGACCTGGGCGTCACCGGCCGGGACCTGGCGCTGGAATCCACTGCGCCGGTGCGCGAACGGCTGGCGCTGGGATTCGGTTCGTCGCGGTTCCGCTACGCCGCCCCGGCCGGGCGGGACTGGGCAGTGGCGGATCTGGCCGGCAAGCGCATCGCCACCGCCTATCCCAACCTGGTTCGGAAAGACTTGGCGGCCAGGGGGATCGACGCGACCGTCATCCGTCTGGACGGCGCGGTGGAGATCTCGATTCAGCTCGGGGTGGCCGACGCGATCGCCGACGTGGTCGGCTCGGGCCGCACCCTGCGCCAGCATGACCTGGTGGCGTTCGGTGAGACGCTCTGCGATTCGGAGGCGGTGCTCATCGAGGCCGCCAAGCCGAACGGCCGCAGCCAACAGACGGCCGCAGCACGTGATCAGCTGGCGGGCCGGGTGCGTGGCGTGGTCTTCGGCCAGCAGTACCTGATGCTGGATTACAACTGTCCGCGTGCGGCTCTGGAGCAGGCTGCCGCGATCACCCCGGGACTGGAGTCTCCGACCATCGCCCCGCTGGCCGAGCCGGACTGGGTGGCGGTGCGCGCGCTGGTCCCGCGCCGCCAGGTCAACGCGATCATGGACGAACTGGCCGCCATCGGAGCCAAGTCCATTCTGGCGTCGGACATTCGCTTCTGCCGATTCTGAGCGGTGCCGGCGTGTTAGCGTCCGGGGGATCCTAGGAGGCCCGAAGTGACGCATTTCCTCGTGCTGCTGCTCGCACTGTTGATCGGCGTCGTCGCCGGCCTGCGTGCGCTGACCGCGCCGGCGGTCGTCGCCTGGGCGGCCGCGCTGCACTGGATCAACATGGACGGCACCTGGGTTCAATGGCTGAGTCATCCGGTGAGCGTCGCCATCCTGACCGTGCTGGCAGTCGGTGAACTGGTCACCGACAAACTTCCCAAGACACCGGCCCGCACGGTAGCGCCGTCGTTCGCCGCCCGCATTGTCTCGGGCGCCTTTGCGGGCGCCGTCATCGGCACGGCCTGGGGCTACACCTGGACGGCGCTCGGGGCGGGTGTCATCGGTGCGGTCCTGGGCACGCTGGGCGGCTATGAGGCCCGCACCCGCCTGGGCGCATCCCCCGGCCGCGCCCTGCCGATCGCACTACTGGAGGACGGTCTCGCGGTCGTGGGCGGTATCGCGATCGCCGCGTTCACCGCGGTCGTGTGAGCTGAGGCGTTCAGCGTCGCTGCACCAGCAGGGATTGCGCTGACGTCCCGATGAATCCGCTGCGGTCGAACAGCTCCGCGGTGGTCGCGCCCACGCCGTCCGGCCCGATCGAGGCGCGGGCCCGCAATCCGAATTCTTCTCCGGCCGGCAGCCGGTGCAGATGCACCACGGTGTCGGTGTTCATGAACATGTATTCCTCGGTGTCCAGGGCGGCGCCGATGCCGTTGGCCGAGTCGACCACCATGGCCAGCCGCTGCAGGGCGGTGGTCGGCTCGGCGTCGACCAGATGTACCCGGGGACTCAGCCAGGCCACCGCGGCACCGTCGGGGGAGTCCGGCTGGGCGCGCCACTGAACGGACCGGGCATAGCCGGTGCTCTGGGCGAACCACGCCGGCGGCGGCAGCGACGGTCCCTGGGGCAGCGGCGGGTGCCGGTCGGCGGCCACCGTGGTGGTGTCGGTGGTCGCCAGCGCCCACGCGCTCAGCCGAGCCACCGGACGGTCGTCGTCGCAGGACCGCATCTCGGCCTCCAGCAGCCGGATCCGCCTGCCCGAGCGCTGCACCCACGCATGTACTCGCACCGGAGCCACCGGGATCGCGCCCAGAATGTCCAGGGCCAGCCGGGCGATCCGCTGGCCGGAGCCCGCGATCAGATATTCGATTTCGCGAGTGAGCAGCGCCAGCGGGGGTGAGCCGTGCTGCAGATCTGGTCCCCAGACGCTGCCGGTGAGTTGCGTGGACTCGAACACGTCTCCCGCGTCGGTGCCCGGTGCCCGACGGTAGTAGCTGCCGGTCATGCGGCGTCGTCGGCCGGCCAGCCGGGGTAGGACGGCGGGGCCCCGCCGAACGCCGGACATAGCGCGCGGTGCGCGCACCAGTCACACAACCGCGACCGATTGGGCCGGAAATCGCCTGTGGCTCCGGCGGTCTGAATGGCCCGCCAGATCGCGATCAAGGTCTTCTCGAAGCGCAGCAGCTCGGCGTGGTCGGGGGAGTAGTCCAGGATCTGGCCGTCGGCCAGGTAGATCAGCCGCAGCTGCGCGGGCAGCACTCCGCGTGATCGCAGCACCGCCACCGCGTAGAACTTCATTTGGAACAGCGCCTTGGATTCGGCAGCCGCGGACGGCCGGCCGGTGACTGATGGGGCTCTGCCGGTCTTGTAGTCGACGACCCGCAGGCTTCCGGCGGGCGCGACGTCGATGCGGTCGACGAAGCCCCGCAACATGGTTCCGTCGGCCAGCTCGACCTCGACGCGCTGCTCGCAGCTCTGCGGATCGAACCGGCGCGGATCCTCCAGCCGGTAGTAGCCCGACAGTAGTTTGCGGGCCTCGGCCAGCAGCTTCTCGGTATCCAGCCCCTCGCCCAGGCCCGGCTCGGCGCTGATCAGCTGCTCCCAGGACGGGGCCACCAACTCCGCCGCCGCCTCCGGTCCGCGCTGCGGCGCCGGTAGCGCGTAGAGCCGCTCCAGGGCACCGTGCACCACCGAGCCGCGCAACTGCGCCGCCGAGGGGGCCTCGGGCAGCCGGTCGATCGCCCGGAAACGGTACAGCAGCGGGCACTGTTTGAAGTCAGCCGCACGCGACGGGGACAACGCCGGACTGCTCATAATCAGGCACCTTACGGGCACGCACCGACAACCCGTTCGTCACGCACGCTTTAGTGTTAGCGGCTGTGTCCGAATCGGGGATCTTCCAAGCGGGTGACCGGGCCCAGTTCACCGACGCCAAAGGCCGCCGCTACACCACGGTGCTGGTTCCCGGCGGCGACTTCCACACCCACCGCGGCGCCATCCCGCACGACGAGGTGATCGGGCTGCCGGACGGCAGCGTGGTCAAGTCCGCCAACGGCGATCCGTTCCTGGTGCTGCGGCCGCTGCTGGTCGACTACGTGATGTCGATGCCGCGCGGGGCGCAGGTGATCTACCCGAAGGATTCCGCGCAGATCATCCACGAGGGCGACATCTTCCCCGGGGCCCGGGTGCTGGAGGCCGGCGCCGGCTCGGGTGCGTTGACGCTGTCGCTGTTGCGGGCCGTCGGGCCGCAGGGCCGGGTGATCTCCTACGAGCTGCGCGACGACCACGCCGAGCATGCCCGCCGCAACGTCGAGACCTTCGTCGGGCACCTGCCGGATAACTGGCAACTGGTGATGGGCGATGTCGCCGACTGCGACATGGCGGCCGGATCGATCGACCGAGTGGTGCTGGACATGCTGGCGCCGTGGGAGGTGCTCGACACCGTGTCGCGGGTGCTGATTCCCGGTGGCGTGCTGGTGATCTACGTCGCCACCGTGACCCAACTCTCCGAGGTGGTCGAGGCGCTGCGCGGTCAGCAGTGCTGGACCGAGCCGCGTGCCTGGGAGACGCTGCAGCGCGGCTGGAACGTCGTCGGCCTGGCGGTGCGACCGCAACACGCGATGCGCGGCCACACCGCATTCCTGGTCGCCGCCCGCCGGCTGGCGCCGGGCACGGTGACCCCTACCCGGCTGGGGCGAAAACGCCCGGTGTGAGCGGTCAGACCTCGGGACCCCACAGCCGTGGGCTCATCGCATGTTCCGACGGCGGTTCCACGTCCACGGCACCGTCGGCGCCGATCGCGTAGGGAAAGATCAGTCCTAGCGCCGCGCCGTCGCGGTGCTCGACGCTGAACTCTATTCCGTCGCAGCGCCGCTCGGTCAAGGTGACGTTCAGCGCCACGACGGCGGCCCGCAGGGTGTCCTTGACCTCGGTGACGGCTCTCCAGTGCGCCGCCAGTTGTTCGACGACGGTCAGATCGGGCGATCCGGGGAAGTCGGGAGCGATCGCCTGTTGTTCGCCGTCGACGGACACCGCCAAGGCGAACGGCCGGAACTCACCGCCTGCCTTGATGCCCGCCAGGGCGAATTCGACTGCAGCGGCGGTGAGCCCGTCAAGGTCGCACTGCGCCTGTTCGCTCAGGGTGTCACGCCAGCCCGGCATAGCCTGATCGCCTCCTCGGACTCCAAACCGCTTGCGTGGCACTCTCAGTCGTCGCTGCGGCGCAGCCCGCGGTGCACCGACAGCAGCTCGATCTCCGGGCGGGCGGCCACCAGGCGCTCGGCGGCGTCCAGCACCTCCACCAGATGGGCTCGCTCGCCGGACACCGCGGACAGACCGATCCCGGCGCGCCGGTGCAGATCGGTCGAATCCGCCTCGGCCGCCGAGACATTGAACTTGCGACGTAGTTCCGCGACGATCGGCCGCACTACCGACCGCTTCTGCTTGAGCGAATGCACGTCACCGAGCAGCAGGTCGAACTCCAGCCAGCCGATCCACATGGCTAGGGCGCGGGAGGCGCAGATGAGTCGGCATGCGCTTTGCCGAACGCCAGCAAGGTCTTGGCGGTCTCCTGGGATAGCTGCCAGTCGGCGACGTGCGGCGCGAACTCCATCGGGAACGTGAACGCGCCGGTGTCGGGGTTGGCGGTGTTGACAGTGACGTCGGCGGTCACGTTGCCAGGGTGGCGGTCCGACCAGGTCAGCCCGGCGGCCTCGAGGTTCAGCGGTAGATACCCGCCGTCT
Organism: Mycolicibacter sinensis; assembly: GCF_001667375.1. Lineage (GTDB taxonomy): Bacteria > Actinomycetota > Actinomycetes > Mycobacteriales > Mycobacteriaceae > Mycobacterium > Mycobacterium sinense_A. The sequence goes on along the minus strand of NZ_LZIN01000073.1, from coordinate 75,341 downwards.
TTGAGTGCGGTGGCGAACTTGTCGATGGTCCCGGCGTCGGTGGGCTTGGCGCCCTCGACGAGGCCCACCTTCTCCGCGCCGGGAACCGCCGGGTCGGATAGCCGGTAGAGCACGTCGGTCAGTGCCTCCGGCGCCGGCATCGCCGACACCGGCGCAGCAGCCGCCATCGACGTCGACCCCGGTGTCGAGGGCTCCGCTACCGGCGCCTGCGCCGACTGGTGGCCGGTGCAGCCCGACAGCGCCAGCACCGCCGCCACGGCGGTGATCAAGGCGCGGTGCTGCCGGAACATGCCAGCTGCGATCAGTTCGTCGATGTCATCTGCGACAGCGTCATCAGCGAGGTCTTGGACAGCTTCCAGCCGCCCTGGTCCACGAACGTCAGGTTGACCGTGCGCGGCTCCATCTGCGGCCCGGAGGCGGTGACGTCCGCGGTGGCCGCGCCGAGGCCGGCCGGGGCGATGTTGGCCACGCTGATCGCCAGCGGGAACTTGCCGTTCGCGGCGGCCTTGGCCATCTTGCGGTCCATGATGCTGCTCTCGACCGGGCCCAGGCCATCCTCGATCAGGTACGACTTGCCGGCGGCGGGGATACCCGGGTCGGCCAGCGTGTTGAGAACGTCGGTCAGCTGCTCGGGCGCCGGCACCGCGGCCGGCGGGTCCAGCGGCAGCGGTGCGCCGAACACCGTCAACTGCACCTGCGGGGCGACGGTTGCAACCGAGGTCACACCTGCTGCGGCCGCCCCGACGAGCGCGGCTGCTGCGATGCCTGTGGCTAGGTATTTCGCGGTCACAAAGGTCCTTTCGACGGCTGTAATCGTTACCAAGGCTAACAGCGTTTCCCGGTGTGTCGGATTGCCACAGCGCACGCGAATGCACAATGGCCGGTAGCGTTGAGGTATCCGTCGCTTCAACTTCCAGTTCGGGAAAGGAGCGCAACATGAACGACATGGAAGACTCAAAGCGTTCTGAGGCTTTCGATGCGTCCAGGGGGACGGGCGCGCCCGACGACGACCTGGCCGAGCTGGAGGAGCTGCGCCGCGAGGCCGCAGTGCTGCGCGAACAGTTGGACAACGCCCCGCAGGACACCGCCCGTGTCGGGCGCGACGTGCGGCAGCTCGAATCGCACATCGACTCGCTGACCGCGCGCAACTCCAAGCTGATGGACACCCTCAAAGACGCACGTCAGCAGCTGCTGGCCCTGCGTGAGGAGGTCGACCGGCTCGGACAGCCGCCCAGCGGCTACGGCGTGCTGCTGGCCAGCCACGAGGACGAGACTGTCGACGTGTTCACCTCCGGGCGCCGGATGCGGCTGAACATCTCGCCGAACATTGACGTCAGCACGCTCCAAAAGGGCCAGACGGTGCGGCTCAACGAGGCGCTCACCGTGGTTGAGGCCACCGCCTTCGAATCGGTCGGGGAGATTTCAACCCTGCGCGAGGTGCTGTCCGACGGGCATCGGGCGCTGGTGGTGGGCCACGCCGACGAGGAGCGCATCGTGTGGCTGGCCGAGCCGTTGGTCGCCGCGGATCTGCCCGATAGCAATCCGGATGCGGCGTCCGACGACTGGCGTCCGCGCAAGCTGCGCCCCGGGGACTCACTGCTGGTCGACACCAAGGCCGGCTACGCCTTCGAGCGCATCCCCAAGGCTGAGGTCGAAGACCTGGTGCTCGAGGAAGTGCCCGATGTCAGCTACGGCGACATCGGCGGTTTGGGCCGCCAGATCGAGCAGATCCGCGACGCCGTGGAGCTGCCGTTCCTGCACAAGGAGCTGTACCGGGAGTACGCGCTGCGCCCGCCCAAAGGTGTGCTGCTCTACGGCCCGCCCGGCTGCGGTAAGACGCTGATCGCCAAGGCGGTGGCCAACTCGCTGGCCAAGAAGATGGCCGAGGTGCGCGGCGACGACGCCCACGAGGCCAAGTCGTACTTCCTCAACATCAAGGGCCCCGAGCTGCTCAACAAGTTCGTCGGCGAGACCGAACGCCACATCCGGCTGATCTTCCAGCGTGCCCGGGAGAAGGCGTCCGAAGGCACCCCGGTGATCGTGTTCTTCGACGAGATGGACTCGATCTTCCGCACCCGTGGCACCGGTGTCTCCTCGGACGTGGAGACCACGGTGGTTCCCCAGTTGCTCAGCGAGATCGACGGCGTGGAGGGGCTGGAGAACGTCATCGTGATCGGCGCCTCCAACCGCGAGGACATGATCGACCCGGCGATCCTGCGGCCCGGCCGGCTCGACGTGAAGATCAAGATCGAGCGCCCGGATGCCGAAGCCGCCCAGGACATCTTCTCCAAGTACCTGACCGTGGGGTTGCCGGTGCACGCCGACGACCTGGCCGAGTTCGGCGGCGACCGCGCCGCGTGCATCAAGGCGATGATCGAGAAGGTCGTCGACCGGATGTACGCCGAGATCGACGACAACCGGTTCCTGGAGGTCACCTACGCCAACGGTGACAAGGAAGTCATGTACTTCAAGGACTTCAACTCCGGGGCGATGATCCAAAACGTCGTCGACCGGGCGAAGAAGAACGCGATCAAGTCGGTGCTGGAGACCGGCCAGCCCGGCCTGCGCATCCAGCACCTGCTGGACTCGATCGTCGACGAGTTCGCCGAGAACGAGGACCTGCCCAACACCACCAATCCCGATGACTGGGCACGGATCTCGGGCAAGAAGGGTGAGCGGATCGTCTACATCCGCACCCTGGTCACCGGCAAGAGCTCCAGCGCGAGCCGGGCCATCGACACCGAATCCAACCTGGGCCAGTACCTGTAACCCTCGGATCTACCGGAACTGCTCTGTTGCGACTTTCGTCGCGCCGATAGCCGCATAGGTGCCGGTGAGGGCGACCATGCTCAAAGCCGCCCGCAGCGGCAGATCGCGGCGCACCAGGTGGCCGAAGCCGTTGACGGTGTCGGTGGTGTCGACCACCAGGGCGAGCCGCCTCCAGCGATGGCGTTCCTTGGTGGCGCTGGTGAGGTAGCCCAGGCCCATCGCGAATGCCCGTGCGCCATAGATCCGGGTCATGTAGGTGAGTTCGGGGGAGGGCGTGACTCCGAGGATTTTGGCGAATCCCCGCGGTGCGATCAGTGAGATGCCGGCGAGGATCACCCGGCCGAGTGCCATCAGGCTCAGGGCGCTGGTGCGACTCTCGTCGACGGCGATGTCCTGAGTGACGTGTGTTGTTGCCATGCGAACCTCCTTCGTTCGGCCGGCTAAGTCAGTGACTGACCGTCAGTCATGTTACCGTAGCGGTGGCTTCACGGCACTGTCAACGGCTTCGGCACCGGCGGCACCGATGTCGCGGAAAGGAGAGGTGCCTTGGCGCAGCAGGGATCTCGTAGGCGGCGCACGACGTTGCCCGCCGAACAACGGGAACGTCAGTTGCTGGAGGTGACCCGCGGCTTGCTGCTGGCCGACGAGCCGACCGAGCTGACGGTGGAAAAAGTCACCGCGGCGGCTCAAGTCGCCAAGGGAACGTTCTACCTGTACTTCGACTCCAAGGATCACCTGCTGGCCAGGCTGTGGACCGACTACCTGGAGACTTTCCTGGCCACCGTGCGGGAGCAGCTCACCACGGCCACGCCCCCGGACCCCGGTTGGCCCGCGGCGATCGATGCGCTGATCGAGCAGATGATCCGCTACGACATCGCCAATGCGGCCCTGCATCGGGCGGTGTTCTCACAAGCCTCCGGCGACGGGTTGCGCCAACTGCGCCTGGCCGATTCGAAGGTCATCACGCTGCTGGCCGACGCCATCGGCGCCGCGGTGGCGGCCGGGGCCGCATCGGTGGCCGATCCGCCCACTACGGCAGGACTGTTGTACTACGCCGTCGACGGACTGTTGAACGCCGCTTACCTCACAAACGCCGAGCCCGACGAGGCCGCGGTCATTGCCGCGGCCAAGGAGATGGCCCACCGGACGCTACGCACCAACCGGCACCGTTGATGGCCTCGCATAGGCTGAGGCCATGCAACGGATCATCGGGACGGAAGTCGAATACGGCATTGCTTCGCCGTCGGATCCGACCGCGAACCCGATCCTGACCTCCACTCAGGCGGTGCTGGCCTATGCCGCGGCGGCCGGGATCCCGCGTGCCAAGCGCACGCGCTGGGACTACGAGGTGGAGTCCCCGCTGCGGGATGCCCGCGGGTTCGACCTGAGCCGTTCATCCGGGCCGCCGCCGATCATCGACGCCGATGAGGTCGGCGCGGCCAACATGATCCTGACCAACGGGGCCCGGCTCTACGTCGACCACGCCCACCCGGAGTACTCCGCGCCCGAGGTCACCGACCCGATGGACGCGGTGATCTGGGACAAGGCCGGCGAGCGGGTGATGGAGGCCGCCGCCCGCCACGTGGCCAGTGTGCCCGGGGCCGCCAAGCTGCAGCTCTACAAGAACAACATCGACAACAAGGGCGCCTCCTACGGCACCCATGAGAACTATCTGATGAGCCGGCAGACGCCGTTCTCGGCGATCATCGCCGGGCTGACCCCGTTTTTCGTGTCCCGCCAGGTGATCTGCGGGTCCGGTCGCGTCGGTCTGGGCCCGGCCGGCGACGAACCGGGCTTCCAGCTCTCCCAGCGCGCCGACTACATCGAGGTCGAGGTCGGCCTGGAGACCACCCTCAAACGCGGCATCATCAACACCCGCGACGAACCGCACGCCGACGCCGACAAGTATCGCCGGCTGCACGTCATCATCGGCGACGCCAACCTCGCCGAGACCTCGACGTATCTGAAGGTCGGTACCACCGCGCTGGTGCTCGACCTCATCGAGGAAGGCCCCGAGCACGGCATCGACCTGAGTGATCTGGTTCTGGCACGCCCGGTGCGTGCGGTGCACGTGATCAGCCGCGACCCGACGCTGCGGGCCACCGTCGCGCTGGCCGACGGCCGGGAGATGACCGCCCTTGCGCTGCAACGGATCTACCTGGACCGGGCGGCGAAGCTGGTCGACGCCCGCGATCCCGATCCGCGCGCCACCCACATCGTCGAGACCTGGGCGCGGGTTCTCGACCAGCTGGAACGCGATCCGATGGAGTGCGCCGACCTGCTGGACTGGCCGGCCAAGCTGCGCCTGCTGGAGGGTTTCCGGCAGCGGGAGAACCTGAGCTGGTCGGCTCCGCGGCTGCACCTGATCGACCTGCAGTACTCCGACGTCCGGCTGGACAAGGGGCTCTACAACCGGCTGGTCGCCCGCGGTTCCATGCAGCGGCTGATTACCGAACAGCAGGTGCTCGACGCGGTAGACAATCCGCCGCCCGACACCCGTGCCTACTTCCGCGGGGAGTGCCTGCGCCGGTTCGGCGCCGACATCGCCGCGGCCAGTTGGGACTCGGTGATCTTCGACCTGGGCGGGGAGTCGCTGGTCCGGATTCCCACCCTGGAGCCGCTGCGCGGCAGCAAGGCGCACGTCGGGGCGCTGCTGGACTCGGTAGACAGCGCGGCCGAACTGGTCGAACAACTCACCACCTAAGCCCGCCGGCGACGCGGTGTCGACCGGTAGGGTGGAGAAACCGACGTGCGCGTGATGCGCAAGCCGATGTAGATGCAGGAGGCAGCGATGGCTCAGGAGCAGACCAAGCGTGGCGGTGGCGGTGGCGACGAGGACGACCCCACCGGTCCCGCGGCCGCCGGCCAGGAGCGTCGCGAGAAGCTGACCGGGGAGGCCGACGACCTGCTCGACGAGATCGACGACGTGCTGGAGGAGAACGCGGAGGACTTCGTGCGTGCATACGTCCAAAAGGGCGGCCAGTGAGCTGGCCCTTTCATGATCGTCTTCCTGTCCAATCCGCGCTCCCGGGGCTGCCGTCGACCTCGGTAGACCTGTCGTCGTTCTCGGATTTCCTGCGCCGCCAGGCGCCGGATCTGTTGCCGGCGGGCAGCGCGGGCTTGAGTTCGACCGCAGGCGCTGAGCTGCCGCACGGCACCACGATCGTCGCGCTGAAATACCCCGGCGGTGTGGTGATGGCCGGGGACCGGCGCTCCACTCAGGGCAACATGATCGCCGGGCGCGACGTCCAGAAGGTCTACATCACCGACGATTACACCGCGACCGGCATCGCCGGCACCGCGGCGATCGCCGTCGAGTTCGCCCGGCTCTACGCCGTCGAGCTCGAGCATTACGAGAAACTCGAAGGGGTGCCGCTGACGTTCGCCGGAAAGGTGAATCGGCTGGCGATCATGGTGCGCGGCAACCTGGGCGCGGCGATGCAGGGGTTGCTGGCGCTGCCGCTACTGGTGGCCTATGACATCGACGAGGCCGACGCCGAGCACGCCGGGCGCATTGTGTCGTTCGACGCCGCCGGGGGCTGGAACATCGAGGAGGAGGGCTACCAGGCGGTGGGCTCCGGATCGCTGTTCGCGAAGTCGTCGATGAAGAAGCTCTACGGGCAGGTGACCGACTCGGATTCGGCGCTGCAGGTGGCCATCGAGGCGCTGTATGACGCCGCCGACGACGACTCGGCCACCGGCGGACCGGATCTGGTGCGCGGCATCTACCCGACGGCGGTGATGATCGGCGCCGACGGTGCCGCCGACGTTCCCGAGGAGCGGATCGCCGAACTGGCCCGGGAGATCATCGAGAGCCGTACTCGCGGTGGGGGGTCCGCGCCCAAGACCGGCGCAAGCAAGAAGGGCGCGGGTAAGAAATGAGCTTCCCGTATTTCATCTCGCCCGAACAGGCGATGCGTGAACGCGGCGAGCTCGCGCGTAAAGGCATCGCCCGCGGCCGCAGCGTGGTGGCGCTGGCCTACGCCGACGGCGTGCTGTTCGTCGCCGAAAACCCCTCGCGCTCACTGCAGAAGATCAGCGAGCTCTACGACCGGGTCGGGTTCGCCGCCGCGGGCCGGATCAACGAGTTCGAGAACCTGCGTCGCGGCGGAATCCAGTTCGCCGACACCCGCGGCTATGCCTACGACCGCCGTGACGTCACCGCACGCCAGCTGGCCAACGTCTACGCCCAGACCCTGGGCACGATCTTCACCGAGCAGGCCAAGCCCTACGAGGTCGAGCTGTGCGTGGCCGGGGTGGCCTACCAAGGGCAGACCAAAGCCCCTGAGCTGTACCGGATCACCTACGACGGGTCGATCACCGATGAGCCGCACTTCGTGGTGATGGGTGGCACCACCGAGCCGGTGATCTCCGCGCTCAAGGACTCCTACACCGAGAACGCCGAGTTGGCCGACGCCTTGCACATCGCGGTCAACGCGCTGAAGAAGACCGACTCCGGCAACGGTGCCGAACAGCGTGAGTTGGGCCCGGGGACTCTGGAGGTGGCCATCCTGGATGCCAACCGGCCGAAGCGGGCATTTCGGCGGATCGTCCGGGCGACGCTGGAAGAGTTGCTGCCGCAATCTGATTCGTCGGGGGAGACATCAGGCGACGCTTCCGGCTAGGTGTTTCGATGCCGAAGAAGTACGGGGTCAAAGAGAAGGACTTGGTCGTCAACCACATCGTCGACCTGGTTTCGGCAGGCGAGCCGGATGCTGGCCAGCCCTTATCACCGTGGCGTATTCGTCAGCCGATTCGATAGCGTGGTCGTGCGCTAACGCGGGTGGTCCCCCGATGGCACGCTGACGCCTTGGCCCTGCGCCGAGATCGCAACCATGCAGGACACGTGCGAGTGGACCGCTGCGTCAGTTCAATCTCGCGCGGGTGGTAGCTCGATCCGGAAGCGTTTGATGTGTGCACCCGCTCCTGAAGCCAGTTCGACACGACTGCGCGGCACCCCGAAATGCTCCGCCAGCACCCGGATCACCGCCGCGTTCGCTTTACCGTCCACTGCCGGCTCGCGCACGTAGACGGTCAACCGGCCGTCGTCGTCGGTCTCCACCAGCGGTCCTTTACGGCTTCCCGGTCTGACCTTGACGACGACGGTTTCATACAGAGGCATTTGACAGCATGCTATCAACACATTTGATGCTATGCTGTCATATGCGCACAACCGTGACCCTGGATGACGACGTGGAGCAGTTGATACGCCGGCGGATGGCAGAACGGCAGCTGTCGTTCAAGCAAGCACTCAATGAGGCGATCCGTGACGGGTTGGCCGGGCGTGCCGCACCGCAATTCACCACCCGGACCGCCGACCTCGGTGTTCCTTCGGTCAACCTGGACCGGGCTCTGCAGATTGCCGCGGATCTGGAGGATGAGGAACTGATCCGCCGTCAGCGGCGCGGTGCGTAGCTGCCGATGAAGATCGTCGACGCCAACGTCTTGCTCTACGCAGTGAATACCGCAGCCGAGCACCATGCGGCCTCGCTGGGCTGGCTTGACCGTGCGCTGTCCGGCGGGGACACGGTCGGTTTCGCCTGGGTTCCGCTACTGGCGTTCATTCGACTCTCCACCAAGGAAGGATTGTTTCCCCGCCCGTTGCGACCGGCGGATGCGATGTCCCGAGTTTCCGATTGGACAACGGCATCCAGTGCGACGATCGTCAACCCCACGCCTCGACATGCCGACATCCTCACCGAAACGCTCGCTCGTGTCGGTACGGGCGGCAACCTGGCGAACGACGCTCACCTGGCAGCTCTCGCCACCGAACATCGGGCCGGAATCGTCTCCTACGATGCCGATTTCGGACGACTCGGGGTCCGTTGGGATCGGCCCGACGACTTGTTGTGAGGGCGCGGAACCCTACCGCGCGACGATCACCGACGAGCCGTGCCCGAACAGGCCCTGGTTCGCCGTCACGCCCACCGTGGCGCCCTCGACCTGCCGGCCGGTGGCGGTCCCGCGCAGCTGCCAGGTCAGCTCGCACACCTGGGCGATCGCCTGCGCCGGGATCGCCTCACCGAAGCAGGCCAGCCCGCCGGACGGGTTCACCGGAACCTTGCCGCCGATCGTCGTGGCGCCGCTGCGCAGCAGCTGCTCGCCTTCGCCCTTGGCGCACAGGCCCAGGTGCTCGTACCAGTCGATCTCGAGCGCGGTGGACAGGTCGTAGACCTCGGCCAGGCTGACATCCTCCGGGCCGATCCCGGCCTCGGCGTAGGCAGCGTCCAAAATCTGATCCTTGAACACCCGCTCCGGCGCGGCCACCACCGCGGTGGAATCCGTTGCGATGTCCGGCAACTCGGGCAGGTGCTGCGGGTACTGGGGGGTCACGGTGGACACCGCGCGCACCGACGGCACACCCTCCAGCGAGCCCAGGTGCCTCTTCGCGAATTCGGCACTGGCAACGATCAGCGCCGCGGCGCCGTCGGAGGTGGCGCAGATGTCCAGCTGGCGCAGCGGGTCGGAGACCACCGGGCTGGCGAGAACGTCCTCGACCGCGGACTCCTTGCGGTAGCGGGCATTCGGGTTGGAAAGCCCATGCCGGGAGTTCTTCACCTTCACGCTCGCGAAGTCCTCGGAGGTGGCGCCGTAGAGGTCCATTCGCCGGCGCGCCAGCAGCGCGAAGTACACCGGGTTCATCGCCCCGATCAGGTGGAACCGCTGCCAGTCCGGGTCACCTCTGCGCTCACCGCCGACCGGAGCGAATGCGCCCTTGGGGGTGGTGTCGGCGCCGATCACCAGCGCCACGTCGCAGAACCCGGCCAGGATGTGCGCCCGGGCGCTCTGCAACGCCTGCGACCCGGAGGCGCAGGCGGCATATGAAGACGACACCGGAACCCCGTTCCAGCCCAGCTTCTGGGCGAACGTGGACCCGGCGATGAAGCCCGGGTAGCCGTTGCGGATGGTGTCCGCCCCGGCGACCAGCTGGATCTGCCGCCAGTCCAGGCCGGCCTCGGCCAGCGCGGCCCGCGCCGCGACCACGCCGTACTCGGTGAAGTCGCGGCCCCACTTGCCCCACGGGTGCATGCCCGCACCGAGGATGTACAGCGGCTCAGGCATGGGAGTCCACCTTCTTCCAGGCGTAGACGGTGTGCTGCACGCCGTCGTCGTCGGTGTAGAGCGGCATCGTGGTCAGCTCCATCTCCATACCGACCTTCAAATCCGCGGCCAGGGTCCCCTCGACCACCTTGCCCAGCACGATCAAGCCCTCGTCAGCCAGCTCCACCGCGGCGATCGCGAACGGCTCGAACGGGTCACTCGGCGGATACGGTGCCGGCGGCAGATACCGGTTCTCGGTGTAGCTCCAGATCGTGCCGCGGCGCGACAGCGTTACCGGCTCCAGCACGTCGCCGTCGCAGGCCGGGTTGGGGCAGTTGTTCTCCCGCGGCGGGAACACGTAGGTGCCGCACTGCGGACACTTGGCGCCGATCAGGTGGGGAAGGCCGGCGTCGTCGGTGGCGAACCACCCGTCGATGGCGGGCTGTGAAGTAGCTGCTGGCACCGGGCCAGCCTACCGAGTGTGCGCGTGAAACTGAAACGTGTTGCAGTTGTTCGGCCCGAAGTCTTTTGTCACCTGGGAGTCGCCTATCGGCATATCGGCCGATATCGGCTGCGCGGACGAGGCGCCCGACCGCTGCCGCTGGGTTAGGGTCGGAATCGATAGCTTAGAACGCGAGGTCGCCCATGCAACTGGTTCCATCGGACCTTGAGAAACTGCTGCTCAGTGTGGCTGGGATGGTCGCCCGCGACAGACGTGAACGAGGGGTCCTGCTGAACTATCCGGAGGCCACGGCACTGCTGTCTTGCTGGGTGATCGAACGAGCCCGTGACGGAGCACGCGTCGCCGACCTTATGACCGAGGGCAGGCACGTGCTCAGCCGGCAGGAAGTCATGGAAGGGGTCCCGGAGATGATCGGTGACATCCAGGTCGAAGCGACATTCCCCGACGGCCGCAAGCTCGTGACGATCACCGATCCGCTCCAATGATCCCAGGGGAGATCCGCGTGCGTCCAGAGCCGGTGGAGCTCAACGCCGGCCGTGAACGACGTGCACTTGTGGTGCTCAACGCTGGCGACCGGCCCATCCAGATTGGCTCGCACTTGCACCTGTCCGACGCCAACCCGTCGTTACGGTTCGACCGCGAGCAAGCGCGCGGCTTTCGGCTCGACATACCGGCGGGGACGTCAGTACGGTTCGAGCCGGGCGTCAGTCGTACCGTCGATCTCGTGTCCCTCGGCGGCGGCAAGTACGTTCCCGGCCTCCAGTTGGGTGATCTACCGGAACGCGAGGTCGCGCGAGGGCCCGGGAAATTGCCCCTTGCCACGCCGGACGCCTCGGAACCGAAGCCGGGTCGTGCCCAGTGGGTGCAGATTCGTCTCAGCGATGAGCAAGCCGTTACCGACGACTCGCCTGACGAAGGCAAGCGGTGAGCTGGCTCGATCGTCGCGAGTACGTCCAGATGTACGGGCCGACGACAGGAGACCAGATCCGGTTGGCTGACACCGATCTGTGGATCGAGATCGTTGAGGACCGAACGGCCGGTGGTGACGAAGCCACGTTCGGCGGCGGCAAGACCATCCGCGAATCCATGTGCCAGGGCATGAATTTGCGCTCAGAAGGCGCACTCGACGTGGTGATCACCAACGCCGTGGTGCTCGACTACTGGGGCATTGCCCGGGCCGACGTCGGAATCCGCGACGGCCGGATCGTCGCCGTCGGCAAAGCCGGCAATTCCGACGTGACCGATGATATCCGGCCAGACATGCAAATCGGTCCTGCCACCGACGTGATCTCGGGCGAGGGCAAAATTCTCACCGCGGGCGCCGTCGACACGCACGTGCACTTCCTCAGTGAGATCGAGATGCGCGAGGCGCTGACGACGGGCACCACGACGGTGATCGGCGGCGGCGCCGGGCCCACCGAGGGGTCGAAAGCCACCACTGTCACGGCCGGAGGGTGGTCGCTTGCGATGATGCATCGCGCGCTCGACCGCATTCCGCTCAACGTCATTCTCTGCGGCAAGGGCAGCACCGTCTCCTACGGCGCGTTGCGCGAGGACGCGCTGGCAGGTGCGGGTGGATATAAGGTTCACGAGGACTGGGGTGCGACACCGGCCGCGATTGATTCCGCTCTTCGCGCCGCCGACGAGTTCGGGCTGCAGGTCGCGCTGCACGCCGACAGCCTCAACGAGACCGGTTACGTTCAGCGCACCCTCGACGCCATCGGCGGTCGAGGCATTCACGTGTACCACTCAGAAGGCGCAGGTGGTGGTCACGCCCCCGACATCATCGTGGTGGCCAGCGAGCCGAACGTGCTTCCGGCGTCGACGAACCCGACGTTGCCCTACACCGTCAACACTGTGGACGAACACCTTGACATGCTTCTAGTCGTCCACCACCTCAATCCGCGGGTGCCCGCGGACTTGGCGTTCGCGGAGTCGCGGATCCGAGCGTCGACGATGGCGGCCGAGGACATCCTGCAGGACATGGGGGCGATCTCGATCACGTCGTCCGACGCGCTGGCGATGGGTCGCATCGGCGAACTCATCTGCCGCACCTGGCAGGTCGCGCACGTGATGAAACACCGGCGCGGTTCATTGAGTTCGTCCGAACCTGCTGACAACGAACGCGCACGCCGCTACGTGGCCAAGTACACGATCTGCCCCGCCGTCGCGCACGGCATTGATCACGAGATCGGCTCGATCGAGAGTGGCAAGATGGCCGACCTCGTCCTGTGGGATCCGGCGTTCTTCGGGATTCGGCCGTGGGCGGTCATCAAATCCGGTGCCATCGTTGCGGCGCCGCTGGGCGACCCAAACGCTGCCATATCGAACTCGCAGCCCATCCTGACCCGCGTGACGTTGCCCGCGCAGCCGGCCTCCGCCGCGCACCTGGCCACGTCGTTCGTGTCCCCAGCGGCGCTCGATGACGGACTGGCCGACCGGCTCGGATTGAGCCGTCGGCTGGCCGCGGTGCGCCCGACCCGCCGGATCGGCAAGGCCGACATGCCCAACAACACGGCGCTGCCGAAACTCGAAGTCGACCCGGAGACGTTCGCGATCACCATCGACGGCGAACTGGTTCGTCCTGAACCGGTCGACGTACTGCCGCTCGCGCAGCGATACACGATGTTTTAGGACAGCTGGTGACCAGACCTTTCGGAGCGCTCCTACTCGGCGATGCGCGCTTACCCACCGGAGGACACGTGTACTCCGGTGGACTGGAGGCGGGGCTGTTGGCGGGGATGCCGCCCGAGCGCGTTCCCGACTACATTCTGGCGCGTGCCCGCACGGTAGCCACCGTCGAGGCATCCGCGGCCGTATTGGCTTACCGCGCTGTGCAATCCGACATCGCGTGCCTCAGGGACGTTCACGACGCTCTGCTCGCCCGGACCCCGAGTGAGCCGCTACGCAGCGTCTCGGGGATGCTCGGCCGAGGTCTCATGCGGATGGCGCGGCGGCTGTGGCCCTCCCATCCCGCGGTGGGTGCGCTGCTGGCCATCGATCGCGCGCCGATGCGGCCGGTGGCCCTGGGCACCGTGTCTGCGGTCATGGGGATCGACGAGGCGGCGGTGGCCCGCGCCTGCTTCTACGACGACGTCCAAACGGTCGCTTCGGCGACGCTCAAACTCGCGCCCATTGATCCCATCGACACCGTCGCATGGGTTCTTGCGATCGAGCCGCTGATCGAGTCGCTCGTCGAGAGGGTGCTCGCCGTCGGTTCCATCGATGACATGCCTGCTGTCACCGCACCGGAGGCCGAGCAATGGTCGCTGAATCACGCGGGTAAGACGAGGAGAATTTTCAATGCCTGAGCACACCGAAAAGGCCGACAGCGCACCGTCCCGGCGTGGCATGCGTCTCGGTATCGCCGGTCCCGTGGGCACGGGCAAGAGCACCCTGATCGCGACGATGTGTCGGGCGCTCGCCGGCGAACTGCAGATCGCCGTCGTAACCAACGATATCTACACCGATGAGGACGCCCGTCTGCTTCGCTCGGCGGGTGTGCTGCCGGTGGAACGCATCCGCGCCGTGGAGACCGGTGCGTGTCCTCACACCGCGATCCGCGACGACATCACGCCCAACCTGCTCGCGATCGAGGACCTCGAAGCCGAATTCGCTCCGCTCGATCTGGTGATAGTCGAGAGTGGTGGCGACAATCTGACGGCCACGTTCAGCCCAGCTCTGGTGGACGCACAGATCTTCTGTCTCGATGTCGCAGGAGGTGGCGACGTGGCTCGCAAAGGTGGGCCCGGGATCGAACGGGCCGATCTGCTACTCGTGAACAAGGTGGACCTCGCCCCGCACGTAGACGTGGACGTCGAGCAGATGGTGGCCGATGCGAAGCACGCTCGCTCTGGGTTGCCGGTACTGGCGATGAGCTGGCAGGATGCCGACGCGATCGGCCAGTTGGCCCAGTGGGTGCGCCAGATTCTCGATGACCACCGCCACGGTCGTCACGTGCCGCGCGATCCCGGTCCGATGGCTCCACACCGGCACGGCGACGCCCCGACACACAGTCATCCGTGACCGAGCCGGTCGCGACGAAGGTTCGGGTGGAGATGGTACGCGGCCGGGCATGCTTCACCGAACTGCGCGCCGGCACCTACCTGCGGCCGCGACCACTGCACGTCGACGGCTCGGCCGCGCGGCTGGCGCTCGTTGCGAGCTACGCGATGCTACTGGCAGGGGACGATCTGCGCCTCGACATCTGGGTCGGCCCCAATGTGTGGTTCGAACTCGTCGAGCCGGCCGGCACGGTTGCGTACCACGCGCAGGGCGGCGGGGCGCGCTGGTCGACGTCAGTCCACGTCGGCGAAGGCGCGCGGCTGGTGTGGCGAGCTGCGCCGTTCGTCGTTACCGCCGGGGCCGACGTCCGCCGACACACCCACGTCGAGCTGGCCGACGGTGCACGCGCCCTGCTGTCGGAGACACTCGTGCTGGGTCGCGCTTACGAGGATGGGGGCGGACCGTTGCACGCCACCATGCGAGTCGGTCATGTGGGCCGACCCCTCCTGGTCGAGGACCTCGATCTCCGCAATACGGTGCACCGCGCTCTGCCCGGGATCCTGGGCCGCAATCGGACGATGGCGTCGGTGCTGCTCGTGGGGGCGCGGCCGGAGAAGGCCTTGAGCGGGCACGAGACGCTGCTGGCGGGTGCCGGCGCCTTGGCGCGCGCGCTGGCGCCGCACGCGCACGAAGCTCAGTCCGCCGTCGACGTCTCGTGGGACCGCTGGTCGGAGCGATTCGTCGATCCGGCAGGCTATTGCGCCACGGCGGAACCCGAACTCACCGATACGAGTTCCTCGCCTGCCCGGCCTGGCGGCGGATGCATAGAGTAGGGCCGTGAGCCCAGCCAAGACCGCCCCGACCGACGCTGCTCAAGACACCCAGACCACACCGACGTTGCTGTTGCTGGACGGAAACTCGCTGGCCTACCGGGCCTTCTACGCGCTGCCCGCGGAGAACTTCAAGACCCGCAGCGGTCTGACCACCAACGCCGTCTACGGGTTCACCGCCATGCTGATCAACCTGCTGCGCGACGAAACCCCCACCCACGTCGCCGCCGCGTTCGACGTCTCGCGGCAGACCTTCCGCTCCGAGCGTTTCCCCGAGTACAAGGCGACCCGCTCGAGCACTCCCGACGAGTTCCGCGGCCAGATCGACATCACCAAGGAAGTCCTCAACGCGCTGGGCATCACCACCCTGTCCGAGGCCGGCTATGAGGCCGACGACCTGATCGCCACCCTGGCCACCCAGGCCGACGCCGAGGGCTACCGGGTGCTGGTGGTCACCGGCGACCGCGACGCGCTGCAGCTGGTCAACGACAACGTGACCGTGCTCTACCCCCGCAAGGGCGTCAGCGAGCTGACCCGGTTCACGCCCGAGGCGGTGGTGGAGAAGTACGGCCTGACCCCGGCCCAGTACCCGGATTTCGCGGCGCTGCGCGGCGACCCCAGCGACAACCTGCCGGGCATCCCGGGGGTGGGGGAGAAGACCGCTTCGAAGTGGATCGTCGAGTACGGCTCGCTGCAGGGGCTGGTCGATCAGGTCGACACCGTCAAGGGCAAGGTCGGAGACGCATTGCGCGCCAACCTTTCCGCGGTGATCCTCAACCGCGAACTCACCGACCTGGTGCGCAACGTGCCGCTGGCCCAGACCCCGGACACGCTGCGGCTGGTGCCATGGAATCGCGAGCAGATCCACCAGCTCTTCGACGACCTCGAGTTCCGGGTACTGCGCGACCGGCTGTTCGAGACTCTGGCCACGGCCGAGCCCGAGGTGGACGAGGGCTTCGAGGTGCGCGGTGGGGCACTCGAACCCGGCACGGTCGGAGCCTGGCTGGCCGACCATGCCGCCGACGGACGTCGTGCCGGGCTGGCCGTCATCGGCAGCCACCGCAGCTTCGACAGTGACACCACCGCATTGGCGATCGCCGCCGGAGACGGTGACGGCGGCTACCTTGAAACCGCGACGCTGACCGCCGAGGACGAGGCCGCGCTGGCCGCCTGGCTGGCCGAGCCCGACAAACCCAAGGCGCTGCACGAAGCCAAGCTGGCGATGCATGACCTGGCCGGCCGCGGCTGGGCCCTCGACGGCGTCACCTCCGACACCGCCTTGGCCGCTTACCTGGTCCGGCCCGGGCAACGCAGCTTCAGCCTCGACGACCTGTCGGTGCGCTACCTGCGCCGCGAGCTGCGCGCTGAATCCGATGAGCAGCAACAACTCTCGCTGCTCGACGACACCGACGGCGTCGACGACCAGGCCGTGGCGACCGCGCTGCTGCGGGCCCGCGCCGTCACCGATCTGGCCGACGCGCTGGATGCCGAGCTGGCCCGCATCGACTCGGCCGCACTGCTCGCTGACATCGAGTTGCCGCTGCAGCGGGTGCTCGCCGAGCTGGAGACCGCCGGGATCGGTGTCGACCTCGATCACCTCAGCCAGCTGCAGAGCCGCTTCGGTGACGAGATCCGCGACGCCGCCGAAGCCGCCTACGCGGTGATCGGCAAGCAGATCAACCTCGGCTCACCCAAGCAGCTGCAGGTGGTGCTCTTCGACGAGCTGGGCATGCCCAAGACCAAGAAGACCAAGACCGGCTACACCACCGACGCCGACGCGCTGCAGTCGCTGTTCGACAAGACCGGCCACCCGTTCCTGGAGCACCTGCTGACTCACCGTGACGTCACCCGGCTCAAGGTGACCGTCGACGGCCTGCTCAAATCGGTTGCCTCCGATGGCCGTATCCACACCACGCTGAACCAGACCATCGCGGCCACCGGCCGGCTGTCGTCCACCGAACCCAACCTGCAGAACATCCCGATCCGCACCGACGCCGGCCGGCAGATCCGGGACGCGTTCGTGGTCGGGGATGGCTACAGCGAGCTGATGACCGTCGACTACAGCCAGATCGAGATGCGCATCATGGCGCACCTGTCCGGCGATGCCGGCCTGATCGAGGCGTTCAACACCGGCGAGGACCTGCACTCGTTCGTCGGGTCGCGGGCGTTCGGCGTGCCGATCGACGAGGTGACCCCGGATATGCGGCGCCGGGTCAAGGCGATGTCCTACGGCCTGGCCTACGGACTGAGCGCCTACGGGCTGGCTCAGCAGCTCAAGATCTCCACCGAAGAGGCCAAAGAGCAGATGGACGCCTACTTCGACAGGTTCGGCGGGGTGCGGGACTACCTGCACCAGGTCGTCGAGCAGGCCCGCAAGGATGGCTACACCTCGACGGTGCTGGGCCGGCGGCGCTACCTGCCGGAGCTGGACAGCAGCAACCGCCAGGTCCGCGAGTCCGCCGAACGCGCGGCGCTCAACGCCCCGATCCAGGGCAGCGCGGCCGACATCATCAAGGTCGCGATGATCAACGTGGACCAGGCCTTGAAGGCCACCGGGCTGCGCTCTCGGATGCTGCTGCAGGTGCACGACGAGCTGCTCTTCGAAGTGGCCGAGGGTGAACGCGAGCCGCTGGAGGCGCTGGTGCGCGACAAAATGGGCGGCGCCTATGAGCTCAGCGTGCCGCTGGAGGTGGCCGTCGGCTACGGGCGCAGTTGGGACGCCGCCGCGCATTAGCCTCGGCCAGTGCAGTTCGCCGTGAGTGTGCGGTTCCATACGCCCACACCGGCGCGTCGCGTACGAAACCGCACACTCGGTGAGGGTTAGCGCCGAACCAGCGCCGGCGACCGATAACCCGCCATCGTGTGCAGCACCGGTGCCGCCGCTCGGGCGGCCAGCACCCCGTAGGCGTCCTCGTGCTGCATCGCGAACACCTCCGGATCGCCGAAGCCGCGGTCGATGCGATCCCGCACGAACGCCAGCTCGACCACCTGGGCGGCGAACTTCTTGACGCTGCGGGCCGCGGGCTGCCCGCCGATCCGCCGCGCCTCACGGATCGCCTGTTTGCGGGCCCGGATCGATCCCAGCCAGGTCTCCTCATTCGGGCTGATCAGGCCACCGACCACCATCGCGGGCAGCTTGGACGCGACCAGCTGCTGTTCGTGCCGGCGGCTCAAGATGCCCAGCAATACCATCAGCAGGAACACCGGAACCATCCAGAACAGGTAAGTCGCCAGGAAGAACTGGGCGCCGCCGATGGCCAGCGAGGCGTTCCACGAGGCGTGCATAAGGACCGCCGCCAGATAGCCCAGCAGGATGACGACAGCCTTCGACCAGAAGGTGCGGCGGCGCAGCGCGAAGAACACCCCGATCGCCGTCATGGTGGTGAACAGCGGGTGAGCGAACGGCCCGAAGATCAGCCGCGCGACGGCCACCGCGGCCATCTGGGCCGGCGACTCCGCGGGTGCGATGTAGACGATGTCCTCCATCCAGGCGAACCCGACCGCCGTGATGCCCGCGTACACCATGCAGTCGGTCAGCGAGTTCAGCTCATGGCGCCGCCGGCCGGTCAGCATGATCAGCAGAAACAGGCCCTTGGCGGCCTCTTCGATGAACGGCGCCTGAATGGCGGCCATGTCGAAGGTCTTCGACACCAGCGGCCGCACGGTGGCCACCGAGGACCCGAAGGTTTCCAGACCCACGGCCAGCAGCACCGCGATCGAGGCGCCCCAGAGGAAGGCCAGTTGCAGCAGCCGACGGGGCTCGGGCTCCCAGCGGTCCAGCCAGCGGTAACAGAACAGCACCACCAGCATCGACAGGCTGGCCAGCACCAGCGCGGTCAGCGTGCCGGCCGGATTGGCCGCGGTGAACACCAGGAGCAGCAGCGCGGTGAGGATGCTGAGCAGGACGATGACGATCAGCGGCGCTCCGACTTTTCGGCGGTTCCGCATCGCAGGCATAGCGACGCAGCGTAGACCACCGGTTTGTCCAGCGTGCAACACGTCGAGTAGCCTCGACAGGTAGTCCTCGACTAGTTCGCGACGAAGTCGTGGGCCACCGCATGCCCAGCATGCGTGACAACACCAGTCCCTACTACCTCAACTTGTCCGGAGCAACCCAACACATGCCAAGTCCCACCGTCACCTCGCCGCAAGTAGCCGTCAACGACATCGGCTCGGCCGAGGATTTTCTCGCCGCCATCGACAAAACGATCAAGTACTTCAACGATGGCGACATCGTGGAAGGGACGATCGTCAAGGTTGACCGGGACGAGGTCCTGCTCGACATCGGCTACAAGACCGAAGGCGTCATCCCGAGCCGGGAACTGTCCATCAAGCACGACGTCGACCCCCACGAGGTGGTGTCCGTCGGTGACGAGGTCGAGGCTCTGGTCCTGACCAAGGAGGACAAAGAGGGTCGGCTGATCCTGTCCAAGAAGCGCGCCCAGTACGAGCGCGCCTGGGGCACGATCGAGGAGCTCAAGGATAAGGACGAGGCCGTCAAGGGCACCGTCATCGAGGTCGTCAAGGGCGGCCTGATCCTCGACATCGGGCTGCGCGGCTTCCTGCCGGCCTCGCTGGTGGAGATGCGCCGGGTCCGCGACCTGCAGCCCTACATCGGCCGCGAGATCGAAGCCAAGATCATCGAACTGGACAAGAACCGCAACAACGTGGTGCTGTCCCGTCGCGCCTGGCTGGAGCAGACCCAGTCCGAGGTGCGCAGCGAGTTCCTCAACCAGCTGCAGAAGGGCGCCGTCCGCAAGGGTGTCGTGTCCTCGATCGTCAACTTCGGCGCGTTCGTCGACCTGGGCGGGGTGGACGGCCTGGTGCACGTCTCCGAGCTGTCCTGGAAGCACATCGACCACCCCTCCGAGGTGGTTCAGGTGGGCGACGAGGTCACCGTCGAGGTGCTCGACGTCGACATGGACCGCGAGCGGGTTTCGCTGAGCCTCAAGGCGACTCAGGAAGACCCGTGGCGGCACTTCGCCCGCACCCACGCGATCGGTCAGATCGTGCCGGGCAAGGTCACCAAGCTGGTGCCGTTCGGTGCGTTCGTCCGCGTCGAGGAGGGCATCGAGGGCCTGGTGCACATCTCCGAGCTGGCTGAGCAGCACGTCGAGGTGCCCGACCAGGTGGTCGCGGTCGGCGACGACGCGATGGTCAAGGTCATCGACATCGACCTGGACCGGCGCCGGATCTCGCTGAGCCTCAAGCAGGCCAACGAGGACTACAACGAGGAGTTCGACCCCTCGAAGTACGGCATGGCCGACAGCTACGACGAGCAGGGCAACTACATCTTCCCGGAGGGCTTCGACGCCGAGACCAACGAGTGGATCGAAGGTTTCGACAAGCAGCGCACCGAGTGGGAGGCCCGCTACGCCGAGGCCGAGCGCCGGCACAAGATGCACACCGCGCAGATGGAGAAGTTCGCCGCCGCCGAGCACGCCGAGCCTCGCTCGGGTGCCAACGGTTCGCACCGCGACGAGGCCCCGGCCGGTGGTTCGCTGGCCAGCGACGAGCAGCTCGCCGCGCTGCGGGAGAAGCTCGCCGGTAACAGCGCATAGTCGCTCCCGGGCGCGGTTGAAGGGGCTCGATGCTGCGGATCGGTCTGACCGGCGGTATCGGCGCCGGTAAGTCGACGGTCTCGGCGACCTTCAGCCGCTACGGCGCCATCGTCGTTGACGGCGACGTCATCGCCCGTGAAGTCGTGGAACCCGGCACCGAAGGCCTGACCGCACTGGTCGAGGCCTTCGGGCCGGGCATCCTGCTGCCGGACGGGGCCCTGGACCGTCCGGCGCTGGCCGCGATCGCCTTCAGCGACGACGACAAGCGGGCCACGCTCAACGGCATCGTGCACCCGCTGGTGGCGCGGCGCCGCAGCGAACTGATCGCCGCGGCCGGTCAGGACGCGATCATCGTCGAGGACATCCCGCTGCTGGTGGAGTCGCAGATGGCGCCGATGTTCCCGCTGGTGATCGTGGTGCACGCGGACGTAGAGACACGAGTAGCCCGACTCCTCCAGTACCGCGGCATGGCCGAGGAAGACGCGCGGGCGCGGGTGGCCGCCCAGGCCACCGAGCCGCAGCGGCGCGCGGTCGCCGATGTCTGGCTGGACAACTCCGGTGACCCCGACGACCTGGCGGCGCAGGCGTTGCAGCTGTGGCAGCACCGCATCCAGCCGTTCGCGGACAACCTCGCGGCTCGGCGCCCCGCGCCGTTCCCGACGCAGCCGGTGCCGGCCGACCCGACCTGGCCCGACCAGGCCCAGCGGATCATCGCCCGGCTGCGCACCACCTGCGGGCACCGCGCGCTGCGCGTCGAGCACGTCGGACCCACTGCGGTGCCGGGGCCGGATGTCCCAGACGCCTTGGACGTCATCGACGTCCAGGTCATCGTGGAATCCCTTGCGGTCGCCGATGAACTCGTCGAGGACCTGTTGGCTGCCGGTTACCCGCGCGTCGACGATCCGTCCTTGCCGGAGAAGAGGTTTCACGCCTCCGCCGACCCGGGTCGGCCCACCGGCGTCCACCTCCGGGTGCAGACCAGGTAGGGCCCGTACCGCCGATCAGGCCATGCTGCTGATCAAGGCGCCGCACAGCATCGCGCCGTTGCGCGGATCGCTGCTGTCCTTCCAGGTGCTGACGAAGCGGTCGCTCTTGACCGCGACGATGTCATCCACGTGGATCTCGCAGTGCACGTTGGCCGACGACGGCCAGCGCAGCCGGATCACCATGCCCGCCTTGCTCGGATCAGACAACACCGCGTTGGCCTCGAACGGCGCGCCGAAGGCGTCGATGTCGCCGCTGGCGGTCTGGGTGTCGTTGAGCATGAAGGTGACGACACTGCCTTGGGTCCAGGCGTCGACCCGCGCGATGTAGGTGACGTTGTGCAACTCCTGGGACGCCGCCGCCGGCGCTGGGATCAGCTGACCGCACCCGAGCAGGGCCGCGGTGGTCGCGGTGGCGACACCGATTCGCAGGTTGGCGTTCATGTTCACGAGATTACCTAACTTTCCGGTGCCGACCCGGGAATACCGTCGCTGACCGGCCAGGATACCGGCATGCCCTGGCCGGCCAGCCAGCGCTGCAGGTCATAGGCGTTGCTGGCCAGGCCGTCGACGGCGGCGACGGACCGGGCCACCGCCAGTTCGGCGTCGTCCTGGCTGAGCAAGCCCTCTCGCACGGCGACCATCAGCTCGTCGACATCGGTGAGCGCGACGTCGCGCCCGGTACGCACCACCAGGTCCAGGTAGTGGTCCCGGGAGCGCCACAGCGCGGGTCCCGGCGTGTACTCACCGACGTCGAGGTAGAAGTCCAGGTCGCGTTCGTGGCCCGGATTGAAGTGGAAGACGGTCGCACGCAGCCCCAGCGCGGGCAGCAGCCACGACTCCAGGTAGTGGAACTGGGCCCGGCCCGGGGTGGGCCGGGCCAGGTAGAGGCCCCACGGCTGCACGGTATAGACGTCGACGGCGCGCACCACCCCTTTTGGATCGGTGTTGGTGTACGCGACCAGGTCAAAGGTCTCGTGCTTGGGTGGATGCACCGCTGACCGCCTCCTTCTTGCCGCGAGCGTGCGTGTCCCCGGCCCGACGCGCCGCGTGGAGCCGGAAGTACGCACGCTCGCGCTGTCAGACACCCGGCTTACCCTGGGTTCGTGGCTTTCGCAACGGAACACCCTGTCGTCGCGCATTCGGAGTACCGGCCGCCTGCGGACGCTGTCGAAGGCATCGTGCGGACCGGCGGCCGTTTCGAGGTCGTCAGCGAGTATCAGCCGGCCGGCGACCAGCCGGCCGCCATCGAGGACCTGGAACGGCGGATCAAGGCGGGGGAGAAGGACGTGGTGCTGCTGGGCGCCACCGGCACGGGGAAGTCGGCCACCGCGGCCTGGCTCATCGAACGGCTGCAGCGGCCCACCCTGGTGATGGCGCCGAACAAGACGCTGGCCGCGCAGCTCGCCAACGAATTGCGAGAGATGTTGCCGCACAACGCCGTCGAGTACTTCGTCTCCTACTACGACTACTACCAGCCGGAAGCGTACATCGCGCAGACCGACACCTACATCGAGAAGGACAGCTCCATCAACGACGACGTGGAGCGGCTGCGCCATTCGGCGACATCGAGCCTGCTGTCCCGACGCGACGTGGTGGTGGTGGCGTCGGTGTCGTGCATCTACGGCCTGGGCACCCCGCAGTCCTACCTGGACCGCTCCGTCGAGCTGCAGGTCGGCGTCGAGGTGCCGCGCGACGCCCTGCTGCGGCTGCTGGTGGACGTCCAGTACACCCGAAACGACATGGCGTTCACCCGCGGCTCCTTCCGGGTGCGCGGCGACACCGTCGAGATCATCCCGTCCTACGAGGAGCTGGCCGTCCGCATCGAGTACTTCGGCGACGAGATCGAGGCGCTGTATTACCTGCATCCGCTCACCGGCGACGTGGTCCGCAAGGTCGATTCGCTGCGGATCTTCCCGGCCACCCACTATGTGGCCGGCCCGGAACGGATGACGCAGGCGATCTCCACCATCGAGGAGGAGCTGGCCGCCCGGCTCGACGAGTTGGAGCGTCACGGCAAGCTGCTGGAAGCCCAGCGGCTGCGGATGCGCACCAACTACGACATCGAGATGATGCGCCAGGTCGGGTTCTGCTCGGGCATCGAGAACTATTCCCGCCACATCGACGGCCGTGGCGCCGGCACACCCCCGGCCACCCTGCTGGACTACTTCCCGGAGGACTTCCTGCTCATCATCGACGAGTCGCACGTCACCGTGCCGCAGGTCGGCGGCATGTATGAGGGCGACATGTCACGCAAGCGCAACCTGGTGGAGTTCGGCTTCCGACTGCCCTCGGCCTGCGACAACCGGCCGCTGACCTGGGAAGAGTTCGCCGACCGGATCGGCCAGACGCTGTACATGTCGGCCACCCCCGGGCCCTACGAGCTGGCCCAGGCGCAAGGCGAGTTCGTCGAGCAGGTGATCCGCCCGACCGGCCTGGTGGACCCGAGGGTGGTGGTGAAGCCGACCAAGGGCCAGATCGACGACCTGATCGCCGAGATCCGGCAGCGCGCCGAGGCCGACGAGCGGGTGCTGGTCACCACGCTGACCAAGAAGATGGCCGAGGACCTCACCGACTATCTCCTGGAGATGGGGATCCGGGTGCGCTACCTGCACTCCGAGGTCGACACGCTGCGTCGGGTGGAACTGCTGCGCCAGCTGAGGCTCGGCGACTACGACGTGCTGATCGGTATCAATCTGCTGCGGGAGGGTCTGGACCTGCCGGAGGTGTCGCTGGTCTCGATCCTCGACGCCGACAAAGAGGGCTTCCTGCGATCCACCCGCAGCCTGATCCAAACCATCGGCCGCGCCGCCCGCAACGTCTCCGGCGAAGTGCACATGTACGCCGACAAGATCACCGACTCGATGAAAGAGGCCATCGACGAGACCGAACGCCGCCGGGCCAAGCAGATCGCCTACAACGAGGCCAACGGCATCGACCCGCAGCCCCTGCGCAAGAAGATCGCCGACATCCTCGACCAGGTGTATCGGGAGGCGGCCGACAGCGAGAGCGTCGAGGTCGCCGGTTCGGGGCGCAACGCCTCGCGTGGCCGCCGCGCGCAGGGCGAGCCCGGCCGGGCCGTTAGCGCCGGTGTGTTCGAGGGCCGCGACACCAAGAACATGCCTCGCGCCGAGCTGGCTGACCTGGTCAAAGACCTCACCGAGCAGATGATGAACGCCGCCCGCGACCTGCAATTCGAGCTGGCCGCGCGGATTCGCGATGAGATCGCCGACCTGAAGAAGGAATTGCGGGGTATGGATGCGGCCGGAATCAAGTGACGCGCCAGCAAGCGGGGTTTCGCGTGTTGTGGCGATCCGTGATTGACTGCAACCGGTGGTGGATCTGACTGAAGCGGTGCCGACCGACGCCGCTGTAAACACTGGCAGCTGGCATGAGCTGCTCGGAAGGCGCTACTTAGGTACCTCGGCCGTGCTGGCCGGGGGCGTGGCCCTCTACGCCACCAACGAATTCCTGACCATCAGCCTGCTGCCGAGCACGATCAAAGAGATCGGCGGCGAGCGGTATTACGCCTGGGCCACCACGCTGTATCTGGTCGGATCGGTGATCGCCGCCGCCGCGGCCAACCCGGTGCTGGTTCGCATCGGTTCCCGCTTCGCCTACCTACTGGGCCTGCTGGCGTTCGGCGTCGGCGGCACGGTGTGCGCCATGGCGCCGCACATGGAGATCCTCCTGGTCGGCCGCACCCTGCAGGGCATGGGCGGCGGTCTCTTGGCCGGACTCGGGTATGCGCTGATCAATGCGGTCCTGCCCAGCTGGCTGTGGACCCGCGCGTCGGGGCTGGTGTCGGCGATGTGGGGTGTCGGCACCCTGGTGGGCCCGGCGGCCGGCGGCCTGTTCGCCCAGTTCGGCATCTGGCGGTGGGCGTTCGCCATCATGGCAGGGCTGTCCGGGGTGATGGCCGCGGCGGTGAGCGTGGTGCTGCGGGCCAGCCGCGGCGGCCAGCAGGATGACGCGATGAAGGTCCCGGTGCGCTCGCTGCTGTTGCTGGGAGGCGCCGCGCTGGTGGTGAGCACCGCCCAACTGCCGCGCAGTCTCATCGGTGCCGCCAGTCTGCTGATCGCCGGCGCTGTCCTGTTGGGGGTGTTCCTGGTGGTGGACCGGCGCTCGTCGGCGGCGGTGCTGCCCCCCAGCGCGTTCCACCCGGGCCGGGAGAAGTGGATCTACCTGACGCTGGGCCTGCTGATGGCCACCACCAAGGCCAACCTGTACATCCCGCTGCTCGGGCAGCGGTTGGCGCACCTGCCGCCGGTGATGGCCGGATTCCTGGGGGCCGCCCTGTCGACCGGCTGGACGATCAGCGAGATCGCCAGCGCCTCGGTCAGCAAGGTGCGGGTCGTCATCGGGCTGGTGATCAGTGGGCCCCTGGTGATGTCGGGTGGCCTGGCGGTGGTCGCGTTCGCCCGGATGAGCAGCTACAACCCGACCGCCGTCGGCGCGATCTGGGCGCTGGCGCTGCTGGTCGTCGGGATCGGGGTCGGTGCCGGCTGGCCGCACCTGTCGGCGTGGGCGATGAGCTGCGTCGACGACCCCGCTGAGGGCGGCACCGCCGCGGCGGCGATCAACACCGTCGCGCTGATCGGCGGGGCGTTCGGCGCGGGTATCGCCGGCCTGGTGGTCAACACCGCGATGAGCTCCGGCCTTCCGGCGGCCCGCTGGCTGTTCGCGGTCTTCGCGGTGATGGCCGCCCTGGGGTGCGTGGTGGCCTATCGGGCAGCCCGCGGCGCCGACCCGCTGGTCGGCGCCCACGTCTGAGGGGCTTACCGGGGTTGATGCGGCGGTTCCCGCTTCGGCTCTCCTTCGTCGAGCCTCGCTGAACCGTTCGATTCATGCGGCGGTTCCAGCTTCGGCTCTCCTTCGTCGAGCCTCGCTGAACCGCCGGTCGACTTGATGACCTGGGAGTAGGTGAACTGCCAGCGTTCGACGACGCGGAAGCCCAGCTGGTGCAACACCCGGCCGTCGGGGGTGCGGGCGAATCGCGACCCCATCGGCAGCATCGCGGCGACCTGGTGGGCCGGCAGGGCGCGGTCGTGATCGGTGATCGTCCAGATCGTCGGGCAGTCGGCCAGCTGATCGGTCAGTGCCCAGACCCCCAGGTGACCGTCCCAGAGCCGGCCCAGGGCCTGCCGGCGCGGCCCCCGGCCCGGGTCCTGCAGCTTCGCGAACGTCTCGGGCCGCCCGGCCGGCAGCGCCCGGATCGGGCCGGGCGCCCAGCGGGTGGTGTTGTCGATGAGCAGGCAGTCCCCGGGCCGGCCATGTGCGTCGATCACGTCGGCCACCGCGCTGTAGTCCCAGCCCTCCTTGGTGTACCGATCACGCTGGTTGGCAACGTAATTGGGTACTGCGGCGACCGCCAGCGTGATGACGACAGCGATGACGGCACGCCGCGACTCGGTGATCGTGGTGACCGCCAAGGCCAACGCAATCGCCATCGCGGGTGCCGCGCTGATCAGATAGCGCGGGTAGTAGACGGGTTCGACCATCGCCGAATAGACCACGGTGGCCGCGGTGGGGATGATCAGCCAAGCGGCGCAGAGGATCAGCAGCTGGCGTACCTCATCGGCGGGTGCCGGGCGGGCCCCGGCCCGCACTGCGATGGCCGCGCCGGCGAGCAGCAGCCAGGCCAGGATTGCGAACGGCACGCTTTTGTCGAAGAACTGCTGCTGCGCGATTTCGATGACGGTGTGCCCGCTCAGCGGGTCGATCCACGCGACCTGCCAGATCTGCCGCTGACTGAACCAGAGAAACGGGGCCAGCACCGCCATCGCGATCCCGGCCGCGGCGGCAAAGCGCCATCTCGCCGAGCGTCCGCATCCGGGTGCCCACACCAACACCGCGTGCACCGCCACCAGGAGGACGGTGAAGGTGTTCAACAGCGTCGACGCCACCACCGCCATGCCGTAAGCCGCCCACCGGGCGCCCGTGTTGCGGCGAGCCGCGCTCACCCACAGCACGGTGAGCCAGACCGCGGCCATCGCCGCGAACGCGTACGGGCGGGCTTCGACGCCGGCCCACGTCACCCGCGGCAGCACCGCATACAGCACGCCTGCGCACACCGACAGCCGCCGGTCGGCGAATCGGCGCGCCAAGACGACCACTCCGGCGGCGCCGGCCCCGACCGCCAGGCAGCTGGGCACCCGCGCCCAGAATTCGGTGGCGGGGAAGACGGCGAACCAGCCGTGCATGAACAGGTAGTACAGACCGTGCACCGCATCGATGTGGCTCAGCAGGTGCCACAGTTCGGGCAGCGAGCGATGCGTCGACGCGGAGATCGTGGCCGCCTCGTCGAACCACAGCGACGGCCGGCTCGCCCCGATGCCGCTGATGACCGCGGCCAGCACCGCGATCAGTACCGCATCGGAGGGCCGGCGCCGCCGGCGGAGCGGTGCCGCTGTCGTGCTCACCGGGACTCGGGTCAGTACCTGGCTCAACGGCGTGCCCTATCGCCGGGGATGAGGAGAATGACTTCTCACGCTACCGCTCAGTACTCGGTGTCAGCTACGTCACGACAGTCGCGGGAACCGGTTTCGGGCCCGCTCAAAGCGGATGTGTGTGCAGGCACGCAGGTGACATGTGACGCCAATCGCCCCCATCGGGGCCGCTGACGCGTTAATGTCGCCATGGCTTAGAACATGGCAACTTTTGACCGAGAGGGCTAACGGATGAGCGGCTACAAGACCGTGGTGGTCGGCACGGACGGCTCGGACTCTTCGCTGCGTGCCGTCGACCGCGCCGGTCACCTGGCGTCTGGGGAGGGCGCGAAGGTCGTCATCGCCACTGCTTACCTGCCGCACGCCGACGACCCGCGGGCCGCCGACGTCCTCAAGGACGAGGGCTACATCGCGTCGGGCAACGCGCCGATCTACGCCATCCTCAAGGAGGCCAAGGAGCGCGCTATCGCCGCCGGGGCCTACGAGGTGGAGGAGCGTGCGGTGGTCGGCGCTCCGGTCGATGCGCTGGTGGAGTTGGCGGAGTCGGTCGAGGCCGACCTGCTGGTGGTCGGCAACGTCGGGTTGAGCACGATCGCCGGGCGGCTGCTCGGGTCGGTGCCGGCCAACGTGTCGCGGCGCGCCAAGGTCGACGTGCTGATCGTGCACACCACCGGCTAACCCTTACGGCATCGCCTCAGCCCAGGCGAGATGCCCGCCGAAGCCCAGAGTTTCGGCCATGTCGCGGCA
Source organism: Mycolicibacter sinensis (assembly GCF_001667375.1). Taxonomy (GTDB): domain Bacteria; phylum Actinomycetota; class Actinomycetes; order Mycobacteriales; family Mycobacteriaceae; genus Mycobacterium; species Mycobacterium sinense_A. The sequence continues at coordinate 46,493 of NZ_LZIN01000073.1, read as the reverse complement.
GCGATCGCGGTAGCAGGCATACCCGGTTGCGTCGTCGCGCGCCCTGGCCAGCAGGGCACGCAGCCGCAGCAGCCAGATATCCCGGATCACCAGATTCTCTTCGGCAGGGGCGGTCGCCAAAAACTCGATCGCGGCTTCGGCTTCGGCCAGATCGGCTTGGCTGGGCTCGTCCAGCAGGGTTTCTACCAAGACGTTGGTCGCGTGAAAGCCCCACCCCAGCAGCTGGCCCCCGCGGACCAGCTGGTCGGCGATGGTTCGGATGAGCGCCAGGGCGTGCTCGCGGTCTCCGCGCAGCGCCCGTTCGCGGGCCAGGAAAACCAGGGTGATCGGGAACTCGCCCACCTGGCCGACCTGAGTCAAGATCTGCTGTCCGTGATCGCGCTCGGCGGCCGTGGGGCGGTGTAGGAGCACAAATCCCAAGTTCTGTCGCGCCTTGGACAGGGTGTAGTCGTCACCCAAGCGTTCGGCGTGCCCAACGGCTTCTTCGATGGTGCGTACGGCCGCGTCGTCGGCGCGCAAGACGCCGTAGGCGATCGCGGCCTGGTAAGCGAATGCCACCGCAACGACAAGGGACAACGGGTCGGTGTCGCGGGCCATGGCGAGGGCGCGCTCCTGGTCGTCACGCCACCCGGGATGCCCCAGGCGCCAGCGGGCGATGGAGCGCTCGGCCAACACGACCGCCAGCGGAGAGCCGACGAGGAAATTGCCCATCGTGGGATCGCCGTCGGCCAGGTCGATGACGCGTTGTGACCACTCCGCCACGTCATCCCAACCGTCCAGTTCGGTCTTGGCGAAGATGGGCGCAAACGACAGTCCCACGGTCAGGGACGGATCGTCGATGGAATCCAGCAGCGCCATCGTTTCGGAGGCCAGCTCGGAGGCCTCGTGTATCCGGTCCTGATACACATAGCCGATCACCAGACCTGCCATAGCGATCGCCAATGACGGCTTGTCTCCGGCGGCATCGCACAGTTCGCGCAACTCCTCGAACCGGGACGATATGTCGTCCAAGCCTGCGCGCCAAGCGATCCCGCACAACATCGTGCGCGGGGCGATCCGCATGGCGGTCCGGTCGGGGTCATCGGCGGGCAGCGTGTCGGCGATCTTCTGGGCGCGCTCCCAACTCATTCGAGCCGCGGTGATGTCGCGGTTCAATGCCCAAGCCGCAGCGCGCAGATGCCATCGGTAAGCGACGTGTCGCTCCCCGGCGGCTTCCCAATGTCCGGCGATCAGGGTGGCATTAGCGTCAGCCGATGCCGGATCGCGCGATTCGATGGCGGCGGCAAGCCTGCGGTGCACGTCGGCGCGACCGGACTTCAGTTGTGCCTCATAGGCGACCATCCGGATCAGCGGATGCTGAAACGCGTAGTCGGCGTCCGGGTTCGGCGGCGACAGCGGCTCGATCAGTTCGGCGCCGATCAGTTCCTCGATGCACGGCTCGACCCCCAGCGCGGCCAGCAGTTCGCCGCTGAAGCGGGAGCCGATGACCGCGGCCGCTGCCAGGGCATGTTTGGCCGTTGCGCTGAGCCGGTCGATGCGCGCGGCCAGGGTCGCCTGCAGGGTGGCCGGCACATGGATCTGGGCTGCGGCGGTGCGGCACACATAGCTGCCGCGTTCACCGATCAGCACGCCGCGCTGGGCGAGTTCGCGGGTGATCTCCTCGGCGAACAGCGGGTTCCCCGCCGAGTGATCGGCTATGATCCCGGCGACCTCGGACGCCGAGGGGTGGGTGCCCACCAAATCGGTCACCAGCACGTAGGTCTCCCGGGTGCTCAGCGGCTCCAGGAGCATGGTCTCGACCCCGGGTATCTGCTGCAACGTCCCCTGATACTCGGGGCGGCAGGTGATCAGCACCAGCGAGCAGGTGTCGGCGATCACCGTCAGGAAGTCCGCGAGCATGGATTCACTGACCTCGTCGATCCAGTGCACGTCCTCGATGACGAAGACCGCGGGATGGGTGCGGGCCACCTGGGCGGTATTGACCAGCGCCGTCAGCCGCCGGCGCCGCGCGTCCGGATCGATTTTCGGCAGTTCCACCCCGGGTTCGACGATGCCGAGCAGGTCGTCCAGCAGCAGCATGTCTTCGGGGTCGGCGTCGGGTACCCGGGCCCGCACCGTTGCCCGCATATTCGCGTCATCGAGACCACCGACCCGGGCCGCGGCGCCCAGCAGGCCGGCGACCACATGGAACGCAACATCGGCGGTGTGCGCCTCGCAGAACGCGGAAAACACTTCGACGCCATGGTCTTTCGCGCACCGCACGATCTCTTCGACCAGACGTGTCTTGCCGATCCCCGCAGAGCCGACCACGCACATCGCCGCCCCGTGCCCGGTGATGGCCCGGGCCAGCATCGCCTCGAGCGTGGCCACCTGCGACTCGCGGCCCACCAGCACCGACTCCGCGGACCTGTCCTGCTGGCGGCGCGGGATCATGCTCAGCAGCTGCCGTGCCGGCACGGCGTCCTCGACGCCCTTGATGCGCGCCAGCTCCGGTTCGCCCAGCACCGACACCGCGGCCACCAGTTGGGCGGTGGCCGCGCTGAGCATCACCCCGCCCGGCGGCGCCACGGACTCCATCCGCTGGGCCATCCCCACCTGCTCACCGATCGCGGTGTAACCCAGTGTCCCCGAGCCGATGTCGCCGACGATCACCTCGCCGGAGTTGATCCCGATGCGCACCTGCAGGTCGACGCCGTCGCGGCGGCGTAGCTGCTCGGCGAGCCCGCCTGCCTGCTCTTGCATTACCAGGGCGGCGCGACAGGCCCGCACTGCGTGGTCCTCCAACGCCACCGGCGCCCCGAAGATCGCCATGAGGCCGTCACCGGTGAACTTGTCGACGGTGCCGCCGAACCGCTGCACCACCGCCGCCGCCCGAGTCACCAGCTCGGTCATGATTTCGCGCAGCCGCTCGGTGCCGACCGTCGCCGCGAGCTGCATCGACTGCACCACGTCGGCGAACAGCACCGTGACCTGCTTGTACTCGGCGTGCTCGGCGGCCGGCGCAATCGGGGCACCGCACCCGTCGCAGAACCGCGCGCCGTCCCGCGGCTCGGTCCCGCATGTCGCGCACGCCCGTGTGGCCGCCATCCGCCCTCCCGCAGCCTCCGGCCCCCAGAAAGACCTCAGTATAAGCGCCGTTGACCTGCGGACAAGGGGTTTAGGCGCTCACCAGCCCCGTTCGCGCCACTCGGCCAGATGCGGCCGCTCGCTGCCCAGCGTGGTGTCGTCCCCATGGCCGGGGTAGACGACGGTGTCGTCGCCGAACCGGTCGAACACCTTGCGGCTCACATCGCCGAGCAGCCGCTCGAAGTCCCCGGGCTGCCAAGTCTTTCCGACACCGCCCGGGAACAGGCAGTCGCCGGTGAACAAGTGCGTCACACCGCCGGTGGCCTCGCCGTCGAGCGCCAGCGCCACCGAGCCCTCGGTGTGGCCCTGCAGGTGGATCACGTCGAAGGTCAGGTCACCGACGGTCACGGTGTCGCCGTCGGCCAGTAGCCGGTCCGGGGTCACCGGCAGCGGCTCGGCGTCCAGGGCGTGCGCCGCGGTGGGCGCCCCGGTGGCCTCGGCGAGTGCCTCGAGGGCCTGCCAGTGGTCGAAGTGCTGGTGGCTGGTCACGATCAGCGCCACCTGCGGGGCGTGCTCGCGCACCAGCGCCAGCAGGGTGTCGGCGTCGTTGGCCGCGTCGATCAGCAACGTCTTACCGGTGTTGCTGCAGGTCACCAGGTAGGCGTTGTTGTCCATCGGGCCCACCGACGTCTTGATGATCGAGGCTCCGGGCAGGGTGCGGCGGGCCGCAGTGCCGGGCTCGACGTGCCCGGTGTAGCTGTCGTCAACCGAGATCGAAGGCGTCATAACCGCCACCGTACTGGCCTTGAACTGGGTGTCGGTAGCGCCACCTAGCATGGACGGGTGGCTGACCGGCTGATCATCAAAGGCGCGCGTGAACACAACCTGCGCAGTGTGGACCTGGACCTGCCGCGCGATGCGCTGATCGTCTTCACCGGGCTGTCCGGCTCGGGTAAGTCCTCGCTGGCCTTCGACACGATCTTCGCCGAGGGCCAGCGCCGTTACGTCGAATCGCTGTCGGCCTACGCCCGGCAGTTCCTCGGCCAGATGGACAAGCCCGACGTCGACTTCATCGAGGGCCTGTCGCCGGCGGTGTCCATCGACCAGAAGTCCACCAACCGCAACCCGCGTTCGACGGTCGGCACCATCACCGAGGTCTACGACTACCTGCGGCTGCTGTATGCGCGGGCCGGTACCCCGCACTGCCCGGTCTGTGCTGAGCGCATCGCCCGCCAGACCCCGCAGCAGATCGTCGACCAGGTGCTGGCCATGGACGAGGGCCTGCGGTTTCAGGTGCTGGCCCCGGTGGTGCGCACCCGCAAGGGTGAGTTCGCCGACCTGTTCGAGAAGCTCAACACCCAGGGCTACAGCCGGGTGCGGGTCGACGGTGTGGTGCATTCGCTGACCGATCCGCCCAAGCTCAAGAAGCAGGAGAAGCACGACGTCGACGTCGTGGTGGACCGGTTGACGGTCAAGGAGTCGGCCAAGCAGCGGCTCACCGATTCGATCGAGACCGCCCTGGGCCTGGCCGACGGCATCGTGGTGCTGGAGTTCGTCGACCGCGACGACGACCACCCGCACCGGGAGCAGCGGTTCTCCGAGAAGCTGGCTTGCCCCAACGCCCACCCCCTGGCGGTCGACGACCTGGAGCCGCGGTCGTTCTCGTTCAACTCGCCCTACGGGGCCTGCCCGGAATGCGCCGGGCTGGGCATCCGCAAGGAGGTCGACGCCGACCTGGTAGTGCCCGATCCGGACCGCACCCTGGCCGAGGGCGCGGTGGCGCCGTGGTCGATGGGGCCCACCAGCGAGTACTTCACCCGGATGATGGCCAGCCTGGGTGCGGCGATGGGCTTCGACGTCGACACCCCGTGGCGCAAGCTGCCGGCCAAGGCGCGGCGGGCGATCCTGGAGGGCTCCGACGAACAGGTCCACGTGCGTTACCGCAATCGCTACGGCCGGACCCGCTCCTACTACACCGATTTCGAAGGTGTGATGGCGTTCCTGCAGCGCAAGATGGAGCAGACCGAGTCCGAGCAGATGAAGGAACGCTACGCCGGCTTCATGCGCGACGTGCCGTGCCCGGAATGTGCCGGCACCCGGCTCAAGCCGGAGATCCTGGCGGTGACACTGGCCGCCGGAGACTACGGCAGCAAATCCATTGCGCAGGTGAGCGATCTGTCGATCGCGGAGTGCTCCGACTTCCTCAATGCGCTGACGCTGGGCCCGCGCGAGCAGGCCATCGCCGGCCAGGTGCTCAAGGAGATCCAGTCGCGGCTGAGCTTTCTGCTCGACGTCGGTCTGGAGTACCTGACCCTGTCGCGGGCGGCCGGAACGCTGTCCGGCGGTGAGGCGCAACGCATTCGGCTGGCCACCCAGATCGGCTCGGGTCTGGTGGGGGTGCTCTACGTGCTCGATGAGCCGTCGATCGGGCTGCACCAGCGTGACAACCGCCGGCTGATCGAAACCCTGGTGCGGTTGCGCGACCTGGGCAACACCCTGATCGTGGTCGAGCACGACCTGGACACCATCGCCCACGCCGACTGGATCGTCGACATCGGCCCGGCGGCCGGCGAGCACGGCGGCCGGATCGTGCACAGCGGGCCGTACGCCGAACTGCTGGCCAACCCCGACTCGATCACCGGCGCCTACCTGTCCGGCGCGAAAAACATTGCGGTACCGGAGGTTCGGCGGAAAGTCGATACCAAACGTCAGCTCGGGGTGGTCGGTGCCCGCGAGCACAACCTGACCGGCGTCGACGTGGCGTTCCCGCTCGGGGTGCTCACCGCCGTGACCGGGGTGTCCGGGTCCGGCAAGTCGACGCTGGTCAACGATATCTTGGCGTCGGTACTGGCCAACAAGCTCAACGGCGCCCGACTGGTGCCCGGCCGGCACACCCGGATCACCGGCCTGGACCAGCTGGACAAGCTGGTGCGGGTCGACCAGTCACCGATCGGGCGCACCCCGCGGTCCAACCCGGCCACCTACACCGGGGTGTTCGACAAGATCCGCACTCTGTTCGCCGCCACCACCGAGGCCAAGGTGCGTGGCTACCTGCCGGGCCGATTCTCGTTCAACGTCAAAGGCGGCCGCTGTGAGGCGTGTACCGGCGACGGCACCATCAAGATCGAGATGAACTTCCTGCCCGACGTCTATGTGCCCTGCGAGGTCTGCCACGGCGCCCGTTACAACCGGGAGACCCTCGAGGTGCACTACAAGGGCAAGACCATCGCCGAGGTGCTCGACATGTCGATCGAGGAGGCGGCGGAGTTCTTCGAGCCGATCACCGGCATCCACCGCTACCTGCGCACCTTGGTCGACGTCGGCCTCGGCTACGTGCGGCTCGGTCAGCCCGCGCCGACGCTGTCCGGCGGGGAGGCGCAGCGGGTGAAGCTGGCCTCGGAGCTGCAGAAGCGTTCCACCGGGCGCACGGTCTACATCCTCGACGAGCCCACCACCGGCCTGCACTTCGAGGACATCGCCAAACTACTGGGCGTCATCAACGGCCTGGTCGACAAGGGCAACACGGTGATCGTCATCGAGCACAACCTGGACGTGATCAAGACTGCGGACTGGATCATCGACATGGGACCGGAAGGCGGGGCCGGCGGCGGCACGGTGGTGGCCACCGGCACACCCGAGGACGTGGTGGCGGTCCCGGAGAGCTACACCGGCAAGTTCCTCGCCGAGATCCTGGGCGCACCGGCCAAACCGGCCAAGCGGCGCCGCAAGGCGAGTGCCTGACGGCCGGCGACTGTGCACGTTATGGCCCCTCAAACGGCGAAATCGCGCACACAACCGGCACACTCGACAGCGCAGATCAGCGCGGGGCGGCTTTCACCAGCGGTGACGGGAATCGCGGCGGTACCCGCACGCCGTCCAGCCACTCGGTGAGCTCCCGCGCCCGTTTTTCCAGGGCCTGGCGCGCCGGGCGGCCGGGGTCCTCCAGCAGCTGCAACTGGACCTCGGCGGCGGCGTTCTGATACCAGCCGCCCACGATCCGCCCGTTCCACCACACCGTGGGGCCGGCGTTGCCGTTATTGTCGAAGAGCTGACCGCGGTGCTCGCCGAGATACCAGTCGCGGTGGTACCAGCCCATGGTGGTGACGTCGAGACCGGGCAGCAGCGCGCCCCACGGCGCCGGTTCCGGTTCGGGCTCCAAGTCATCGGGCAGCGCACAGCCGGGGGTGCCGTGCAGGTCGACGTCGACGGCGCCGATGTCGCTCAACGCTTTTCGGACCGCGGTCTTGGTGGTGCCGAACCACCACTTGATGTCGTCGGCGGTGGCCGGACCGAACGCCCGCAGCCAGGTGCTGATCAGTTGCGCCTGCGCCGCCTCGGCGGCCATCGGCGCGCCCGGTTCGGCGAGCCAATCCGCCGCGGTCACCCACCGCGGCCGCGAGGACGTCCACGTTCCGTCGTTGGGGCCGCGCACGATGTCGCCCTGCACCGCGAGCACGGTCAGCGCCCGCGGAGCCAGGTGCGTCTGGCCGCCGTAGGACTTGCCGGGAGCCGGATCGTAGGTCCCGGCCAGTTCCGGCAGGGCCGCGCGCAGCTCGGTGCTGCTGGCCGCGCCGTGTTCTCCGAGGTGCCGCAGCACCGCCGCACCGGCCCGGTTGAGCCAGGGCTCCCCGTCGGCCGCCACACCGGCTTTGGCGACATCGGCGATGAGCCGGCGCCGCTCGGTGGCGGCCACCCGGTCACTGGCTGCGGCCTGCACCGCGGGCAGATCGGCGGGATCGATCACCCACAGCGTGCGGCGCATCGCCAGATGCTTGACCAGCGAACGTTTTTCATACAACGCACTGTCCAGGTCGGTGACGGCGAACGGCGACGATCGCGCCCACAGGGACAGATAGGGAGTGGCCGGGTCGGTGGCGTGCAGGCCGATCAGCGCGGCCGCCACCTGAGTTATCGGCTCGGTCGCGGCTTCGGGGGCCAAAAAATGTCTGCGCGTCAAACGGTTTCGCCGTTCGGCGATGGTGAAGCTGCGCACCGGTCAGTGCTCACCCTCGTGCATTGACTGGCGGATCTGCTCTAGTCGATCGGCGGCCGCGCGCTGCCGGTCCTGGTACTGCTTTTCGACGCTGCGGCCCTCGGGACTCTCCGAATCCAGTTCCTGCGCGCCGATCGAGGTCTCAAAGCGCCGCTCGATCTTCTCGCGCACCGAGTCGAACGTCGGCACGCCGGCCTCATCGAAGCCGGGGTCGGTTGGATCGTCACCCATGCTCGACACGTTACCGGCGGCGGTCGAAGTAGCGGACCATCAAGGCCCAGTAACCCATGGTCAGCGTCATCGCCACTGCCGTCGCGATCACGGTGGGCAGCAGCCGCCGGCGTCGGGCGGTGACCAGCGCGGTGGCGGTCGCGGCGGCACCGGCCAGGTTCACCAGCAGTGCGGCGTCTCGGGGCCGGTCGGTGATCCACTTTTCTTCGCCGAGCATGGCGCGCGTCGACCAGGCCGATCGGCCGGCCGGTTCACCGAAGATCACCGGGTTCAGCGCGAACCAGGCCGACACCCAGGCCGCATCGCGCCAGGAGCGCCGCCAGACCGGAAGCAGGATCAGCGGCGTGGTGGCCCAGCGACTCCAGGCGCTCCACGGGTTGGCGTGCCGGGCGAAGATTGCGCGGCGCAGACGGGCGATAGCCGGCATCACCAGAGAATCACCTTCCCGCAGGGTGGACGTCGGAGGTCATGGTAGGGCCCACCGCGGTGGCGTGGACCGGCTCCGCGGGAAGCGGAACGGGGTGCACTCCCGGCGTGTTCAGCCGGCCGGCCAGCCACGGGAGGGCGGTTGCGAAGGCTTGCCCGGCGAACGGCCAGTCATGCCGGCCCGGTTCGGTCACGACTGCGCAGTCGATGCCGTTGCGCCGCCCCAGTGCGCACAGTGACTGCGCTGCCGCTAGCTGACCGCCGGCATCCGACGTCCCGGCACTACCGTTGACCGCGAACCAACCCGAAACCCCGGCATAACGGCCGTGTTTGGCGATCACCGTGGTCGGATCGAACGCCGCCCACGCCTCGCGGCTGCCGCCGAATAGTCGCGCGATGGTCTGGGCCCGGGTTCCCGAGTTCGGTCCCAAGTCCCCGGCGATGTCGACGAACGTGCGGAACTTCTCGGGGTGCATCGCGGTCAGGTCGACTGCGCAGGTACCGCCCATGGACCAGCCGGCAACCCCCCAATTCGACGGATCGGCGCTGACCCCGAAATGCGAAATCAGGTAGGGCACCACGTCGTCGGTCAGGTGGTCGGCGGCGTTGCCGCGTGGTCCGTTGACGCATTCGGTGTCGGTGTTGAACGATCCGCCGGAGTCGACGAACACCAGCACCGGGGCGCTGCCGCCGTGCGCTGCCGCGAAGTCGTCGACGGACTTGATCGCATTGCCGGCCCGCAGCCAATCGGCGGGTGTGTTGAATTCGCCGCCGATCATCATCACCGCGGGAAGTGCGGGCGGCGGGGTCCGAGTGAACCACACCGGCGGCAGGTACACCAGCTCGCCGCGGTGCTTGAAGTGCGAGGCGTCGGCCGGAATCGTCACCGGCACCACACGACCCCGTTCGGGCGTTCTTCCCGCGGTAGCCATCGCGTTCACCGCGGCCAGATCGCTCTGGTCGGGCAGCGGGCCGGACGTCAGCTGTCCCCACGCGCTCTGCACGGTCGGGAAGTAGCCGACCCAGCCGTTGAGCGCCAAGCCGGCGCTGAGCAGGCACAGCGGCACCGCAAGGACGGACGCGCTGCGGCGCCACCAGCCCGCAGTGCGCCAACCCAGGATCAGAACCGCCGCCGCGGCTCCCGCCAGTGCCGCCCAGATCCACAGCGTCGCCGGTGCCGGGTCGCCGGAGAGGCCCTCGGCGTTGACATACCAGTAGGCGCAGAGCGCCGTCGCCAACCCCAGGGCGCCGCTCAGCGCCAGCCGCAGCAGCCAGCGGCGGCCGCTCCGGCCGAGGGCCAGCATCAACACCACGGCGGCCAATGCCTGCACCGTCACCGGAACCCAGCCGTACATCAGCGAGATGTGCTGACCGGAGGACAGGATCACCCCACCATGATGGACCTCGCGCCCGCTCAGCGCGGCTTGGCCAACGGGAACGGCAGCGTGGCGCGGATGCTGTGGCCGGTGATGAGCATGACGACCCGGTCGACGCCCATCCCCAGCCCGCCGGTCGGGGGCATCGCGTACTCCATGGCCTCCAGGAAGTCCTCGTCGAGTTCCATGGCTTCGACGTCGCCGCCGGCGGCCAACAGCGACTGCTGGTGCAGCCGGCGGCGTTGTTCCACCGGGTCGGTGAGCTCGCTGTAGGCGGTGCCCAGCTCGACACCCCAGGCCACCAGGTCCCACCGCTCGGCCACCCCGGGCTTGCTGCGGTGCGGCCGGGTCAGCGGCGACACCGAGGTGGGGAAGTCGGTGTAGAAGGTGGGCCGTTCGGTGCGGGCCTCGACCAGGTGTTCGTAGAGTTCGAGCACCACCGCGCCGGCATCCCACTGCCGCAGATAGTGGACGCCGGCGCCGTCGCACAACCGGCGCAGGGTGCCCAGGTCGGTGGCGGCATCGATCTGCACGCCGAGCGCCTCTGAGACCGCGTCGTGCACGGTACGTACCGGCCACTGCCCGGCGATGTCGACCGCTTCCAGCCCGCCGCCGGGTCCCGGCCGCAGCACCACCGGCGCACCGTTGGCCGCCACCGCGGCGTTCTGGATCAGCTCGCGCGCCCCGTCGATCCAGCCGAGGTAGTCGGCATGGGCCTGATAAGCCTCCAGCAGGGTGAACTCCGGATTGTGGCTGAAGTCCACGCCTTCGTTGCGAAACGCCCGGCCCAGCTCGAACACTCGCTCCACCCCGCCCACACAGAGCCGTTTGAGGTAGAGCTCCGGGGCGATCCGCAGGTACAGGTCGAGGTCGTAGGCGTTGATGTGGGTGACGAACGGGCGGGCATTGGCTCCGCCGTGCAGCGGCTGCAGGATCGGGGTTTCGACCTCCAGGAATCCCTTGGCGAACAAGGTGTCCCGGATGGAGCGCAGCACGTTGCTGCGGGCGGTGATGAGCTCCCGCGCCTCGGCGTTGATCGCCAGGTCCACATAACGGGTCCGCACCCGGGCCTCGGGGTCGGTCAGTCCCTTCCACTTGTCGGGCAAAGGGCGCAGGCACTTGCCGACCAGCCGCCAGTGCGACACCAGCAGTGAAGGCGTCCCGGTGCGGCTGTGGCCCATCCGGCCGGTCGCCTCGATCAGGTCGCCCAGATCGACCGTCGAGCCGAAGTCCGCGGCCCGTGCCTCGCCGACTGCGGCCAGAACCGAGTTGTCCAGCAGCAGCTGGACTTCGCCCGACCAGTCGCGCAACTGGGCGAACAGCACGCCGCCGTAGTCGCGCATCCGCAGCACCCGCCCGGCCACCGAGACGGTCTCGTCGGTGCCGCACTGCAACGCGTGGGCGGCGGTGTGACTGGGCGGTACGCCCACCGGGTAGGCATCAACGCCGTTGTCCTGCAACGATTTCAACTTAGCCATTCGTACCCGGACCTGCTCGGGAAGCCGGGCGAACGCTGCGGCGGACTCGGCCCCCGCGGTGATATCGGCATCGGGGGCGCTGCCGTCGGCGTGTAGGCGCCCGGTGGCGGCCACCGCTGCGGGCACCGACGGGTGGTGTCCGGTGTGCTGCTCGTTGCGCCGGGAGAACGGCAGCACCAGAAACCCTTCGGCGATCACCGACGCCACACCGACGCGGGGGATCAGCCGGGCATCCTCGTAGCAGGCGTACCGCGGCACCCACTCCGGCTGATACTTCATGTTCGAGCGGTAGAGCGTCTCCAATTGCCACCAGCGGGAGAAGAACATCAACAGCCGCCGCCACGCCCGCAACACCGGACCGGCGCCCAGCTGCGCGCCTTGCTCGAAGGCGGCGCGGAACATCGCGAAGTTCAGCGAGATACGGCTGACGCCGATGGTGGCGGCCTGCAGCGCCAGTTCGCTGACCATCAGCTCGATGGTGCCGTTGGGTGACTGCGGTGAGCGGCGCATCAGATCCAGCGACACCCCGGTGCGCCCCCACGGCACCAGCGACAGCATCGCCACCACCTCGCCGCTTTGTGAGCCGGCTCGGGGGTCGACGCGCACCGCCTCGACCAGCAGGCAGTCGAGGTCGGCCGGGTCGCCGAGGCGGCCCAGCGCCATCGAGAAGCCGCGCTCGGATTCGGTGTCGCGCCAGGCGTCGGCGCGCTCTATCACCCGGGCCATCTCGTCGGCGTCGATGTCGCCGTGCCGGCGCATCCGCACCGCCAGCCCCGACCGGCGGGCCCGGGTCACCGCCTGGCGCACTCCCCGCATGTCCGGGCCGGACAGCTTGAACTCCGAGGTCCGCAGGATCGCCTCGTCGCCCAGCTCGAGGGCGCTCAGGCCGGCGTCGCGGAAGGCCTGCGCACCGGCGAAGCTGGCGCCCATCACGCCGGGCGCCCAGCCGTAGTCCTGGCAGATGTGCAGCCAGGCGGTGATGGCCTGCGGCCACGCCCGCGGGTCGCCGACCGGGTCGCCGCTGGCCAGGCAGACGCCCACCTCGACCCGGTAGGTGATGGCGGCGCGCCCGTTGGGGGCGAACACCACCGACTTGTCCCGGCGGGTTGCGAAGTAGCCCAGCGAGTCGTTCTGGCCGTACTGCTCGAGCAGGCCGCGGATCGCCGACTCGTCCTGGCCGGTCAGCGCGTTGTCGGCGCGCTGGGACAGAAACAGCACGATGGCCGCGATGATCAGAGCCAGCGCCCCGAGCAGCCCGCACAGCGCTTTGAGCCCGAAGTCGGGCTTGCCGGGGAAGAAATCCGGTTCCAGCAGCGCGAAGCCGACCACCCGGTTCACCACGTAGGGCAGTCGCCACGGCCGCTCGACGGTCCCGGGGAACATCTCGATAAGCCCCCAGCACAGCAGGATCGCCACCGCCCAGCCGGCCAGCAGCGTCGCGGAGGACTTGAGCAGGGCGCCGCGCCGCACCTTGGCCCAGAACTCGCCGCGGGCCAACACCAGCACCACCAGCGCGGCGGCGTGCAGGGCCAGGCCCGCGACGCCGCTGACGGCCTGCAGTCGGTCGGCGCTTCCCGACACCAGGCGACTGACGTTCCAGCCGCCGGCGACCAGCAGGTTGGCGATCAGCAGCCACCAGGCGATGCGCTTGCGTGCGCTGAGCGCCGCGGCCAGCAGTCCCAGCACGAAAGCCCAGGCCAGACTCGTGTCGGGGAAGTTGAACAGGTACTTGTCGATGAATTCGCGCGGCACCCGGATAACCCAGCGGATCACCGGGGACATGCTCGCCAGCAGCGACAGCGTGGCGGCGGTGCCGACGGCCCAGGCGGCGGTCGCGGGCACCCAGCGGAACCGCGAGGTCGAGCGCCGGCGCAAGCCCGGCTTGGATGGCCCAGTCAGCGTCATAGCCCGGGAGAATATGCAGTCAAACCGGGAAAACGATGTGAGGCCGATCCGCGGCCGAAACACCGCGGCTAGTGGAATGCGGAACTGCTGCTAGACTGTGTGCCGCGACCGTCCCGGTGTACGCCAGGACTGCAAGTGGAGTTCCCTCCCACCACTCGCCGAGGAGCAATCCGTAGGCGCAGTGGTCCGGTCGCAGGCGGTGCGAACCGCCTGCTCTGCGCACCGCGCAGGCGGCCTGATGCTATCGGGTCGCGATCGGTCGGTATCGGGCCCTGCTTCGTGCAGGGCTTTTTTGCTGGTGGGTGGTTTCTTCCGCCGCTGCGTCCGGACGAGCACTGCGGCGGCCGCGACCGAAAGACTACCCAGGGAGGTCCCATCAGCACTGAGATCCGCGTCAACGAGCGCATTCGCGTACCTGAGGTTCGATTGATCGGCCCGGGAGGGGAGCAGGTAGGCATCGTGCGCATCGAAGATGCGCTTCGCGTCGCCGCGGATGCCGATCTCGACCTCGTCGAAGTAGCCCCGACCGCCAAACCGCCGGTTTGCAAGATCATGGACTACGGCAAGTACAAGTACGAGGCGGCCCAGAAGGAGCGCGAGTCTCGCAAGAACCAGCAGCAGACCGTCGTCAAGGAACAAAAGCTGCGTCCCAAGATCGACCCCCACGACTACGAGACGAAGAAGGGCCATGTGGTCCGCTTCCTCGACGCCGGGGCGAAGGTCAAGGTGACGATCATGTTCCGCGGCCGTGAACAGTCCCGGCCGGAGCTCGGCTACCGCCTGCTGCAGCGACTGGGCGCCGACGTGGCCGAGCACGGTTTCGTCGAGACCTCCGCCAAGCAGGACGGGCGCAACATGACGATGGTGCTGGCACCGCACCGCGGCGCGAAGACCCGGGCCAAGGCCGCAGAAGATGCGGGCGCGGGCGCAAAGCCCCCCGCCCCCGCCCCGGAAGCCCCGGCGGACGCGGCCGAGCCCAAACCCGAATAACGACCCCACACCAGAACTGAGGAAACATGCCCAAGGCGAAAACCCACAGTGGCGCTGCAAAGCGGTTCCGTCGCACCGGCACCGGCAAGATCGTGCGGCAGAAGGCCAACCGTCGCCACCTGCTCGAGCACAAGTCGAGCACCCGCACCCGCCGCCTGGCCGGGCGCACCGAGGTGGCCGCTGCCGACGCCAAGCGCGTCAACAAGATGCTGAACGGCTGACAGCCGCTTTACGCAACGCAAATCCCTTACGCCCCAACGAGAGTAGGAACACCCCATGGCACGCGTGAAGCGGGCAGTCAATGCCCAGAAGAAGCGTCGCACCATCCTGAAGGCCTCGAAAGGCTACCGCGGCCAGCGGTCGCGCCTGTACCGCAAGGCCAAAGAGCAGCAGCTGCACTCGCTGACCTACGCCTACCGCGACCGTCGTGCCCGCAAAGGTGACTTCCGCAAGCTGTGGATCACCCGGATCAACGCGGCGGCCCGCGCCAACGGCGTCACCTACAACCGCCTGATCCAGGGCCTCAAGGCCGCCGGTGTCGAGGTGGACCGCAAGAATCTCGCCGAGATCGCCGTCAGCGACGCGGCCGCGTTCACCGCGCTGGTCGAGGTCGCCAAAGCCGCGCTGCCCGAGGATGTCAACGCGCCCTCCGGCGAGGCCGCCTGACCCCTGCGCCGATGCTGACCGAGCGCTCGGCCCGCGTGGTCGCGGCGGTCAAGCTGCACCGGCACGTCGCCAGGAAGCGCGAGCAGCGCTTCCTGGCGGAGGGTCCCAATCTGATCGAGGCTGCGAGCCGTCGCGGTCTGCTCGTTGAAGTCTTCGCCACCGAGTCGGCGGCGCAGCGTCATGGCGAGCTGCTGGGCGCTGCGTCGGCCCCGGTGCACCTGGTGAGCGATCGGGCAGCAAAAGCGTTGTCCGACACCGTAACCCCGGCCGGTCTGGTTGCGGTGTGTGCGCTTCCGGAGCCGGACCTGCATGCCGTACTGGCCGACGGGCCGCAGCTGGTGGCCGTGGCGGTCGGAATCGGCGAGCCGGGTAACGCCGGCACCCTGATCCGCATCGCCGACGCCACCGGAGCCGGGCTGGTGGTCTTGACCGGCAACAGCGTCGACCCCTACAACGGCAAGTGCCTGCGTTCCTCGGCGGGCAGCATCTTCAACATCCCGGTAGTGGTTGCCGCCGACACCGACGCGGTGATGGCGGCGTTGGGGGAGGCGGGGCTGCAGGTGCTGGCGACGGCGCTGGACGGCGAGCTGTGCCTCGACGACGCCGATCCGGTACTGGTGGGGCCCACCGCCTGGCTGTTCGGCCCGGAAGCCCAAGGCTTGCCGGCCGCCGCCGCAGCCGCTGCGGACCATCGGATACGGATCCCGATGGCCGGCGGCGCGGAGAGCCTGAATGTCGCTGCGGCAGCAGCGATCTGCCTATATCAGAGCGCGCGAGCGCAGCGCAGATCCTAGGCGGCTTTCGGCCGTGGTCGCGGCCGCGGCGGACGTACCCCGGCCAGTGAGAAGGTGCTGTGCACCAGCGAACCGGCCCGCTCGATAAGGC
The DNA here is from genome assembly GCF_001667375.1 of Mycolicibacter sinensis. GTDB lineage: Bacteria > Actinomycetota > Actinomycetes > Mycobacteriales > Mycobacteriaceae > Mycobacterium > Mycobacterium sinense_A. The sequence continues at coordinate 30,477 of NZ_LZIN01000073.1, read as the reverse complement.
TCATCCGCCGCGGCGGGACGTAGTGCATCCCGTTGGCGCGACGGTCCTTGGGCGGCGCGGTGTGCCACGGTGCCTCTTCCAGCGGGGCGTCGGCGGCGATCTTGCCCTGCTCGCGGCGATAGCCGGCCAGGGCGCGCGGGTGCAGCCGGATCTCTTCGGGGACGAAGGTGAACGCGAGCTGGCTGAATTTGCCGATCAGCCGGAACAGCACCTCGTCGCCCTCCGACCAGCGCAGACCGGCCTTCTCCCGCACCACCGGCTCGAACAGCCCGGCGGCGATCCAGCGCTGGGCGCCCAGCATCGGCTTGAACATCTGGTCCCACACGCCGGTGGGCATCATGACGAACCACGGCTTGGGGATGCGCATGTCCAAAATGCCCTGCGCGGCCGGCGTCATCTCCAGCTCTTCTTCGCAGACCCGGTCCCAGTACTCGCAGAACTCCTCCCAGGTCTTGGGCACCGGGCGCATGCTCATGCCGTACATCCGGTACCACTGCACGTGCTCGTCGAAGAGCTGGTGCTTCTCGGCCTCGGTCAGCCCGCCGCAGAAGTACTCGGCCAGCTTGATGATCAGCATGAAGAACGTCGCGTGCGCCCAATAGAAGGTCTCGGGGTCCAGCGCGTGATAGCGCCGGCCCTGCTCGTCGGTGCCCTTGATGTCGCGGTGGTAGTCGCGGATCGCCGCGCCGGTGTGCTGCGAGCGGGCCCCGTCGTAGACCACGCCCATGATCGGATACACCGACCGGGTGACCCGCTGCAGCGGCTCACGCCACAGGCTGGAGTGCTCCTGCACCCCGGCGCCCAAGCCGGGGTACATGTTCTCGATGGCACCGATCCACATGCCCATCACGCCGGTGCGGATGTCCCCGAAGTACTTCCAGGTCAGCGAATCGGAGGTCAAGGGTTCGACGGCCGCTGCGGGTTTGGGCGGGGTCGGCAAGGGGGCACTCTGCTCCGCGGGCTCGGACACCCGCTCGGCTGACGTGGTCGGAGTAACGGTCATCACGTCTCCTGTCTGGCGAACCTGACACAACCATAATTGTGACAACATGCGTTGTCTACGGTATCGAGGGCGCGTCGCGGACTTGGTCGACGAGCGTGGCGTGTGCCACGTGCCGCTACCGTTGCCGGTGGCCACAACCGCCACCTACGCTGAGGCGCATGGACCTCGAGCCGGTCGGTCGGCAGGCTGACGAGCTCGAGGAGGTGGTGGAGATAGAAGAACAACCCGCCCCGAGTCGCCGCCGTTCCTTCTCCCTTGAAGAGGCCGCGGCCTGGTTGAACCGCACCACCAACGACGTCCGGGTGATCGATCTGGTGCGGCGGGTGCGGCGGGCGCTGCCCGGTGATCCCGAGTTCGGCGACCCGCTATCCACCGCGGGTGACGGGGGACCGCAGGCGGCCGCGCGTGCCGCGGACCGGCTGATGGGCGATCGCTCCGCGGCGTCCCGCGAAGTCAGCCTGGGTGCCCTGCAGGTCTGGCAGGCGCTGAACGAGCGGATATCACGTGCGCCGTCCAACTCCGAGGCCACGCTGGTCTTCACCGACCTGGTGGGTTTCTCGACGTGGTCGCTGCGGTCCGGGGACGACGCAACCCTTACCCTGCTGCGGCGGGTATCGCAGGCGGTGGAACCGCCGCTGCTGGACGCCGGCGGCCGCATCGTCAAACGGATGGGCGACGGGCTCATGGCCGTGTTCCGTGATCCGCTGGTCGCGGTGAGCGCGGTCCTAAAAGCTCAGGAAGCCATCGAAACCGTCGAGGTCAACGGCTTCACCCCGCGGATGCGGGCCGGAATCCACACCGGCCGCCCGCAGCGGCTGGCCGACGACTGGCTCGGCGTGGATGTCAACATCGCCGCCCGGGTCATGGAGCGGGCTGTCAAGGGCGGAATCGTGGTGTCCGGGACGACGATCGAGCGCATCGACCCGGCTGACTTGGACGGATTGGGTGTCGTCGTCAAGCGAGCTCGCCGGCAGGTGTTGGCGGCCAAGTCCAGCGGTGTCCCGCCTGATCTGGTGATGTATCGGCTCAAGGCGGTCCGCGGCGAGCCTCCGGCCGCTGAGTAATCGCGCGTTAACTTCGTTGTGGCCCGGCTGGATTCACTCAGTCGAGTGGAGGAACTCCGTTCCTTGGAATAGTCTGCGTGAACCACGCGACAATTTGTTGCGTTCTACACAGGTCGTCTTCAGTGCAGAAGCGGGGAATCATGTCAGGTCGGGAGCAGCGTCGGAACAGCGGGCGCAGGGCCAACAATCGGCTGATCGGTGCAGGTAGCACGGTCGCGGCCTTCCTGGCGTTCGGCATGGCCCCGCTGGCCGCGGCTCCCACGGCGCACGCCGACCTCGACTTTGACTGGCTGACCGACCTGTTCAACCCGGTCTCAGATTCCACTGTGGGCTGGGACAGCAGTGCCTGGGACTCCAGCGCTTGGGATATCAGCTCCTGGTTCAGCCCGGCCGACCCGGGGATGGCCGACACGACGGCCGCGTTCGACCTGACCTCGATGTGGAACACGCTGTTCTATCAGCCGATGTACTCGGCCGTCGACGCCTGGATCGAGAACCCGGCCAACTCCTGGCTCGTCAACATGGTCAACGACTGGGCGCCCGAGGGTCAGATCTATCTCGGCGACGGTGCGGACGGCACCGCAGAGCACGCCGACGGCTATGCCGGCGGCATCTGGTTCGGTTCCGGCGGGGCCGGCTACGCCGGTGAGGACGGTGTCGATCCTGGTGACGGCGGTGCCGCCGGGTTGTTCGGTAACGGCGGCGCCGGTGGTGCCGGGTGGGACGGCCAAAACGGCGGCGACGGCGGTGCCGGCGGCACCATCATGGGCATCGGCGGCGCCGGTGGTGCCGGTGGCATCGGCGCAAACGGCGGCAACGGCGGCGACGCGATGGGCTGGCTGTTCGGGATCGGCGGTGCGGGCGGCGCCGGTGGCGCGGGCGTGACTGGCGCGACCGGTGACACCGGCACGTGGGCCGATGGCGGTACCGGCATTGGTGGTGTCGGCGACAAGGGCGGCGTCGGGGGCAACGGCGGAAAGGGCGGTAGCGCCAGCTCCATGCTCGGCGGTGCCGGTGCCGGCGGTGCAGGTGGTATCGGCGGAGCGGGCGGCCAGGGCGGTACTGGCGCAGCGGGCGATGCGGCCCACCTCAACGGCGGCACCGGCGGTAACGGTGGCGAGGCCGGGTTCGGAGGCAAGGGCGGCGCGGCCGGCACCGGCGGGATGTTCGGCAGCAAGGGTGCGGCCGGTGTCGATAACAGCGAAACCCTTGGAAATGGCGGCCAGGGTGGCACCGGCGGCGCTGGGGCAGATGCCACCGCCGACTACGCAGCCGGCAACGGCGGTGCCGGCGGCACCGGTGCCGACGCCGGCGACACCGGCAATGGCGGTACCGGCGGTACCGGCGGTGCCGGTGGTACCGGGTTCGACGAGGACCACGGGGCCGGAACCGGCGGTAACGGTGGTGCCGGTGGTGACGGCGGCAAGGTCGGCAACGGCGGCACGGGCGGCACTGGTGGTGCTGGTGGGCTCAGCGGTGCCTACGAGGGAGCCGAAGGCGGCACCGGTGGTGTGGGCGGTACCGGTGGAGTCGGTGGCACCGAGGCGGGCAACGGCGGCAACGGCGGTGTCGGTGGCGCGGGCGGCGCCGGGAGCGAGGGGACCAGGGGCGGCGACGGTGCAGCCGGCAGCTTCGAGAACGGCGGAACCGGCAACGGCGGCGACGGAACGGCCGGTAACCACGGCTACGACGGCGGCAAGGGCGGCGCTGGTGGCCTAGCCGGAGCCAAGGGTGGCGGTACGGCCAGCGTCGCAGGAAAGAGCGGCAACGGCGGGGCTGGCGGCGCCGGCGGTGCTGGCGGCGCGGGCGGCGATGGCGGTAAGGGCGCCGACGGCGACTGGAGCCATGAAGGTGCAGACGGCCAATTGGGCTCCGGCGGTGATGGCGGCCAGGCCGGCAACGACGGCGCGGGCGGCAACGGTGGAAAGGGCGGCGCCGCCGGCGGCGCCGACGCCACCGACGGCGCCCAAGGCGCTCAGGGCGGCAAGCCCGTCGACCCCAGCGTTGGTGGCGCCGGTGGTAACGGGGCCGACGCCGATGCCACCCACACGCACGGCGGTAACGGCGGCGACGGCGGCGACGGCGCCAACGGTGGTGAGGGCGGCGTCGGTGGCGACGGTGGCACTGGAACGACCGGCAACGGCGGCAATGGCGGCGCCGGCGGTGACGGCGGCGACGGTTCCAAGAGCGCAGGTGGCGCAGGTGGTGCCGGTGGCGCCGGTGGTGCCTCCGAGTCGGGCAACGGCGGCAACGGCGGCAAGGGCGGCGAGGGCGGCAAGGGCGATCACGGCCTGACCGGCAGCAACGGCGCCGACGGTACTTTTGACAACGGTGGCACCGGTGCCGGCGGCAATGGCGGTAACGGCGGGGCCGGCTTCGACGGTGGCAAGGGCGGCGCGGGCGGTAACGGCGGCGCCTCGACGTCCGGCACCAAGGGCGTGAACGGTTCCGGCGGCGACGGCGGCCAGGGCGGCGCCGGCGGCGCGGGCGGCAACGGTGGTAACGGCGCCAACGGCAACTGGGACAACAAGGGCCAGTACGGCTTCGGCTCGGGCGGTAAGGGCGGTAACGCCGGTAACGCCGGCGCCGTGGGCAAGGGCGGCGACGGGGGCGCAGCAGGCACCGGCGGCACAGGCGGCGAAAAGGGGGCTGCGGGGGAGAAGGGCGTAGGCGTCGCCGACTCCAGCGGTGTGCGTGGCGGCAACGGCGGTGACGGCGCCAACGCCACTGATCACCTGCACCCGAGCGGCGCCGCCGGCGGTGACGGCGGCACGGGCGGCACCAATGGCAACGGTGGCAATGGTGGAAACGGCGGCGGCTTCGTCGAGCCGCCGGCGCCGGGCAGCGGCGGTCCCACCATCGATAACCCGGCATTCGGCGGGAATGGCGGGGCCGGTGGTAACGGCGGGGCCGGTGGCAGCGTCGAGGGCAGCGGCGGCAACGGTGGTGACGGCGGCGATGCTTACAAGCCCGCCGGAAACGATCCCAACGTCCTGACCAAGGGCGGCAATGGCGGTGCCGGCGGCAATGGCGGCGCCGCGACGGCGGGCAATGGCGGTAACGGCGGTGACGGCGGCAACGGCCAGGCCGGCAGCCAATACGGCGGCGCCGGAGGCGCGGGCGGCAAGGGCGGAGCGGTCAGCGGCATGGGCCAAGGTGGCGACGGTGGGGCCGGTGGTAATGGCGGCACCGCGACCGGCTGGAAGTCCGACGGCACCTGGGGCATCGACGGATTCACCGGCAAGTTCGGCTCCGGCACCATCCTGGGCGTCTCCGGCGCCGGTGGCGCCGGCGGTGCCGGTGGAGCGTCCATTGGCGGCGACTACGACGGCGGCAAGGGCGGCGACGGTGGCACCGGTGGCTCTGGCGCGGAGGACGCCGGCTCCCGGGTCATCTGGGCCGGTACCGGTGGCGCCGGCGGGGCCGGTGGCGCCGCCACCGACAGCGCCAAGGATGCCGGCGACAGCGGCGACGGCGGCGCAGGCGGCAACGGCGGCAATGGCGGCGAGAACGGCACCATCACCGGCGGCAGCGGCGGCAATGGCGGCGCCGGTGGTGCCAGCACCAGCGGCGTGGGCGGCAACGGCGGTAACGGCGGCGAAGGACAAGGCGCCGCCGGCTGGAACGACGTCAACGGCAACCTGGCCGGCAAGGGCCAGATCCTGAACTTCGGCGGTAGCGGCGGGAACGGCGGTGCCGGTGGCAGCGGAAAGACCGGTGGTGACGGCGGTGCCGGCGGCAGCGGCGCTGATGGCACCGGCGGCGGCAACGTGTTCAGCTCCGGTGGCACCGGCGGCAACGGCGGGGCGGGCGGCACCGGCACCACGGGCGACGGTGGCAACGGCGGCGCCGGCGGTGACAGCGGCGACGCGACCTGGCGTGCTCACAACGGTGGCGTCGGCGGCGCCGGCGGCAACACCGAAAAGGGCAACGGCGGCACCGGCGGTGCCGGCGGCGACGCCGGCGACCTCCTGGCGGGTGGCGGCACCGCACCCACCAACGGCCAGGGCGTCATCGTCGGCGCCGGCGGAAACGGCGGCAACGGTGGCAGCAGCACCGCTACCGGCACCACCGGCCACGGCGGAGACGGCGGTGACGGCGGCCATGGCGGCGAAGGTGTGGGCAGCATCAAGGGCGGATCGGGCGGAAGCGGCGGCACCGGCGGTTCATCCGGTTCCGAGAAGGGTGTGACGCCGCCCAAGCCGACTGCGCCCACCACCACGGTCGGCGGCGAGGGCGTCGCCGGCGGCGCGGGAGCCGAGCCCAAGACGGGTAGCTAACACCACCGGCCGAAAGCCCCGCACACCACGTGCGGGGCTTTCGCCGTCGTGTCGATAAGATCGACGCTTGCGTCTCAACCCAAGTCACAGCCAGTAAGGGGAGTCTCGTCGCGTGGGCGAACAACCGGTCGGCCCGTCCGTCGTCTCCGACGCGACCCTGAATTCGGCGCTGCAGGCAGCGCAGGACGCCTTCAGCGCGGCGGCCGACCTGGACGCACTGGCGCACGCCAAAACCGAGCATCTCGGTGACCGGGCGCCGCTGGCCCTGGCCCGCCAGGCGTTGGCCAAACTGGACAAGGCCGACCGCGCCGACGCCGGCAAGCGCGTCAACGCCGCCCGCACCGACGCCCAGCGCGCCTACGACGAGCGGCTGGCGGCCCTGCGCGCCGAACGCGACGCCGCCGTGTTGGCCGCCGAGAGCATCGACGTCACGCTGCCCTCGGCGCGCCGGCCCGTCGGCGCCCGCCACCCCATCACCATGCTGGCCGAACACGTCGCCGACACCTTCATCGCGATGGGCTGGGAAATGGTCGAGGGCCCCGAGGTCGAAGCCGAGCATTTCAACTTCGACGCGCTGAACTTTCCCGTCGACCATCCGGCGCGCAGTGACCAGGACACCTTCCACATCGCCCCGGCCGGCTCGCGCCAACTCCTGCGTACCCACACCTCCCCGGTGCAGATCCGCGCCCTGCTGGCCCGGGAGTTGCCGGTCTACGTCGTCTCGATCGGGCGCACCTTCCGCACCGACGAGCTTGACGCCACCCACACCCCGGTGTTCCACCAGGTCGAGGGGCTGGCGGTGGACCGTGGGCTGACCATGGCGCACCTGCGCGGCACCCTGGACGCCTTCGCGCAATCGGAGTTCGGGCCGGCCGCCAAGACCCGCATCCGGCCGCACTTCTTCCCGTTCACCGAGCCGTCCGCCGAGGTCGACATCTGGTTCGAGGGCCGCAAGGGCGGCGCCGGCTGGGTCGAATGGGGCGGCTGCGGGATGGTGCATCCCAACGTGTTGCGCGCCGTCGGTATCGACCCGGCCGAGTACTCCGGCTTCGCGTTCGGCATGGGTCTGGAGCGAACCCTGCAGTTCCGCAACGGCATTCCCGACATGCGCGACATGGTCGAGGGCGACGTCCGGTTCTCGCTGCCATTCGGGGCGGGCGCCTGATGCGCATTCCCTACAGCTGGCTACGTGCGGCGCTGACCGCGGGCGCACCGGAATTCGATCTGTCCGCCGACGCCCTGGAGCAGGCCCTGCTGCGGGTCGGTCACGAGGTCGAAGGCGTGCACACCCTGGGGCCGGTCACCGGGCCGTTCAAGATCGGCCGGGTTGTCGAGATCGAGGAACTCACCGAGTTCAAGAAGCCGATCCGGGCTTGCCGTGTCGACGTCGGTGAAGGCAAGCCCCGGGAGATCGTCTGCGGCGCCACCAATTTCGTGGTCGGCGATCTGGTGGCCGTAGCGCTGCCCGGCGCGGTGCTGCCCGGTGACTTCGCCATCGCCACCCGCAAGACCTACGGTCGCACCTCCGACGGGATGATCTGCTCGGCGTCTGAAATACGGCTGAGCACTGATCATTCCGGCATCCTGGTGCTCCCCGCGGGCACCGCTGAACCGGGTGCCGACGCCGCCGAGGTGCTCGGCCTCGACGATGTGGTGTACGAGTTGGCCATCACGCCGGACCGCGGCTACTGCATGTCGGTGCGGGGCCTGGCGCGCGATCTGGCGTGCGCGCTGGACCTCGACTTCGCCGACCCCGCCGCAGTTCCGGCGCTGCCCAACGAAGGCGAGGCCTGGCCGCTGAGCGTGCAGCCGGAGACCGGGGTGCGCCGCTTCGCGCTGCGTCCGGTCACCGGGATCGACCCGGCGGCGGTGTCGCCGTGGTGGCTGCAGCGCCGGCTGTTGCTCTGCGGCATCCGGGCGATCTCCCCGGCCGTCGACGCCACCAACTACGTGATGCTCGAACTCGGCCACCCGATGCACGCCCACGACCGGGCGCGGATCACCGGCGGATTCGGCGTGCGGTTCGCACGCCCCGGCGAGACCGTCACCACCCTCGACGACATCGAACGCAAGCTGGACCCGGCCGACGTGCTGATCGTCGACGACGTCGCGACCGCCGCCATCGGCGGCGTGATGGGCTCGGGCAGCACCGAAATGCGCGACGACTCCACCGACGTGCTGCTGGAGGCCGCGATCTGGGATCCCGCTGCGGTGTCGCGGACCGCGCGGCGTCTGCATCTGCCCAGCGAGGCGGCCCGACGCTACGAACGCTCCGTCGACCCGGCCATCTCGGTGGCCGTACTGGATCGCTGCGCGGCGTTGCTGGCCGAGATCGCCGGGGGAGTCGTCGAACCCACCTTGACCGACTGGCGCGGCGACCCGCCCGTCGAGCACTGGAACCCCGCGCCGATCGAGATCGCCGCCGACCTGCCGGATCGCACCGCCGGAGTGGACTATCCCGCCGGCACCACGGCGCGGCGGCTGACCCAGATCGGCTGCGCGGTAAGGGATGACGGCGCCGTCATGACGGTCACCCCGCCCAGTTGGCGCCCGGATCTGCGTCAGCCCGCCGACCTGGTCGAGGAGGTGCTGCGCCTGGAAGGGCTGGAGTCCATCCCGTCGGTGCTGCCGGCCGCACCGGCCGGGCGGGGCCTGACCGACACCCAGCGGCGGCGTCGCGCGATCGGCAAGTCGCTGGCGCTGGCCGGCTACGTCGAGGTGCTCACCACTCCGTTTCTGCCCGCCGGGGTCTTCGACGCCTGGGGGCTCGCCGACGACGACCCGCGCCGCGCCACCGTCTCGGTGCTCAACCCGCTGGAGGCCGACCGTCCGCAACTGGCCAGCACGCTGCTGCCTGGCCTACTGGAAGCATTGGGGCGCAACGTGTCCCGCGGCATCAACGACGTCGCGCTGTTCTCGATCGCTCAAGTAGTGCAGTCGGGGGGCCCGGACGGCAGCATCGGCGTCGTCGCGGTGGATCGTCGTCCCACCGACGCCGAGATCGCCGGCATCGACGGCGCCCTCCCTCGCCAGCCGCAACACATCGCCGTCGCGCTGACCGGCCTGGCCGAACCCCGCGGCCCCTGGGGGCCGGGCCGGGCCGTCGAGGCCGCCGACGCCATCGAGGCGGCCCGCATCATCGCCCGCGCCAGCGGTGTCGAGGTCACCCTGCGGTCTGGGGCGTACCTGCCATGGCATCCGGGCCGCTGCGCCGAGGTGCTGATCGGTGAGACCCTGATCGGCCACGCAGGCCAGTTGCATCCGGCGGTCGTCGAACGCGCCGGACTGCCCAAGGGCACCTGCGCGGTCGAGCTGAATCTGGACGCCATTCCGATCGCGCAGTCGCTGCCGGCGCCGCGGGTCTCGCCGTTCCCGGCCGTGTTCCAGGACGTCGCGCTGGTGGTCGATGAGAAGGTGCCCGCTCAGTCGGTGGCCGACGCGGTGCGCGACGGCGCCGGCGAGCTGCTGGAGAACATCGCCCTCTTCGACGTCTACACCGGCCCGCAGGTCGCCGACGGCCGCAAGTCGCTGGCGTTCGCGCTGCGCTTCCGGGCCAGCGATCGCACCCTGACCGAAGACGAGGCCAGTGCGGCTCGCGATGCGGCGGTGGCGTGCGCGGCCGAGCGCGTCGGCGCCACGCTGCGGTAGGCCATCTCGCGTTTTTCCACGAGCGGGCGTGTTTGCACAAGACACGCCGGGCCGTAGCGTGCAACTGCGCACACTCGCCGGGCTATCGCGGACCCCGGTGCTCCGGCATGCTGAGAGGCGCCAACCGCCACCAAGCGGGAACCTCGAGGGGGTCGACTCGATGCACGAATCCGAAACCTATGGCGTCGTCGTACTCGGGGCCGGACCGGTCGGCGAGAACGTCGCCGACCGCGCCCGAGCCGCCGGATTGACCGTGGCCATCGTCGAACGCGAACTCGTCGGCGGCGAATGTTCCTATTGGGCCTGCGTTCCCAGCAAGGCCCTGCTGCGCCCGGTGCTCGCACTCAGCGATGCCCGCCAGGTGGCCGGCGCACGACAGGCCGTCAGCTCCTCGATCGATGCCACCGAGGTCTTCGGCCGCCGCAATCGCTATGTGGGGGACTGGGACGACGCCGGCCAGGCGGACTGGATCAACGGAATCGGCGCGAGGCTGGTGCGGGGCCACGGGCGCCTGGCCGGGCCACGACGGGTGGCGGTCACCACACCCGGCGGCAACGTCATAACGTTCACCGCCCGGCATGCCGTGGTGATCTGCACCGGCACCCGCGCAGCGCTCCCGGATCTGCCCGGCATGGCCGAGGCCCGGCCGTGGACCAACCGTGAAGCCACCGACTCCAGTTCGGTACCGGGCCGCCTAGCCGTCGTCGGAGGCGGGGGAGTGGGCGCCGAAATGGCCACCGCCTGGCAGGGTTTGGGTGCCGCGGTGACGATGTTGGTTCGCGGTTCGGGACTGCTGCCGCGGATGGAGTCCTTCGTCGGCGAATACGTGGCTCGCGGGCTCACCCACGCGGGAGTGGAGCTGCGCACCGGCGTTTCGGTCGTCCGGCTGTGTCGCCCGGTCGCGGACGGCCCGGTACGGCTGGAGTTGACCGACGGCAGCGAGTTCGAAGTCGACGAGGTGCTGTTTGCCACGGGCCGCGCGCCCCTGACCGACGACATCGGATTGGAGACCGTCGGCCTGACGCCCGGCGACTGGCTCGACGTCGACGACACCTGCCGGGTGAACGCGGTGAGCGACGGCTGGCTGTACGCGTGCGGCGATGCCAATCACCGGGCTCTGCTGACCCACGAAGGCAAATACCAGGCACGCATCGCCGGTGACGCCATCGGCGCCCGGGCGGCCGGAAAGCCATTGGACACCGCCCCCTGGGGCGCACATGCCGCCACCGCCGACCAGCACGCCGTCCCGCAGGTGTTCTTCACCGACCCCGAAGCCGCCGCGGTCGGGCTCTCCGCCGAGCAGGCGCAGCAGTCCGGGCACCGGGTGCGGGTTGTCGACGTCGAGATCGGCGAGGCGGTGATGGGCGCTAAGCTGCACGCCGACGGCTACACCGGGCGGGCGCGGATGGTGGTCGACGCCGATCACGAACATCTGCTCGGTGTCACATTCGTCGGCCCCGGCGTCGCCGAATTGCTGCACTCCGCCACCATCGCCGTCGCCGGCCGGGTGCCGATCAGCCGGCTCTGGCATGCCGTACCGTGCTTCCCGACGATCAGCGAAGTGTGGTTGCGGCTACTGGAGGCCTACCGCGATGCGGGGCAGCGAGGCTCCCAGTCCACGGAGTCAGCCGTTTCGCAGTAACCCTGCGCCACGTCCGCTCCCGCAGCCCGTGTAATGAATTTGCGTCTGCGCGCATAATCATGCAGAATCACGCGGTGACCAAAGCGATCAAGGTAGCGGTAGCCGGTGCCAGCGGGTACGCCGGCGGTGAGATCCTGCGACTGCTGCTGGGGCACCCCGCCTATGCCGACGGCCGGATGACCATCGGGGCGCTGACCGCCGCCGGCAACGCCGGCAGCACCATGGGCGAGCAGCACCCCAACCTGATGCCGCTGGCCAACCGGGTGCTCCAGCCGACCGAGGTCGATGTCCTGGCCGGCCACGACGTGGTGTTTCTCGGCCTGCCGCACGGACATTCGGCCATGCTGGCCGAACAGCTCGACGACGACACCCTGGTGGTGGACTGCGGCGCGGACTTCCGGCTGGGCGACCCGACCGATTGGGAACGCTTCTACGGCTCCGCGCACGCCGGCACCTGGCCCTACGGGCTGCCGGAGCTGCCCGGGGTACGCGAGCAGCTCAAGGACGCCCGGCGCATCGCGGTGCCGGGCTGCTACCCGACCGCGGCGCTGCTGGCGCTGTTCCCGGCCGTCGCCGCCGGCCTGGTCGAATCCGACGTCACGGTGGTCGCGGTCAGCGGCACCTCCGGCGCCGGCAAGGCCGCCAAGGTCGATCTGCTCGGCTCGGAGGTGATCGGGTCGGCGCGCGCCTACAACATCGGCGGCGCCCACCGGCACACCCCGGAGATCGGCCAGGGCCTGCGAGCGGTCACCCACCGCGACGTCACCGTCTCCTTCATCCCGGTGCTGATCCCGGCCTCCCGGGGGATCCTGGCCACCTGCACGGCCAAAACCACCACCCCGCTGCCGAAGCTGCGCGCCGCCTACGAAAAGGCCTACCAGGCCGAGCCGTTCGTGCATCTGCTCCCGGAGGGCCAGCTGCCCAAGACCGGCTCGGTGATCGGCAGCAACGCCGCCCACCTGGCGATCGCCGTGGACGAAGACGCCTCGACGTTCATCGCGATCTCCGCGATCGACAACCTGGTCAAGGGCACCGGCGGCGCCGCGGTACAGGCGATGAACCTGGCGCTGGGCTGGCCGGAGGCCGAGGGACTGTCCGTGGTCGGGGTGGCGCCGTGACCGAGACGCGGCTGCTTCGCGAGCAGGGTGTCACCGCACCCGCGGGTTTCCGGGCGGCCGGAATCGCCGCCGGTATCAAGGCTTCCGGCGCGCCGGACCTGGCGCTGGTGTTCAACGAGGGGCCGGACTACACCGCCGCCGGGCTGTTCACCAGCAACCAGGTCAAGGCGGCGCCGGTGCTGTGGAGCCAACAGGCGCTCAAGAGCGGCCGGCTGCGGGCGGTGATCCTCAACTCCGGGGGCGCCAATGCCTGCACCGGGCCCGGTGGTTTCCAAGACACCCACACCACCGCCGAAGCCGTCGCCGCCGCGCTGAGCGAGTGGGGCACCGACACCGGGGCCGCCGAGGTGGCGGTCTGCTCCACCGGGCTGATCGGCGATCGGCTGCCGATGGACAAGCTGCTGGCCGGGGTCACCGAGGTGGTGCACGAGATGGCCGGGGGACTGGTCGGCGGCGACGAAGCCGCCCGGGCGATCATGACCACCGACACGGTGATCAAACAGGTTGCGGTGCACCACAAGAACAACTGGACCCTGGGCGGGATGGCGAAAGGCGCCGGCATGCTGGCCCCCTCGCTGGCCACCATGCTGGTGGTGCTCACCACCGACGCCAAGGCCGACGCGACCGCACTCGACACCGCGCTGCGCCGGGCCGCCGCCCTGACCTTCGACCGCCTCGACATCGACGGCAGCTGCTCCACCAACGACACGGTGCTGCTGCTGGCATCGGGCGCCAGCGAGATCACCCCCAGCCAGGACGATCTCGACGCCGCGGTGCTGGCCGCCTGCGACGACCTGTGCGCTCAGATGCAGGCGGACGCCGAAGGCGTCACCAAGCGGGTGACGATCACCGTCACCGGGGCCGGCAGCGACGACGAGGCGCTGCTGGCCGCCCGGTGCATCGCCCGCGACAGCCTGGTCAAGACCGCGCTGTTCGGTTCCGACCCGAACTGGGGCCGGGTGCTGGCCGCGGTGGGAATGGTGCCGTTCACCATCGACCCGGACCGGGTCACGGTGTCCTTCAACGGTTCCCCGGTGTTCAGCGAGGGCATGCCGATGCCGGGTGCGCGTGACGTCGACCTGTCCGGCGCGGACATCCACGTCACCGTCGAGCTGAACCAGGGCACCGCACACGCCAGCGTGCGCACCACCGACCTTTCGCACGCCTACGTCGAAGAGAACTCCGCGTATTCCTCATGATCGAACTGACCACACACGACAAGGCCCAGGTGCTGGCCGAAGCGCTGCCCTGGCTCCAGCAGCTGCACGGCAAGATCGTCGTCATCAAATACGGCGGTAACGCGATGACCGACGACACCCTCAAGTACGCCTTCGCGGCCGACATGGCCTTCCTGCTCAACTGCGGTATCCAGCCGGTGGTGGTGCACGGCGGCGGCCCGCAGATCAGTGCCATGCTCAAGCGGCTCGGCATCGAAGGCGACTTCAAAGGCGGATTCCGGGTCACCACACCGGAAGTGCTCGACGTGGCGCGCATGGTGCTGTTCGGCCAGGTGGGCCGGGAACTCGTCGGGCTGATCAACGCCCACGGGCCTTACGCCGTCGGCATCACCGGTGAGGACGCCGCGCTGTTCACCGCGGTGCGGCGCAGCGTCACCGTCGACGGGGTCGCCACCGACATCGGGCTGGTCGGCGACGTCGACCAGGTCAACACCGCCGCGGTACGGGATCTGATTGCCGCGGGCCGGATTCCGGTGGTCTCCACGCTGGCGCCGGACGCCGACGGCGTAGTGCACAACATCAACGCCGACACCGCCGCGGCCGCGCTCGCCGAAGCTCTACGGGCCGAGAAGCTGCTGATGCTCACCGACGTCGAAGGGCTCTACACCGCGTGGCCCGACACCGATTCGCTGATCAGCGAGATCGACACCACGACCTTGGAGCAGCTGCTGCCGAAACTGGAATCCGGGATGATTCCCAAAGTCGAAGCCTGCCTGCGTGCCGTTCGGGGCGGGGTGCCCAGCGCCCACATCATCGACGGCCGGGTCGAACACTGCGTGCTGGTCGAGTTGTTCACCCACGCCGGCACCGGAACCAAGGTGGTGAACGCATGACCCTCCAGGACCGCTGGTCCGCGGTGATGATGAACAACTACGGCACGCCGCCGCTGGCGCTGGTCAGCGGTGAGGGCGCGATGGTCACCGACGAGTCCGGTAAGAGCTACCTCGACCTGCTCGGCGGCATCGCGGTCAACGTGCTCGGCCACCGGCACCCGGCGGTGATCGAGGCCGTCACCAGCCAGCTGAACACCCTGGGGCACACCTCGAATCTGTATGCCACCGAACCGGGTATTGCGCTGGCCGAAGCGCTGATCGACCACCTGGGGGCGCCCGCTCGCGTCTTCTTCTGCAACTCCGGCGCCGAGGCCAACGAGGCGGCCTTCAAGATCACCCGGCTCACCGGGAAGACGAAGATCGTTGCCGCCCAAGGAGCATTCCACGGCCGGACCATGGGATCGCTGGCGTTGACCGGCCAGCCCGACAAGCGGGCCCCGTTCGAGCCGCTGCCCGGCGAGATCACCTTCGTGCCGTACGGGGACACCAAAGCGCTTGCCGACGCCGTCGATTCGGCCACCGCGGCGGTCTTCCTGGAACCGATCATGGGCGAGGGCGGCGTCGTCGTCCCGCCCGCCGGTTACCTGGCCGAGGCCCGTGGTATCACCGCCGCCCACGGGGCACTGCTGGTGTTCGATGAGGTGCAGACCGGCGTCGGGCGCACCGGGGCGTTCTACGCCCACCAGCACGACGGCATCACCCCCGACATCGTCACGCTGGCCAAGGGCCTCGGCGGTGGCCTGCCGATCGGCTCCTGCCTGGCCGTCGGCGCGGCCGGCGACCTGCTGACCCCGGGCGCCCACGGCAGCACCTTCGGTGGCAACCCGATTTGCACCGCGGCCGCGCTGGGAGTGCTGCGGGCGCTGGCCGACGGGGATCTGATCGCCCGGGCCGGAATGCTCGGCAAGTCACTGAGCCACGGCATCGAGGAACTGCACCATCCGCTGGTCGACCACGTCCGCGGCAAGGGCCTGCTGCAGGGCGTGGTGCTGACCGCGCCGGCGGCCAAAGCCGTTGAGGCCGCGGCACGGGACGCCGGGTTCCTGGTCAACGCCGCCGCGCCGGGCGTGGTGCGGCTGGCCCCGCCGCTGATCGTCACCGAAGAGCAGGTCGACGGTTTCCTGACCGCGCTGCCACAGGTGCTGGACACCGCGCAGGTGGCCGCGCAATGATCCGGCACTTCCTGCGCGACGACGACGTCAGCCCGGCCGAGCAAGCCGAAATCCTGTCTTTGGCAGCCGAACTGAAAGCGCAGCCGTTCAGCCGCCGGCCGCTGGAGGGGCCGCGCGGGGTCGCGGTGATCTTCGACAAGAACTCCACCCGCACCCGGTTCTCCTTCGAGATCGGCATCGCTCAACTGGGCGGGCACGCCGTCGTCGTCGACGGCCGGTCCACCCAGCTGGGCCGCGACGAAACCCTCGAGGACACCGGGCGGGTGTTGTCGCGCTACGTCGACGCCATCGTGTGGCGCACCTTCGCCCAGGACCGCCTGACCGCAATGGCCACCAGCGCCACGGTGCCGATCGTCAACGCGCTCTCCGACGAATTCCACCCCTGCCAGGTGCTGGCCGACCTCCAGACCGTCGCCGAACGCAAGGGTGCACTCAAAGGCCTGAACCTGGCCTACCTCGGTGACGGGGCCAACAACATGGCGCACTCGCTGATGCTCGGCGGCGTCACCGCCGGACTGCACGTCACCGTCGCCGCACCGGACGGCTTCACACCCGACCCCGCCGTCGTCGCCGCCGCGGAGCAGCGCGCCGCCGACACCGGCGCTTCGGTCACCGTCACCACCGATGCGGCCCAGGCGGCTCGCGGCGCCGATGTGCTGGTCACCGACACCTGGACCTCGATGGGCCAAGAAGACGATGGGCTGGACCGGGTGGCGCCGTTTCGGCCCTACCAGATCAACGATGAACTTGTCACGCTCGCTGATTCGGAAGTCACTGTGCTGCACTGCCTTCCGGCGCATCGCGGCGACGAGATCACCGACGCGGTGATCGACGGGCCGCGCAGCGCGGTGTGGGACGAGGCCGAGAACCGGCTGCACGCACAGAAGGCGCTGCTGGTGTGGTTGCTGGAACGGTCACGATGAGCCGGTCGGACAGCTCCGTCACCCGGGTGGGCCGCCAAGCCCGCATCCGGGAGCTGCTGTCCGCCGAAGCGGTGCGCAGCCAGACCGAGCTGGCCGCGCTGCTGGCCGCCGACGGCATCGAGGTCACCCAGGCCACGCTGTCGCGGGACCTGGAGGAACTCGGCGCGGTGAAGCTGCGCGGTCCCGATGGAGGAGTCGGCGGGTACGTTATCCCCGAGGACGGCAACCCGATGCGCCTGTCCGGCGGCACCGACCGGCTGTGCCGGCTGCTGGGGGAGCTGCTGGTGTCCACCGACGCGACCGGAAACCTCGCGGTGCTGCGCACCCCGCCCGGCGCGGCGGACTACCTGGCCAGTGCCCTGGACCGGGCCGCGCTACCGTACGTCGTCGGCACCATCGCCGGGGATGACACCATCTTCGTGGCAGCGCGCGAGCCGATGACCGGCGCCGAGCTCGCCGCGGCACTCAAAGACCTGCAGTAGATACAGCACGAAGCAAGGAGAATCTCGATGTCCGAACGCGTCATCCTGGCGTATTCCGGCGGCCTGGACACCTCGGTGGCGATCAGCTGGATCGGCAAGGAGACCGGCCGCGAGGTCGTCGCCGTCGCCATCGACCTCGGCCAGGGCGGCGAGGACATGGAACTGGTGCGCCAGCGGGCGCTGGACTGCGGTGCGGTGGAAGCCGTCGTGGTCGACGCCCGCGACGAGTTCGCCGAGGGCTACTGCCTGCCCACCATTCAGTCCAACGCGCTCTACATGGACCGCTACCCGCTGGTCTCGGCAATCAGCCGCCCGCTGATCGTCAAGCACCTGGTGGCCGCGGCCCGTGAACACGGCGGCGGCACCGTCGCGCACGGCTGCACCGGCAAGGGCAACGACCAGGTGCGTTTCGAGGTCGGATTCGCCTCGCTGGCACCGGATCTCAAGGTGCTGGCTCCGGTCCGCGACTACGCCTGGACCCGGGAGAAGGCGATCGCGTTCGCCGAGGAGAACGACATCCCGATCAACGTCACCAAGCGCTCGCCGTTCTCCATCGACCAGAACGTGTGGGGCCGGGCGGTAGAGACCGGGTTCCTCGAGCATCTGTGGAACGCCCCGACCAAGGACGTCTACGACTACACCGAGGACCCGACGGTCAACTGGAACACCCCCGACGAGGTGATCGTCGGATTCGAGCGCGGGGTCCCGGTCTCGATCGACGGCAAGCCGGTGTCGGTGCTGGAGGCCATCGTCGAGCTCAACCGGCGCGCCGGCGCCCAGGGCGTGGGACGCCTGGACGTGGTCGAGGACCGGCTGGTGGGCATCAAGAGCCGCGAGATCTACGAGGCGCCCGGTGCCATGGTGCTGATCACGGCGCACACCGAGCTCGAGCACGTCACCTTGGAGCGCGAGCTGGGCCGGTTCAAGCGGCACACCGACCAGAAGTGGGCCGAGCTGGTGTACGACGGGCTGTGGTACTCGCCGCTGAAGTCGGCCCTGGAGTCGTTTGTGGCGCATACCCAGCAGCACGTGTCCGGTGAGGTGCGGCTGGTGCTGCACGGCGGGCACATCGCGGTGAACGGCCGGCGCAGCGCGGAGTCGTTGTACGACTTCAACCTGGCCACCTACGACGAGGGCGACACCTTCGACCAGACCGCCGCGCGTGGGTTCGTCGAGATCCACGGGCTGAGCTCGAAGATCTCCGCCCGCCGCGACCTGGGCTGACATTTTGACCGCTCGCCGGAGAAAGGTGACCGCATGAGCACCAACGAGGGATCGCTGTGGGGCGGGCGGTTCGCCGAAGGGCCGTCGGACGCACTGGCCGCGCTGAGCAAATCCACCCACTTCGACTGGGTGCTGGCCCCCTACGACGTCGCCGCGTCCAAGGCGCACGCGAAGGTGCTGCACGAGGCCGGGCTGCTCACCGACGAGCAACGCGACGGTCTGCTGGCCGGCCTGGACAGCCTCGGCGCAGACGTCGCCGACGGCAGCTTCGGCGCGCTGGTCACCGACGAGGACGTGCACGGCGCGCTGGAACGCGGCCTGATCGACCGGGTCGGCGCCGAGCTGGGCGGCCGGCTGCGCGCCGGGCGCTCACGAAACGACCAGGTGGCCACGCTGTTTCGGATGTGGCTGCGCGACGCGGTCCGGCGGGTGGCCGCCGGGGTGCTCGACGTGGTCGACGCGCTGGCGCATCAGGCCGCCGCCCACCCGAGCGCGATCATGCCGGGCAAGACGCACCTGCAGTCCGCCCAACCGGTGCTGCTGGCGCACCACCTGCTCGCCCACGCCCACCCGCTGCTGCGCGACGTGGACCGCATCATCGACTTCGATGCCCGCGCCGCGGTCTCGCCGTACGGATCGGGGGCGCTGGCCGGTTCGTCGCTGGGTTTGAACCCGGACGCTATCGCCGCCGAGCTCGGCTTCACCGCCGCCGCCGATAACTCGATCGACGCCACCGCCGCACGCGACTTCGCCGCCGAGGGCGCGTTCGTGTTCGCGATGATCGCCGTCGACCTGTCCCGGCTGGCCGAGGACATCATCCTCTGGAGCTCAACGGAATTCGGCTACGCAGTACTGCACGACTCCTGGTCGACCGGCAGCTCGATCATGCCGCAGAAGAAGAATCCCGACATCGCCGAGCTGGCCCGCGGCAAGTCCGGGCGGCTGATCGGCAACCTCACCGGCCTGTTGGCGACGCTGAAAGCCCAGCCGTTGGCCTACAACCGGGACCTGCAAGAGGACAAGGAGCCGGTGTTCGACTCGGCGGCCCAGCTGGAACTGCTGCTACCGGCGATGGCCGGACTGGTCGGCACCCTGCGCTTCGACACCGAGCGGATGGCCGAGCTGGCGCCGGCCGGCTACACCCTGGCCACCGACATCGCCGAATGGCTGGTGCGGCAAGGGGTTCCGTTCCGGGTCGCGCACGAGGCGGCAGGCGCGGCGGTGAAGGCCGCCGAGCAGCGCGGCGTCGGCCTCGACGAACTGACCGATGCCGAACTGGCCGCCATCAGTTCCGACCTGACCCCGCAGGTGCGCGAGGTGCTCACCATCGAAGGTTCGGTGGCCTCCCGCGACGCCCGCGGCGGCACCGCACCGGCGCGGGTCGCCGACCAGCTGGCCGGTCTCACCGAACGCACTGCGCGGCAGCGGAAATGGCTCGACGGCTGAGCGCTCCGGCCGGGCGGAGCACCGGCCGCCGAGGCATCCGGCTGCTGTCGGCGATCGCGGTGTGCGGGTTGTTGCCGCAGTGCACCGGTGCGCCGTTGCCGGCCGAGTCGGCCGGCCCGCCCGCGCCGCCTCCGCCGTCCAGCACAGCGTCACCGGCACCCGCTACCGTCACCGCCGTCACGGCCGCCGAGCTCGGCGCCACCTGGCGCCCCGGCTGCCCGGTTACCCCGGCGCAACTGCGGCGGGTCACCGTGACCCACCTCGGCTTCGACGCGAAGGCGCACCGCGGCGAGTTGATCGTGCACCAGGAATTGGTTCCGCAGGTTATCGCCATATTCGAGCGGCTGTACCGGCTGGACTTCCCGATTGAGAAGATGCGGGCGGTCGCGAACTACCGTGGCGGCGACGATGAATTGTCGATGGAGGACAACAACACCTCGGCGTTCAACTGCCGGCGTATTCGGGGCTCGGGGAACTGGGCGCAGCACGCCTACGGCCGCGCCATCGACATCAACCCGCTGCTGAACCCGTCGGTCGACCGCCACGGATTCGAGCCCAAGAACGCCAAGGTCTATTTGGACCGCCACCGGATCGAGCCGGGCCTGCTGCACCCCGGGGACCCGGCGGTGCGCGTCTTCACCGACGCCGGCTGGCGCTGGGGCGGCAACTGGAAATCACCGGTGGACTACCAGCATTTCGAGCGACGCTGACCAGACGGTAGTCACGGCTGCCACATCAGCACCGTCACCTCGGGGTGGTGCGACGTTGGAAAAACGATGGCGCCGGCGATATCACGGCCGCCGGTGTGCCGTGTGATAGCGCAGGCGCTATCCGATTCGGCAACATCCACCTGCTTCCCCCACGGTGCTGCCGGGACTGCTGTGACGCCAGTGCTATTCGATGATCTCCGAGAGCTCCAGCCACCGGCCCTCCTGGGAGGCCACCTCATCCTCCAACGCCCGCAGCTGCCGGGTGAGCTCGGCCAAGCCCACGTGATCGGACTGGTCGAAAGCGGCCAATTCGTGGTGCTTGGCCTCAATCTGTTCGGCCAGCCGGGCCAGCCGGCGCTCCACGGCGGTCAGATCCTTCTGTGCGGCACGCAATTCCGCTCCCGACAACGCCCCCGAATCAGCGGCGGCGGGCGCGGACCGTGAGACCGGTGCGCGACGCCGCGTCGAGGCGACCAGCCGTAGGTACTCGTCGACACCACCGGGCAGATGCCGCAGCCGGCCGTCCAGGATCGCGTACTGCTGATCGGTGACCCGCTCCAGCAGGTATCGGTCGTGGGAGACGACGATCAGCGTGCCCGGCCAGGAGTCCAGCAGATCCTCGGTGGCGGTCAGCATGTCGGTGTCGACGTCGTTGGTCGGCTCGTCGAGCACCAGCACATTCGGCTCGGCCAGCAGCGTGAGCATCAACTGCAACCGGCGACGCTGCCCGCCGGAGAGCTCACCCACCCGCGCCGACAACTGCGCGCTGCCGAACCCGAGCCGCTCCAGCAGCTGCGCCGGCGTCATCTCGCGGCCGTCGACCTGATAGTCGTTACGCAGCCGGCCCAGCACGTCGGCCACCCGGTCCTCGCTGAGCGACGCCAACTCCCCGGACTGCTGATCGAGCATGCCCAACCGCACCGTCTTGCCGCGCTTGACCCGGCCGGAGTCGGGCGTCACAGTGCCGGCGATCAACCCGAGCAGCGTGGACTTCCCGGCGCCGTTGGCCCCGACGATCCCGGTGCGCTCACCAGGACCGATCCGCCACTCGATGTCGCGCAGCACCTCCTGGCCGTCGAATGAGACCGAAACGTCGAGCAGGTCGATGACGTCCTTGCCCAGCCGCGCTGTGGCCAGCTTCATCAGCTCGACATCGTCGCGCAGCGGGGGCACGTCGGCGATCAGCGCGTTGGCCGCCTCGATGCGGAACTTGGGCTTGGAGGTACGGGCCGGCGCGCCTCGGCGCAGCCAGGCCAGCTCCTTGCGTAACACGTTCTGCCGCTTGGCTTCGCTGGCCGCGGCCATCCGGTCGCGCTCCACCCGCTGCAGGACGTAGGCCGCGTAGCCGCCCTGGAAGGGCTCGACGACGCGGTCGTGCACCTCCCACGTGGTGGTGGCCACCTCGTCGAGGAACCAGCGGTCGTGAGTGACCACCAGCAGGCCGCCGGTGTTGCGGGCCCAGCGCTGCTGCAGGTGGCCGGCCAGCCAGGTGATGCCCTCCACATCGAGGTGGTTGGTGGGCTCGTCGAGGGCGATCACATCCCATTCGCCGATCAGCAGCGCGGCCAGTTGCACCCGCCGGCGTTGCCCGCCGGAGAGCCCGGCAACAAGTGCGTCCCACGCGATGTCGGAGACCAGGCCGTCGACCACATCACGAATCCGCGGGTTGGACGCCCACTCGTGGTCGGCCTGATCGCCGACCAAACTCACCCCGAGGGTCCGGTTGGGGTCGAGGGTGTCGGCCTGGTCCAGCAAACCGACCCGCAGGCCGGTGCGGCGGGTGACCCGGCCGGAGTCCGGCGTCATGGCACCGGCAAGCAGCCGCAGCAGAGAGGACTTGCCGTCGCCGTTGCGGCCCACGATGCCGATGCGAGCGCCGTCGTTCACCCCGAGGGTGACTGAGTCGAGCACCACACCGGTGGGGTACTGCAGGTGAAGGGCCTCGGCTCCGAGCAGGTGTGCCACTGCCAGAACGCTACTGCCTGCGGCTGAACGAGCCGGGTCGACCGCGCTGATGTGCCAGAATGTGCACGTCATTGACGATCAGGCGCGAAGTAGGGGAGCAGCGTGGATCTGAACCTGTCGGCCATCACCCGGCCGGTCGAGTGGCTGATGGCCACCGCGCAAAACGGCCTGGAGGTGCTGCGCTGGGGCGGCCTGGAGACCGGCACCGTGCCGTCGCCGTTCCAGATCGTCGAGAGCACACCGATGTACAAGCTGCGGCGCTACTTCCCCCCCGACAATCGGCCCGGACAGCCGCGGCCGGGCCCGCCGGTGCTGCTGGTGCACCCGATGATGATGTCGGCGAACATGTGGGACGTCACCCGTGAGGACGGAGCGGTCGGCATTCTGCACGCGGCCGGGGTTGATCCGTGGGTGATCGACTTCGGCTCGCCCGACGAGGTCGAGGGCGGCATGCGGCGCAATCTGGCTGACCATATCGTCGGCCTGAGCCAGGCGATCGACACCGTCGCCGAGACGTCCGGACGTGACGTGCACCTGGCCGGCTACTCCCAGGGCGGCATGTTCGCCTACCAGGCCGCCGCCTACCGGCATTCGAAGAGCATCGCCAGCATCATCGCGTTCGGCTCCCCGGTGGACACCCTGGCCGCGCTGCCGATGGGTGTGCCGCCGAATATCGCCTCGGTGGTGGCGGCCTTCATGGCCGACCACGTCTTCAATCGGCTGGACATCGCCGGCTGGCAGGCGCGGATCGGTTTCCAGATGATGGACCCGCTCAAGACCGCCAAGGCCCGGATGGACTTTCTGCGCCAGCTGCACGACCGGGAGGCCCTGCTGCCGCGCGAGGCGCAGCGGCGGTTCCTGGAGTCCGAGGGCTGGATCGCCTGGTCGGGTCCGGCCATCTCGGAGCTGCTCAAGCAGTTCATCGCGCACAACCGGATGATGACCGGCGGCTTCGCGATCAACGGGCAACTGGTGACGCTGACCGACATCACCTGCCCGGTACTGGCGTTCGTCGGCGAGGTCGACGACATCGGCCAGCCGGTCGCGGTCCGCGGTATCCGCCGCGCTGCTCCCAACGCGAAGGTCTTCGAATACCTGTTGCGGGCCGGGCATTTCGGTCTGGTGGTGGGATCCAAGGCTGCCGAACTGACTTGGCCGACCGTCGCCGACTGGGTGCTGTGGCAAGAAGGTCAGGGTCCACAGCCCGCCGGCGTGGCGCTGATGGCCGACCAGACCTCCGAGCACACCAAGGGCGGCGTCGCGATGACGTCGCGGATCGCGCACGGGCTGGGGGAGGCCGGCGGTGTCGCGCTCACCCTGGCGCGCGGTGCCGCCGACGCCATGGTGGCGGCGCAGAAATCGATGCGCACCATGGCGGTCGAGACCGCGCGCACCCTGCCCCGGTTGGCCCGGCTCGGACAGATCAATGACCACACCCGAATCTCGTTGGGCCGCATCATCGATGAGCAGGCGGCCGAGTCCCCGGACGGCGAGTTCCTGCTGTTCGACGGGCGGGTGCACACCTATGAGGCGGTCAACAAACGTATCGACAACGTCGTTCGCGGGCTGATCGACGTCGGTGTGCGCCAAGGCGTCCACGTCGGCGTGCTGATGGACACCCGGCCCAGCGCCATGGTCGCGATCGCGGCGTTGTCCCGATTGGGTGCGGTCGCGGTGCTGATGCCACCGGACGGGGACCTGGCCGCGGCCGCAGGCCTGGGCGGCACCTCCGAGATCATCACCGACCCGGGCAATCTCGACCTGGCGTTGGCGGCGGCCCGCGAATTGGACTGCCAACTCCTGGTGCTCGGTGGCGGCGAGACGCGCGACCTGGATCTGCCCGCTGACGCTGAAGGCGTCATCGACATGGAACAGATCGATCCCGACGCCGTCGAGCTGCCCGGCTGGTACCGGCCCAACCCGGGATTCGCCCGCGATCTGGCGTTCGTCGCCATCGGCACGGTGGCCGGCGAGCTGGTGGCCAAGCAGATCACCAACTACCGCTGGGCGCTCTCGGCGTTCGGCACCGCCTCGACGGCCGCGCTGGGCCCGAACGACACGCTGTACTGCCTGACCCCGCTGCACCACGAGTCCGGGCTGCTGGTCAGCCTCGGCGGCGCGGTGGTGGGCGGGGCGCGCATCGCGCTGTCACGCGGCCTGAAGCCCGACCGGTTCGTCGCCGAGGTCCGCCAGTACGGGGTCAGCGTGGTGTCCTACACCTGGGCGATGCTGCGCGAAGTAATCGACGACCCCAACTTCGTGCTGCAGGGCAACCACCCGGTGCGGCTGTTCATCGGCTCCGGTATGCCGGTCGGTCTGTGGAACCGGGTCACCGAGGCGTTCGCGCCGGCCCACGTGGTCGAGTTCTTCGCCACCACCGACGGCCAGGCGGTGCTGGCCAACGTCTCCGGCGCCAAGGTCGGCAGCAAGGGCCGACCGTTGCCCGGCGCGGTGGAAGTCGAGTTGGCCGCCTACGACTCCGAACACGATTTAATCCTGGAAGACGACCGGGGTTTCGTGCGCGTCGCTGAGACCGACGAAGTCGGAGTGCTGCTGGCCAAACCGCGCGGCCCGATCGACCCGTCGGCCTCGGTCAAGCGCGGGGTGTTCGCGCCGGCCGACACCTGGATCTCCACCGAATACCTGTTCCGCCGCGACGCCGACGGCGACTACTGGCTGGCCGGCGGGCGCGGTTCGAGCATCCATACCGCTCGCGGGATCGCCTATCCGGTGGTCATCACCGACGCGCTGGGCACCGTCAACGGCATCGATCTGGCGGTGACCTACCGGGTGTCGCCCGGCTCGCCGGGCGCGGCGGAACTCGTCGTGTCGGCGGTGACGGTACGGCCGGGAGCGACGATCACCGCCGCGGACCTCAGTGAGGCGGTGGCCGAGATCCCGGTCGGGGCCGGGCCCGACATCATCCACGTCGTGCCGGATCTGCCGCTGAGCGCTGTCTACCGCCCGACGCCGGGCGCGCTGCGTGAGGCCGGGCTGCCCAAGGCCGGACGTAACGCCTGGTACTTCGATGCCGCCAGCCAGCAGTTCAAGCGGCTGACCGCCGCGGTGCGCGCCGAACTGGCCGGGAGCCCCTCGTGATCGACGCCGCCCTGTTGGCCATCCTGGTCTGCCCGGCCGACCGCGGCCCGCTGCTGCTGGTCCAGCGTTCCGGCGGCTCCGGTGACCGGGCGCTGTACAACCCGCGGCTGCGCCGCGCCTACCGCATCGAGGACGACATCCCGGTGTTGCTGGCTGACGAGGCGACCACGGTCGACGACGACGAGCATGCCCGTCTCATCGCCCAGGCTCCGCCGGCAGATCCCCGGTGAGATAACGCTGCAGGGTCGGGGCGATGATCGCCACGATCTGCTCGGCGGGCAGTGAGGCCAGCGGTTCCAGACCGATGATGTAGCGGGCGACCACGATGCCCATCAGTTGGCTCGCGGCGAATTCGGCGCGCAGCACACCGGTCCCGGTCGGTTCGTCGACGCGGTGGGCCAGTTCTGCGACCACGATGTCGCGGAAGAACGAACGGGCCAGCGGCACTTCGGTTCCGGTCAGCATCGAGCGCAACGCCGCGATCAGCCCGGTGCCGGTCTGCGAATCCCACAGTGGCAGCAGCAGCTCCGGCATAGTGCGGCCGAGCCGCTCGACGGGAGTTTCCCGCAGCGGCCCCAGCACGACCATCGGATCGATGGGCAGCTCGGTGGCGGCGGCGAACAGCTGCTGTTTGGTGCCGAAGTAGTGGTGCACCAGCGCGGCGTCGACACCTGCATCGGCGGCTACCGAGCGAATCGAGGTGTTCGCGAACCCGTTGCGGGCGAACAGCTCCCGTGCCGACGCCAGAATCCGGTCCCGGGTACCGGAGGCGCCGGCGGGGCGCCCCGGCTTTCGGTTGCTCATCTCGGCGGACATTACCCCGTCCGCCGCCGCAGCGTCACGGCTGCCAAACACAGCGCGGCGATCGCGAACGCCAGCACGATGACGATGTCGCGCACCGCGATCCCGGTCAACTCCGGATGCGTGCCCACCTGCTGAAGTGCCTCTAGTGCATAGCTGGCCGGCAGTGCGTTGCTGATCCACTGCAGCCACTCGGGCATCGCCGCCCGGGGCACGATGATCCCGGCCAGCAGCAGCTGCGGCACCATGACCAGCGGAATGAACTGCACGGCTTGGAATTCGGTGCGGGCGAAGGCACTGCACAACAGGCCCAGCCCGACGCCGAGCACCGCGTTGACGATCGCGATGACGAACACCCATGCCGGGCTGCCCAGGGTCTCGAAGCCCAGCAACCAGAACGCGACCACGCACGCCAGGCTGGCTTGGGCGGCCGCCGCGATCGAGAATGCCGTCCCGTAGGCGGCCAGCAGGTCGAGCCGGCGCAGCGGTGTGGTCAAGATGCGTTCCAACGTTCCCGACGCGCGTTCGCGCTGCATGGTGATCGCGGTGATGACGAACATCAGGAACAGCGGGAACAGTCCCAGCAGGATCAGGCAGGCGGTGTTGAACGGCGAGGGTGTTCCCGGCGGGTGCGCCACCTCGGCGAACATGAAATACATCAGCGTGATCACCAGGCCGGGTAGCAGCAGCACCATCGCGACACTGCGGTGATCGCCGGCCAGCTGGCGCAGGATCCGCTGGGTGGTCGCCAGGAAAGGCCGCAGCTGCAGCGTGCCGGTCACCCGGTTCGGGGCGCGGTGGTGCGGCGGATGACGGACAGGAACGCTTCCTCCATCGACGTACATCCGGTCTCCTCTCGCAGTCGTCTCGGTGAGGTGCGCGCCAGCAGCGCGCCTTCGCGCATGAGCAGCAGATCGCCGCAGTGGTCGGCCTCGTCCATCACGTGGCTGGACACCAGCAGCGTGGTGCCGCCCTGGGCCAGCGCCGCGAACTGCTGCCAGAGCTCCGCGCGCAGCACCGGGTCCAGGCCGATCGTCGGCTCGTCGAGCACCAGCAGGTCCGGCCGGCCCACCAGCGCGCAGGCCAACGAGACCCGGGCGCGCTGACCGCCGGACAGGTTGCCGCAGTAGTCACCGCGGTGGGATCGCAGATCGACCGAGTCGACCGCCTCGTCGGCGGCCCGGGTGTCGGCCCCGGCCAACGCCGCGAAGTACCGCACGTTGTCGATCACCCGCAGGTCGTCGTAGATGGTCGGCTGCTGGGGCATGTAGCCGACCCGGTGCCGCAGCGGGGCCGAGCCGGCCGGGCTGCCCAGCACCTCGACGCGCCCGCCGGTGATGACCTGGGTCCCCACGATGCAGCGCATCAGGGTTGTTTTTCCGCAGCCCGACGGCCCGAGCAGGCCGGTGATCGCGCCGGGAGCGAGCCGCAACGACACATCGCGCAGCACCGGCCGCTTGCCGCGGACCACCCGCAGGTGTTCGATGTCGACGGCCGGGGCGGTGTGGGGGCCGGATAATTCATCACGCGATGAAATCATCATGTGATGAATATTCTGCCGGTCGCGACGTGTTGTCAAGCATCCGGCACAATCTCCGGCGTGAGTGCTGACCGGCTTGCGGTGGATCCGCTCGCGGCCGCCCGCCTGCTGCTCGGCGCCACCCTCGACGCCCGCGGGGTGCGCGCGACGATCGTCGAGGTAGAGGCCTACGGTGGCGTGCCGGACGGGCCCTGGCCGGACCCGGCGGCGCATTCCTATCGCGGGCCCACCGGGCGCAACACGGTGATGTTCGGCCCGCCCGGCCGGCTGTACACCTACCGCAGCTACGGCATGCACGTCTGCGCCAACGTGGCCTGCGGCCCGGACGGGACGGCCGCCGCGGTGTTGCTGCGGGCCGCGGTCATCGAGCAAGGATGTGCGGTGGCGCGGTCCCGTCGCGGTGAAGCGGTGCCGAGCACCGGCATGGCCCGCGGCCCGGGAAACCTGTGCTCGGCTCTGGGAATCACCATGGAAGACAACGGAATCGACCTGTTCGACGCGCGCAGTCCGGTGCGGCTGATGCTCAGTGCGCAGCCGGCCGCCCAGACCGGACCCCGAGTCGGAGTCAGCCAGGCCGCAGACCGGCCGTGGCGGTTTTGGGTGCCCGGCCGCCCCGAAGTATCGGCCTACCGACGCAGCCCGCGGGCACCGGCGCCCGGCGCCAGCGACTGATCCGGGAAAATCGACCCATGCCGACGACGATTCTCGACGAGCTGAGCTGGCGCGGGCTGATCGCCCAATCCACCGACCTGGGCGCGCTGAGCGCCGAGGTGACGGCCGGGCCGATCACCGTCTACGCCGGATTCGACCCGACCGCGCCCAGCCTGCACGCCGGAAACCTGGTGCCGTTGCTGGCGTTGCGCCGCTTCCAGCGCGCCGGGCACCGGCCGATCGTGCTGGCCGGCGGGGCCACCGGTCTGATCGGCGATCCGCGCGAAACGGGCGAACGCACCCTCAGCACCGCCGACACGGTGGCCGAGTGGTCCGAGCGGATCCGCGGGCAGTTGGAGCGGTTCGTCGATTTCGACGACAGTCCCACCGGTGCGATCGTGGTCAACAACCTGGACTGGACCGCCTCGTTGTCCGCGCTGGAGTTCCTGCGTGATGTCGGCAAGCACTTCTCGGTCAACGTGATGCTGGACCGCGACACCATCCGGCGCCGGCTCGATTCCGAGGGCATCTCCTACACCGAGTTCAGCTACATGCTGCTGCAGGCCAACGACTACGTGCAGCTGCATCAGCGGCACGGCTGCGCGCTGCAGATCGGCGGCTCCGACCAGTGGGGCAACATCATCGCCGGCGTCCGTCTGGTGCGCCAGAAGTTGGGCGCGACGGTGCACGCGCTGACCGTCCCGTTGGTGACCGCCGCCGACGGCACCAAATTCGGCAAGTCCACCGGGGGCGGCAGCCTGTGGCTGGATCCGGAGATGACCAGCCCGTATGCCTGGTACCAGTACTTCTTCAACACCGCCGATGCGGACGTGATCCGCTACCTGCGCTGGTTCACCTTTTTATCGGTCGACGAGCTGGGCGAGTTGGAGCAGGCGACGGCCGAGCGCCCGCACGAGCGGGCCGCCCAGCGCCGGCTGGCCCGCGAGTTCACCACCCTGGTGCACGGTGAGGCGGCCACCGAGGCCGTCGAGCTGGCCAGCCAGGCGCTGTTCGGCCGGGGTGAGCTGACCCGGCTGGACGAATCGACCCTGACCGCAGCCCTGCAGGAGACCTCGGTGGCCCAGCTGGAGCCCGGTGCCGCCGACGGGATCGTGGACCTGCTGGTCGCCACCGGACTGTCGACGAGTCGGGGCGCGGCTCGCCGCACGATCGGCGAGGGAGGCGTCTCGGTGAACAACGTCCGGGTCGACACCGAGGAATGGGCGCCGCAGCCCGACGACTTCCTGCACGGCCGCTGGCTGGTGCTGCGCCGCGGCAAGCGCAACGTGGCCGGCGTTCAGCGGGTCTAGCGGGGGCTTTGCGGGGCGCTCTGCGCGCGGGAAGCTGATCTTGAAGCGGCCGAGATACCGCTTCTAGCAGCGGATTTGACTCCCAGTTTCACCTCGCGTAACTTAGTCCACGTCGCAGCGACCAGGCCAGACCCGGTCAGCGCGACAAGCCCGCGGGAACCGCAAAGATCGCATAGCGATTCCGGGGGCGTTTCACTTGTCCGCACTGCCAATGCGCGGCTTTTAGCCGCGGGTTGACTGCGCGTCCGAGTGGGCGTGTTGTTTGAGAACTCAATAGTGTGTTTGGTGGTTTTTGTTTGTTGTTGTTTTTGCCACATCCTTGGCGCCC
>NZ_LZIN01000072.1 GCF_001667375.1 Mycolicibacter sinensis | reverse complement strand
CATCAAAACCACTAGCCGTCCCAGCAGCGGTCAAACCACCCTTACCCCCGGCACCCCCATCACCACCAGCACCACCGTCCTGGCCCACACCCCCGGCAACCCCGGCCTGCGTCGAGGCCGCACCCACGTCACCGTCGGCACCATCACCACCACGACCACCAGCACCACCAGAACCGGCTATGCCATCAACGCCACTAGCCGCCTGCACCCCACCGGCGCCGACACCGCCGGCACCACCCGCCGCGGCATCACCACCGTTGCCACCAGCGCCACCGGTCGCACCATCAGCACCCGTCGTGACGCCATCAGCACCGCGAGCGCCCGTGGACCCATCACCACCGGAACCACCATTGCCACCGACCCCACCGGCGCCCTGGTTGCCGGTGACGCCATCAACACCAGCAGCCGCCTGCCCGCCCGCACCGCTACCACCGGCACCACCTTGGCCGGCCGCACCCCCCGCACCGCCGGCACCCCCGGAACCACCGACCGCACCATCACCACCCGAAGTACCTGCCGCCGCACTCAGATCCGTCGCAGCGTCATACCCATTACCGCCATTACCACCAACGCCACCATTGCCACCGGTCCCGCCATTACCACCGGCGCCACCCACACCACCAAGACCCTGCGTGCCATCAGTCGAACCATGACCGGCCGCACCACCATTGCCCCCAGCACCACCGGCACTGCCCGCACCACCGGTCTCACCGGTGCCACCAGCAGTCCCAGCCGTCGCCCCCGTCGTCGCCGTGCCATCGGTGCCCTCATCACCGGCCGTGCCCACCCCACCGGCCACCCCGTCGAAGCCACGACCGCCCACACCACCATCGCCGCCATCACCACCGACACCCTGAGCACCATCAAAACCACTAGCCGTCCCAGCAGCGGTCAAACCACCCTTACCCCCGGCACCCCCATCACCACCAGCACCACCGGCGCCACCATTACCGCCAACCACCCCGGCCTGTGTCGAGGCCGCACCCGCCGCACCTACAGCACCATTCCCGCCCCGACCGCCATCACCCCCCTGCCCCGCGACGCCATCCTCCCCGTCACCGGCGCCGCCGGTACCGCCCTTCCCGGCGTTGCCGCCGTCACCGCCAGTGCCGCCGGCCATCCCCTTCCCGCCGGGAGCCAGGCCGTTGTCACCGGCCAAACCGGTGGCGCCATCGCCACCGGAACCGCCCGCACCGCCGGTGCCCAACAGGCTGCCGTTTCCACCTAGGCCGCCGTTGCCGCCGCTGGCGCCCGGCGCCGCGTTCGGGTCGCTGGCGGGGTCATAGCCGTCGCCCCCGTCACCGCCGTTGCCCTGCTGACCGGACGGGCCGTTACCGGCTTGGCCCTCCGAACCGGGTGTCGAACCGGATCCACCGTCACCGGCCGCGCCGGCCTTACCGACCGCACCGCCGTCACCGCCGTTGCCGGCGTCGCGATGCGTGGCGATCCCGTCGGCACCACGGCCGCCGTCGGCAGCCACACCGGCGTCGCCGCCGTTGCCACCGCTGCCGCCGGCACCCTGGTTGCCGGAGGTCGCGCCGTTGAGGCCCGCACCGCCGGTGCCGCCGTCGCCGCCCTGACCGCCGGCCGCGCCGCTACCGCCCGCGCCACCGTTCCCGCCATTGCCGGTGCCGGCGTTGTTGAAGGTGCCGGCGGCACCCTGCACGCCGTCGCCGCCGTTGCCGCCGTTGCCGCCGTTGGCTCCGGCACCGCCTTGGCCGCCGTGGTGGCCGGCACCGGAGCCGGTACCGCCGGCCCCGCCCGTGCCACCTGCCTGGCCGGCGACGCCGTCGGCACCGGCCTCGCCCGGCTGGGTACCCGAGCCGCCGTTGGCGCCGCTGGCCCCGGCGGTGCCGTCGCCGCCATCGCCGCCGTTGCCGCTGCCGATGGCGTCGCCGCCATTGCCGCCGCTGCCACCGTTGGCGCCGCCGTCGCCGCCGTCGGCACCGTCGCCCTGCTCGGCGCCGCCGTTCCCGCCGTCACCGCCGTTGCCGCCGGTGCCGGTGCCCTGCCCGGCGCCGCCGTTCCCGCCGGTTCCGCCGTTGCCGACCTGGCTGCCGCCGTCACCGCCCGCGCCGCCGTTTCCGCCGTCGGCATCGTCGCCGCCGCCTCCGCCGTCGCCGCCGGCCCCGCCGTTGCCGATGGTTCCGCCGCTGCCACCGGCTCCGCCAGCGCCGCCGGCCACCCGCGGTGTTGTCGAGGTGAAGCCATCGCCGCCGTCGCCGCCGTGGGTTTCGGCGGGTGCCGGACCTGATCCGTCGGCCCCGCCGCTGCCCGCCGCTCCGGTGCCCGTGGCTCCGCCGGTGCCGGCTGCGCCGCCCGCGCCGCCCGCGCCGGTGGTGCCGGCGTCACCGGCGTTACGGCCGGCGCCGCCATCCGGATGGTTCTCGTCACCGTCAGCGCCATCACCGCCGATACCACCGGCTGCGGCGTTGCCGCCCGCGCCGCCGTCGCCACCGTTGCCGTTGCTGCCGGCCGCCCCGCTCGGAGAGGTCGCCGCGCCGCCGTTGCCACCGGTGCCACCGGCGCCGCCGGTCCCACCGTTGCCTCCGGCTTGTCCGCTGTTGCCCGCGTCGCCGGCGTTGGCGCCGTTGGTTCCGGCCAGCCCGGCGACCCCGTCACCGCCGCGACCGCCATCGCCGGCATTACCGCCGGCCCCGCCGTTGGCACCGGTACCGCCGGCGCCACCGCTGCCCCCGGCACCGCCGCTGCCACCGGACGTGCCCGGCGCCGCACCGGCGGCGAGCGCGTCATATCCGGCTCCGCCATTGCCGCCGGTACCTCCGGCGCCGCCATTGCCGTCGGCTGCGCGGGTGGTGCCGTCGGCTTCCAGCCCGCCCTGGCCGCCGCTACCGCCGGCGCCGCCGGTGCCACCGGCGGTTCCGTTCGGGGCGGTGGCGGTGCCGTCGATGCCGTCGATGCCGTTGCCGCCCCTACCGCCGTTGCCTCCGATCCCGGCGTGCCCGTCGGCACCGTCGGCGGCGACCACTCCGTCGCCGCCCACACCGCCGGCGCCACCGCGCCCGGCAT
Organism: Mycolicibacter sinensis; assembly: GCF_001667375.1. GTDB lineage: Bacteria > Actinomycetota > Actinomycetes > Mycobacteriales > Mycobacteriaceae > Mycobacterium > Mycobacterium sinense_A. The sequence goes on along the minus strand of NZ_LZIN01000072.1, from coordinate 59,998 downwards.
TGCCACCGTTGCCGCCGCTGATTCCGGCGGTGCCATTCGGGTCGCTCGCCGTGCCGTCGGTCCCGCCCGCGCCGTCGCCGCCATCGCCGCCGTCTTTGCCGTCACCGCCCGCACCGCCGGCCCCGGCCGTGCCGTTCGTGCCCGCGGCACCGGATCCGCCGAACAACCACGCGCCCGCGCCGGCAGCGCCGGCCTGTCCACCGGCGCCGCCGTTCCCACCGGCGCCGCCGTTACTTCCGTTGCCGCCATTGCCGTCGCCGCCGCCTGCGAAAGAGCCTGCCGCCCCCTCGAAGCCGTCACCGCCAGTGCCCCCGGCGCCACCGGCACCGCCGGCGCCGCCGTTACCGCCGATACCGAGCCACGTCGAACCGGCCCCGCCGTCGCCGCCTTTACCGCCCGCCGTGCCCGTCCCGCCGTCGCCGCCGGCCACCCCGGCGGCCGAGGAGTCCGCACCGTCGGCGCCGGCCAGACCCGCGCCGCCCTTGCCGCCGTTGCCTCCGTTGCCCCACGCACCCATGCCGAAGAAGTCTTGGGCCTGACCCGAGGACCCGCCGTTGCCACCGTCCCCAGCCACCAGCGCCGCCGTCGCAGCCCCACCGGCTCCGCCATCGCCGCCGTGGCCCCACATCTCGCCACCGTGACCGCCGTTACCGCCATCAGCACCCAGACCGCCGGCGCCGCCATCACCACCATTGCCGATACCCCCGGCGTGGCCGCCGTTACCGCCGGCTACACCCTCGACGTCCGAGGTCCAGCCGTTACCGCCGTCGCCGAACCAGAGCCCACCGGCCTGGCCGTTCACGCTGTTCTCGGTGCCGTCGGCGCCGTTGCAGATCATCCCGCAGAAGTTCTCGGTGAACGGCGCGAAGATCTGGTTGATCACGCCGTTGACCTGCGACCCGAAGTCAGAGTTGATCCAGTCCTGCAAAAGTGCATGCAGTGGCAGGTAGAAGTAGGTGTCCCACAGCTGGGCTATCTCCATCCCAGTCTCATCAGCCGAACCGGGCAGATCCCAGGCCGAGCCGATCCACTCGGGCGTAGGCGCTTGAGAGTCGGCTTCCAGACCGAACCAGCCCAGAAAATCGTCAAACCCGAAGTCTGCGCGGGCGTCCGGCGCGGCAGCCAGGGGCGTCATCCCGAACGCCAGGAACGCGGCTACCGCGCTGCCTGCCCCTGCGGCACGGCGGGAGGCGCCGCCACGCCGCCCGAGGGAACCTGAACGCAACCGACGCCTCATCTGCCCACGCCTTCCGGTAGCCCCCGGCTCGTGACGTAGGTCACGCACCGTCATTGTTACATGAGACTGTGTAACACATAGCGATTATTTATTTTTCAGGGGCGTCAGAAACACCGGCCAAAGCAAAATCGCACGCCACCAGTCAGTGGAGTGCGATTTTGTGCGGTGTCGCTTGGGAAATTCCTTACAGCTCGGTGGCAGTGCCTCCGGCTGCGGTGATCTTGTCGCGGGCGCTGCCGCTGAACTTGTGCGCGGTGATGTCGGCCTTGACGGTGAGCTTGCCGTCACCGAGCACCTTGACCAGCGTGTTCTTGCGGACCGCGCCCTTGGCCACCAGCTCGTCGAGCCCGATGGTCCCGCCGGACGGGAACAACCGGTTGATGTCGCCGACGTTGACGACCTCGTACTCGGTGCGGAACCGGTTGCGAAAGCCCTTCAGCTTGGGCAGCCGCATGTGGATCGGCATCTGCCCACCCTCGAACCGGACCGGCACGTTCTTGCGGGCCTTGGTGCCCTTGGTGCCGCGGCCCGCGGTCTTGCCCTTGGAGCCCTCACCGCGGCCGACGCGGGTGCGCTTGGTCTTCGACCCGGGCGCGGGGCGCAGGTCGTGCAGCTTGATGGTCATTCGGCTTCCTCCACTTGCACGAGGTGGTGAACAACCCGGATCAGACCGCGGGTCTGGGGGTTGTCCTCACGCACCACCGACTGGCGGATCTTGCGCAGACCCAGGGTGCGCAGGCTTTCGCGCTGATTCCAGCGAGCACCGATGGTGCCGCGGACCTGGGTGATCTTCAGGTTTGCCATGGTTATGCCGTGCCTTCCCGCGCGGCACTGGCGGCGAGCGCCTCGCTCTCGCGACGCGCCTTGAGCATCGCGGCCGGCGCCACGTCTTCGATGGGCAGACCGCGACGGGCCGCGACCTCTTCGGGACGCTGCAGCATCTTCAGCGCGGCCACCGTGGCGTGCACCACGTTGATCGCGTTGTCGCTGCCCAGCGACTTAGACAGGATGTCGTGCACCCCGGCGCATTCCAGCACGGCACGTACCGCGCCGCCGGCGATCACACCGGTACCGGGGCTGGCCGGACGCAGGAACACCACACCGGCGGCGGCTTCGCCCTGGACCGGGTGCGTGATGGTGCCACCGATCAGCGGCACCCGGAAGAAGCTCTTGCGGGCCTCCTCGACACCCTTGGCGATCGCGGCCGGGACTTCCTTGGCCTTGCCGTAGCCGACCCCGACCATGCCCTTGCCGTCGCCGACGATCACCAGCGCGGTGAAGCTGAACCGGCGGCCACCCTTGACCACCTTGGACACCCGGTTGATCGCGACAACGCGCTCCAGGTAGTTGCTCTTGTCGCCGTCCCGGCTGTCCCGGCCGCCGCGACCACCGTCGCGGCCACCGCGCCCGCCCCGGTTGTCCCGGCTGTCGCGCCCGTCGGTACGGGGGGCGCTGCCCGTGTCGGGACCTGCTGAGGAGGCCCCGGTCGGCTGCTCCGCCATCATGCGGTCCTTCCAGTCATGTTCATGAAGTCAGTCATCTGGCGCATCAGAACGTCAACCCGCCCTCGCGCGCCGCGTCGGCCAGCGCCGCGATACGTCCACCGTAGGTGTAACCGCCGCGGTCGAACACCACGTTCTGCACGCCGGCGGCCTTGGCGCGCTCGGCGATCAGCTGGCCGACCCGCACACTGTGCGCCTTCTTGTCGCCGTCCACCCCCCGCACGTCGGCCTCGATCGAAGACGCCGCGGCCAGCGTGTGACCGGCCAGGTCGTCGACCAGCTGCACGTGGATGTGCCGCGAGGAGCGGTGCACCACCAGGCGGGGACGCTCGGCGGTGCCGGAGATCTTCTTGCGCAGCCGCGCGTGCCGACGCACCCGGTGGTTGCGCCGGGCCTCCGAAACGCCCTGCCCGACGGGCTTGTGTGATTGCGCCATGACTACTTACCTGTCTTTCCGACCTTGCGGCGAACCTGCTCACCCTCGTAGCGCACGCCCTTGCCCTTGTAGGGGTCGGGACGGCGCAGGCGGCGGATGTTCGCCGAGATCTGACCGACCTTCTGCTTGTCGATGCCCGAGATCGAGAACTTGGTGGGCGTCTCCACCGCGAAGGTGATGCCCTCCGGAGCCTTGATCAGCACCGGGTGGCTGTAGCCCAGGGCGAACTCCAGATCGGAGCCCTTGAGGACCACGCGGTAACCGACGCCGAAGATCTCCATCTTGCGGACGTAGCCCTCGGAGACGCCGGTGACCAGGTTCGCCACCAGGGTACGGCTCAGCCCGTGCAGCGAGCGGTTGCGCCGCTCGTCGTCGGGACGGGTGACCACCAGGGCGCCGTCGTCGTTGCGGGCCACCCGGATGGGCTCGGCCACCATGAGTTCCAGGGTGCCCTTGGGCCCCTTGACCGAGACCTGCTGGCCGTCGATCGTCACATCGACCCCGGACGGGACCGGGATCGGCTGCTTACCAATACGCGACATGTCTGCTACTCCCTCACCACACGTACGCGAGGACTTCGCCGCCCACGCCCTGCCTGGCCGCCTGACGGTCGGTGAGCAGACCCGAGGACGTGGAGATGATCGCCACGCCCAGGCCGCCGAGCACCCGCGGCAGGTTGGTCGACTTCGCGTAGACCCGCAGGCCAGGCTTGGACACCCGGCGCAGACCGGCGAGGCTGCGCTCCCGGTTCGGGCCGTACTTGAGGTTGACCACCAGCGCCTTGCCCACCCGGGCGTCTTCGACGTGGTAGTCGGTGATGTAACCCTCGCGCTTGAGGATCTCGGCGATGTTGGCCTTGATCTTCGAGTGCGGCAGGGTCACCTCGTCGTGATACGCCGAGTTGGCGTTGCGCAGACGGGTCAAGAAGTCCGCGATCGGGTCCGTCATAGTCATTTAGCGCTGCTCCTCCGCCGTCACCAGCTGCTCTTCTGCACACCGGGCAGTTCGCCGGCGTGCGCCATCTCGCGAAGGCAGATTCGGCACAGGCCGAACTTGCGGAGTACCGCGCGCGGACGGCCGCACTTGTTGCAGCGGGTGTAGGCGCGCACCGCGAACTTGGGCTTGCGGGCCGCCTTGTTAACCAACGCTTTCTTCGCCATCAGGTCACTTCTCCTTGAACGGAAAGCCGAGTGCCCGCAGCAGCGCTCGTCCTTCGTCGTCGTTCGTCGCCGAGGTGACGACGGTGATGTTCATGCCACGCGGGCGGTCGATCGAATCCACGTCGATCTCGTGGAACATCGACTGCTCGGCCAGCCCGAAGGTGTAGTTGCCGGAGCCGTCGAACTGCTTGGGCGACAATCCGCGGAAGTCGCGGATACGCGGCAGCGCAATCGAGGTGAGCCGGTCGAGGAACTCCCACATCCGGTCACCGCGCAGCGTCACCCGGGCGCCGATCGGCATGCCCTCACGCAGTTTGAACTGGGCGATCGACAGTCGGGCCTTGCGGATCTCCGGACGCTGGCCGGTGATCAACGCCAGGTCGTTGACCGCGTTGTTGATCAGTTTGGCGTCGCGGGCGGCTTCGCCGACGCCCATGTTGACGACGACCTTGACCACACCCGGGATCTGCATCACGTTGGCGTAGTTGAACTCGCTGTTGAGCGCGTCCCGGATCTCTTCGCGGTACTTCACCTTCAGCCGGGGCTGAGTCTTCTCTGCCGTAGTCATCCCTAGATGTCCTTGCCGTTGCGCTTGGAGACGCGAACCTTCTTGCCGGACTCTTCGTCCACCCGGTAGCCGATCCGAGTGGGCTTACCGTCGGAGTCGACGACCATCACGTTGGAGACGTGGATCGGGGCCTCCTGGGTGACGATGCCGCCCGACTGAGCACCGGCCTGGTTGGCCGAGTTCGCGACGTGCTTCTTGATCCGGTTGACGCCCTGGACCAGCACCCGGTTGCGGGTGGGGTAGGCCTTGAGGACCTTGCCCTTGGCGCCCTTATCCTTGCCGGCGATGACCAGCACCGTGTCGCCCTTGTGGACCTTCATCTACAGCACCTCCGGGGCCAGCGAGACGATCTTCATGAACCGCTTCTCACGCAGCTCGCGGCCGACCGGCCCGAAGATGCGGGTTCCGCGCGGGTCGTTGTCGGCCTTGATGATCACCGCGGCGTTCTCGTCGAACTTGATGTAGCTACCGTCGGCGCGGCGACGCTCCTTGACGGTGCGCACCACCACGGCCTTGACGATCTCACCCCGCTTGACGTTGCCGCCGGGGATCGCATCCTTGACGGTGGCCACGATGATGTCGCCGATACCGGCGTACCGGCGCGACGAGCCGCCGAGCACCCGGATGCACAAGATCTCCTTGGCGCCCGTGTTGTCGGCGACCTTCAACCGCGATTCCTGCTGAATCACCAGATCTCCTCAAATTTCGGGTCGACGTGTGACATGGCGGTGCCAGCCGGAATCGTCCCGGACGTGCGTGGTCTTACAGTTCTTCGGAGCCAAAGAGCACGCGGGGCCAACTTGCGCTGGCCGAGGTCTGCTCTCAGCAACCCCTGAAGTCTAGGTCAAGGGGCGTCCAGCACCAAATCGCAGTCACCCCTATGCGCGAGCGTGCGCGTCCCCGCCCGACACACCGGCGTGAACACCGTTTCTACGCACGCTCGCGCAGGTAGTTAGTCCGCCGCGCAGCGGAATCCGATGTGACTGGTGGCGGTGTCCTGCGACTGCGGCGAACGGGCGGTGGCTCGATACCGGTGGCAGTACTCCGGCGCGCACAGGTGCGACCCGCCCTTGAGGGTCCGGCTGATACCGGGGTCGGCCGGCCCGTCGGGCGCGCAACAGGACTTGGGCGGTGTATCGATCCGGTGGTGGCCGACGAACTCGGTGGTGGTCCACTCCCACACGTTGCCGATCATGTCGAGCAGGCCCCACCCGTTCGGCGGGAACGTCCCCACCGATGACGTGCCGGCCCAGCCGTCGTTGCGGTAAGGAAAGGCGCCCTGCCAGGTGTTGGCCATCGGGGCGCCGCCCGGCTTCTCCTCCTCACCCCAGGGATAGGTGCTCCCGGCACCGGCCCGCGCGGCGTACTCCCATTCGGCTTCGGTCGGCAGCCGCCGCCCGGCCCACCGGGCGTAAGCCGCGGCGTCGGGATAGGCGACCTGCACCACCGGGTGATCGTCGCGCCCCGCCAAATCGCTGTCCGGGCCGAGCGGTTGGCGCCAATTCGCGCCGGGCACCCAGCGCCACCACTGCCGCCAGTCACGCAGATCGACCGGCCCAGCGGTGGGAGTGAAGACCAACGCGCCCGGTTCGGCGGCGTAGCCCGCGACCTCCTGTTCGGCGACGGTCACATACCCTGTCGCCGCGACGAATTCAGCAAACTGGGCATTGGTCACCGGATGCCGCTCGATCGCGAACGTCGCCACCACCACGGTATGAATTGGGGCCTCTTCGGGATAGAAACTCGTCGAGCCCATCCGGAACACCCCGCCCGGGATCTCCACCAGCTCGCTCACCATCGCCTCAGTCCCGCGAAAATGCCGCCGCCATAGTCCTTTTCACATCGAGATACGGCTCACCGCTGACATCGACCGCAACGTCGGCGATGGTCCCGCCGGTGAAGCCGAACGGCGCCCGGTAGGCCGACGACACCGCCTGGCCGGTATTGCGCCCGACGCTGACCCCACCACCGGCCAACGCGAACGCACCCGGCTGGGTGATCATGCCGGGCAGCGTGACGACCACCGCGTCGTCGATGTACAGCGAGGCGTCACCGACCGGCGTGTGACTGCCCTCCACCGTGCCGCTGCGCTCGAACCGTATCCCGAAGATATGCTGCCCCAGCGAGATCTGGTCAGGAGACGACAACCACTGCTCGCGCTCGCCGAGGAAGTTGTAGACGTAGTGCAGCCGGCCGTCCTGGACGAACAGCACGTGACCGCCGTGCCGAGCGCCCTGTTTGAACAGCACCCCCTCGGCTGCCGACGATTCCACCGTGACGCGCGCCAACACCGAGAACGACCGCCCGCGCAACTCCACGCACGCCCCCAACGGCACCTCGGCGGTGTTCGGGTAATAGCTGTAGCTGGTGCGGTCGCCGGACAGGTAGGGCCGCTGGCGGCTGGTCATCTCGAAGATGTTCAGATCGGCCAGCGGCAGGCCGTTGTACTTGTCCGCCTCAGCGAACCACATCGCCTGCAGTTCCTTGAGCTTGTCCGGGTGCTCAGCGGCCAGGTCACGGCATTGACTGCGGTCCTCGTCGAGGTGGTAGAGCTCCCAGCGGTCGGCGTCGAAGTGGCCCCAGCCCGACGGAGTCGCCGCATGCACGGTGTTGGCGAACCAGCCCCGGTGCCAAATTCCCCGGGTCCCCAGCATCGTGTAGAACTGCGTGTGCTTGCCGGTGTCCGCGGCCGGATCGGCAAGCGCCGCTTTAAAACTGACCCCCTCCAGCGGCCGTTGCGCCACCCCCCGCACCGTGTCCGGCGGGGTGATGCCGAGCAGGTCGTAGACGGTCGGGGTCACGTCGCACACGTTGATATAAGTGTCACGGACCTCGCCGCGGGCGGCGATCCCGTTGGGCCAGCTGACGATCGCGGGATCGGCGATGCCTCCCTCGTGGGAGGCGTAGCGCTTGTAGAGCTTGTAAGGCGTATTGAACGCCATCGCCCACCCGATCGGGTAGTGGTTGTAGGTCTCCGGGCCGCCCAGCTGATCGAAGAGTTTCATCGCCTCCTCGACGGTATCGATGTAGCCGTTGAAGAACTTGTTCTCATTGGGTGAGCCGTTGGGTCCGCCCTCCCCGCTGGCGCCGTTGTCGGAGATCACCACGACGATCGTGTTGTCGAGCTGGCCGGATTCCTCCAAATAGTCCAGGATCCGGCCGATCTGGGCGTCGGTGTAGCTCTGGAATCCGGCGAATACCTCGGCCATCCGGGCGAACAATCGCTTCTCGGTGTCATCAAGGCCGTCCCAGGGGCGCACGGTGTCCAGCGCCGGCCAGGGCTGACCGTCGGCACTCGTGACGCCCGCATAGGGGTTGACCTCGGACAGCTCGGTGTCCGGCGGTACCAGGCCGAGCTTCTTCTGGTTGGCCAGCACGATCTCCCGGTACTGTTCGTAGCCCGCGTCGAAGCGGCCGGCGTAGCGGTCTGCCCACTCGGCGAAGACATGGTGCGGGGCGTGCCCGGCGCCCGGGCAGACGTAGCCGAACCAGGGCTTGCCGGGCGCGATCGTCTGCGCGTCGCGGATGAATTCGATTGTCTTGTCGGCGATGTCCTTGGACAGGTGATACCCGTCCTCCGGGGTGGCCGGCGGTGCTACCGGGTGGTTGTCGTACACCAGATCCGGATACCACTGGTTGGTCTCGCCGCCCAGGAAGCCGTAGAACCGGTCGAATCCGCGCTGCGTGGGCCAGTGCCGCCTGGTGGCGGCCATGTTGGACTCCTCCAATGGCGTCAGATGCCATTTGCCGACGCAGAAGGTGTTCCAGCCCCGCTCAGCCAGAACCTCACTGAGCAGCGCGGTTTCGAATGGGATACGTCCGCTGCAGTTGGGGAAGCCGTCGGTGAACTCTTCGATGGTGGCCATGCCGACGCTGGTGGCGTTGCGCCCGGTGAGCAAGGCCGCCCGGGTCGGGGAACACAGCGCGGTGGTGTGGAATTGAGACAGCCGGATGCCGCGCTGGGCAATCCTGTTCATCGCCGGCATCTCGACCAGTCCGCCGAAGCAGTCCCAGGTGGCTATACCGGTGTCATCCCACACCAGGTAGAGCACGTTGGGGGCGCCGTCGGGAGCGGTCGGCGCCGCAAACGGCCCCCAGTCGGGTTCGGAATCCCGGATATCGAGATTGATCTTGCCTGTGAAACTGGTCGAACTCGCCATCGCTCACTCCGCTGTCAGCCCCCGGATCCGGTGCAGACTACCGCGTCCGTCGACGGCGGCCGGGATCTTTCAGACCGCGGGTTGCTGCCACTGCCCGGTTGCCGGGTTCTCCGGCGCGCCGGCCGAGAGCAGCTCACCGAGGAATGCCGCGGCCGCCGGTGAGGGCGCCCGCTCGCTGGGGGTGATCAGCGCCAGCTCACGGGGGATCCCCGGATCGGTCGCCACCCCGACGATGTCCTCTGATTTCGCCACCAGCGCCGGCGGAAGGAAGGCGATGCCCAAGCCGGCGGCGACCAGATCGACCAGATCTCCCGGCGTGTTGGTCTCGGCGCAGATGGTCCGTTGGAAGCCGAGGTCGGCACAGATGCTGTCGATGTGCAGGCGGGTCCGCAGATCCGCCCGGCGCTCGACGAATTCCCGCTGCTGCAGATCGCTCAGCCCGACGGTCTCCTGGCGGGCCAGCGGGTCATCGCGGCGCACCGCCAACACCAGGAACTCGGTACCGAGCGACAGTTCCTTCACCCGATTCGCGTCATAGGGGCGGCTGACGAAGGCGAGATCCAAGCTCCCGTCGGCGGTCGCGTTCACCAGCGCGTCGATGGCGTCCTGCCGCAACGTGATCTCGATGCGCGGGAAGCTTCGGTGATAACGCGCCAGCAGGGCGGGCAGGTCGATGGTCCCCAGTCCCTGGATCACCCCCACCGTCAGCTTTCCGGACAACAGCCCCCGGACGGCGTCGACGGCGGCACGCGCACGTTCTGCTGCGGCCAGGGCATTCTGGGCGTCCGGCAGTAACGCCTGCCCGGCGGTGGTGAGATCGACACGACGATTGTTGCGGACCAACAGCGCAGTGCCGAGTTCGGACTCCAGACCGCTGATCGAGGCGGACAAAGTGGACTGGACCACGTGCACTTTCGCCGCCGCCCGGGTGAAGTGCAGCTCTTCGGCCACCGCGACGAAATGTTTCAGCTGGCGTAGTTCCATAGCGATCAGTGTGCAGCTCGGACGTGAATGGTCAAACCGAAACTTCCATTCCGGCAACACGTTTGCTTTGACTCGGCTGAGACGAAACTTGGTCAAACGCTGATCTTAGCCACAAGGTAACTGCCCCAAGGGCTTACATCGTGGCCGTTACGTGCGTGGATCGATGGCAGCGATTCTCTACATTGAGATTAACTGTTGAAATATCCGCCTACAGGGGTGGTGGCGGCAGCGTCGACCCGTTAGCGTCTGACGAGGACGCCGAGAGAATTGAGTCAGTATTCCGGGCGTCCGGACATGCATTGCCGCCCAACGTTATTGGATGCGCCGTGTCGGCATCGCGGTGCGCGATGCTCGTAGTGGCGGGCGCTTTGACGCTGTTCACCTACGCCCCGGCGAGTTCAAAGGTGAGCTCCTTGGCCGGGAACATCGAAGAACGGAAGGAACGCACCGAAATGAATCGTCGGATCATATTGTCGGTCGGTGGTGCCACCGCAGGTCTACTCGCGACCACATTCGTGCCCACCGGAGTCGCTTTCGCCGACAATGGTGTCGACACCGTGGGCAATGTCGGCAGCGCCGCCCTGACGAGCGGACTGGGAAGCAACCTGGGCGGTGATGCCCCGCTGGGCAACGTCGGCGCTCTCGGCCCGGACGTCACGGCCCCGAGCCCCACCGCCTCTCTCGGCGCCATTACCCCTGACACCAGCACGACACCCGATACCAGCACCACACCTGACACCAACACGCCGGGCTCGTCGCCGCTGGGCGACACGGGCGGCATCACACCGACCGTCGGCACACCGGATGCCACACCCGGCGGCGGCACCACGCCGGCCGGCAGCGACGGCTTCACCATCGGCCAGGACACCTTTACCCCGGTCCAGGCCGACGGATCGGAGGGCTTCACCCCGCTCAGTCCGCTGTTCGGCGCGCCGCCATTCTTCCAGGTCGGCGAGGGCGATCAGTCTTTCGACGTCAGCAGCGGCAGCGGGTCCGGTGCCACCGACCTGGGCAGCGTGACCGCCAGCGAGAACGTTACGAATCTCTTTGGCGGCATCCACAACACGGAGTTCACCATCACCGGCGTGGATCCGGCCTCCGGAGCGACGGAGTCTGATCTCCCCACGGTGGGAACGGTGTACGACGTGATGAACTTCGGGAACGGGTTCGAGAACATCTACACCGCCATCCCGGGGGCGGACGGTGCCGCCAGCACCATCACCGACACCCTGTCGACACCGTTCGGCGACTTCAACATTCCGACCGATTTCGACGCGACCGCGTTGCTCGATCCGGGTGACGCGTTCACCGGCCTGTCCACGCTGGGCGCGGATGCTGCCGGCGGCGCAGCCGACGCCGCCGCCGGAAGCGCGGCCGACGCCGCAGGAACCGCCGCTGACGCCGCCTCCGGAGGCGCCGCGGACATCGCCGGCAGCATCGACCCTTCGGACTTCCTCGGCATTTGATGCTCGTCAGACACCAGGCCGTCGTCGACGGCCGGCCCGACATCCCAGGTCTCCCGATTCGGAGGCCGGGGATGTTTGGCGTGCAAGCAATCCGGGAAGCCCGGTCACCGCATTACGCACCACAAACTCCCTGGGGGACCATGAAGCAGGCGCAACGATGAAGGCACAGCATAGTTTTGGGCTGAATCTATCCTGGCTACGGGTGACAGCGGTATTTCTCATCGACATCGCGATCTTGCGGATTGCCGGCCATTGGCCCGATCAACTCGGGTCGGCGGCCCGCGCCTGGTGGCCGGGCGTCGGGCTCGCCGCCGTGGTGACGATGGCCGCGTTGATCACCCACCGCCGGGTCCCGCTGACGGCGATCGTGCTGGCGCGGGTGTTGGATCGATTCGCCAATCCGGCGCCGTTCCTCACCGAGGGCTGTACGCCCGGTTTCGATCACCGGCGCCGCTACGGCCCGGATACCGTCGGCGTGCGCGAATACCGCGGCCAGCTGGTCACAGTGATCGCCGTCGAACCGCCCGGGCCGGATTCCGCAGGCCGCCGCGGGCGCGCCCCCCAGCCGCCGACCGCGCTGCCGGCCGCCATCGCCGCCGCCGCGCTGCGGCAGTTCGACGTGCGACTCGACGGGATCGACATCGTCTCGGTGCGAACATGCGACGCTGCCGCCGACGGCGACCCCGCCCCCGGCGATGGCGCGGACAGCCCGGTTGACCGCGGGCCTCGAGACACCTGGTTGATCCTGCGGATGGACCCGATGCACAACGCCGACGCGGTGGCCGTGCGCGATTCGGTGGCCGCAACCCTGGCAGCAGCCACCGAGCGGCTCGCCCACGAGCTGCAGGAGCGGCACCTGGTCGTGCGCGTGCTCCCGGCCGAAGAGTTCGCCGACGTCGATGCCGCGGTGCTGGCCGGTCTCCAGCCGACCCGGATCCGGCGGCGGGGACGGCGGCTCAAGCAGAAAGAGCGCAAAGGCCCCAAGCAGTTTGCGTCCACGTTCTGGATGTCGCCACGCGACATCTGCACGGCGAACCTGGAACAGCTCTGGCTCCCCGCGGCCGACACCACAGCGGTCACCGTCCGGCTGACCGCACGCGACCAGCACACCGACGTTTCGGTGTTGGTGCGCTACCACAGCGCGCAGCGACTGCGCAGGAACATCACGGCCGGCTTGAACCGTCTCAACGGACGGCAATTGACCGCACTGCGCACCAGCCTGCCGACGCCGATGCGCCGCACCCTGGCGGTGCCCGCCCAGCAGATGAGCGAACTGGAAACCCTGCAGGTGCCGCTCGGCCCGCCCGCACCGGAACCGCCGGCGGGGCCCGCCCAGCAACCGCTGGCGCGGGTCAGGCTGCCGGCGTAGCCGGCGTTACTTCGCCTTCTCGAGGATCTCCACTAGGCGCCACCGCTTGGTCGCCGAGAGCGGACGGGTCTCCATCAGCGACACGCGGTCGCCGATACCGGCCGTGTTGTTCTCGTCGTGCGCCTTGACCTTCTTGGTGGTCCGGATGATCTTGCCGTAGAGCGGGTGCTTCATCCGGTCCTCCAGCTCGACGACGATGGTCTTCTCCATCTTGTCGCTGACCACGTAGCCGATCTGGGTCTTGCGGCGGCCCCGCGGCTTCTCCGTGCGCGGAGTGTGCTTGGGTCCCTTAGTTTTTGCAGCCTCTGCCATTACGATGCCTCGCCTTCAGAACCATCGGGACCGGACGCCAGGCCCAGTTCCCGTTCGCGCAACACGGTGTAGATGCGCGCAATCTGCTGGCGCACCGTGCGGAGCCGACGGTTGTTGCTGAGCTGCCCGGTCGCCATCTGGAAACGCAGGTTGAACAGCTCCTCTTTGGACTCGCGCAGCCGCTCGACGAGCTCGTCGGCGTTCAGCTCGCGCAGTTCGCCAGCGGAAACTCCCACTGCCATCAGAACTGCTCCTCTCGGGTGACAATGCGCGCCTTGATCGGCAGCTTGTGGATCGCCCGGGTCAGTGCGGCGCGGGCGATGGCCTCGTTGGGGTAGCTGAGCTCGAACAGCACCCGGCCCGGCTTGACGTTGGCGACCCACCACTCCGGCGAACCCTTACCCGACCCCATCCGGGTCTCGGCGGGCTTCTTGGTCAGCGGACGGTCCGGAAAGATGTTGATCCACACCTTGCCGCCACGCTTGATGTGCCGGTTGATGGCGATACGCGCCGACTCGATCTGCCGGTTGGTGACGTAGGCGTGCTCCAGGGCCTGGATGCCGTAGTCGCCGAACGTCACTGCGGTGCCGCCGCTGGCGAGGCCGCGTTGCTTGGGGTGATGCTGCTTGCGGTGCTTGACCTTGCGGGGAATCAACATGATTTAGCTCTCCGTGCTCTGCGTTTCCGCTGCGGCCGGGGCGGTCTCGGTGACCGGTTCTGCAGCAGCGGTGGTCTCGGTGCTCTCAGCGGCCCGACCGGCGTCGGTGCTGGTCGCGGTGGTACCCGAGGCGCCGCTGCGACGCGGGCGGGTGCCCGACGGCCGCTCCCGGCGGGGACGGTCGGCCGACGGTGCGGCAGCGGCCAGCTCACGCTTGCCACCGACGATGTCGCCCTTGTAGATCCAGACCTTCACGCCGATCCGGCCGAAGGTGGTCTTGGCCTCGTACAACCCGTAGTCGATGTCGGCGCGCAGCGTGTGCAGCGGCACCCGGCCCTCGCGGTAGAACTCCGAACGGCTCATCTCAGCGCCGCCGAGACGGCCCGAGCACTGCACCCGGATGCCCTTGACGTTGGGCTGACGCATCGCCGACTGGATCGCCTTGCGCATCGCGCGACGGAACGCCACACGGTTGCTCAGCTGCTCGGCAACGCCCTGGGCCACCAGCTGCGCCGTCGACTCCGGGTTTTTCACCTCGAGGATGTTCAGCTGCACCTGCTTGCCGGTCAGCTTCTCCAGGTCGGCACGGATCCGGTCGGCCTCGGTGCCGCGACGGCCGATGACGATGCCGGGCCGGGCGGTGTGGATATCTACCCGAACTCTGTCACGAGTCCTTTCGATCTCGACGTCGGCAATGCCGGCGCGCTCCAGCCCGCTCGACAGCAGCCGGCGGATCGCCACGTCTTCCTTGACGTAGTCCGCGTACTGCTTGTCGGCGTACCACCGCGACTTCCAGTCGGTGGTGATCCCGAGCCGGAAGCCGTGCGGATTGATCTTCTGGCCCATTACTCCGAGCCCTCCTTCGAGTCGGACGTCTCAGGCGCCTTCTTGGCTTCAGCCTTCGGTTCGGCAGCCTTCTTGGCGGGCGCCTTCTTGGCCGCCGCTTTCTCGGTCGCCTTGGCCGCCGGCGCCTTCTTGGCCGGAGCCTTCTCCGTCGCCTTCGCAGTCACCTTTTCCGAGGCGGCCTTGCTGGCCTGCGCACGACGCGCCCGGGCGGCACCGGCGGACTGCGCCGAACCGCCGCCCTTCACCGGCCGGCTCTCCACCACCACGGTGATGTGGCTGGTACGCCGGCGGATCCGGTAGGCGCGCCCCTGAGCGCGCGGCTTGATCCGCTTGGCGGTCGGGCCCTCGTCGGCGTAGACGGTGGCGACCACCAGGGTGGACGGGTCCAGACCGTTGTTGTTCTCGGCGTTGGCCGCCGCGCTGGCGATGACCTTGGCCACCGGCAGGCTGGCCTGCTGCGGCGCCCAGCGCAGAATGTCCAGCGCTTCGGTCACGGACTTGCCGCGCACCAGGTCGATCACCCGGCGCGCCTTGCTGGCCGACACCCGCACGAAGCGGGCCTTGGCGACAGCAGACGGGAATTCAGTCGTTACGCTCACCGGCGCTTAGCCTTCCGGTCGTCCTTGATGTGTCCCTTGAAGGTGCGCGTCGGGGCGAATTCGCCGAGCTTGTGCCCGACCATCGACTCGGTGACGAATACCGGGACGTGCTTGCGGCCGTCGTGGACGGCGAACGTGTGCCCGATGAAATCCGGGATGATCGTCGACCGACGCGACCAGGTCTTGATGACCTGCTTGGTGTTCTTCTCGTTCTGAACGTCGACCTTCTTGAGCAGATGGTCGTCGACGAACGGACCCTTCTTGAGGCTGCGTGGCATCGCTTTCTCTCCGCTTCCTAGCGCTTCTTGCCGGTGCGCCGGCGTCGGACGATGAGCTTGTCGCTGGGCTTGTTCGGCCGGCGGGTGCGACCCTCCGGCTTACCCCACGGGCTGACCGGGTGCCGGCCACCGGAGGTCTTGCCCTCACCACCACCGTGCGGGTGGTCCACCGGGTTCATCACCACACCACGGACGGAGGGGCGCTTGCCCTTCCACCGCATCCGGCCGGCCTTGCCCCAGTTGATGTTGGCCTGCTCGGCGTTGCCCACCTCGCCGACGGTGGCGCGGCAGCGCACGTCGACCCGGCGGATCTCACCCGAAGGCATACGCAGCGAGGCGTAGGCGCCTTCCTTACCCAGCAGCTGGATGCTGGACCCGGCCGAGCGGGCCAGCTTGGCGCCGCCGCCCGGCCGCAGCTCGACGGCGTGCACCAGCGTGCCCGCCGGGATGTTGCGCAGCGGCAGGTTGTTACCGGGCTTGATGTCGGCGTTGGCGCCCGACTCCACCACGTCGCCCTGCGAAAGACCCTGCGGGGCGATGATGTAGCGCTTCTCGCCGTCCAGGTAGTGCAGCAGCGCGATGCGCGCGGTGCGGTTCGGGTCGTACTCGATGTGGGCGACCTTGGCGTTGACGCCGTCCTTGTCGTGGCGACGGAAGTCGATCACCCGGTAGGCGCGCTTGTGGCCACCGCCCTTGTGCCGGGTGGTGATCCGGCCGTGGGCGTTACGCCCGCCGCGGCCGTGCAGCGGCCGAACCAGCGACTTCTCCGGGTGAGAGCGGGTGAGCTCGGCGAAATCGGAGACGCTGGCACCGCGACGACCGGGGGTCGTCGGCTTGTACTTGCGGATTCCCATGTCAGTTAGGTCTCTCTTTCACTCCGGTCAGGCCGGTGCGGCGAACAGGTCGATCGGCTTGCTGCCGGGCGCCAGGGTCACGATGGCGCGCTTGGTGTCCTTGCGCTTGCCGTAGCCGGCCCGGGACCGCTTGCGCTTACCCGGCCGATTCGCGGTGTTCACCGATGCGACCTTGACGGCGAAGATCTTCTCGATCGCGATCTTGATCTGCGTCTTGTTCGAGTCGGGGTGCACCACGAACGTGTACACGTTGTCCTCGATCAGCCCGTAGGACTTCTCGGAGATGACCGGCGCGAGGATGATGTCGCGGGGGTCGGTGATGGTCGCCATCAGGCCGAAACCTCCTCGGTTTTGGCTGTGTGTGCTGCGTTTCCGGCGATGTAGGCGTTCAGGGCCTCGACGCTGAACACCACGTCGTCGGCACGCAGCACATCGTGGGTGTTGAGCTGGTCCGGCGAGAGGATGTGCACACCGGGGAGATTGCGCACGCTCTTGGCACCCGTCTCGTCGGCCCGGCCGATGACCACCAGCACCTGCTTGCGGTCGGTGATCGAACCCAGGAACGCCTTGGCGCTCTTGGTCGACGGGGTCTGTCCGCTCACCAACTCGGTGATCGCGTGGATCCGGCCGTTGCGCGCCCGGTCCGACAGTGCGCCGCGCAGCGCGGCGGCGATCATCTTCTTCGGGGTGCGCTGGCTGTAGTCGCGCGGCTTCGGGCCGTGCACCACGCCACCACCGGTGAACTGCGGCGCCCGGATCGAACCCTGACGGGCGCGACCGGTTCCCTTCTGCCGGTAAGGCTTACGGCCTCCGCCACGGACCTCGGCGCGCGTCTTGGTGGAGTGCGTACCCTGCCGGGCCGCGGCCAACTGAGCGATCACCACCTGGTGCATCAGCGCAATGTTGGCGGGAGCGTCGAACAGCTCGGCGGGCAGCTCGACAGAGCCGCTCTTCTTGCCGTCCGGTGTCTTGACGTCAATTGTGATGCCGGCCATTACTTCTCACCCTTTTTGATCGCGCTGCGGACCAGAACCAGCCCGCCGTTGCGCCCCGGAATGGCGCCCTTGATCAACAGCACGCCGTTCTCGGCGTCCACCTTGTGCACCACCAGGTTCTGGGTGGTGACGCGGTCGTTGCCCATCCGCCCTGACATCCGGGTGCCCTTGAACACCCGGCCCGGGGTCGAGCAACCGCCGATGGAACCCGGCCGGCGGTGCACTGCCTGGGCGCCGTGACCGGCGCCCTGGCCGCGGAAGCCGTGCCGCTTCATAGTGCCGGCGTAGCCCTTGCCCTTGGAGGTGCCGGTCACGTCTACGTAGGCGCCGTCGGCGAAGATCTCGGCGGTCAGCTCCTGGCCGACTTCATACGCCGCTGCGGCTTCCTCGCCGGCGAGACGCAACTCGACCAGGTGCCGGCGCGGGTTGACCCCGGCGGCCGCGTACTGACCGGTCAGCGGCTTGTTGACCTTGCGAGGGCTGATCTCGCCGTAAGCGAGCTGCACGGCGGAATAGCCGTCGCGCTCGGGGGTGCGGATGCGGGTCACCACGTTGGGCCCGGCCTTGACGACCGTGACCGGCACGACCTTGTTGTTCTCGTCGAACACCTGCGTCATGCCCAGTTTGGTACCCAAAATACCTTTGCGTGCCATGGTTTTTCGGTGCTCCTACTGGATGTTGACGTCGACGCTGGCCGGCAGATCGATGCGCATCAGGGCGTCAACGGTCTTCGGCGTGGGATCGAGGATGTCGATCAGCCTTTTGTGGGTGCGCATCTCGAAGTGCTCCCGCGAGTCCTTGTACTTGTGCGGGGACCGGATGACGCAATACACGTTCTTCTCGGTCGGCAGCGGCACCGGGCCCACCACGCTGGCACCGGTGCGAGTGACCGTTTCGACGATTTTGCGCGCCGAGGCGTCAATGGCCTCATGGTCGTAGGCCTTGAGCCTGATGCGGATCTTTTGTCCCGCCACGCTTCTACTACCTCACTCCTGCAAAGGGGTTCGACTTTCGAACCCGTGTACCCCGCGCGTCTTTGTCGATGTCAGGCCCGCCTGGGCCCGTATCGACATTGCGCTGGGCGCTGCCGCCGCTGTTTACCTGTCCTGGTCCACCGGTCCCCGCGGTCGGGCGTGTCGCCCGCACACGGCCTCGTTCACGGTGAAAAAACCCCGTACTGCGAGAGTGGGACCGGACGCGCCCGGGTGGACGCTGGTCGTATGCCCAGCCAGGGGCAACCCCGGCGCAGGCGAACCTGAACAGTATGCCCCAGATCGGGTCAGCGGCCAAATCCCCGGTCGTCTCGCCGCCCGCCCCCCGGGCCGGTCGCCGCGAAGCCGGTTTCCGGGTGATCTTACTTGCCGGTAAGGTAGCTCGGCGTGACCGGATCTACCAGTACATATCAGGCATGGCGACGTCTCGCCGGCATCCCCGGCGGCACCCGGCTGTTCTCCGCCGCGGCCATGGCGCGGGTCCCCTACTTCGCGTCGGTACTGCCGCACGTGGTCCGGATGGAGCCCGGACTGGCCGAGGTGCTGGTGCCCAAGTGGCCGTTCGTCTACAACCACCTGAACACGGTGCACGCGATCGCCTCCTGCAACGCCGCCGAGGTCGCGATGGGGATGTTGATGGAGGCCACCGTACCGCGCAGCCACCGCTGGATCCCCAAGGCGATGAACGTGGCCTACCTGGCCAGGGCGACGACGTCGCTGCGGGCCACCGCCCGCCTGGATCCGCCGGACTTCGCCGGGATCACCGAAGGCGCCGAGGTGGTCGTGCCGGTCAGCATCACCGATAAGACCGGCGCCGAGGTCGTGCACGCCGACATCACCACTTGGGTGACCCCGGCCTAGTCTCCTCCCCGCGCGAACGTCTCTTCCCCCGCTCGAACGTGAAGCCAATGTCACGTTCAGCGCCGAACGTGAAGCCACCTTCACGCTCGGCGAGGGAACCTAACGAATAGTCGCCCAGAACTCACACTGGTGCTCGGCGCCGTAGTCGGTGATCAACCGGCTGCCATCGGGCCGCAGCGACATCCACCGCCGGTCGGACCCGCTCGCGATCTCTGGCCAGTCGGGCTGGCCGACACCGATCGGTGCGCCGCTGACCACGAAACCGGTCCAGTACTCGACCATCTGGTCCGACAGCCGGCGCTGCGCGGGGTTCAAGGGCGGCGCGCCGCCGATGTCGAACAGGTAGCGCAACTCCAGCGAGTGGGTGGCGCCGATCGCAAACGGCAGGTTGTCGAACAACTCGGGCGCCGGGGCGTGCGGGTCGTCGAACTCGTAGCCGTACACCGGCGCGCCGCCCGCCAGCCCGTGGGCCATCCGGTCGGCCAGGCAGGCGAAGATGTCGTCGGTCGCCGCCGCCGCATACGCCAGCGAGATGCTGCCGCCGAAGCGTGCCGGCGGATAGTGGTCTGCCACCGCGGCGCCTTCGCCGGGGCCGAAGGTGTCCTTCAGCTCGTCGAGGTACTCCGCGGCGGCGATCTCCCGGCCCACCCGCAGATAGCGCAGCGCGACGAACATGGTGAACTCGTCGCGGTTGACGCCCAACAGCACCGGTACCTGGGTCGCCTGGCCGTCTTGGCCGTCGCGGAACACCCGCACCGGGTCCTCCGGCAGCAGCGGGGTTCCCACCGCCGGGCCGCTGAGCTGATCGGTGCCGAACCGGGCGTACCACAGCGGTCTGGTCAGCCGGTCGGCCGGCAGACCGCGCAGACAGGAAGCGACCTGTTCGTCCGGCTTGCCCCGGTCGGCGCAGCCCAGGGCTGCGGTGTAGTCGCGGCTGACCCGCCGGGCTTCGGGGACCTCGACCTGCGCCTGACACGGCCCGCTCTGGATGATCGCGGCCCGGAACAGACCGGCCGACTCCGGTGCGACCAGGTGATCGCAGACCGACATGCCCCCGGCCGATTCTCCGGCGATGGTCACCTTGGCCGGGTCGCCGCCGAACGCGCCGATGTTGTCGCGCACCCAGCGCAGCGCCGCCTGCTGATCGGCCAGCCCGTAGTTACCGGCCTCCCCCAGTGCGGGGTCGGCCAGGAATCCCAAGGCGCCCAGTCGGTAGTTGATGGTGACGACAACGATGCGGCCGCGGACCGACAGCCGCTGTGCGTGGTAGATGTCGCCGGCGCCCCGCGTGAAACTGCCGCCGTGGATCCAGACCATGACCGGCAACGGCTCGGCGGCCGAACCGGTCGGCGTCCACACGTTGAGCGACAGGCAGTCCTCGCTGATCGGGTCCACCTCGGCGGCGTCCGGCTGGATGCACCACGGGCCGCGTTTGACGGCGTCACGCACGCCCTGCCACGCCGGCATCGGCGCCGGTGGCTGCCAGCGCAGCGGCCCGACCGGCGCCGCGGCATACGGGACGCCTTGGAACAGGCGGTGATCCGGCGCGACCGTCCCCCGCAGCAGCCCGGCGGCGGTACGCACCACGTCGGCGTTGAGCGCAACCGCACGCGGCCCGAGGCCCGGTTGCGTCGCGGCGCCGTCGGAGCGCGCGCACCCGCCGGTCAGCACCACGAGCAGTGCCAGGGCGACCGCGCCGGCCCGCAGGCCGCGACGGCGACGAGATCCGGTCGACATGACCGATGAGCCTAATCCGGCGGTTGGCAAGGCTCGACGGAGGAGAGGCGAAGCCGGACGCCGAATCAAACCCGGCCCGATCGGCGCAAAGCGCCGCCACGACGGGCCAATATCGCCGACACTGGATAAAAGCTGACACGTGTCAAGAAAAACGGGCGAAGGAGCCGCCGTGAGCGCACCGATCATCGACCAGGCCGCCAGGGTGTTCGCCGACCCGAGTGCCTACGCCGACGAACCGCGACTGCACGCGGCCCTGACCCACCTGCGGGCCAACGCGCCGGTGTCCTTGGTGGACGTTCGGCCCTACCGGCCGTTCTGGGCGGTCACCCGGCACGCCGACATCCTGGACATCGAGCGCGACAACCTGCTGTGGGTCAACGAGCCGCGTCCGGTGCTGGCCCCCGCCGACGCCGACGATCTGCAGCGCTCGCTGCTGGACTCCGGGATGGGGCTGCGCACCCTGATCCACATGGACGACCCGCACCACCACAAGATGCGCGCCATCGTCTCGGACTGGTTCCGGCCCAAGGCGATGCGCGCGATGAAGGCCCGCATCGACGAGCTCGCCAAACGCTACGTCGACAAGATGCTGCGGATCGGCCCGGAGTGCGACTTCGTACAGGACATCGCGCTGAATTACCCGCTATACGTCATCATGTCACTGTTGGGCCTGCCGGAATCGGACTTTCCGCGGATGCTGCGACTGACCCAGGAACTGTTCGGCGGCGACGACGACGAGTACCGGCGCGGCATCACCCCGGAAGAACAACTGCCGGTGCTGCTGGACTTCTTCGCCTACTTCAACGCCCTCACCGCAGACCGACGCGCCCACCCCACCGAAGACCTCGCCTCGACCATCGCCAACGCCCGCATCGACGGCGAGCCGCTATCGGACCTCGACACCGTCTCCTACTACGTCATCATCGCCACCGCCGGCCACGACACCACCAGCGCGGCGATCGGCGGCGGCCTGCAAGCGCTCATCGAGCACCCCGAACAGCGGGAGCGACTGCGCGCCGACCCTTCGTTGATGCCCACCGCGGTCGAGGAGATCATCCGGTGGGTGACTCCGGTCAAGGAGTTCATGCGCACCGCGACCGCCGACACCCAGGTGCGCGGGGTGCCGATCGCCAAGGGCGAATCGGTCTATCTGTCCTACGTCTCGGCCAACCGCGACGAGGAGGTCTTCGACGACCCGTTCCGCTTCGACGTCGGCCGCGACCCGAATAAGCACCTGTCGTTCGGCTACGGCGTGCATTTCTGCGTGGCCTCCGCGCTGGCCCGAATGGAGATCGACAGCTTCTTCCGTGAACTCATCCCACGGCTGGATGCCATCGAGATGACCGGTGAGCCGCAACTGATTTCGACGACGTTCGTCGGCGGCGTCAAGCACCTACCGGTCCGTTACCGGCTGCGCTCCTGACCACGTACGAACTCCACCGCCCGGTGCGCCAGCATCGCGATCGTCGCGTGTGGGCCGCGGCTCGGGATCCGGGGCAGCGCCGAGCCGTCGATCACCCATAGCCCCTCGACGCCGCGCACCCGGCACTGGTTATCGAGCACCGCCGTGTCGTCGTCGGCTGAGCCCATCGGCGCGCTGCCGCAGAAGTGTTGGGACGTCGACCAGCGCGGTGCAGCGGCGCCGGGCCGCATGCCCCGCAGCTGGGCGACCAGGTCGACGCCGCGTCGCAGTGCGGTCAGGTCGTCGGGTTCGGTGTCGTAGCGGTGCTCGATACGCGGCGGCACCCGCGGGTCGTCCGACACCAGCGTCAGCCGGCCACGTGCCCGCGGGTTCATCAGCGCCACCCCGATCTCCGGTGGTCGCGCCGGCCAGCCATCGTCGATCATCGCGGCGAATCCCACGGTGTAGGGCCGGATTTCGAGATCGCCGTCGCACAGCACGGCCTCCAGCGCGGGGCGGTCGCGCGTCCCCGGCCAGTCGGCCGCCACCAGCCATTCCGGATGGTCTGCGCAGTGCCGGCCGACCGGGAGCGCTGCCCGTACCGCGAGGCCCGCCTGGCGCAGCATCGCCTCGTGACCGACCCCGGACAGCATCAACAGATGCGCCGACTCGATCGCCCCGGCACACAACACGATTCGGTCTGCCGTCAGTCGCATCGGCCCGGCCGGTCCGACCGCGTGCACCGCCCGGGCTCGGTCCCGCTCGATCTCCACCCGGACGGCATGGGTTTCGGTCAGCACCGCCAGATTCGGCCGGTCGAGTGCGGGCAGCAGATACGCCGCGCCCGGCCCGGTGCGCACCCCGTCGACGATGTTGAGCGGAACGGCACCCACGCCGGGCGACGACGTCATCGTCGCGTCGTTCAGGTCGGGGATCCAGCCGAAGCCGCGCCCCTGTACGGTGTCAACGAATAGCCTTGTGCCGTCGCACATCTCGGTCGTACGCTGGACCGGTATCGGTCCGGTATCACCGTGCTGGTCACCGCTGAAGTCGAGGTCCGTTTCGATCGCCCGGAACGACGTCAGCACCTCGGGCCACGACCAGCCGGGCGGCCAGGTGGCGAAGTCGGCGGGCAGCCCCCGGCAGAAATAACCGCCGTTGACGGCTCCGGAGCCACCGAGGGTCGCGCCGCGCATGATCGTCGCCGGCCGGGGGTCCCGAGCGGTCAGCGCCGCCTCATAGCGGCGCACCAGTCGGCTGCCGGGACCGATCGGCAAGCGCCTGCCGTTCGCCGCCTGCATCGCCAGGTCCGGATCGACCAGCCCAACGCCGGCCTCCAGCACCGTCACGGTGCAGGACGGATCCGACGACAGCCGTTCCGCCACAATCGCTCCCGCGCTGCCCGCCCCCACCACCAGGGCATCGCTGTGCACCACCGGAGCCGTCAAAGCGGCCTAACTGCGGATCTGCGGCTTGAGTGCGGCAAGGTTGCGCTCGCGCAGCACGCCACCCCACAGACCCGCCCCGTAGGCCAGGTCGTCGACCCGTTTGAGCAGCAGGTAGGCGAGCAGTCCGAGCGGCCGGGGGTCATCGCCGTCGCTGCGCGCATGCCGCAGCCAGTCCACTATTCCGTCGCTGATCGCCGCCAGCAGCACCACCCGGCGGCAGCGCTGCGACACGCACGCGGCAAGCAGCGCGATCGGCCAGTAGTGCCGGCACAGCGCCGAGGCGATCTGCAGCCCGGCAGCCGCCAGACCACGCAGGGTCACCGCGATCACGTCGGCGGGTGCGGTGTCCGGCCCACGCATGGACCGGGCGACCCGGTGGCCGGTCAGCGCCGTGATCGCCAAAGACGCCAGGTGGCCCAGCACCGAGCCGAGGGCCATCAGCGCCCAGCCCGCCAGCGCCCAGCCGGAGATCACCATCGGCGCGGTCTTGTCCGGGTGCCGGGCTGACAGCGGTGCGGCCGATCCGCCGTAAAATACTTTGCGCGCCACCCAATCCCGCAGTGCGATCCGGTGATCGTGGGCGACCAGCGCGATCGGCTCGTACCGCAGCCGGTTACCGGCGTCGACCAGCCGCCAGCACAGGTCGACATCCTCACCGGAGCGCAGCGCCTCGTCGAACCCGCCCAGGTCACGCAGTACCGAACAACGGCAGATGATCGCCGCGCTCGGGACGTAGGCGACCTTGCCGTAGGGGACCACGGGTGCCTCGCACCCACCGAGGTCCAGCGATGAACGAATGGCCTCGTACCGCGCGACCAGGTGGTCCTGAGCGACCATACCGACGATGCGGGGGGCGACCAGCGCAACGGTGGGATCGCAGAAATGGCCCAGCAGCGCTTCGAGCCAGCCCCGGCGCGGCACCACGTCGGAGTCCAGGAATGCTACGAAGTCCGTGGTGCACGCGGCCAGCCCGGTGTTGCGCGCGGCCGCCGGCCCCCTGCTCTCCGGATGGCGCAGTATCTCGACATCGCAGCAGTGCGCCGCGGTCAGATCCTCCGGGCGGACCGGGACCTGCGACCCGTCGTCCACCACTACGACCCGCAGGCCCCGCAGTGAGGCGATCAACCGATTGACCCCGAAAACATTGTCCCGCACTGGAATAACGACGGTTACATCGCGATGCGACGGTCCACCGGCGGGACGGGGGTGAGCGACCGTGGCATCGAGCAGGGTGCGGGCCAGCTGTGCACTGACGGCGTCGCGTACTTCCAGGCGCCCGTCGGACAGCATGCCCTGGGCCGCCGGCGCCAGCCGCAGCAACCGGGTGGGTGACCCGCCCAGCAGCGTCGACCCGCTGCCCAGCACCCGAACCTTGCGGTCGACCTGTACGGCGAAACCGTCAGGCAGTCGAGACGGGGTCATCGCAGCATCCCGTCCGGACCGGGAGCCCAGGCCTCGACCGCCGCGACGCTGTTGTCGACCATCTCCGCGAAGAGCCGACGTCCCTCGTCGGCGGTGGCGGTAGTCGGATCGCCGAGCACGCCGACCGCGCTCACTGCGGCGACGCCACCGCGGCGCATCGCCGGCAGCAGCTGCGTTAGGGGCGCGCTGTTACCCGGCTGCGCCCGGTCAAATCGGACTTCATCGGGCGAAAGATGAAGCAGGAGAGAGGTTTCGGCGTGCCCAGCATGAGCATCGGCCGCCGCGGCGGCGCACGGCATCCAGGCGACATCACGCGCCTCAGAGCGCAGCCGGCGCACCGCCTCGGCCAGCGCTTGCATGTTGCCGCCGTGGCCGTTGACGAACACCACCCGCTGCGCCCAGCAGCAGGCCGATCGGCCGTACTCCAGCAGCACCCGGCTCAACGCGTCGGTCCCGATCGAGATCGTCCCGGCGAAGCTCTGGTGCTCCCCGCTGGCGCCGTAGGCCACCGCTGGCGCCACCGGCCAACCGTGCCCCGTCGGGGACCCGGCCAGCCGCTCCGAGAGCGCCCGGGCGAGCGCCTGGGCGATCCGGGTGTCGGTGTCCAACGGCAAGTGCGGCCCGTGCTGTTCCGTCGACCCGACCGGTACCAGCAACGTCACGGATTGCCCCGGCAGCTGGCTATGGACCTGGCTCGAAGTAGAGCTACCGAGGTCGCCGCGAACCGCCATCGGACGATGGTAAGCGAATTCATCTGCCGTACACCAGTTGTTGGCGACGACAGCACGAAAATTTCCGGCCGCCGGATCCCCGGGTGCATGCTGGGTCATCACGCGTGTCCCGTCCGCCACGGGCGTACCATCGGCGGACCCTGAGTTCACGGGTGGAGGCGGCCTTGCCGGGCTAGCGGCGGGCCGCCGCATTGGCCCTAGCGTCCGTCGGAGGGCACGCCGAGCGCGCGGGTGAAGCCGGTCGGAATCAGCACGTCCTCAGCCGACAGGTCGTGCACCGAGGCCCGCCCGAGGCCCATCAGTGCCGAGTCGACGCCGCTGCGGAGGATGTCGAGGACATTCTCCACCCCGGGCTGCCCGGCCGCGGCCAGACCCCACAGATAGGCGCGGCCGATCATCACCGCCCGGGCGCCCAGCGCCAGCGCCTTCACCACGTCGCTGCCCCGCCGGATGCCGCCGTCCAGCAGCACCTCGACCTGGTCGCCGACCGCCCCGGCGATGGCCGGCAGGGCCCGGATCGCGGCCGGCGTACCGTCCAGGTTGTTGCCGCCGTGGTTCGACACCGAGATCGCCGAAACCCCGGCGTCGACAGCCTTTTTCGCGTCGTCGACGCGCATCACCCCCTTGAGCATGAACGGCCCGCCCCAGAGTTCCCGCAGCCAGGCGATGTCCTCCCAGGTCGGCGGCGGGGTTCCCATCCACTCGCCGTAGGCCTGGAAGAACGGCGGTCCCGGTTCACCGGGTCGGCCCTGGTTGGGCACCCGCAGGCTCGGCGGGCGCATGGTCTTGGCCCACTGCAGGAACCACCGCGGTCGGGTCAGCGCCTCGGGCATCATCTTGACCATGGTCTTGATGTCCATTTTCTCGGGGATCTTGGGGCTGCCCCAGTCCCGGCCGTGCGAGAAGGACCAGTCGGTGGTGGCGATGAGGCCGACCGCACCGGCGGCTCGAGCGCGCTCGACGCGTTCGGCTATCGCGTCGCGGCCCCCCAGCCAGTAAATCTGGAAGAACGTCTTGGGGTTGGCCGCGATGACTTCTTCCATCGGTTTGCTGGCGAACGACGACAGTCCCATCGCGGTGCCGCGCGCGGCGGCCGCCCGCGCGACAGCTACCTCGCCGTCCGGGTGGACGGCTTGCACGCCCGTGGGCGAGATCATCACCGGAAATGAAATCTCCTGGCCCATAACGGTGGTCGCCAGATCACGCTTCTCGCACGCACCGACCACGTGCGGCGCGAAACCCAGCTCGCTGAACGACTCGACGTTGTCCGAGACGGTGACGCCTTTCTCGCTGGCCGAGATCAGCGACGAGTACGCGGACTTCGGCAGGCGTTTGCGCGCCCGCTCCTGAGCGATCGCGACCGTTTCGAACCAGATATCACGGGCCATGGGTCAGATGGGGCTTTCATCGCAGAGCCGCTTGGGCGGCTTCGGGGGGGTGATCAGGGTCAACGACCGCGGCGCGCTGCTGCGCTTTCCGCGGGAGTGGTCGCTGCTCGGGCGCGGCTTCTGCCGCTCGCCGGCCAGCGCCTCCTCGCCGAACCCACGGACGCATTCCGGGTCGGGTCCGTCCATCGGCAGGCCGGTGAAGAACTTGGCAGCCATGCAGCCGCCCCGGCAGGTGTCATACAGGGGGCAGCTGGCACAGGCGCCCCCCGCCGTGGGGCTGCGCAGGTCGTTGAACAGCTGGGAATGCTTCCAGACCTGATCGAATCCGCCGTCGGCCAACACGTTTCCGGCCAGGAACTCGTCGTGGATGGCGAACGGGCAGGCGTAGACGTCGCCGATCGGGTCGATCAGGCAGACCACCCGGCCGGCCCCGCACATATTCAGCCCGGCCAGCGCGCCGGCCTGGCCCAGCGGCGCCAGGTGGAAGAACGAGTCTCCGGTCAGCACGCCCTCGCCCTTGGCGACCAGCCAGTTGTACAGCTGCTTCTGTTGGTCGGCGGTGGGGTGCAGGTCGTCCCAGACGTCGACCCCCCGGCCGGACGGACGTAGCCGGGTGATCCGCAGCGTGGCGCCGTATCGCGCTGCCAGTTCGGCGAAGTCGTCGAGCTGGTCGATGTTGTGGCGGGTCGCCACCACCGAGATCTTGGCGTCGGCGAAACCGGCCGCGGACAGGTTCTCCAGCGCGCGGATCGCCATGTCGAACGAGCCTTTGCCGCGGATCGGGTCGTTGACCTCGGCGGTAGCTCCGTCGAGGGAGATCTGCACGTCGACGTAGTCGCTGGCCGCCAGCTTGGCCGCCACCTCCGGGGTGATCCGCAGCCCGTTGGTGGAGAACTTCACCCCGACGTGGTGGGCGGTGGCGTAATCCACCAGCTCCCAGAAGTCGTCTCGCACAGTGGGTTCGCCGCCACCGATGTTGACGTAGAACACTTGCATGCGTTCCAGCTCGTCGATGATGTCCTTGCATTGCCTCGTGGACAGCTCCCGCGGGTCGCGCCGGCCCGACGCGGATAGGCAGTGCACACAGGCCAGGTTGCAGGCGTAGGTGAGCTCCCAGGTCAGGCAGATCGGGGCGTCCAGGCCGTGCTCGAAATGCTCGACCAGGCTCGGGGCTGCGGCGGGTGCGGTCACGGTGTCTCCTTGGGGTCCGCGGCTATCAGGATGTCGGACGCCGCCAGGACGCCCAGGGCACGCAGGTAGGCCGGCTCGGCGGCGGCGTCGATCCCTGCGGCACGGCAGGCCGACCTGGCGTCGGGGTGCTCGGCCAGCGAGTTGACCAGCGTGACCATGGTGAGGTTCTTCAGGAACGACAGCTTGCGCGTCCCGAAGTGATACAGCAGCGCGCCGAAGTTCTCCGGCCGCACCGCGACCTGCGGATGCAGACGCCAGCCCACGTCCGGGTTGAAGCTTTCGGTGACGCGCGCCGCCCCGGCGACGGACACGGTCAGTAGACCCCGCACATCCCGTCGATGGATACTTCTTCGACCAGGTTCTCGACGACGAGCTCGGTCTGGGTGCTGGCTTCGGTCTGCTGGTTGTCCATCGGTCCGGGCCTTTCTTCGCGGTTGGGTCGACAGCGCACTGTCAGATCGGTCACAATCCCGGCAAGGATATGGCATCGAGTGCCAGAACGGAAGATGGGTCGGTAGAAAAGTGGCCGGGACCGGATCGCAGGTGCAGGCGAAGGTAGGCCGTCGCCGCTCGACCACGCGGGAGGGCATCGCCGACGTGGCCATCGATCTGTTCGCCACCCGCGGGTTCGCCGACGTCAGCGTCGATGACGTCGCACACGCCGCCGGCATCGCGCGCCGCACGCTGTTTCGGTACTACGCCTCCAAAAACGCCATCCCCTGGGGCGACTTCGACGCACACCTGCGGCAGCTGCGCGAGCTGCTGGACGGCATCGATCCCGACGCACCGCTCGGTGACGCGCTGCGCGGGGCGCTGTTGGCGTTCAACACCTTCGACGAGGGCGAGACGGCCCGGCATCGCCGGCGCATGCGGGTAATCCTGCAAACCGACGAACTGCAGGCCTACTCGATGACGATGTACGCGGGCTGGCGCGGCGTCATCGCCGAGTTCGTGGCGCGCCGGGTCGGGGCGGCCCCGACCGACCTGCGACCGCAGACGGTGGCGTGGTCGATGCTCGGTGTTGCGCTGAGCGCCTACGAACACTGGCTTGGCGACGCGTCGCTGGCGCTGCCGCAGGCCCTCGGTGACGCGTTCGACACCATCCGCGGCGGCCTGGACTGACTGCCCGTCGGCCGTCCCACCCCGCCGATTGTGAAGTTGGCTTCACGCTCGCCCTCCAGAGTGAAGCCAACTTCACGCTCGGCGGTCGGTGAGGTCGCGGTAGGCGCTGACCACCGGCTCCAATTCGTCGGGAGTGGCGCCGTGCATGAGCACCGCGTCGGCGCCGTAGCCGAACTCGGCCCGGATGCGCTCCGCACAGTGGCGAGCCGGCCCGGTCGCCGACGGTTCCAGCCATTCGTCGGGGATCAACGTCGCGATGTGCTCGATCTGCTCGGCGGTGGCCTTGTGATCGATGCCGCCGGGGATCGAGGTCACCACCGGGTCCTCCCGGAAGCGTTGCAGCACAGTGGGATCCCAGTTGTTGGTGCGCACCATCAGATCGCCGTAGCCCTGCAGATAAGTAGCCAGCCGGCCGACGGTCTTCCTCATCCGCAGCTCCTCGGGCAGGTGATCGCCGACGGTGGCGAAACACGACCACACCCGCACCGTGTCCGGGTCACGGCCGGCCCGCTCGGCGGCCTGCTTGACCGTCGCCACGCTGCGCTGCAAGGTCTCCGGAGTGAAATAGGTGTGCAGAATGACGTCGTCGAACAGCCTGCCGCCCAGCGCCAGCGTGTCGGGGCCGAACGCCACCAACGCCAGCCGGATGTCTTCGTCGAAGTCGGGATCCAAGAACAGCACCTGGTAGCGCCCGATCGGCCCGTCGTGGTTGAGAATCACCTCGCCACGCCACAGCCGGCGCATCACCTGTGCGAAGTCCTCCAGCTGCCCGGTGGTGACCGCCGGGATGCCGAACGCGGAGTACATGGCGGCCACGCCGCGACCGAGCCCGAGAGTGAACCGGCCGCCGGACAACCGGTGCAGGGTGGTCGCCCATGACCCGGTGATCAGCGGGTGGCGAGTGTTGTGATTGGTGGCGGCGGTCGCGATCTGCATCCGGCGGGTGACCGCGCAGGCCGCACCGGCCAGCGATGAGGCTTCCTTGACGTTCCACCGCTCGGAGAGGAACGCGGTGCCGAACCCGAGCTCCTCGCCGCGGCGGGCCTCGTCCATCAGCGTGGCCGGCCCCTCGCCGCCGGCGCCGGCCAGCAGGTAGTAGCCCAGCTCGTCGAGTACGCGTTGCGTCACCTGACCGCCTCCTGAAGAAATCGCTCCGTCTGCAGCTGCACCCGCCGCGAGAAAAGGTGTCCGGCGTGGCCGCCGTCGTGCCAGAACAGCTGCCCGCCCCACCGATGATGCAGGGCCACTGCGGGTTCCGGGTAGGCCATCCGGTCGTGTCGCGCCGCCACGATCAACCGGCGCCCCGCGGGCGGCGTCGGGTCGGTCTGCAGCAGGTCGACCACCGACATCAATGCCGCGGCGATCTCGGAGTGCAACGCGTCGGACACCGACACCCCCGCCGGGCCCCACCGCCACAGATGGTGGGCGATCATCGAGTTGAGTCCCGCGATCGGGGTGTACACCGCGACGGCGTCGACGTCGGTCTCCAGGTGCGACACCAGCGCGGCGACCGGACTACCCAACGAGACACCGGCCACCGTCACCGCGGTGGCCTGCGGCGCCACCCAGCGCACCACCGCACGGACTTCGGAGATCGCGCGCATCATGCCGGCGACATTGGCCAGCGGGTCGTGTCCGGGGTAGGGCGGCCAGGCGCGGCGGCGCACTCCGTGGCCGGGCTGCACCGGCAGCGCGATGTTGAAACCCAGGCGGTGCAGTCGCGCCACCCGCGCCACCAGCAGATCCGGCCAGCTGCCCTGACCGGCCCCGTGCACCCAGACCAGCCAGGGCCGCCGAGCACCGTGCCGCCGGCACACCTGTACGGCGGCGGTCGCCGGGCCGGCGAACTCGGCCAACGACGGCGGCAATTGGGGATCGTGCCGGAAGCTCAACTGCTCGACGGTGAGCCCCGCCAGCCGGCGCCGGCGAACTGCGGTCACCTGCAACGGGTTCGGCGCGGTATGCGCGGCCTCGATACTCAACCCGGACAGCTCCTCGGCGGCCGACGCACACTCCGGCATCGGCCGGGCCAGCACCGGGGCGGGAGCAAACAGCGTCATACCGGTCAGCGTCAACTCGTCGAGCAGCACCTCGCCCAGCTGGCGCATCCCGCGGGGCGAGGCCGGCGCCCAGTCCGGTGAAACGCTCAGCGCCTGAACCGACCGAGGCAGCACCCCGCCGAGTCCCCTGATGATCTGCGGTACGCGTTGCGCCGATCCCATCGTCATCCCAGGGTGAAACCGGTGTAGCCACCGGCAGCGATCTCGTCGCAGCGGCGGCGATACTCCGGAATCCCGCCGGTATAGCCCATATACATTCGCTTCTTGCCGGGGACGTTTCCGCCGTTGTACCAGGAATTGCACGACGGGTGAACCAGCACCGTCGGCGCGACCAGGGATGTGGTGTGTTCGATCCACTCGGCTTGCGCCGCCGGCAGCGCCTCGATCGTGCGGTGGCCATTGGCCCGCAGGTAGGCGATGCAGTCGGCGATCCACTCCACGTGCTGCTCCAGCGCGGCAACGAAATTGGTTGCCGCACTAGGGCTGCCGGGGCCTTGTACGGTGAACAGATTCGGGAATCCGGCGACTTGCAGCCCCAGGTAGGACACCGGCCCCTCGTTCGCCCAGACGTCGCGAAGCAACGTCGCGTCGCGACCCCGGACGTCAATGCGGCTCAGCGCGCCGGTCATGGCATCGAAGCCGGTGGCGTAGATGATCACGTCGAGGTCGTAGTGGGCGTGCGCGGTCCGCACGCCGCTCGACGTCACCGTGCTGATCGGCTCGGCGCGCAGGTCGACCAGTGTCACGTTGTCGCGGTTGAACGTCTCGTAGTAGCCCTGATCGATGATCGGTCGCTTGCAGGCGAACGGGTGGGTCGGCACCAGGGCGGCGGCCGTCCGCGGGTCGCGCACGATTCGGGCCACGGCTTCGCCGTACAGCTGGGCGGCCATCCGGTTGGCCTCGACATCGAAGAAGACGTCGCCCCAATTCAGCGCGCCCATTACCCCGTGCTCGGTGATCGCACGCAGCTGCTCGTCCCGCGACGCGGACTTGACCGGTGGCCGGCCCAGCATGTCGAGCAGCACCGAGAAGGCGGACAGCCGCGCGGCGCCGACCGGGTGCTCGCGCTGCGCGGCGCGGATCCGGCCGTAGTCGGCCTTCAGTGCCTCCAGTTCGCCAGGGGCGAAGCGGCGCACCCGCCACGGCAGCGTGTAGGCCGCCGATCGCTGAAACACGTGGAGCTGCCCGGCTTCTCGAGCGACGACCGGGATCAGCTGGACGCCGGTGGACCCGGTGCCGACGACGCCCACCCGCTTGCCGGACAAGTCCACACCCGATTCGGGCCACCGGCTGGTGTACAGCGAGGTCCCCTGGAAGCCGCTCATGCCGGCGATATCGGGTTCCAGTGGCACCGACAGGATTCCCGATGCGGCCACCACGAACGGCGCCAGGAAACGCTCTCCGGTGTCGGTCGCTACCGACCACATCGCGGCATCGTCGTCGTAGGTCATCGCGACGACCTCGGTGCGCAGCACGATATCGCGGCGCAGGTCAAGCCGGTCGGCGACGAAGTTCAGGTATGCCTCGATCTCCGGCTGGGCCGGCATGGTTTCGGTCCAGACCCAGTCCTGCTGGATCTCCTCGGAGAAGCTGTAGGAGTACTCGATGCTCTCGATGTCGCAGCGTGCCCCCGGATACCGGTTGAGCAGCCACGTGCCTCCGACCCCCTCGGCCATCTCCAGCACTCGGGTGCGCAGTCCGAGTTCGCGCAGCTTGTGCAGGGCGTACAAACCGGAGAAACCGGCCCCGATGACCAGCGCGTCGAAACATTCCGCCTCGCCGGCGTGCGACATGTCGGCGGCCTCCCGTCAGCTCTTTCTCTACTGAATGCCCTACGGTACGGTATTCAGTTAGCTCCCGTGAGAGGAAACGCGATGAAAGTTCCGTTCACCTGGAAGGTCACCGGCTGGTTCATGATCGGCTGGTCACCCGAGTTCGAGGTCGGCCAGACCCGCGCCCTGCACTACTTCGGCGAGGACCTGGTCGCCTACCGCGGCGAGTCCGGTGAGCTGCACGTGATGGAGGCACACTGCAAACACCTCGGCGCCCACCTCGGCCACGGCGGAAAAGTGGTGGAAGAGCGCGTCGAGTGCCCGTTCCACGGGTGGCAGTGGGGGCCCGACGGTTGCAACAAATTCATCCCCTACCAACCGGACCGGCCGAACAAGGCGCTGCGCCTTCGCGTCTACCCGGTCATGGAGCAGTACGGCTGCGTTTTCCTCTGGCACCATCCCGACGGCCAAGAACCCCAGTGGGAGATGCCGGACATCTTCGGAAAGTTCCCCCAGTTCACCGCCGGCCCTGAGGACTACTACCGGGCCTTTCCGGAGTTCTCCCGTCGCCTGGAAGGCGAGCCGGTCCATCCGCAGATCGTCGCCGAAAATGCCGCCGACAGCGCGCATTTCCAGTACGTGCACCGCGCCACGGTGACCCCCCGGTTGCTGGACTGGCAGATGGCCGACCGGGAATGGCACTTCGTCGCCGGTTTTCCGGACGTGAACAGCGATGACCCCGAGGCGATGGCATTGCGGTTCCACTCGCACCTGTTCGGCCTCGGCGGGGCGATCAGCATTTTCGAAGGTGTGCAGCGGCACCGGCTGATCTTCACCTGCACACCGGTCGATGAGGGTCGCTCGGATCTGTTCTATTCGATTTGGTGGCCGCGAATCCCCGGCGACGACTCGCAAGCCCCACCGGATGAGATCCGCGAACGCGTCGAGAAGCAGTTCTTGACCACCGTGGAAGACGACCTGGGCATCTGGCGCTACCAGCGCTACATCGCGCACCCGGCGCTGGCCAAGACCGACGCGAAACCGTTTATGACGCTGCGGAAATGGGCGACGCAGTTCTACGACGTACCGGCGGACGAAACCGTCCTGACATGACGCTGGGGGACCTGGTAGCCCCCGAGCGCACCGCGATCGTCACCCAGGAGCTTCAGGGCGCGGTCGTGGGACCCGACGCCGGCCTGCCGGTGCTCGCCGACGAGGCGCGCCGCGAGGCACTGCCCAACATCGCCCGGCTGTTACCGGCGGCGCGGACCGCCGGCGTGCAGGTGGTGCACTGCCTGGTGCACCGGCGTCCGGACGCGCGGGGCTCCAACCATAACGCGCGCCTTTTCGCCGCCGGCCGGCGCGCGGTCAGTATCGCTGCGGGCAGCCCCGGCGCCAGCCTGCTGTCCGAATTCGGACCCGAACCATCGGATCTGGTTCTGAGCCGCTGCCACGGGGTGGGACCGATGGGCGGAACCGAGCTGGACGCGGTGCTGCGCAACCTCGGCGTGTCGACGGTTGTCGTCGTGGGGGTCTCGCTGAATGTGGCCATCCCGAACCTGGTGATGGACGCGGTCAACGCCGCCTACCGGGTGGTTCTGCCCCGCGATGCGGTAGCCGGTGTGCCGACCGAGTACGGGGCTGCGATGATCGAGAACACCCTGTCCCTGTTGGCGACGATCACCACCACCGAGGAGTTGATGCAAACGTGGCGAGCCAATTCACCGTCCCGGCCGTCACCGAGGCGGTAGCCGCGGCAATTCCCGATCGCGACCTGGTGATCCAGGGCGATCGGCGCTACACCTACGCCCAGATCCTCGATCGGTCCAACCGCCTGGCGTCCTACCTGCACTCGCAAGGGCTGGGCTGTCACACGCCGCGATCGGAGCTGGCCGCACACGAGACCGGCCAGGACCTGCTCGGGATTTACGCCTACAACGGCAACGAGTTCATCGAGACCCTGCTGGGCAGCTTCCGGGCCAGGGTGGCCCCGTTCAACGTCAACTACCGCTACGTCCGCAACGAATTGGCTTACCTGCTGGCCGATTCCGGCGCCACCGCACTGGTGTATCACGCCGCGTTCGCCCCGACACTGGCCGAGGTGCTGCCCGACCTGCCGCAACTGCGGGTGCTGATCCAAATCGCCGACGACTCCGGCAACGCCCTGCTCGAGGGCGCGGTGGACTACGAGACGGTACTGGCCGACAGTTCGCCGCAGCCGCCGCCGGTGCAGCCGGACCCCGACGACCTCTATGTGCTCTACACCGGCGGCACCACCGGCATGCCCAAGGGCGTGCTCTGGCGTCAGCACGACATCTTCATGGGCTCCTTCGGCGGCCGCAACCTGATGACCTCCGAAGAGGTCAGCTCCATCGACGACATCGTGGGGCCGGCCCGGGAGAACCCCGGCATCAAGCTGATGATCCTGCCCCCATTGATCCACGGCGCCGCGCAGTGGGCGGTGATGACCGCGATCAACACCGGCCAAACCCTGGTTTTCCCTTCGGTTGTCGACCATTTCGACGCCGACGATGTGGTGCGCGCCATTGAGCGGGAGAACGTGCTGTCGGTGACCGTTGTCGGCGACGCCATGGCCCGGCCACTGCTCGACGCCATCCGCAGGGGAACCGCGGACGTGTCGTCGCTGATGGTGGTGGCCAACGGCGGCGCGTTGCTGACGCCCTACGTCAAGCAGCAGGTGATCGAGACGCTGCCCGGTGCCATGGTGATCGACGGGGTCGGCTCCTCGGAGACCGGCGCCCAGATGCGCCACATGTCGACCTCGGGTGCGGTCTCGACCGGGACCTTCGCCGGCGGGCCGGATACCTGCGTGGTGACCGAAGATCTGTCTGCCGTACTGGAACCCGGCCACGACGGTCTCGGTTGGCTGGGTCAGCGCGGCTATGTCCCGCTGGGTTACAAGGGCGATGCCGCCAAGACCGCGGCGACGTTCCCGGTGATCGGCGACATGCGCTTCGCCGTGCCCGGCGACCGGGCCCGACACCTGGAAGACGGATCGATCGAGTTGCTCGGCCGGGATTCGGTGACGATCAACTCCGGCGGGGAGAAGATCTTCGCCGAAGAGGTCGAGACGGCGATCGCCTCACATCCGGCCGTAGTCGATGTGGTGGTGGCCGGCCGGCCCAGCGAACGGTGGGGGCAGGAGGTGGTGGCCGTGGTGGCCCTCGCCGACGGTGCCTCCGCTACCGACACCGACCTGATCGAGCACGCCGGCGGATCGCTGGCCCGCTACAAGCTGCCCAAGGCGGTCATCTTCCGGCCGACGATCGTGCGCAGCCCGGCCGGCAAGGCCGACTACCGGTGGGCGCGCGAGCAGGCCGAACAGGGTTAGCCGCGCTTCGCCAGCCTGCGGTGCGTCCGGTTGCGCGCCCTGCGCAACATCGTGTCGGCATACAGGCGCATCCCGGGCTTGAACGGCGGCGCGGCGGATCCGGTGAGGCTGAACGGCAGATCGGAACCGACCACCGTCCGGTAGTGGCTGAACGCGTCGAAGCCGGCCTTGCCGTGGTAGGCGCCCATGCCGCTGCGCCCCACGCCACCGAACGGCGCGCCGGACGGGATCATCTGCGCGGCGAAGTCGTTGCGGGCCACTCCGCCACTTCTGGTGCGCCGCACGAAGTCACGGAAGTCCTTGTCGCCGGGGCCGAACCAATAGGCGACCAGCGGCGCCGGACGCGCGTTGATCTCATCGATGGCCTCGTCGAGACTGCGGTATCCCTGCACCATCAGCACCGGGCCGAAGATCTCCTCCTCGGCGATGCGCATCGTCGCGTCGACGTCGCGCACGATCGTCGGGGCGATCTTGCGGGAGCCGCGATCGGGCAGCACCTCACCCTCCGGGGCGACGGCCTCCACGGTGGCGCCCCGCGAGCGGGCATCCTCGATCAGGCCCATGACGCGATCGAAGTTGGCCTCATTAATGCTGGAGCAGTAGTCGCCGTTTGCCACGATGGTCGGGAACATCTCCCGCAGCGTCGCACGGGCGACCTCGACGAACGAGTCGATCTCGCGTTCGGGCACCAGAACGTAATCGGGGCACACGCAGACCTGCCCGCCGTTGACCATCCGGGCCGAGGCGATCCGTTTCGCCGATCGCGCGATGTCGGCGCCGGGGGCCACCACGACGGGGTTCTTGCCGCCCAACTCCAAGGTCACCGGGACCAGGTTGTCCGCCGCGGCGCGCTGGATCAGCGCACCTACCGACGGCGATCCGGTGAAGAACAGGTGGTCGAACGGCAGGCCCGCGAACGCGGCCGCGACATCGACGCCCCCGGTGACCACGGCGAGCTCGTCGCCCTGGAAGTATCTGGGCGCCAGCTCTTGCATCAGTTCTGCAGTGTGCGAGGTGATTTCGGACATCTTGATCATCACCCGGTTGCCGGCCGCGAACGCCGCGGCCGCGGGCAGCACCACCAGTTGCAGTGGAAAGTTCCACGGCCCAATGATCCCCACCACGCCCAGCGGGCTCGGCTGCACCTCGGCGCGTAGGCCGACCAGTCTGCCGGCACGCAGCAGCTTGCCGGTCCGCATCCACTGCTTGACGTGGGATCGGGTGTGTTCGATCACCGGGATCATGCCGACCAGTTCGGTTGCCAGCGACGCCGACCGGGACCGGGTACCGAAATCAGCGGCCATCGCATCGACGAAGGCGTCGGTGTTGTCCAGCACCATCGCCAACAAGCGGTCAATGCGATTGCGCCGCACCGCCGCGCTGGGCGGGCCGTCGGCGACGAACGACTGCCGTTGTCTCGCCAGCAGGTTCAGCAGGTCGCTCACGACAGGTCCAGGGGTCCGGTCTCGGCCACCGCGCGCAGCTGTCCCAACTCGACGCCACGGTCGGCGGCGGCCTCGATACAGGCCGCGACGTCTTTGCGCATGAAGGGCGCAACGACTTGGGCGAAGCTCTCCACTCCCCCGGCCGACTGCACGTAGCCTGCGGCCCGGCTACCGCCGCTGCAGTGCTCCAGCGCCGAGAACAGACTGGCGTCGGGCACTCCGAGGTTCTTCGCCAGCTCGACGGCGGCAGCGACGAGTTGCGCATTGGCGGCGAACAGCACGTTGTTGATCAGCTTGAGGTTGAGCGCGGTGCCCAGGCCTCCGGTGGTGATCACCGGATCGGCGTAGGCGGCCAGCACCGGCTGTGCGCGAGCCACCGCATCGTCGGGACCGCCGAGCAGGACAGTCAGCTTGCCGGCGGCGATGTCGTGGGCGCCGCCGCTGACCGGCGCGTCCACCAGCACCGGGCCGTCCGGAAATTCCGCCATCAGTTTGGTCAGCGTGCTCACCGTTCCGGTGGTGTGCGAGACCACGACCGTGTCGGGGCCGGCGCTGGCCAGCAGCCCGTCGGCACCGGTGGCGACCTCGCGCAGCTGAGCGTCGGAGAACAGGCAGCTGACCACGACGCCGGCATCGCGTGCGACGGCGGCGACCGACTCCACCGGCACCGCGCCGGCGGCCGCCAGCCGTTCGCGCACCTCCGGACGGCGCGCGTAAACCTGCACGGAGAAGCCCGCATCGACAAGACGCAGCACCATCGGCTCGCCCATTTTGCCGGCTCCGACGAACCCGATGGTCTCGGCCATTCTCGGCTCCTGTTCGCATCTTTCGCCGCCCCGGTCGGATGTTCAGTGGGGCTGTCGGTAGGGCCAACCGTAGCATTGTCCACCGGCGCCGAATTCGTTACAGTCGTGCTTACTGTCGGCTTTTCGGGTGGCTGGCGCCACGGGCGACACCCCCTGCAGGGCCCGCGCTTCGAGAGGACACCATGACCCTGAGTTCATCAGCCGGCACTCCGACGTCTCCATACCCTCACCACCGACTCGACATCTCGGATCCCGGCTTCTGGGACAAGGACTTTCGCACCCGCGACGAGACCTTCGCAACCCTGCGCGGCGAGCAGGGCCTGACCTGGCACCGGCCGATGCCGGCCGTCTTCCCCCACCAGGAGACCGGATACTGGGCGGCGACGCGGCACACCGACATCAAGTTCATCAGCCAGCACGAAGAGCTGTTCTGCTCGCGCGAGGGGGTCAGCGTCGATCCGATGCCGGCCGAAATCCAGCGCAACATGACGTTCTTCCTGGCGATGGACCCGCCCGACCACACCCGGTATCGCAAGCTCATCAGCTCGGGGTTCACCCCGCGACAGGTCCGCCGGATCGAGGAGCAGATCAAGACCAACGCTCGCAGCATCGTCGACGACCTACTGGCGCGACTGCGTACCGGCGACCAGATCGACTTCGTCGCAAGCTGTTCCGGACAGCTGCCGATGCGCACCATCTCCGACATGATCGGCATCGATCCCGCCGACCAGGAGAAGGTCGCCTACGCGGCCGAATGCCTGTTCAGCGGCAGCGACGACGAGTACGCCTCGCTGGAGGAGCGGGCCGTGCATGTCATGACGCAGTTGGGCGTGTTGGCCGGATCCGGTATCGAGCTGGCGCAGCGCCGCCGCGCCGAGCCGCACGACGATCTGATGACCGCGCTGGTCAATGCCGAGGTCGACGGCCACCGCCTCACCGACGAGGAACTGGGCTCGTTCATGGTGCTGCTCGGTTCGGCCGGCAACGACACCACCAAGCAGACCACCACGCACGCGTTCAAGGCCCTCGTCGATCACCCCGAGCAGCGTGCGTGGTTGCTGGCCGACTTCGACAACCGGATCGACGCCGCGGTCGAGGAATTCGTGCGGTGGGCGACTCCGGTGATCGCCTTCGCGCGCCACGCCGTGGTGGACACCGAGGTGGCCGGGACCACGATCAAGGCCGGCGAAAAGGTCGCCCTGTTCTACTGCTCGGCCAACCGCGACGAGACGGTGTTCGACCGGCCGCACGAATTCGACATCACCCGTGCCGCCAACCCGCACCTGGGCTTCGGCGGCGGCGGAGCGCACTACTGCCTGGGCACCCACGTGGCCCGGATGGAGCTGCGGCACCTGTTCTATGAGCTGCTCACCCGGCTGCCGGAGGTCACGCTCGGCGAACCGGAGTACCTGCACAGCACCTTTGCGCACGGCATCAAGCGAATGCCGGTCAGCCTCGCCTGACACTGGCGCGACACCTGCCCGATCATTTACTGTAATGCTTACAGTAAATTGCTCCACTTGAGACGGGAGACCAGCCGTGAAGAGCCAGGTCGACGACGTCGCCGCCGCACTCGACAAGCCGGCCGGCTACCTTACCAACCCCTATCCGTACTTCGAGCGCAAGCGCGCGCACGCCGGGGTCTTCCCCGGAACGGTCATGGACTACTCCAAGACCCCGGCGTCGCTGCGGCCCGAAACGCAGTTCGCCGCCGTCTCTTTCGACGCCGTGAACCAGGTGTTCCGGGAAGCGGATTCCTTCAACTCCCACATCTACGACGTCACCATCGGATTATTCCTGGGACCGACCATCCTGGCGATGGAGGGCGAGCCGCACCGCAAGCATCGCAATCTGGTGTCGTCGGCCTTCAAGCGGAAATCGTTGGTGCACTGGGAGCCCGACGTGGTGCGGCCGATCTGCAACAGGCTGATCGACGAGTTCATCGACGCGGGTTCTGCCGACCTGGTGGCCGGCTTCACCTTCGAGTTCCCCACCCGGGTCATCTCGAAGCTGTTGGGCCTGCCCGAAGAGGACCTGCCGTGGTTCCGTCAGCGCGCGATCGAGCTGATCAGCTACACCGTCAACTACGAGCGCGCGTTCTCCGCCTCAGCGGCGTTGAAGGAGTACTTCCTGGCACAGATGGACAAGCGCAAGTCCCATCCGACTGAGGACATCATCGGTGATCTGGTCACCGCAGAGGTCGACGGCGAGAAGCTCAGCGATGAGGCGATCTATTCGTTCCTTCGCCTGCTGCTGCCGGCCGGGCTGGAGACCACCTACCGGGCCACCAGCAACCTGCTTTACCTGTTGCTGACTCATCCCGAACAGTTCGCCGCGGTGCAAGCCGACGGCGACCTGATCGGCCCCGCCATCGAGGAGGGGCTGCGCTACGAGACGCCGCTGACTACCGTGCAGCGCACCGCAATCCGCGACACCGAGGTGGCTGGCGTCGCGATTCCGGCCGGCGCGGTCGTCGATGTCTGCATCGGGTCAGCCAACCGCGACGAGGCGCGGTGGGAGCGCGCCGAGGTGTTCGACATCTTCCGCAAGTGGATTCCGCACATCACGTTCGCCGCCGGCGAGCACACCTGCATGGGGTTGCATCTCGCCCGGATGGAGATGCGGGTCGCGATGGAGTGCCTCCTGGACCGCCTCAGCGATATCACGCTGGTGACCGACGACAATCCACACATCTACGGTCAGCCGTTCCGGTCACCGCGCTCGCTGCCGGTGACGTTCAGGTAGATCTCTCCGACTGTGCGGTTTCGTACGCGACCCACCGATGAGGGCGCACCAAACCGCACAGTCGATGACCGAACCGCGCGGACTGCCTTACGCCCCCCGCGGTTTCCGATAACCGATGGTCTTGGTCTCCAGGTACTGCGAGAACCCCTCGATCCCGCACTGCCTGCCCCAGCCGCTGTTCTTGTAGCCCCCGAAGGGCACGTCGGCGCCGTAGTACATGCCGCCGTTGA
Source organism: Mycolicibacter sinensis (assembly GCF_001667375.1). Lineage (GTDB taxonomy): Bacteria > Actinomycetota > Actinomycetes > Mycobacteriales > Mycobacteriaceae > Mycobacterium > Mycobacterium sinense_A. The sequence continues at coordinate 17,870 of NZ_LZIN01000072.1, read as the reverse complement.
CGCCGATCGCCCCGGTGCGCACCCGCCGGGCCACCGCCATGGCCCGCTCCGATGACGCCGAGACCACCGCACCGGCCAACCCGAATGCACTGTCGTTGGCGATCCGCACCGCTTCGTCGTCGTCGCCGAACGGCAGGATCACCAGCACCGGCCCGAACACCTCCTGCTGCGCGATGGCCGCGCTGTTATCGACGCCGACGATCACCGTGGGCTGCACGTAGTGCCCGTCGGCCAGGTGAGCCGGCAGGTCTTCGTACCCCCCTCCGCCGGTGGTGATCTCGGCCCCGTCGAGCCGAGCCTGCGCAATCGCGTCGAGCACCCGCTGCTTCTGCTGCGCGCTGATCAGCGGGCCCACCAGGGTCTGCGGTAGCACGGGGTCGCCCACCGTCACCGCCGCGAACGCCGCGGTCACCGCGGCCACCACCTCGTCGAACAGGGAGCGGTGCACCAGCATCCGGGTGGTAGCCGCGCAAGCCTGCCCGGCGTGCACGCACACCCCGACCGCACTGGGGATGACCTTGGCCGGGTCGGCGTCGTCGAGCACGATCAGCGCCGACTTGCCGCCCAACTCCAGGAAGGTCCGCTTCATCGTGTCAGCGCTGTTGCGGGCCAGCAGCTTGCCGACCGAGGTGGATCCGGTGAAGGAGATCATGTCGACCCGGGGGTCGATGCCGAGCAGTCCGGCGACCTCGTTCGACGGCGTGGGCACCACGTTGACCACCCCGGCGGGGATGTCGGTGTGCTCGGCGACCAGACGCCCCAGCCGGGTGGCGTTCCACGGAGTGTTCGGGTCGGGCTTGAGCACGACGGTGTTGCCCGCTGCCAGCGCCGGCCCCAGCTTGTTCAGGATCACCTCGACCGGAAAGTTGGACGGGGTTATCGCCGCAACCACACCGACCGGCTCCTTGACGACGGTGCGGACGTTGCGGTCGCCGAACAGTCCGCCGCCCTCGATCAGCCGCTCCCACTCGAACTCGTCGATCAGCCGGCCCGGGTAGCGCAGCGCGTCCGCCAACGGCCAATCCAGCTGTGCCAGTTGGGTCGTCATCACCGGGCAGCCGACCTCGGCGATCAGCTCGGTGCGCAGCTCTTCCTTCTCCGCCTCCAGTGCCGACTGCAGTTGCGCCAGACAGCGCTTGCGCAGCCGGCGGTTGGTGGACCAATCCGAGTCGTCGAAGGCGCGCCGGGCCGCGCCGATCGCCCGTTGCATGTCGAACTGGTCGGCGGCCGCGGTGGTCCCCAACAGCCGCCCGGTGGCCGGGCTGCGATTGTCGAACTCCGCCCCCGAAGCCGCCGCCACCAACTTGCCGTCGATCAGCATGCGCGACTCCGCCGCCGCAGCAGCCCGTTCGCCGACCTCCACGCTGGTGACCCTGACGTCGCCGCCTTGTTTCGGAGGCCCAACCGTAACCATTACAGTAGAATACTCCAATATGTCGGACGTCAGGAGCGCACCGAGTTGATCAAGGTCATGGACGGCTTCCGGGTACTGGAAGTTGCGCAGTTCACGTTCGTCCCCGCCGCCGGAGCGATCCTGGCCGACTGGGGCGCCGACGTCATCAAGGTGGAACACCCGGTGCGCGGCGATACCCAGCGCGGGTTCATCCGGATGGGCGGCTTCGAGCTCGACCCCGACCGGCATCCGCTGATCGAGCACCCCAACCGCGGTAAGCGCAGCGTCGGCATCGACGTCTCGACACCCGCAGGGCAACAGGTGCTCTACGAGTTGGCCGCCACCGCCGACGTGTTCTTGACCAATTACCTGCCGCGGGCCCGGCAGAAGAATAAATTCGACGTCGAGCACATTCGCGCCGCGAATCCGAACATCGTCTACGCCCGCGGCAGCGCCTACGGCGACAAGGGGCCCGAACGCGACATCGGCGGTTTCGACGGCACCGCGTTCTGGACCCGCAGCGGCGTCGGCCACGCGCTGAGCCCCGAGGAGCTGGGTGCACCGCTGTCCCAGGGCATTCCCGCGTTCGGCGACTCGGTCGGCGGGATGAACATCGCCGGCGGTATCGCCGCGGCGCTGCTGCATCGCGAGCGCACCGGCGAAGCGCTCGAGGTCGACGTCTCGCTGCTGTCCACCGCGTGGTGGGCGGCTGGCGCCAGCGTGACCCAGGGCATGGAGACCGGCGAAGCCATGCGTGCGCTGATGCCGCAATCCGGTGGCTCACCGGCGAATCCGTTCCTGGGCAACTACACCACCTCCGACGGCGGCACCATCAACCTGTGCATCGTCAGCCCGACCGGATACATTCGGGACACCTTCGAACACTTGGGGATTCCCGAAGCCGCCGATGATCCCCGCTTCTCCGACGTGCTGCCGCTGATGGAGAACGCCGACGCGGCCAGCGAGCTGATCGTCGCGGCAATCGGCGCCAAATCCTTCGAGTACTGGCGTCAGCACCTCAAGACGATGAAGGGCCAGTGGGCGCCATTTCAGAGTCTGGTCGACCTGGGCTCCGACGAGCAGGCGATCGCCAACGACATGGTCGTCGAGGTCGAGGCCGGCGATGGCGGCCCGGCGTTCAAGGTGGTCCGCGGCCCGGTCCAGTTCAACCATGAACCGCTGCAGACGACCCGCGCCCCGCAGGCATCCGAGCACACCGAGGTCGTGCTGATGGAACTCGGAATGGACTGGGACCGCATCGAAAAGCTCAAGGAGTCCGGCGCTATCGCCTAGCCGGGCGTCGGGCTCTCCCGCCGGTTGTCGGGGTCGAAGTTGAAATTCGCGATCGCGGTCGACACGCCGCTGCCGATCGGGCCGAGGGCGTCGAACAAGCTAGCGCTTCCGGTCGCCACGCCGGCGTCGCTGTAGTGAGTCAGTGCCGCCAACCCGATGTAGGGGCCCACCGGTAGCCGGCTCAGGGCCAGGGTGTAGTCGGCATTGATGAACGCCAGTCCCCTGGTGCTGAAATTGGTCAGCGAGGCGGTGACATCGACGGCCATCGCGGCCCGAACGAACGGTGTGAGCTCCTCGCCGTCGACGAGATCACGGATCTCGCGCAGCCAGGCGTAGCGCGGTCCCGAGTGTTGCCACGGGAAGCGCTCGCCGTCGTCGTTGCCGTAGGCCCGGATGAACATCGGCACGGTCTCGTCGAAGTGTGCCGGTTCCTTCGGGGGCAGTGGCAGCGTGACCGCGGTGGTGAAGAAGTCACCGTCGGGCTGGACGCCGCGACGTAGATACAACGCCGAGCCGCGGGCCACCAACTCGCCATCCTGCGTCATTGCGGCGTCAATGGCCCGCATCCGCGACCCCGCGCGGACCACCGACGCGCTGACCCGCAGCGGTGCGCTGGCCACCCGGCGCAGGATCTCGACGGTCAGCCGCGCCGGCTGCAGGTCGTCGTCGCAGACGTGGTGCTCGATGGCGCGGGCCAGCAGTCCGCCGACCACCTGGCCTCCCAGCGTCGGCCCCCACCCGCCGTGAGCGATGGCGTTCGGCACCAGGTCGTTATCACGACGAACTACGAACGGGATCATGGCTTGCTGCGCTCCAGGTAGAACTTCGCGGCGCGCCGGATCGCATCCTCGGTCGGTTCCGGGTGCCAGCCCAGTTCCCGGGTGGCCTTGCTGTGATCGGCAGGAGACGTCAACGCCATCAATCGCGCCCCGGTCGCGGTGAACGGGAAGTCACGCCCCAGCACGGCACCCGCGGCACCGACAAGGTGGCCCAGGACATGCAGAACCGCCATCGGTATGCCGATGCGCGGCGGTTTGGCTCCGACCGCTTCGGCGGCGATGGTGAGCATTTCACGCTGGCTCATGTACCGCTCGGAGATGATGTAGCGCTCGCCGACGCGCCCCCGCTCCGCGGCCAGCAACATTCCCCGGGCGGCGTCATCGATCCCGACCACCTCAGAGCCCACGCCCCGCGCGTACGCCGGCATCCTGCCCATCGCGGCGAACTGAACGAGCATGCCTTGCCGCGGCTGCCAGTCGGGCGGGCCGTACGGGTTCGACACGTTCGTGACGACGGCCGGCAGTCCGCGGTCGGCCACGTAGGACAGCACCAGGCGCTCGGCCTCACGGCGGGAGGCGATGTATCCCCCACCCTGGGCGGCCCAGTTGAACGGCGTTCGCTCATCCACGGTTTCGCCGTTGCGGCCTACCGCGATGGTCCCGATGGTGCTCAAGAACACGAACCTGTCGAGGTCGGCCTGCGCCGCGACGTCCAGGACGTTGCGTAAACCCTCGACATTGGTTTTGAACAGCGGCGCGGGGTCACGAAGCTCAGCGCGGGTGTCGACGACGCAGTAGTACACGACGTCGCGGTCGGCCATCGCGGCGGTGACCGCTTCGGTGTCGAAGATGTCGCCGTAGCACCGCTCCACGTCAAGCCCGTCGATCCCCCTGGTGGAGCTCGAACGACGCAACAACACCCGCACGTCATCCCCGCGGGCGACCAGTTGGCGCGTGACGCAGGCACCGACGTTGCCACTGGCGCCCATGACGAGGGCGCGCCGCCTCGTCGCCGCGGGTCCGTCGTTTTCTGTCATCCCTGGAACCTTCCGTGATCGCGCGCGCGGTGCCGGAAGCCCGCTGGCCAACTCGGGCGATCATACTTTACTGTAAGTATTACAGTTAGTAGACCCGTTAGGCGGAGGCCCCATGCAGAAAGCGCTAGCACCCGACATCTCGACGTGGCCGGATGAGGCCCCCCAGCTGGTCGGCAGCCGCTGCGCGGCCTGCGACGCCACCGCCTTCCCGGCCCAGCCACGGTGTCCGAAGTGCAGCGGCGACCAGATGACGCGAGAGTTGCTCCCCCGCACCGGGACCCTGGTGGCCTGGACCACGCAGGGCTTCCCGCCCGGCCCACCGTATCTGGGCCCCACCGGTAAGGACTTCGTGCCGTTCGGCGTCGGCCTGGTGCAGCTCGGCGATGTCGTCCGGGTGGAAGGCCGGCTCACCGAGAACGATCCCGACAAGCTGCAGTTCGGGATGCCGGTGCAGCTGACCATGGTGCCGTTCGGCGCCGACGCCGACGGCAACGAGATCGTCACCTTCGCCTTCCAGCCGACGGGTCAGCGCTGATGAACGACGTCGCCATCATCGGGGTCGGCCTGCACCCGTTCGGGCGCTTCGAAGACAAGTCGGCGATGGAAATGGGCGTCGACGCCATCTTCGCCGCGGTCGCCGATGCCGGAGTGGCCTGGGCGGACATCGGCGCCGCCACCGGCGGCAGCTGGACGGTGGCGAACCCGGATGCGATCGTCGGTATGGTCGGGCTGTCGGGCATTCCGTTCATCAACGTGTTCAACGCCTGTGCCACCGCGGCCAGCGCCGCCAAGGTGTGCGCGGACGGTATCCGGTTGGGCGACTACGACATCGGCGTCGCCGTCGGCCTGGACAAGCACCCGCGCGGTGCGTTCACCGAGGACCCGGCGCTGGTCGGCATGCCGCGCTGGTACGCCGAGAACGGCCAGTACCTGACCACCCAGTTCTTCGGCATGAAAGCCAACCGCTACCTGCACGATCACAACATCTCGCAAGCGACGCTGGCCAAGGTCGCGGCCAAAAACTTCCGCAACGGCGCATTGAACCCGAACGCGTTCCGACGCAAACCTATCTCCGAAGAGGAGATCCTGGGGTCGACGATGCTGAACTATCCGCTGACGCAGTACATGTTCTGCGCGCCGGATGAGGGTGCGGCCGCCGTGGTGATGTGCCGGGCCGACATCGCGCACCGCTACACCGACAAGCCGGTGTATCTGCGTGCGGTGGAGGTGCGCACCCGTCGCTACGGGGCCTACGAGGTCAACACCACCTTCGCCCCCGTTACCGAGGATGTCGCGCCGACGGTGTACGCCGCGCGGGCCGCATTCGAAAAGGCCGGGGTGGCACCCGAAGACGTCGACGTGATCCAGCTGCAGGACACCGATGCCGGCGCGGAGATCATCCACATGGCCGAGTGCGGCTTCTGCGCCGATGGCGACCAGGAGAAGCTGCTCGCCGAGGGTGCGACCGAGATCTCCGGATCGATGCCGGTCAACACCGACGGCGGTCTGATCGCCAACGGCGAGCCGATCGGCGCCTCCGGGCTACGCCAGATCCACGAGCTGGTGCGCCAGTTGCGCGGCGAAGCCGGCGACCGGCAGGTGCCCGGGGAACCCAAGGTCGGGTTCGCCCAGCTCTACGGTGCACCGGGCACCGCGGCGGCGACCATCCTGACGACTTAATTACCGCGAGCAGACGTGAAAGCCCCCAATTCGCTGTGATTTTAGGGGCTTTCATGTCTGCTCGCGGAGAGAAAGGAACCAGCCATGAGCCAGTTTCGTGACGCACCGATCTTCGATGCCGACCAGCACATGTATGAGACCCCTGACTCGTTGACGAAGTACCTCCCGGAGAAGTATTCGCGGGCGGTCCAATTCGCCCAGATCGGCCGCCAGACCCGGATCATCATCAACAATCGCGTCAGTGACTTCATCCCTAATCCGACCTTCGAGCGGGTCGCCGCACCCGGTGCGCACGAGAAGTTCTTCGCCGGCGAGAACACCGAGGGCCTGACCCTGCGCGAGCTGCAGGGGGCTGCCATCGAGGCGCCGGCAGCCACCCGCAATCCCGCCGATCGGGTGCAAGAACTGGACCGCCAGGGAGTGCTGGAGGCGCTGAACTACCCGACGCTGGCCAGCCTGGTGGAACACTCCTCCGCTGATGACCCGGAGCTCACCCTCGCCATCATTCACGCGCTGAATCAGTGGATGGCCGAACACTGGACCTACAACTACGACGGCCGGGTGTTCTCCACGCCGATCATCAACCTCTCCGAGGTCGACGGCGCCCAGCGTGAGCTGGAGTACGTCCTGTCCCACGGTGCCGCTGTTGCGTTGATCAAACCCGGGCCGGTCAACGGTGTCCACGGCTGGCGGTCACCGGCGCTGCCGGAGTTCGATCCGTTCTGGCGTGACGTGGAAGCCGCCGGCCTGCCCATCGTGCTGCATGCCAGCTTCCCGCCGCTCGACGACTACGTCAGCCGGTGGGAGCCGCCTTACACCCAGAATTTCATGGCGCAGAGCGCGTTCCGCTGGATGGTTCTGGGACACCGGGAGATCGCCGACATGATCACCGCCCTGATCTGCCACGGCACCCTGACCCGCTTTCCCAAGCTGCGAATCGCCAGCGTGGAGAACGGCAGCTCATGGATCGCGCCGCTGTTTCATGACTTCGGCGACCTGTACAAGAAGATGCCGCAGAACTTCCCCGAGCACCCGCATGAGGTGTTCCGGCGCAACATCTGGGTCAGCCCGTTCTGGGAGGGTTGTATCTCCGATGTCGTCGAAACGGTCGGCTGGGACAAGGTGCTGTTCGGATCGGACTACCCGCACCCCGAGGGCCTGGCCGAGCCGAAGGGATTCTGGAAGTACGCCGAGGACATGGGTGTTCGCCGCACCTATGACTTCATGGGCGACAACGCCCGTCGGTTCATGGGCCTGCCGATCGCAAACCCGGATCCGAAGGCCACCAAACCGCCGGTGGCAGCGGACGCCTGAGCGCTTAGCGCATCAGCCGCTTGGCCACTCGGCCGACCACCGCACGGATACGCGGCGAGACATACACCGCCACCAACCCGTTGAACACGTCCTCACGCAGCCGGGTCAGCGTCGAGGTGTTGATTCGCCACTGGTCGTCGATCTTTTCGTAGGTCTCGGTGTAGTGGCCGTACCCGCGTAGGTTCACGCCGGGGCCCAAGCGCACCACGTCTTCCAGGGCCCACACTCCTTTGGCTGTCGTCGGCGAGGTCAGCTCAATATCGGGCGCATGCACCTGATGGACGGTGGCCTGGGAGCGCAGGCTCTTGCGGGTGAAGGCCACGAAATCGTCGGCGCCGCTGATGACTTTCCCGCCGGCCTGCGCGGTATCGCTGACGAAGTCGTCGGTGAACAAGGCGCGCCAGGCCCCCCAGTCCTTGGTGTCCAGGTAGCGGCAGTAGCGCGACTTGAGCCGTTTGATCGCCTCGATCTCCAGCAGCACCGCAGCATCGTCAGCCATCAACCCACCTCCGGCACGGGTTCGTAGCGCAGCATCGTCACATCGTGGTCGGGGTAATCACAGAACACCGGCTTGACCCGCATGCCGACCACCAGGTCGTCGGGGTCGACGTTGACCAGCTCGGTGGAGAACCGTGGCCCCTCATCCCATTCCACGATCGCCAACAGTTGCGGCACGGCGTCGGCGAAGTGCAGGCCGACCGGCCGACGGGCCACCGTAAAGGAGTACAGCGTGCCCATCCCGGAGATCTCCCGCCATTCCAGGTCGTCAGCCAGGGTGCGCGGCGCCCGTACCCGCGGGTAGAAGACATAGCTCTGGGCCGACGGCGAGTACTGGATGACGATGCGGTGTTCGGCCAGGGCATCCCAAAAAGGTGCGGTGGTCGGCGTTTTGACCGGCATCGGGCGTTCGAAGGTGGTCATCGGCGCTCAGTCCCCTTCCAAGATGAGGGTGGTCTGTTCGGACAGGATCCCGCCGTTGCCGGAGACGAAGGCCCGATTGCAGTCGGTCACCTGCGCTGCGCCGGCGCGGCCCATGATCTGGCGGGTGGCGTCGCAGACGTGGTGCATGCCGCCGGCCAGGCCGGCCTGCCCGAAGCCGAGTTGGCCGCCGGCGGTGTTGAGCGGGAAGTCGCCGCGGAAGGTCAGGTCGTGATCGGTGATGAACTGCATGCCTTTGCCTTTTTCGCAGAATCCGGCGTCCTCCAGGGAGAGCAGCACCGTGATCGTGTAGCAGTCGTAGATAGAGACCATGTCCATGTCCGCGCGGGTCAGGTCCGTCATCGCGAAGGCGGTATCGGCGGCCTCGGCGATCGGGGTGGCCAGCAGGTCCGCGGCGTAGGTCGGGGTTTTGAACGGCACGTGCTCACCGAACCCTTTGATCCACACCGGGCGATTGCGGGCTCGTTTGGCGATGTCGGCCGAGGCGATCACCACGGCGGCCCCGCCGACGCAGGGCATCACGATCTCCAGCATGTGCAGCGGGTCGGCGATCACCGGGCTGGCCAGCACCTCGTCCACCGTCAGCGGCGTGTCGCGCCAGATGGCGTCGTCGGTGTGGTTGGCGTTGACACGTTGGTCGACGACGATCTTGGCCATGGCCCGCTCGTCGTAGCCGTAGACCGCCCCGTAGCGGGTGGCCACCTGCCCGTAGGGGCCGTTCTGGCCGAGGTTGCCGTAAGGGATTTCGAATTCCGCTTGAGGCGAGCCGTACTGGTTGCTCGACGAGCCGAAGAACATCGCGTCGACCAGCGGCCTCGGCTTCTTCTCCGACATCGGGGTGACGTAGCGGGCCGGCAGCGCGCACAACACCACATCGCAGATTCCCAGCTCGATCGCCGCGGCCGCCCGCCACACCATGGCGGCAGCGCTGGCACCGCCCAGGTCGACGATCTCAGCGAATCGGGCGGGAATCCCGAGGTATTCGGCGATGGTCGAGGGAACGAAGATCTCCGACTCGCCCAGGTGCGAGGTGACGATTCCGTTGACGAGTTCGCCGGGCAGGCCCGCGTCGGCCAGGGCGGCCGCACTCAACTCGGCCCATTGCTCGAGCGTGAACGGGGCCGGGGCAGCCTTGTTCATCCGCTCCGGCGGCAGCTCGACGTAGCCGACGATCGCGGCCTCTCCACGTAGTCCCATGTGCTGTCCTCTATCTGAATACGGTCACTTGCGGGGAAGGCCCAGAATCATCTGTGCGATGACGTTCAGCTGAATCTCGTTGGTGCCGCCGCCGATCAACTCGGCGGGCGACAGCAGATACGGTTCGACGACGGCCGGGTCGGAGTCGGCGGCCATCGCCAGGCGCCCGGCGGTGGCCAGGGTGGCCCGGAACGTGCGGCGCAGTAAAAGGTTCATCGCCACCTTGGCGATGCTCGATGCCGCCCCGAGGCCCTGCCCGTCCAGCAGCCGGATCGTCTCGCGCACCCCGAGCGCCTTGATCGCATTGGTGTAGGCGTCCAGCTCGCCCAGTGCCCGCACCGCGTCGTCGCGCTGTTCACCGTGGCCGGCAGCGATGCGCCGCAATGCGATGGCCCGATCGTTCTGCACGTATCCGCTGATGGCCGAACGCTCTTCGGCCATGGTTGCGATGGCCAACTGCCAGCCTCCGGTGGGCTCACCGAGCAACATGTCGTCGGGAACGAAGACGTCGGTGAGGAAGACTTCGCTGAACTCGGCCGCGCCGGTGGCCTGCACGATCGGCTGGACTTCGATGCCTGGCGAGCGCATGTCCACGATGAAGTAGCCGATACCGCGGTGTTTGGCCGCAGCAGGATCGGTGCGGGCCAGCAGTGCTCCGTAGTCGGCACGTTGAGCACACGATGTCCAGATCTTGTGGCCGTTGATGCGCCACCCGCCGTCGACCTTGACCGCGCGGGTGGTCAACGAGGCCAGATCGGATCCGGCTCCGGGCTCGCTGAAGAGCTGACACCAGGCGAGCTCGCCGCGCTGCGTCGGCGGGATCAGCCGCTGTTGCAGCGCCTCGGGCGCCGCCTGAAGCAGCGACGGCAGGATCCATTCGGCGATGCCCAGCGACGGCCGCACCAAGCCAGGCCTTTTGGCGAATTCCTCGGCGATGATCAGCTGCTGCAACGGGGTGGCGTTGACGCCCGACGGCGGCGGCCACTGCGGGGCGATGAGTCCGGCTTGTGCGATCAAGCTACGCTGCGGGCCGGTTTCGAAGTGTGGGTAGTCGCCTTGGCGTCCGGGCCCGTCGTTGCACAGTGCAGTGGCGGCATCGAGCGTCGCGGCGATGTCGTCCCGGAACTCGGCTTCGGCACCGCCGAGATCGACGGTGAAATCGCGCTGCTGCGTGGTCGTCAGCTCGCCGAGGCGCCGTGCCCACCCGGTGGCGGCCCCGACCGAAGCGGCGACGCTGGTGGCACGACGCCAGTACAGGTGCAGGTCGTGCTCCCAGGTGAATCCGATGGCGCCGAACATCGTCAGGGTGTCCAGGACGGCATCGGGGCACGGGGTGATCGCCGCCACCACCGCGGCGGCGGCGGCCATCTGATGCTGGTCGCGGGTGTCGGTGGCCGCGCGGACGGCATCCCAGGCGGCGGCGCTGGCCAGTTCACTGTTCACCAGCAGCATCGCCGCCCGGTGTTGCAGCGCCTGGAAGGTACCGATCGGTTTGCCGAACTGTTCGCGGGTGCGCAGATGTGCGGTGGCCGCCTCGACGCACCATCCGGCGATTCCGGCCGACACCGCCGCGGCCAACCCGACCGTGAGCCATTCGGCGCGACCGGGGTCGATACCGCTCAAGACGTCGGCCGCGCTCGCTGGGTAGCCGGTAAGGGTGATGGCGCCCAGGTCGGTGAGCAGATCGGTGCCGGCGACCGGGGCGACCGTGGCCTCCGGCCGCGACAGGTCGACGGCCAGCCAGATCGCCGTGCCGTCGGAGCGGTCAGCGCAGACCAGCGCGAGCCGCGCCGAGCAGGCACCCGAGATCAGTTCGCAGGCACCGTCAATGCGCCACCCGCCATCAACCGGATGTGCGGTGAGCTTCGCGTGCTGCGGTAGGACCACCGTCGCCGGCGCACCGGCAGCGAGCCCGCCCAGCAGCGCCTCCCGGGCCGGCGTCGCCTCAGCGAGCAGTCCGACCGCACCTGCGGTGACTGTGGACAGCAGCGGCCCCGGAAGGCACACCTTCCCGGCGGCTTCCAGAACGCAGGCGGCGTCGAGCAGCCCGCCACCTTGGCCGCCGGCCGACTCGGGCAGGTGGATAGCGTGAAACCCGTGCACTACCAGCTCATCCCACCACGTGGGTAGCTCACCGGCCGCCAGCGCGTCGAAGGCCTTGCGGGTGTCGGCGATCGGGGCGTGCCGGGCGGCGAACCGCCGCAGCGACTTGCCGAGTTCGCGCTGTTCGAGGGTCAGTGCCACGCTCACGAGCTCTCCAGCTTCGCCGTGCACCGTCTGTCACGGAAGAAGGCGGCGGCTTCGGCCAATGCGTCAGTGGTCGGTTTGGGCGCCCAGCCCAGTTCCCGGACGGCCTTGTCGTGACTCATCGGCGACATGATGTGCAGCAGCCGCATCGACAGCACGGTCAGCGCCGTGTCCCGGCGGCGCAGGCGGGCAACGAACTGCGAGACCCGTCCCAAGGCCGACATCACCGCGAGCGGCACGCCGTACTTGGGCGGCGCGACATCGACTGCGCTACAAGCAGCGTGATAGATCTCGTGAGCGCTCATGAACCGTTCGGAGACGATGTAGCGTTCGCCGGGGCGGCCGCGTTCCCCGGCCAGGATCAGGGCGCGGGCCGCGTCATCGATGCCGACGACCTCGGCTTGCGCACCGGAGATGTAGAAGGGCAGCTTGCCGCGGACGGCAGCGGCGACCAGACCGCCGTGCGGGGTGGGCTGCCAGTCGCCGGAGCCATAGGTGTTGGCGACACACATCGCCACCGCGGGCAGCCCCTTGTCCCGGTGGTAGGCCAGCACCAGGTTTTCCGCCTGCACCCGGCTGCGGATGTAACCACCGCCCGCCTCAAGCCAGTTGTGGGCGGTGCGCTCGTCGGCCAAACCGTGCTCGACGCGCCCGATGGTCCCGATCGAACTGGTGAACACGAACCGCTCCAGGCCGGCATCGACGGCCACATCCAGAACATGCCGCAGGCCCTCCACATTGGTGCGGTACAACGGTGTCGGGTCTCGCAACCATGCCCGCGCATCCACCACGCAGTAGTAGACGACGTCGCATCCACTCATCGCCGAGCGCACCGCGTCCTCGTCGAAGATGTCGCCGTGCCCGATCTCGACGTCGAGGCCGTCGATACCGCGCGTCGAACTGGTGGGGCGGATCAGCACGCGGACGTCTTCGCCGGCGGCGACGAGTTGCCGGGTGACGTGGGAGCCGAGAAATCCGCTGGCCCCGATCACCAATTTCTTCCGCACCATGCGCCTCAACCCGGTTGAGCGGCACGGAGATCGAAGCTGCTCAACATTCGCGTCTGGGTGAAACACCGCCGCGCGATGCGCCAGCCGTCCGGTGTCAGCACCAGCTCGTCGCGGTATTGTCCGACCGCATCCACCCACTGCTGGGGATCGGCGGCCAGGGCCTGCACGGTGTGCACGTAGGTCACCGCGGTGGCATGACCGGCGTCGCTCACATCGATGACCATGTTGTGCAGCATGTGCTTGGTGTCGCTCATCGCCTCATGCACCGTCGCCATGAACGCGGTGATGGAGTCGACGTCGGGCCAGTGGCCGATCTCGCCGTAGTCGGCATCGACGTCGTCGGTGAAGCAGGTCCGAAACAGCTCCCAATCCTTGGTGTCGATCGCGGTCGCATACCGCAGCAGGACCTCGGTGATGTCGGCTTTCGCGGCCGCCTGGTCGGTCATGCTGGATCCTTCCTTGCCGCCCACAATGATTCGATGCGTGTCGCGGTCTCCCGCACGGCCGCGCCGAGATCGCTGACCTCGGCCGGAGTCATCGTCGCGAACGGGGACGCCCCCACCGACATGGTGACCGTGCCGTCGGTGTCGTGGATCGGGGCGGCCACATTGGCGACCCGGTGCTCGGCGCTGTCGAGCTCACCGGGCAGATAGTCGACCACCGTGAGATCGGCGAAGGCGCTGGCCAGCCGAGCGGTGATCTCGTCGGGCTCTCCCTCGGCGGCAAGCGCTTGCAGCGCCGAATAGACCCGGACATACTCGCGGCTCATCCGCTCGATCGCGTAGCCGCGGCTGCGCACTTCGTCGAGCACCGCGCTCAGCCGCCGGCGCAGCCGCGGCGAGGGGGCGCCCAATCCGCCCAGCCACTCCCGTTTGACCTGCTCGCCGGCCTCGGCGACGAACTCCCGGCAGAACGGGGCCACTATCGGCATCCGGAACCCGACGCTGACCAGCGGTGCCGCCAGTGATTCGCCGACGGTGTCGGTCACCACCACCGTCGGCCCTTGGCGGGCGCCCAGGACGACCTGCATGCCGACCGCGTCGGAGAGCCGCTGCAACTCGGGCCGGAACGCCTGCCTGTTGACCGGCCGGGTCAGCGCGGCGAGCGCGGGCCCCCACGAGTAACCGCCTGAACGCCGGTCGCGCACGATCCACTGCCGGGCCGCCAAGGTGGTGACGATCGCATGGCAGGTGCCGTGACTGATATGCAGCAGCCGGGCGACCTCCGACAGCGAGAAGCTGCGTTCGGGATCGGACGCCAACAGTTCCAGGATCCTGATCACGCGCTCGGTAGGGGGCGAAGAAACGGGAGTGCCCGGCTCGCCGGTATCCGCAGTCATATCAAGTATTTCCGGCAGCCAGTCGGGCGCGCTCGCGCACCGAGGCGACCACTCCGCCGTCGTTGAGGATGTCGGTGCCGGTGAGGTAGCCCGCCGCGTCGCTCGCGCAGAACGCCAACAATGCCGCCATCTCTTCGGGCTTGCCCCACCGTGGCACGGCGGCGTCGACGACCAGCGCCCCGGCGCCGGCCTGCTCCTCCAGGCGGCCCATCTCGGTGTCGGTCGAGCCCGGCGAGACCGAGACGATGCGCAGCCCGCGGCCGTTGAACCGTTCGGCCTGCGAACTGCTGTACCACCGGACGAACGCCTTGCTCACCGCGTACGCGAAGCCCGAGCGCGCCTCGTCCGGAATCGGGTCGCACACGCCTGCCATGGCAGCCATGAAGGCGTGATCATCCGTCAACGCCAGCGGGAAGTGTCCGGCCGGGATCAGCTTCTCCGGCAACAGGTACGCAGCCATCGATGCCACATTGACGATCACCGATCCTTCGCCGGCCGCGCCGTAGAAGACCTCGTTGACGTTGACCGTCCCGAGAGCATTGGTGCGCATGACATAGTCGGCGTCGCCCATGCTCGGACTGACGCCCGCGGTGTGGATCACCGAAGCGATCGGTCCGATCCCGGCCGCGGTGTCGAAGAGCCGCGCGACGGCGTCCCGCTCGGTGACGTCACAGTTGACGACGGTGACCTCGACGTCCTTCAGTGCGGCTGCCGCGGCGTCCAGCCGGTCTTGCCGCACATCACCGAGCACCACCGCGTGATCCCGCCCGACGATCTTCGCCGTGGCCGAACCGATGCCGCCCGCGCCACCGGTGATCACCGACACCTTCGGCATGACTCCTCCTGCCTCACTTGCCCATTGCAGCGTTGATCGCCTGCGCCATGAAGGCGACCGCCTCGTTGCGGCCCAGGGAGGCCAGCAGCTGCGCCGCACCGGTGATCTGATCGCCGGCGTACACCGTGGGCCCGTTGGTCAGGTTGTCCAGCGCTGCGGCCACCGCCTGTTCGGCGGGCTCGGCCCCGGCCGGGACCTGGTCTGTCGACGTGATCTGGCCGCGTTCGTACTCCAGCCGGCGCAGCGCCGGGGTGTCGGTCTTGCCGAGGATCAGGCCGATCACGTCGACGCCGGTGTGCTGCAGCTCGCTCCACAGCGCCTCGGCGAAGACCATGTCGAAGGCTTTGGACGCGCCGTAGGCCACCATGTTGGGTCCGCCCACGAACCCGGCGCCCGCGCCCACGATCACGATGGCGCCCGCACCGCGCTGAACCATCGGTTGCGCGAGAGCGTGGCACAGCTGCATCGGCACGACGCAGTTGCGCTGCACCATCGCCTCGGCCGCCGTAATCGTGTTGTCCAGAAAGGGTTTGAAGTCGGGGTCGGCGCCAGCGCAGTAGACCAGAAAGCCGACGGTCAAGCCCTCGACTGCTTGAAGCAGTGTGCGCGCCGCCTCCGGCTCAACGAGATCGACTGCCAACGCTAGGGTTTGCACTCGGTGCCGCTCTGCGATGCCGGCGGCGACCTCGTCGAGCAGCCGCTGCCGGCGCGCTACCAGCACGACATTGAGGCCACCGGCGGCCAAAGCTTCGGCGAACGCGGCGCCCACGCCGTCCGAGGCGCCGGCGATCAGCGCCCACGGCCCGTACTTGCCCAGTCCCGCCGTCATACTTTCGAACGATACGTCGAGTATTCGACGTAGACAAGGGCTACGCCTTTGCCAGCTGATTCTCCGCGTACCGGCGCGCCCACTCGGCCCGCGACCGGATCGAGGTGTCCACGTCGGTCGCGGTGGCCCGCAAGGCCCCCACCGTCGCCTGCTCGCGCGGCGTCTGAGCGAACGGGTCCCAGCCGAAGAACCGGCAGGAGTTCTCCCAGGTGATCTTGTTGATGTCGGCGTCATCGGCGCCGGCGGCCTCCAACTCGGCGAGCACCTGCTCGGGGGCATCCGGCCAGAAGCAGTCCGAGTGCGGATAGTCGCACTCCCAGGCGATGATGTCGATGCCGATCTCGTGGCGCAGCTTCAGCGAGGTCTTGTCGGTGACGTAGCAGGCCAGCGAGTGCTCGCGGAACACCTCCGACGGCAGCTTGTCACCGAAGTCACGGCGCAGCCACTTCTGGTTGGTGTAGTGCCGGTCGCTGCGGTCCAGGTAGAACGGGATCCAGCCGATACCGCCCTCGGAGAACGCGAACTTCAGATCCGGGTAGTTGCGCATCGCCGGACCCCACAACAGATCCTGGGCGCACATCGCCGAGATCTGGGTCGCCAGGATGATCAGGTTGTCGATAGGGGCGTTGGGAGCCATGCTGATCGCCCCAAAGCCGGTGCCGATGTGCAAACACATCACCACGTTCTCCTCTGAGAGGGTGGTGAACACCGGACCCCAGTACTCGTCGTCGTGGTAGCTGGGCAGTCCTTCCAGGTGCGGCAGTTCGGGCATGGTGACCGCCCGGCAGCCCTTGGCGGCCACCCGGCGGATCTCGGCGCACATCGCTTCGGGATTCCAGGTCGGCAGGATCGCGATCGGGATGAACCGGCCCGGATAGGAGCCCGCCCACTCGTCGATGTGCCAGTCGTTGTAGGCCGACACCATCACCAACGTGACGTCCTCACGGGTCATGTTGAGGTGCCGCGCGGAGAAGCCGGTGAAGGTCGGGAAGCACATCGAGGCCAGGATGCCGTTACGGCTCATGTCCCGGACCCGCTCATGCACGTCGTAGACGCCGGGGCGCATCTCGGCGAAACCGGCGGGGTCGCGGCCCCACTCCTCGGCCGGCCAGGACACCACGGCGTTGAGCCCGCTGACGCCCTGCGGCCGGCCCTGGTACATCCACTGGTCGACGCCCTTGTCGTCGGTGACGACGATCGGCGCCTCCGCCTTGTACTTGGCCGGGACGTGGCGCAGGAACATGTCGGGCGGCTCCACCACGTGGTCGTCGATGCTGACCAGGATCAAGTCGTCGATGTTCATGCCTCTACTAGTACCCTGGAAAATCATGACCGTCTCCGCGCGATCGGCCACAGAGTTTGCAGAACCGGCCAACATCGATCTGCGCCGGGGCGGCCGCGCCAAGGCCGGCAGCTATCTCTACGAAGGCCGGCAGCTGATCACCGGATGGCACTCCCACGACATGCACCAGATCGAGTACGCGGTCGGCGGCGTGGTCGAAGTCGAGACGGCCGCGGCGCACTATCTGTTACCCCCGCAGCAGGCGGCCTGGATTCCGGCCGGCCTGGAGCATCAGGCCACCATGCGGCCCGAGGTGCGCACCGTGGCGGTGATGTTCGACCCCAAGCTGGTGCGGCACGGCGGTGACCGGGCGCGCATCTTGACCGTCTCGCCGCTGATCCGGGAGATGATGCTGCACTCGCTGCGCTGGCCGATCGAGCGGGCCGACGGAGACACCGTCTCCGACGACTTCTTTTCCACCCTGGGCCACCTGGTTTCCGAGGCTCTCGACCACGAGGCGCCGCTGAGCCTGCCCACCTCCGATCACCCGATCGTGGGCGCCGCGATGGACTACACCAAGGCGCATCTGTCGGCGGTGACCGCGGCGCAGGTCAGCCACGCCGTCGCGGTCTGCTGGACACCCTGATCGGGGGCGGCCAGCAACGCCATCGCCTGCAGCATCCGGGCATGCAGCAG
>NZ_LZIN01000071.1 GCF_001667375.1 Mycolicibacter sinensis | reverse complement strand
CCGCGACGACCACCAGCGGCAAGATTCAGCGCAGCGCGTGCCGGCAACGCTTCGTCGACGGCGGGTTCACCCCGGTGGCGCAGTGGCATGCACCGCCGCCCGCCGCCACCCCGAAAGGCCCCCGGCTGAACTTCGGCAAACTGGCCGATGCGATGCGGAATTCGTTGCAGCAGCAGCGGTCTCAGCGGGACTGAAACTCAGCCCCGCCCCGTTGATCCCCGCCGCCGCTGCGCCAATCCGGTCGCGGCGAGGCGCACCAGGCCGCCCACCAGCGCACTCTTGACGTCCGGGGTGTCGTCTTCTGGCGGTGGCGCCTGCCACTGCGCCACCGGGGTGAACCCGCCGTCGACGAAGCGTTGCCGGCACGCGCTGCGCTGAATCTTGCCGCTGGTGGTCGTCGGGACCTGCATGGGCTCGACCAGCAGCACATCATGGGCCGAAACATTATGGGTGGCAAGGACTGCCGCCCGGATGGCCTCGACGGCGCCGCTGAGGTCGGAGTCCAGCGACGCGCGGTTCACCTCCTGCACGATCACCAGCTGCTCGTCGGCGCGCGGGGTCGGTTTGACCGTGAACACCGCGGTGCGGCCCGGCATCAGTGCCGGGTCACTGCCGCCCACGGTGTCCTCGATGTCGTTGGGGTAGTACTTGATATCGCGGATCGTGATCAGGTCGTTCCACCGCCCGGTGACGAATAGCTCACCCGCGCAGACGAATCCGAGGTCACCGGTGCGCAAGAACGGGCCCTCACCGGTGTCGGCCAGCGTTGCGCCGAAGGTGCGTTCGGTCTCCTCGGGCCGCCCCCAGTAGCCGTGGGCGATGCTGGGGCCGGATGCCCAGATCTCGCCCACTTGGTCAGCGTCGCACTCGATTCGGGTCTCCGGATCGACGATCAGCACCCGCATCCCGTCCAGCTCCGTGCCGCAGCCCACCATCGGCAGGGCGTCGGGGTCGTCGGCCGCGACGTCGATCACCTGGTTTCGGCCCAGCGCGTTGCGGTCGACGTAGCGCACCCCGGCGGCCACCGGGCTCTGCATTGCGGTGACCAGCAGCGTGGATTCGGCCAGGCCGAAGGCGGCTTGGATGCCGTTCAGCCGAAATCCGGCCGGTGCGAACGCCTCGGCGAAGTTCTGCAGCGTGGTCGCCCGGACCGGCTCGGTGCCGATCCAGGCGTGCGTCAGGTTGGACAGGTCCAGCGCCGCGCGCTGGGCCGGTGTGGTGGTCTTGACGCACAGGTCGTAGGCGAAGGTCGGTGCGCCGGTGATCGTGGCGCGGTGCTGCGACAGCATCTCCAGCCAGCTCGCCGGCCGCTTGATGAAGGTATTGGGCGGCATCATGTACGTCGTGACGCCGACGTAGACCATCTCCAGGACGCCGCCGATCAGGCCCATGTCATGGTGCTGCGGCAGCCACCACACCGCGACGTCGCCGTCGTGGCCGTTCCACCGCTGCCGCACGACCTCCATGTTGTGCATCAGGTTGGCGTGGCTGACCATGACGCCCTTGGGGGATTTGGTCGATCCGGAGGTGTACTGGATCAAGGCGATGTCGTCGGCGTCGATGTCCGGCGCGACCCATTCGGCGGCGTCCGCGCCGGGCTGGTCCAGGGTGCACCACTGCAGCGGGCGCTCGGTGGTCAACGCGTCGATCGCCGGGCGGATCCGGGTCTGCATCTCGGCGGTGGCCAGGGCGAAGTCGGCCTGGATGTCGGTGGCGATCTGCTTGAGCCGGGACAGGGTCTCGTTCATCGGCGCGGCGATGGCGCCGGCGTAGACGCAGCCGAAGTAGCCGACGGCGTTGTCCAGGCCCGGCTCGCAGGCCAACAGCACCCGCCGCCCGGCGGCACCGCGCCGATGCAGCTCGGCGGCGAGGGCGCGGGCGCGCTCGTCGAGCTCCCGGTAGGTGATGCGACTTTGTTCGGCACCACCGTCCGGGCTGAAGCTGAACGCGACTTTGTCGCCGTAACGCTCGGCCTGTTGCTGGAGCAAGTTCATCAGGTTGGTTGCGCTCATGATGCCCCCACCTTAGCGACCCCCTCAGCGCAGAATATCCGTTAACAAAAACCTAAGAATCTGGTTTTTGCCCGAACGGAAGCATCGGTGTGATAGGTCTACAGGGGTCCGCTCGGTCGGACATGTATCGCCTCACGTGCGATTCCCTGGCGTTTTACCCCGGGTTTTCATGAGAAAAATTTCGCTTAGACAAAGTCAAAAACTCATGTAAAGTTCAGCAACGTCCATGATCAGTTTCCGTAGGAGAGCATGATGCAGCTGGCGCTTCGCCCGTACGTCACCCCCGGCGTCGTCATTGCGGGCGCCACGCTCGTGGCGGTCAATGCGGCCGTCCCAACGGCCGTTCTGAAGCCACAGGCCGAGATCCGCGAGGTGCTGCCCGACGTCCAGCACCGTCCGGTGGCGCTCACCGCCGGCCCGGACTTCTTCCAGCCGTACGCCGACC
The DNA here is from genome assembly GCF_001667375.1 of Mycolicibacter sinensis. Classification (GTDB taxonomy): domain Bacteria; phylum Actinomycetota; class Actinomycetes; order Mycobacteriales; family Mycobacteriaceae; genus Mycobacterium; species Mycobacterium sinense_A. The sequence continues at coordinate 105,847 of NZ_LZIN01000071.1, read as the reverse complement.
TGTTCAACAACACCGCCACCAACCTGGTAGCGATGGGGTCGGACAACGGCTGGGGCAACCTGATCATGCAGATCCTCAGCGATCCGTCGTCGCTGTCGAAGCTGCCGGAAGTGATCGACTTCCTGACCAACCCGATGCCGACGATCAGTGGCAGCGACCCGATGATGGTCATGCTCTCGCCGCTGCTGACCATGGGCATGGGCCTGATCGGCCCGCTGGTCGCCGTCAACAACGCCTGGCACGACATCAACGAGCAGATCTGGAACCCGACCAACCCGATGGACCCGTTCGCGGCGATCTTCACCGCACCGGCCGTCTTGCTCAACGCATACCTCAACGGCACCGACACCCTGGACATTCTGGGCATCCACATCCCGGCCTGGAACGGGATCCTGGTCCCGGGCCAGAACCTGGAACTCGACCTGACCGCCGGCGACGTGGTCGACGGCCTGAAGATCGGTGACCAGACCGTAGCCAGCCTGCTCGACCAGACCGGCATCGGCACGATGTCGGTGGCGGGCATGCTGACCGGCCTGCTGGACACCTTGGGACTGGGCAACCAGACGCCGGTCGACCTGCTCGACTCCCTCGGGCTCGGCGATCAGCAGATCTCCAGCGTGTTGTCGACCGTGCTCGACGCCGTCGGGATCGGCGACCCCACCATCACCGACATCATGAGCCAGTTGGGGATCGGCGACGTCGAGGTGGCCGACCTGGTCATCGACCTGACCCGCGCGTTGGGCTTCGACAACCCGACGATCACCGGTATCGCCGACAGCGTCGGCGTGGCCGACCTCAAGCTGGCCGACCTGGGCATGAGCGTGTTCAACGCGCTGGGCATCGGCGACCCGACGGTCAGCGGTCTGCTCGGCCAGATCGGCGCCGACGACCTGACGCTGAACGGCCTGCTGACCACCGCGGTCGACGCCCTCGGCCTCGGCGGGCAGACGCCGGCTTCCTTGATCGACGCCCTCGGCGGCGGCGACCTGACCACCCACGAGGTGATCACCTCGCTGCTCGGCGGCCTGGGCCTGGGCAACCAGACCCTGTTCGACCTGCTGAGTCAGGCTGGCGTGGCCGACGCCGACATGGGCGAGATCGTGATCTCCATCCTCGGCGACGCCGGCAACACCTCGATGGCCGACGTGCTCGAGGCGGCCGGCTTCGCCAATGTCACGGTCAAGGACCTCACTGACCTGCTGGGCGTCACCAACCTGTCCCTGGGCACGGTGTTCGGAAACCTGCACAACATGGGGATCATCGGGAACCTCACGATCAACGACTTCATCGCCGCCACCGGCGGCACCCCGCTGGACAAGGGTGGTGACGCCTTGCTGATCACCTCGCTTGGCGGCACAACTCTCGGCCAGATCCTGGACGACCAGGGCATGCTCAACTCGCCGCTGTCCGCGCTGCTCGGCGAGATGGGCACGATGTCGCTGGCCGACATGATCCGCGAGAACTTCTCGATGCCGCTGATCGACATGCTCGCCGGCTCCGGCATGGCCGACATGACCCTGAACGACCTGGTCATGTCGATGATGCCCAACCAGCCGCTGACGGAACTGCTCGGCGACATGGGCAACACCACCCTCGCCGATCTGATCAACCAGCTGGTCCCGGCCAACGTGACCATCGTCGACATGCTCAACGACGCGGGCATCGGCGACCAGCACATCAGCGACCTGCTCAACCAGTTCCTGGGTGACAAGACCGTCGCCGGCGCGCTCGACGACGGTGGCATGGGCAGCATGCACCTCGACGACATCATCCGGCAGGCACTCGGCGGCCAGAGCCTCAACGACATGCTCGGCGAGTTCGGCATCGGCGGTCAGTCGCTGAGCGACCTGTTCGACCAGTTCTTCGGCGACCTGACCGTCAGCGGCGCGCTCATCGATGTGGGCTTGGGCGATCAGACCCTCAACGAGCTGATCGACTCCTTGTTCGGGGCGTCGACCGTGAGTTCGCTCCTCGGCGACTTCGGCACCCAGACCGTCAACGAACTGCTGGTGTCCATGGGTCTGGGCGACCTCACCGTGATCAACGCCCAGATCGAAGAATTCTTCGGCTCGATGGCCTACTTCCTCGACGGCCTGCCGAACCAGATCGCGGCGGTGCTCGGTGCTTAAACAGCTTCAGCGCCACAACAACTTCGGAACTTCCGTCCGGGAGGGCATCATGCAGCAGACACTTCGCCCCTACGTCACCACCGGCCTGGCCATCGTCGGAGTGGGCCTCGTCGCGGTTCCGTCCGCGGCGTCGCAGGCACCGCAGCTGCAGCGGCTCGCCGCCGTCGAGCAGCGGGCCGTCGAGCTGACCGCGGGCGGTGACTTCTTCTCGCCCTACACCGACCTGTTCAACCACACCACCGCCAACCTGCAAGCGCTGAACCAGAATTCAGTCGACATGTGGGGGCTGCTGCAGCACATCTTCACCAACCCGCAGCAGGCGATGGCCGGCATCCCGGACGTCATCAACATCTTCACCAACCCGCTGCCGACCATCGACGCACAGCTCCTGCCCTTCCCGGCCGACATCAGCCTGCAGCTGCCCATGTGGCTGAACTCGATGCTCGCCGGAATGGGCCCGTGGATCAACGTCTTCAACGCCATGCAAGATCTGATGGGCCAGATCTTCAACTTCCAAGACCCGATGGCGGCGCTCTCCGCGCTGTTCGGTGCGCCCGCGATCCTGCTGGACGCATTCCTCAACGGCCACAGCAGCTTTGACCTCGGCGGGTTCAGCATCCCGTTGTTCAATGGTCTGCTGGCGACGAGCCAGCTCGGGATCAACATCGATGTCGGCACCATCGTCGACGCCACCGGCATGGGCAACGAGACCCTGACCGGCCTGCTTTCCGAGATCGGTATCGGCGACACCCCGCTGGACACCCTGATCATCGATCTGCTCGACCAGTTCGGCTTCGGTCACATGACCCCGGTCGACCTGCTCAACGACTTCGGGATCGGCACGGAGTCGCTGTCCAACTTCCTGATCGGGCTGATCAACGAGGCCGGCATCGGCAACCCCACCATCGCGGAACTGCTGTCCGACCTCGGCGGCATCAGCCCGGACGACTCGATCGCCAGCCTGCTGATCGCACTGCTCAACTCGACCGACATCGGTAACCCCACGCTGTCCGAGCTGATCCTGGACCTCGTCGGCGGTGACAACCAGACGGTGGGCGGGCTGATCAAGGACCTGCTCGGCGCGTCGGGCAGCGAATCGCTGGCCAGCCTGGTCGACCCGAGCTGGACCATCGGTGGCCTGCTGACCGACGCGATGGGTAACCCCCCGCTGACCGATTTCTTCGAGCAGCTGGGCCTGGGCAGCCTGACCCTGGGCAGCGCGCTCGGCAGCCTGTTCGGGGAGATGGGCAACGACACGTTGCTGGATCTGCTCAACAGCGGCTTCCTCGGGCCCGACATCACGGGCAACACCGGGCTGCTGGGACTGCTGAGCTCGATGTTCGAGCCCGGAATGACCTTCAACGACTTCATCGGCGACTACGGCAACCAGACCCTCGGGCAGGTCCTGGGGGCAATGGCGGTCGGCGAGAACGAACTCGGCATCGACCCGACCACCATGCTGACCGACATCAAGTTCACCCAGCTGATGTCGATCGCCGGGATGGGCGACACGCCGCTGGCCGAGCTCTCCCCGGAGAACGCCAGCCTGATCGAGAAGATCGGCAACCCGACCCTGAATGCGCTGTTGGGCACCAACACCGTCGGCCAGACCCTGTCGAACCTGGGACTCTATGACGCCACGGTGAGCCAGATGGTCCAGGCGATGGGTCTGTCCAACTACCAGTTGGAGACCCTGTTCGAAGGCTTGGGCAACCTCAGCGGCAACGTCACGCTGGAGCAGTTCTTCACCGACTTGGGCTTCAACCCGACCCTCTCGGAGCTCATGGAGCGCCTGCTCGACGGGATGGGCCTGGGCGACGTCAGCGTGCTCTCCCTCTTCTCCAGTTGGGGCATGGGCAGCATCGGGCTGGAGAACCTGATCGATGCGCTGGGCCTGGACAACCTCAACATCTCCTCGATGCTCAGCGCTCTCGGCCTGAACAACATCGACCTGGACATGTTCATCGACCGAATCGGCTTGAGCGACATCTCGATTGCCGGCTTGCTCAGCGGTCTGGGCTTCGACGACCGGCACCTGGACCAGGTCATCAACGACCTGCTGGGCGGGGTCTCGATCGGCAGCATGCTCGGAGGCCTCGGTCTCGACGAGGTACATCTGGACACCTTCATCACCGACCTGATGACCAGCGTGCTGGGCGACCCGACCGTAGGAACGTTCCTGGGCTGGATGGGGCTGGACAGCAACGATCTGAGCACCATCGTGGCGAACCTCGGCCTGGGCGATTGGTCGATCAACTCGCTGCTCACCGATTTGGGCTTGGGCGCCACCACCATCAACGACCTGCTCAGCGGACTGGGTCTGTCGGATGTGGGCCTGGTCGATGTCAACGCCGACTTCTTCGGGATGCTCCCGGAGTGGTTCAACAACATTCCGCAGCAGATTGCCGAAGCGCTGGGCTTCTACGGCTGATCCTGCGGCGACGACAAACCCATGTTCTGAGAACTAAACGACAAACCAAGAGCTAGCACACCTGTGGGCCAGCACAGATAGGAAATCCCAAATGGCTGTAGGGCGTAACACTTCGGGCAACGGTCTCCCACGTCGGCGGCAGCGCCGGCGATTGCTGGGAGCCAGCAGTGCGGTCGGGGCGTTTTTGGCGTTTGGGGTGGCGCCGGTGGCGGTGGCTCCGGCGGCCCAGGCTGATGAGTTGGACTGGGCGGTTGATCTGCTCGGTGCCGATCTGGCTTCGGCGCTGGGGGATTTGAGTCAGGCGTCGTCGTGGGAGACGTTGTTCGATGCGGCGTCGTGGGAGCCGTTGCTGGCCAATGTGGGTTTGAGTTTTGATGCGTCGGTGGCGGAGTTGCCGGGTTCGGCGGCCGCTGATGACTGGTTCGGCTCGTTGTTCTACCAGCCGTTGCATGATCTGGGGCAGCAGTGGATCTTGAGTCCCTTTGGTGCTGAGGTCAACTCGTTTATCAATATGTTCGGTTTCGGTCAGATCTTGATCGGTAACGGTGCCGACGGTATTGATGGCGGCACGCTGGCCGAGGCTGCTGGTGGCGCGGGTGGTTTGTGGTTCGGTGACGGTGGCGCTGGTGGCACCTCGCTTGAGGGCATCGGTGGTGTCGGTGGTGCGGCGGGCATGTTCGGCGATGGTGGCGCCGGTGGTGCGGGTCTTGCCGGTGGTTCTGGTGGCGCCGGCGGTGCTGGTGGCTGGTGGATGGGTGTCGGCGGTGATGGCGGTGCTGGTGGTGCCGGCATCGACGGTGGTACCGGTGGCAACGGTGGTGCCGGTGGCGCCGGTATCGGCTTCATGTACGGCGTGGGCGGCAACGGTGGCCTCGGTGGCGACGGCGCTGTGGGTGCTGTTGGTGCCCTGGGCTTGGCGGGTGCTGACGGCGGCCTGGGTCAGGCCGGTGGTAACGGTGGCAATGGTGGTGCCGGCGGTAAGGGTTCGTGGCTGATCGGTTCCGGTGGCTCCGGTGGTGCTGGTGGCCAGGGCGCCAATGGTGGTGCCGGTGGTAACGGTGGCGACGGTACCGATGCCACCGAGGCCGGCGCTGCCGGCGGCGACGCCGGTGATGGCGGCAGTGGTGGCGCGGCCGGGCATGGCGGCAATGGTGGCGCCGGGGGTTCCGGTGGCCTGATGGGTGCCACGGGCAAGGCCGGTGTCGGCGGTAATGGTGGCACCGGTGGTGCCGCGGGCGAGGGCGGCAATGGTGGTGCCGGCGCCGACGGTGACGAGACGAGCATCCATGGTGGTGCTGGTGGTGCTGGTGGCGATGCGGGTGTCGCTGGTGCTGGCGGCAATGGTGGTTCTAACGGTGGTGCCGCTGGTGTTACGGGTGCGGCGGCGACCGACGGTGGCAACGGCGGCGCCGGTGGTGACGGGTTCAGTGCCACGACAGCGGGCGCTGCCGGCGGCAATGGTGGTGCCGGTGGTGAGGCGGGCAACCTGGGTAACGGTGGCGCCGGTGGCAAGGGCGGTGACGGTGCTGACGGCACCGCGGGCCACACCGATGCCGATGGTGACGGCACCACGGGTATGGCCGGTGGTGCTGGTGGTGTCGGTGGCGCCGGTGGCGCCGCTGGTTCGGACGCTGGTAACGGTGGTGCCGGTGGTGCGGGCGGCCGTGGTGGTGTCGGTGGTGTCGGTGGTGCCGGTGCGGACGGCGCGACGGGTCAGGACGCGGCAGCCGGCTCGGGTGCTGACGGTGGCGATGGTGGTGATGCGACCAGCACGGCCGGCAACGGTGGCGCCGGTGGCGCCGGTGGCGCCGGTGGCGTCGGCGGGGCGTCGGCGCACGGCACGGCGGGCGCCCACGGCATCGGCGGCCTCGGCGGCGACGGTGGCGCCGGTGGTAACGCGGGCAATGGTGGTACCGGTGGTGCCGGTGCCGGTGGCGGCACCGAGTCGGCGGCCGGTGCCGGCGGTAAGGGCGGCAGCGCGACCGACTCCAACGCCGGCGTTGGTGGCGCGGGCGGCGCCGGGGGCGCCAACGGCGACAGTGGGCACGCGGCCGCGGGCGCTGCGGGTGTCGACGGCGCCGTCGGTAACGGTGGCAATGGTGGCGTCGGCGGCAAGGGCGAGATCCTGGCGGACGGCACCGTGCAGGCCGGTGGCCGAGGCGGCGACGGTGGTGACGCGGGCAACGAGACCGGTAACGGCGGCAACGGTGGTGCCGGCGGCCAAGGCGCAACCGGCGAGAACGGCGTAACCGATGCCAATGGCGACGGCACCGCGGGCGGCACGGGCGGCGCCGGCGGCGCGGGCGGCACCGGCGGTGCCGGTGGCACCACTTCGGGCACGGGCGGCGTAGGTGGCGCCGGGGGCGTTGGCGGCACCGGTGGTAACGGTGGCGCGGCCGAGGACGCGACGGTGGCCGGTGGCACCGGCGGCAACGGTGGCCACGCCGGTGCCGGTGGTATCGGTGGTGACGGCGGCGCCGGCGGGATCAGCGCCGGCAACGGTATCGGTGGCGCCGGTGGCGCCGCGGGCGACGGTGGCGCCGCGGGCCCGGCCGCGGCCGGTGGCAAGGGTCTCGGCGGCGGCGACTTCGACGCCGCCGGTGCGGGTGGCCAGGGCGGTAACGGTGGCCTCGGCGGTGCGGCCGGTACGGCCGGCGCCGGGACCGACGGCGGTGCAAACGGTGGTGCGGGCAACGCCGGTGCGGGCAGCGATGGCGCCGCGGGCGGTGACGGTGGCGATGGTGACGGGCTGGCCAGCGATGGTTTGACCGCTCAGGCCGGCGGCGCCGGTGGCCAGGGCGGGGACGCCGCCGAGGTCGGCACCGGCGGTGCCGGCGGAAACGGTGGCGTCGGTGCGACCGTGCACGGCAGCACCGGCGGCGACGGCAACGGCACGCACGGCCTGGTCGGCGGCGTCGGTGGCGCGGGCGGCCAGGGTGGCGCCGGTGGCACCACCTCCGGCGACGGTGGTGTCGGCGGCAACGGCGGTACCGGCGGTAAGGGCGGCAACGGCGGCACGGGCGACGACGCGACGGTCGCCGACGCCGATGGCGGTGACGGCGGCAATGCCGGCGCCGGCGGACAGGGCGGTGCCGGTGGGCAGGGCGGTGCCGCGACCGACGGCACCGGTGGCGCGGGCGGTAATGCCGGCAACGGTGGCGACGCCGGCGCGGCGGGCGCAGGTGGTCTGGGCCTCGGCGGTGGCGGCGGCACCCACGCCGGTGCCGGTGGTGCAGGCGGGGCCGGCGCCGATGGTGGCGCTGCGGGTGCGGTGGGTGCCGGTGGCACCGGCACCGCGGCGGGCGCCGCGGGCGCCGCGGGCAGCACCGGCTCCGGCAGCGATGGCGGCGCCGGCGGCCAGGGCGGTGCCGGCGCGGGCTTGATCGCCGGCGACAACATCGGCCAGGGCGGTGGCGCCGGTGGTGCGGGCGGTGACGCGGCGGCGATCGGCAACGGTGGCGCCGGTGGCGCCGGTGGCGCCGGAGCGACCGTCGACGGCATCACGGCCTTTGACGGCAACGGCACCGACGGTGCCACCGGCGGTCAGGGCGGCCAGGGCGGACAGGGCGGCGCGGGCGGCACCACCTCCGGCAACGGCGGCGCCGGCGGTAACGGCGGTGCGGCCGGCCACGGTGGACACGGTGGAAACGGCGCCGACGGAACGGACGGCGTCGACGCGATCGCCGGTAGCGGCGGCGACGGAACCAATGCCGGCGACGGCGGTAACGGTGGGGCCGGCGGTGACGGCGGCCACGGCGGTAACGGCGGTGCGGGTGGTTCTGCCACCAACGGTGCGGCCGGCGCCGAAGGCCTCGGCGGCCTGGGCGGCAACGCCGGCGACGCGGGCAACGCCGGCAACGGCGGCCAGGGCGGTCAGGGCGCCGGCGGCGGCGCCGGCGTCAAGGCCGGCCACGGCGGTGACGGCGGCCAGGGCGGTGTCCGTGGCGTAGCCGGCGCCAACGCCGGTGCGGGCGGCTGGAACGCCGGCCACACCGACCAGGCGGCCGGCGGCCAGGCTGGTGCCGCGGGCACCGGCGGCAATGGCGGCGCGGGCGGCGCCGGCGGGACCGGTCTGGTCCATGCCGATGGCTCGCCCCAGGCCGGTGGTGACGGCGGCAACGGTGGTGCGGCCGGGGCGATCGGCGTCGGCGGCGCGGGCGGCAACGGCGGCGTCGGATCTACCGGACTGGCCGGCGTCGACGGCACGGTCGACGCCAACGGTGACGGCACCGACGGCACCGGCGGTGGCGTCGGCGGCCTGGGCGGTAACGGTGGCCAGGGCGGTGACGGCGGCTACGAGTCCGGCGACGCCGGTGCCGGCGGCCAGGGTGGCGCCGGTGGTGCGGGCGGCCGCGGCGGCCACGGCGCCGACGGGGCCAACGCGGCGCCGGTGGCATCGGGTAGCGGCCTGAGCGGCGCTGACGGCGGCGACGGCGGTAGCGGTGGAACCGGTGGCCTGGGCGGCAACGGCGGCAACGGCGGTCTGGGCGGCACGGCCACCCTCGGCAACGACGGTGCGGTCGGTGCCGGTGGCGCCGGCGGTCAAGGTGGTTCGGCGGGCAACGCCGGTAACGGCGGCACCGGCGCCAACGGCGCCGGTGGCGGCGCCAACGCGGTGGCCGGAAACGGTGGCGACGGCGGCGACGGCGGCGACCGCGGCGGGATCGGCTACGGCGGCCAGGGTGGTCTGAGCGGCGATGGCCAGCAGGCGGTCAACGGCGGCAACGGTGGCGCCGGGACCGGCGGCAACGGTGGTGCCGGCGGCCGCGGCGGCAACGGCTCGGTGCTGGCCAACGGAAACCCCCAGGCCGGTGGCGAGGGCGGCGCCGGTGGTGACGCCGGAACCTACGGCAACGGTGGCGCCGGTGGCGCGGGCGGCGCCGGCAGCATCGGCGGTAACGGCGCCAACGGCACGACGCTCGGCCAGGTCAACGGTGGCAACGGTCAGTCCGGCGGCAACGGCGGCGACGGCGGCGCGGGCGGCAAGGGCGGCACGATCGCCGGCAACGGCGGCAATGGCGGCGGCGCCGGCGCGGCGGGCACCGGCGGCAACGGCGGCAACGGCGCCCTGGGCAAGGCCGGCCTCGACGCAGTGGCCGGCACCGGCGGCGTCGGCAGCAACGGTGCCGCGGGCGGAAACGGCGGCTCCGGCGGCAACGGCGGTAACGGCGGCAACGGTGGCGCCGGCGGAACGGCGACAAGCGGCAACGCCGGCAGCAACGGTCTGGGCACCGTCGGTGGCCGGGGCGGCAACGCCGGAACCGGCGCCGACGGCGGCCGCGGCGGCCACGGTGCCGGCGGTGACGTCAACCCGGTGGCCGGAACCGGTGGTAACGGTGGCGCGGGCGGCGACGTCGGCACGGCTGGAACCGGCGGCACCGGCGGCCTGAACGGTGACGGCGTCACCCAGCGGGCCGACGGCGTCGACGGCGCTGCGGCCGCTCGCGGCGGTAACGGTGGCGCGGGCGGTAACGGCGGCAACGGGCAGCTCGGCAGCGGCCAAGTCGGTGGGCGGGGCGGCAACGGTGGCGCCGGCGGCAACATCGGCAACGGCGGCGCGGGCGGCAACGGCGGTAGCGGCGCCGACGGCGCTGGCGGTGTCACCGGCGGTGACGGTAACGGCACCGACGGCGGAAATGGCGCCGCGGCCGGCAAGGGCGGCAACGGTGGCGCCGGCGGCTCCATCTCCGGCAACGGCGGTGCGGGCGGCAACGGCGGTGCCGGCGGTAGCGGTGGTGACGGCGGTAAGGGCGCCGTGGGCACCGGCGGCGGCAATGGCGGCAACGGTGGCGACGCCGGCGACGCGGCCAACGGCGCGGAAGGCGGCCGCGGTGGCGACGCCGCCCACGGCACCGCGGGTGTCGGAGGCAACGGCGGTAACGCCGGCAATGCGGGCACCGGTGGTGCCGGCGGCAACGGCGGTGGCGGCGGCACGAACGCCGTCGCCGGCAACGGCGGTAACGGCGGCCAGGGCGGTGACCGGGCCGCGGCGGCCGGTGCCGGCGGCCAGGGCGGTCTCGGCGAGAACGGCCAGGCCGCGAACGGCATCGATGGTGCGCTCGGCACCGGCGGTAACGGTGGTGCCGGCGGTAACGGCGGCGTCGGCCAGGTACTGGCTGACGGTTCGTCCCAGGCCGGTGGCCACGGCGGCCTCGGTGGTGCTGCCGGAATCATCGGTAACGGCGGCGCCGGCGGTAACGGCGGCAACGGCGCGACCGGCGCGAGCGGCATCGTCGTCGGCGGCAACGGCACCAACGGCTCCGACGGCGGCACCGGCGGCAACGGTGGCGTCGGCGGCGCCGGCGGCAGCATCGCCGGCAACGGTGGCGCCGGCGGACGCGGCGGAATCGGTGGTGCCGGCGGTGTCGGTGGCGTCGCCAACGGTGTGGACGGGCAGAGCGCGACCGCCGGCAGCGGCAACTTCGGCGAAGCCGGCACCAACGCGGGCATCAGCGGTAACGGCGGTGCCGGTGGCCACGGCGGCGCGGGCGCCCTCGGCGGCACCGCCACCAACGGCAGCCAGGGCGCCGTGGGCGTCGGCGGTCAGGGCGGCGCCGGCGGTGCCGGCGGTGACGCCGGGCGCGGCGGCAACGGCGGCAACGGCGCCGGCGGCGGCGCCGGCCACATCGCGGGTCGAGGCGGCGACGGCGGTGCCGGCGGCTACGCGGGTGTCGGTGGTACCGGCGGCAAGGGCGGCATCGGCGCCAACGGGCTGATCGCGGCCAACGGCGCGGCCGGCGCGGCCGGCAACGCCGCCACCGGTAACGGCGGCAACGGCGGCAACGGCGGCACCGGGGTGATGCTCGGTGACGGTGTCGCGCAGTCCGGTGGTGCCGGCGGTGACGCCGGCGCGGCCGGAGCGGTTGGCAACGGCGGCCGCGGCGGCGACGGTGGTGCGGGCGCGGCGGGATCCAACGGCACGACCCTGGGCTCCGGCGACGGCACCAACGGTGTCAACGGCGGAAACGGCGGTGCCGGCGGTGCCGGCGGTGCCGGGGGTACCACCTCCGGTAACGGCGGCGCGGGCGGTGTCGGCGGTAAGGGAGGTGTCGGTGGTCACGGCGGTAACGCGGCCAACGGGACGGTCGGCGCCAACGCGGCCGCGGGCAGTGGCCTGGCGGGCGGCAACGGTGGCGACGCCACCGGGACGGCCGGCAACGGTGGCATCGGCGGTAGCGGCGGCAGCGGCGGGGCCGGCGGGAACGCCGTCAACGGCACCGCCGGTGCCAACGGCGCGGGCGGCGTGGGCGCCAATGGCGGTAATGGCGGTAACGCCGGTAATGGCGGTAACGGCGGCAACGGCGGCACTCTGACCGTTGGTGCCGGCACCGTTGCGGGTGCCGGCGGTAACGGCGGCAACAGCTCCAGCACCGCGGGAACGGCCGGGGCCGGCGGGACCGGCGGCTGGAACGGCAACCACTCCGCGCAGGCGTCCAACGGGGCGACCGGCGCGGCCGGCGCATCCGGCAACGGCGGTAACGGCGGTAACGGCGCGGCCGGTGCCGCGGGCAACGCCTCGAACGACGGCCAGTCGGGCGGCGCCGGTGGTCAGGGCGGCAGCGCGGCGGTCGACGGTAACGGCGGTAAGGGCGGCAACGGCGGCGCCGGTGGCGCCGGCACCACCACCGGCAGCACCGGCGGCACGGGCAGCACTGGGACCGCTGGAACCACCTCGACAAACCCCGCAGGCGCAGGCGGCATCGGCGGTGCCGGCGGCGACGGTAAGGCCGGCGGGAACGGCGGTGCCGGTGGTGCCGGCGGTGCCAGCGGCACCAACTCCGGTAGCTCCGGCTCCGGCGGTATCGGCGGCAACGGCGCCAACGGCTCGGCCGGCGGTGCCGGCGGCACGGGCGGTAAGGGCGGCGCTGGGGTCAGCGGCTCCACCGGGACTCCCGGCGGTATCGGCGGTGACGGCGGTGTCGGCGGCAACGGCGGTAATGGCGGTACCGGCGGTCAAGGCGGTGCGGCCGGTGCCCAGAACAACGCCACCGGCACGGCCGGTACCAACGGCGCCAACGGCACCAACGGCAGCGGCGGCAACGCCGGTGCCGGCGGTAAGGGCGGCCAAGGTGGTACCGCCAGTGGCAGCAGCAGCAATAACCCCGGCGGCAAGGGCGGTACCGGCGGTACCGGTGGTACCGGTGGCACCAGCGGTGGCGGCGTGGTCGGCAACCCGGGGAACCCCGGCGCAGGCGGCAACAACCCCTCCGGCAGCGGCAGCCGCACGGGTGGTACCGGCGGTGCCGGCGGTGCCGGCGGCGCGGGCGGCGTCGGATGATGACGCCCCGCCGTCGGCCGGCCAACGGTGCTGAGACCTCAGCAGCCACATCGACCTCAAAAACCTGATCCGAGAAAGCATTACCGACATGGGTTCGTCGCAGAATAGGGAGTCCCACATGACTGGCAAGCAGCACCGCGCAGAGCGTCGTGGCATCACGGGCGGCGGCCGTCGGCGCGGCCGGATAGCCGCTGCCGGTAGTGCGGTCGGTGCGTTTTTGGCGTTTGGGGTGGCGCCGGTGGCGGTGGCTCCGGCGGCCCAGGCTGATGAGTTGGACTGGGCGGTTGATCTGCTCGGTGCGGATCTGGCTTCGGCGCTGGGGGATTTGAGTCAGGCGTCGTCGTGGGAGACGTTGTTCGATGCGGCGTCGTGGGAGCCGTTGCTGGCCAATGTGGGTTTGAGTTTTGATGCGTCGGTGGCGGAGTTGCCGGGTTCGGCGGCCGCTGATGACTGGTTCGGCTCGTTGTTCTACCAGCCGTTGCATGATCTGGGGCAGCAGTGGATCTTGAGTCCCTTTGGTGCTGAGGTCAACTCGTTTATCAATATGTTCGGTTTCGGTCAGATCTTGATCGGTAACGGTGCCGACGGTATTGATGGCGGCACGCTGGCCGAGGCTGCTGGTGGCGCGGGTGGTTTGTGGTTCGGTGACGGTGGCGCTGGTGGCACCTCGCTTGAGGGCATCGGTGGTGTCGGTGGTGCGGCGGGCATGTTCGGCGATGGTGGCGCCGGTGGTGCGGGTCTTGCCGGTGGTTCTGGTGGCGCCGGCGGTGCTGGTGGCTGGTGGATGGGTGTCGGCGGTGATGGCGGTGCTGGTGGTGCCGGCATCGACGGTGGTACCGGTGGCAACGGTGGTGCCGGTGGCGCCGGTATCGGCTTCATGTACGGCGTGGGCGGCAACGGTGGCCTCGGTGGCGACGGCGCTGTGGGTGCTGTTGGTGCCCTGGGCTTGGCGGGTGCTGACGGCGGCCTGGGTCAGGCCGGTGGTAACGGTGGCAATGGTGGTGCCGGCGGTAAGGGTTCGTGGCTGATCGGTTCCGGTGGCTCCGGTGGTGCTGGTGGCCAGGGCGCCAATGGTGGTGCCGGTGGTAACGGTGGCGACGGTACCGATGCCACCGAGGCCGGCGCTGCCGGCGGCGACGCCGGTGATGGCGGCAGTGGTGGCGCGGCCGGGCATGGCGGCAATGGTGGCGCCGGGGGTTCCGGTGGCCTGATGGGTGCCACGGGCAAGGCCGGTGTCGGCGGTAATGGTGGCACCGGTGGTGCCGCGGGCGAGGGCGGCAATGGTGGTGCCGGCGCCGACGGTGACGAGACGAGCATCCATGGTGGTGCTGGTGGTGCTGGTGGCGATGCGGGTGTCGCTGGTGCTGGCGGCAATGGTGGTTCTAACGGTGGTGCCGCTGGTGTTACGGGTGCGGCGGCGACCGACGGTGGCAACGGCGGCGCCGGTGGTGACGGGTTCAGTGCCACGACAGCGGGCGCTGCCGGCGGCAATGGTGGTGCCGGTGGTGAGGCGGGCAACCTGGGTAACGGTGGCGCCGGTGGCAAGGGCGGTGACGGTGCTGACGGCACCGCGGGCCACACCGATGCCGATGGTGACGGCACCACGGGTATGGCCGGTGGTGTCGGTGGTGTCGGTGGCGCCGGTGGCGCCGCTGGTTCGGACGCTGGTAACGGTGGTGCCGGTGGTGCGGGCGGCCGTGGTGGCGCCGGTGGTGTCGGCGGTGCCGGCGCGGACGGCGCGACGGGTCAGGACGCGGCAGCCGGCTCGGGTGCTGACGGCGGCGACGGTGGTGACGCGACCAGCACGGCCGGCGACGGTGGTGCCGGTGGTGCCGGTGGCGCCGGTGGCGTCGGCGGCGCGTCGGCGCACGGCACGGTGGGTGCCCACGGTATCGGCGGCGACGGTGGTGCCGGTGGTGCTGGTGGTAACGCGGGCTATGGCGGTAACGGTGGTGCCGGTGCCGGTGGCGGCACCGCTGCGGCGGCCGGTTCCGGCGGTAAGGGCGGCAGCGCCGCGGGCTCCACTGCCGGCGTGGGCGGTGCCGGCGGCGCCGGTGGCTCCAGTGGCGGGACGGCACACGGCGCCGACGGTGGCGCCGGCGCTGACGGTCTGCTCGGAAATGCCGGCAATGGTGGTGCCGGTGGCGACGGCGAGATCCTGGCGGACGGCACCGTGCAGGACGGTGGCCGCGGTGGCGACGGTGGCGACGCCGGCGAGGTCGGCAACGGCGGCAACGGTGGCGCCGGCGGTCAGGGCGCGACCGGCAAGAGTGGTGGCGTCGACCTCAGCGGCAATGGCACGAACGGTGGCACCGGCGGCAACGGTGGTGCCGGCGGCACCGGTGGTGCGGGTGGCACCACCTCGGGTAACGGCGGCGCCGGCGGCATTGGCGGCGTAGGCGGCACCGGTGGCACCGGCGGTCATGGCTTCGACGGCGAGGACGGCGTGGACGCCGTGGCCGGCAGCGGCGACAACGGTACGGCCGGTGTGAACGCCGGTAACGGCGGTAACGGCGGTACCGGTGGTAGCGGTGGCCAGGGTGGTGCCGGTGGCGTCGCGACCGCGGGTGACGCCGGCGTGCAGGGTGACGGCGGTGCCGGAGGTCTCGGCGGTGCGGCCGGCAACGCCGGTAACGGCGGTAACGGCGGCGACGGCGCGGGCGGCGGCACCAATGCCACCGCGGGATACGGCGGACAGGGCGGCAACGGCGGTAACCGCGGGACGGCCGGCACCGGTGGTGCCGGTGGCTGGAACGCCGACAACAGCGCCCAGGCCGACAGCGGGGCGACCGGCGCGGCAGGCGGCGGCGGCAACGGCGGCGCCGGCGGCAGGGGCGGCGACGGTGAGCTGCTCGCCGGCAACATCGCTCAGGCCGGTGGCGCCGGCGGCAACGCCGGCGCGGCCGGTAACGACGGTGACGGTGGCGCCGGTGGAGCCGGCGGCAACGGCGCAACCGGAGCCGACGGGGAGACCGTCGGCATCGACGGCACCGCCGGCGGGACCGGTGCGGCCGGTGGCGCCGGTGGTCAGGGTGGCGCCGGCGGCGCGAACTCCGGCAACGGCGGCGCCGGTGGTGCCGGCGGTCAGGGCGGTGCCGGTGGAAACGGTGGCGCAGCGGATGACGCCTACCTCCTCGATGGCAATGGCGGTAACGGCGGCGCCGCGGGCGCCGGTGGCGCAGGTGGCAACGGCGGCTCCGGTGGCATCGCGGCCGCCGGGACCGGTGGCGCCGGTGGCGCGGCGGGCAGCGGCGGCAATGCCGGCACGGCGGCACAAGGCGGTCAGGGCGGTGGCGGCGGAGGCGGCGCCAACGCCGGTAACGGCGGCACCGGCGGCGACGGCGCCGTCGGTGGCGCGACCGGCAAGGCCGGGGTCGGTGGCCTCGGAGTCACCGGTGGTGCAGCCGGCGCCGAGGGCACGGCCGGCACCAACACCGACGGCGCCGACGGCGGTCGCGGTGGCGACGGCTTGGGCTTGATCAGCGGGACTGACATCGGACAGGGCGGCGGCAATGGCGGCCAGGGCGGCAACGCCGGCGCGGTCGGAAACGGCGGCATGGGCGGCACCGGTGGCACCGGCGCGACCGTGGACGGCATCACCGACATCGACGGCAACGGCACCCATGGTGCGGTCGGCGGCGTCGGCGGCGACGGTGGCCAGGGTGGCGCCGGCGGCACCACCTCCGGTAACGGCGGTGCGGGCGGCTTCGGCGGCATCGGTGGCCAGGGCGGTGCCGGCGGAGCGGGCGCGGACGCCACGGTCGCCGACACCGACGGCGGCAACGGCGGTAACGCCGGCGCCGGCGGTAACGGCGGTAACGGCGGCCAGGGCGGTACGGCAACCAACGGCATCGGTGGCGCCGGTGGCACCTCCGGCTACGGCGGTAACGGCGGCAACGCCGGCGTCGGCGGCAAGGGCCTCGGCGGCGGCGGTGCGGCAGTCGCCGGCAACGGTGGTAACGGTGGTGACGGTGCCGAAGGCGGCCTGGCAGGCGCCGTCGGCAACGGCGGAACCGGCACCACAAACGGCGCCGACGGCAGCCTCGGCCAGGACGGTGTCGCCAGCGATGGCGGGACCGGCGGCCAGGGTGGTGCCGGTGCGGGCCTGATCGAGGACACCGACATCGGCCAGGGCGGCGGAAACGGTGGCACCGGCGGTAACGCGTGGGCGGTCGGCAACGGCGGCGCCGGTGGCGCCGGTGGCGTCGGCGCGACCGTGGACGGCATCACGGACATCGACGGCAACGGCACCAACGGCTTCGTCGGTGGCGTCGGCGGCGACGGCGGCACCGGTGGCCTCGGCGGCAGCACCTCCGGCAACGGTGGTGCCGGCGGCAACGGCGGCGCCGGTGGTAAGGGCGGGGCCGGTGGCGCGGGCGCAGACGCGACGGTGGCCGACACGGCGGGCGGCAATGGCGGTGACGCCGCCGCTGGCGGCGCGGGCGGTAACGGTGGACAGGGCGGCGCGGCCAGTGCCGGAACCGGTGGTGCCGGCGGCGACGCCGGCGATGGTGGTGCCGGTGGCGCGGCCGGGGTTGGTGGTACCGGCCTCGGCGGTGGCGGCGGCGCCAACGCGGGCGCGGGTGGCGCGGGCGGCAACGGTGCTGATGGCGCCGCGGCCGGAACCGCGGGCACCGGCGGCACCGGCACGGACGGCGACGGCGCGGCCGGCAACGGCGGCGCAGCGGGTCTGGGCAGCGATGGCGGTGCCGGTGGAAACGGCGGTGCCGGCGCGGGTGTGATCGCCGGTACCGATGTCGGTCAGGGCGGCGGTGCCGGTGGCCACGGCGGTGACGCGGCATCGGTCGGCAACGGTGGCGTCGGCGGAACCGGTGGGGCCGGTGCGGTCGGCGACGCCGGGATCACCGACGTCGATGGCAATGGCACCAACGGCACCCACGGCGGCGCCGGTGGCGTCGGCGGCGTGGGCGGTGCCGGCGGCACGACCTCCGGCAACGGCGGCGCGGGCGGTCAGGGCGGCGTCGGCGGCGCCGGTGGCAACGCCGGCCATGGGGCTAACGGCATGAGCGCCACCCCGGTCACTCCTGGCAGCGGAGCCTCCGGCGCCAACGGAGGCGACGGTGGCGACGGCGGCATCGGCGGTAACGGTGGCGTGGGCGGCGACGGTGGTGCCGGTGGCACCGCCAGCAACGGCAACCTCGGCGCGGAAGGCGCCGGCGGCGCCGGTGGCAATGCGGGCAACGCCGGAAACGCCGGAAACGGCGGACGCGGCGCCGACGGTACCGGCGGCGGCACCGGTGCCGTGGCGGGCTCCGGCGGCAACGGCGGCGCCGGTGGTGAGCGCGGCAGCGCGGGCACGGCCGGCGCAGGCGGCTGGAACGCCACGCACACCGGTCAGGCAGCCGGCGGAAACGCCGGGACTGCAGCCATCGGCGGCAACGGCGGCGCGGGCGGCAAGGGCGGCACCGGTGTGCTGCTCGCCGACGGCACCGCACAGGTCGGCGGCGCCGGCGGGCACGGCGGTGACGCGGGCTCGATCGGCCACGGCGGCGCGGGCGGCAACGGTGGTGCCGGCGCGACCGGTGCGGTCGGATCGACGGCCACCGCCAACGGCGGGACCGGTGGCAACGGCGCCGCCGGTGGCAACGCGGGCAGCGGCGGTAAGGGCGGCTCGATCTCCGGCAACGGCGGTTCCGGCGGTGTCGGCGGCGCGGGCGGTGCCGGCGGTGCGGGTGGCGCCGGGATCCAGGGCATCGCGGGCATCGACGCTGCCGCAGGTAGCGGCGGCAACGGTGGCGACGGCACCAACGGTGGCAACGGCGGCGCCGGCGGTGTCGGCGGTGCGGGCGGCAATGGCGGCCAGGGCGGCAGCGCCACCAATGGCACCGCGGGCCTCAACGGTTCCGGTGGCCTGGGCGGCAACGGTGGTTCGGCTGGCGCCGCGGGCGACGGCGGCCGCGGTGGTGCCGGTGCCGGCGGCGGTGCGAACGACACCGCCGGGCACGGCGGCAACGGTGGCGCCGGTGGCGACCGCAGCACCGGCGGCGCAGCCGGTAAGGGCGGCCTGAACGGTGACGGTGTCACCTACCGCTCCAGCGGCGCGGCCGGCGGTGACGGCGGCGGGGGCAACGGCGGCAACGGCGGTGCCGGTGGTCACGGCACGCTGCTCGCCGACGGGTCGACCGGCCAGGCCGGTGGCTACGGCGGTAACGGCGGCGCGGCCGGCGCGATCGGCACCGGCGGCGTGGGCGGTGCCGGCGGTAACGGCGGCAGCGGCGTGCTCGGCCACACCGACATCGATGGCAACGGCACCCTCGGTGGCAACGGTGGCGTCGGCGGCTACGGCGGTACCGGCGGCGCCGGTGGCACCATCTCGGGCGCCGGCGGTGCCGGTGGTGCCGGTGGTACCGGTGGCAGCGGCGGCAACGGTGGCGAGGGCGTCTCCGGCACCGGCGGAAGCTCCGGCGGCCAGGGCGGCAACGGCGGCAACGCGGCAGCGGGCGGCGCGGGTGGCCAGGGTGGCACGGCCGCCAACGGCGCCGGTGGCGTCGGTGGTCAGGGCGGCAACGCCGGCAACGCCGGCAACGGTGGTGCGGGCGGCCACGGCGGCAGCGGCGGCATCGATGCGACTGCGGGCAACGGCGGCAGTGGCGGCGACGGCGGTGACCGTGACCTCGGTGGCGCGGGCGGTGCCGGTGGTCTCGGCAAGGGCGGTCAGGCTGCTGCCGGCCAGGACGGCACCAACGGCGCCGGCGGTGACGGTGGTGCCGGCGGTAACGGCGGTAACGGCCTGACATTGGCGGACGGTTCCGCGCAGGACGGCGGCTCCGGCGGTAAGGGCGGTAACGCCGGCGCGATCGGTACCGGTGGTGCCGGTGGCAACGGCGGTACCGGCTCGGCGGGTATCGACGGCGAAACCGCCCTCAACGGCGACGGGACCAGTGGTACGGCCGGTGGCAACGGCGGTAGCGGCGGCGCCGGCGGCGCCGGCGGCACCACCTCGGGCAACGGCGGTGTCGGTGGCCTCGGCGGTGACGGCGGAGCCGGCGGTCACGGCGGTGCCGGTGAGAACGCGGCCAATGGTGCTGACGCAGGCGCCAACAGCGGCGGCAACGGCGTTGACGGTGGCGACGCCACCAGCACCAACGGCAACGGTGGCGCCGGCGGCCACGGCGGTAACGGTGGCGTCGGCGGTGCAGCCACCAACGGCAATACCGGCGCGGCCGGGGCCGGCGGCCAGGGCGGCGCCGGTGGTAACACCGGCGACGGCGCCAACGGCGGCGACGGCGGCGCGGGTGCCGGCGGCGGGGCCAGCGAGATCGCCGGCAACGGCGGTAACGGTGGCCACGGCGGCATCGCCGGTACGGCCGGCCAGGGCGGCACCGGCGGCACCGGCGGTGACGGCACCGCGGCCGAAAACGGTGTGGACGGCGCCGTGCTCGGTGGCAACGGCGGCGACGGTGGCGCCGGTGGCAACGGCCAGATCGTCGGCGGCCTGAGCCAGGCCGGCGGTAACGGCGGGTCGGGTGGCGCGGCCGGAACGGTCGGGCAGGGTGGCGCCGGTGGTGACGGTGGGGCCGGCGCGGCCGGCTTGGCCGGGACCACCGATGGATCCGGCAACGGCAGCGACGGGACGGCCGGCGCGGCCGGCGGCAACGGCGGCGTGGGCGGTGCCGGCGGCACCAACTCCGGTGACGGCGGCGCCGGCGGCCAGGGCGGTACCGGTGGTGCCGGTGGTGTCGGTGGCAACGCCGCCAACGGCACCGCGGGAACCAACGCCACCGCCGGCAGCGGCAACAACGGCGGCGCCGGCGGTGACGCCACGGGTGCGGCCGGCAACGGCGGTGCCGGCGGCGCCGGCGGTAGCGGTGGCACCGGCGGTGTTGCCAACGTCGGCAACAACGGCGCCGACGGTGACGGCGGCAACGGCGGCGACGGCGGCGCGGGCGGTAACGCCGGTGTCGGTGGTCGCGGTGGTGACGGCGCTGGCGGCGGAACCAATGCGGTTGCGGGCAGCGGCGGTAAGGGCGGCAACAGCAGCAGCACCGCGGGCGCTGGCGGCGCGGCCGGGGCCGGTGGTGTCGGTGGCGACGGCGTCACCGAGGCCGACAGCGGTGCTGCCGGTGCCGACGGCGCGATCGCCGCTGGTGGAACCGGTGGTAACGGCGGTAACGGTGTGACGCTGGGCAGTGGCCTGGCGCAGGCCGGCGGCCACGGCGGTGTGGGCGGTAACTCCACCGGCGAGTACGGCAATGGCGGTACCGGCGGTAACGGCGGCAACGGCGCCGCGGGCACCAACGGAACCGACATGGCGAAGGGTGCCGGTGCGGCCGGCGGCAACGGCGGCAACGGCGGCGCGGCTGGGCAGCACGGCACCGGTGGCACCGGCGGTAACGCCGGCAGCGGCGGTAACGCCGGCGCCAACACCGCGGTCGGTGCCAACGGCGCGGCCGGCGTCAACTCGCCGAAGGACCCGCAGGGCCAGCCGATGGCCGGCGGCACCGGCGGCAACGGCGCCAACGGCGCGGCCGGGTTCGCCGGCGGCGAGGGCGGCACCGGCGGTGTCGGCGGGGCCGGCGGCACGGTCTCCGGTGACGGTGGCCAGGGCGGCCTCGGCGGTAACGGCGGTATCGGCGGCAAGGGTGCCACCGGCGGCAACGGCGGTACTGGCGGTACCGGTGGTGCCGGGGCCCTCGGCCTGCCGGGGCGCCAGGGTGGCACCGGCGGCGACGGCGGCATGGGCGGCGTCGGAGGCGTCGGCGGCAACGCCGGTCAGGGCGGCGCCGGTGGTGTCGCACTCGGTGACGGCCAGTCCGGGGCGCATGGCGCCGGCGGTGTGGCCGGTAAGGGCGGCCTGGGCGGTACCGCCGGAATCGGCGGTAACGGCGGCGCCGGCGGTGCGGGCTACAACGGCCTCGCCGGTCAGGGCACCGGTGGCGGTGGCGCCGGCGGCTCCGGCGGCAACGGCGGCGTCGGCGGCACCGGCGGTCAGGGTGGTGTCAACACCGACGGCACCCACGCGCAGGGCGGCTCCGGCGGCCAGGGCGGCAAGGGCGGTAACGGCGTCAACGGTGCCTCCAAGCCGAGCAAGGCCGGCTTCGCCGGTCGTGGCGGCAACGGCGGCCACGGTGGTGCCGGTGGTACCAACGGCGACGGCGTGGCGGGCTCGCCGGGCAGCAGCGGGGTCAGCGGAACCAACTCCAGCGGCAGCACCGTCGGCAAGGGCGGCGGCGGCGGCGCCGGCGGTACGGGCGCACCGTGATGACCTGCTAGGCACCGCTTTTCGGCAAGCGAGCGAATCCCCGGACCGACCCTTCGGGTCCGGGGATTCGCCGTTGTCGCCCCGTCAACGAAAAGGGCGGTGACGGATGATGATCCGCCACCGCCCTCGTCAGTGCTACCTGCCCTGATAGGCCGGGATGTCCTCGGGAGTTCTCGGCCAGGCGAATAGCGCGATCCGCTGATCCCACTTGGCTATGTAGTGCTCGCCGAGAAACGCCCCGCCTCGTCGCTCCCAGAACCGCCGCCCGTACGAGCCGTCGCCCGCATTGGCATCTCCGATGATCCGTCGGCACTGCGGTTCGATCTCAAAAATGCTTTGCACAAAACCGCGGAACATGATCGCTCCGTGTCCGTGCTCGACCATGTCGAGTTCGGCGATGGCTGCATGCAAGCCCACGTCGTAAGGATGGGCCTCGTAGACCTTGGCGATGTCATCCTGGGCGGCCCGGAACAACTCCATGTAGCCCATCGGCCGGCCGTCGATACTGAAAACGTAGGGACGCGAGTAGTTGCCCTCGAATTGAATCGCCAAGTGCTGGCGCCATTCCTCGGGTGGATAATCGTAGCTCCAGGTCTCGGCCAGGTGCGGCCGGTTCATCCACTCGGAGATTAGCTCGGCGTCGCCGTCCGGGTCTGCGAAGCGCACGCTGTACGGCTCGGGGAACACCGGCAGCGGTGGCGGGGGAACCGCCCGCAGCTCATCCGTCAGGAAGTCCAACTGCCGCGGCATGTGAGCACTCATAGCGCTCCCGAATCCGTTGTAACTGAGGCGGTTTCGGTCGCCATGACAAGTTCCTCCTGGGGTTCCGATAACGGCAGCGCCGTCGCCAATGGGTTCGCCACTGATGCTACTTTGGCGCGAGCGTGCGTGTCCCCGATCCGACACTCCGTGCCCAGACCGGGACCACGCACGCTCGCGGCTTAGACGGTCAGCACAACTTTGCCGGCCACCTCACCCGACGACAGCAGCCGGTGCGCCTCGGCGGCCTGCTCGATGGCCAGCCGCGCACCGATCACCGGCTTGATCCGGCCGTCGGCGAGCATCGGCCACACGTCGTCGGTCACTGCGGCCACCACAGCACCCTTGCCGTGCGGGCCCTCCACCGGCCGGCCGCGCAACGCGGTGGCGATCACCCCGGCGCGTTTGGCGAGTAATTTGCCCAGGTTCAGTTCGCCTTTGACCCCGCCCTGCATCCCGATGACGATCAGGCGCCCGTCGTTGGCCAGCGCGTCGATATTGCGGTCCAGGTAGACCGCTCCCATGATGTCCAGAATCACGTCGGCGCCCCCGGCTTCGCGGATCCGCGCGACGAAGTCCTCGTCGTGATAGTTGATGGTCACGTCGGCGCCCAGCTCGCGGCAGAACGCCAGTTTGGCCTCCGATCCGGCGGTGACGGCCACCCACGCGCCGAGCTGGTGGGCCACCTGAATGGCGTGGCTGCCCACCCCGCTCGCGCCGCCGTGCACGAGCAACTGTTGTCCCTCGGATAGTCCCGCCGTCTGCACCAGGTTCGACCACACCGTGCAGGCCACCTCCGGCAGTCCGGCGGCGTCCACCAGGTCCACGCCGTCCGGGATCGGCAGCACCTGCGGGGCCGGCACCGCGACATACTCGGCGTAGCCGCCGCCCGATAGCAGCGCGCAAACCTGCTGTCCCACAACCCAATCAGAGACATCGTCGCCCACCGCGGCGACCTCGCCGGAGACCTCCAGGCCGATGGTGTCACTGGCTCCCGGCGGCGGTGGATACTTACCCACCGCCTGCAGCAGGTCGGCCCGGTTCACCCCGGCCGCGGCGACCCGGATCAGCACCTCACCGGGGGCCGGTTGGACGTCGTCGATCTCTTGCCAGGACAACACCTCGGGGGATTCAGCGACGATGGCACGCATGCCGAACACGCTACTACCAGCCGGAATCGCTTAGCATGACGCTGTGCAGCGCCGCGATCGCCCCCGGACCGGGAGTGACCTGCCAGGCTTGGACCTCGCCGAACACCAAGCCTGGCAACACTACTTAGACGCCGTGCTGCGCTTCGATGCGCTGCTGAACCGGTTGCTCAACGCGGAGCATCAGTTGTCGGTGATCGACCTGCGCGTGCTGGACATTCTGGCCAAGTCTTCGGATGGCTCTGCGCGCATGGGAGACCTGTCCGGTGCGCTGGGCACGACACGCCGCCAGATGACCAAGCGGGTCGACCGGCTGGAAGAACGCGGTCTGGTGCGACGCGGGGCCGATCCGCGGGACCGGCGCGGAGTGGCCGCGCTCCTCGCCGACGTCGGCCGGAACATGGCCGACGAGGCGAGGAACACCTACGCGCGCGGGGTGGCCGATTACCTGCTCGGTTCGCTGACGGCTCGCCAGGTCAACACCGTCGCGGAGAATTGTTGGCGCATCAGTCGAGCCGTGCGCTCCGGCGACCCCGTCGGCGCACCCGACGAGTCGGCCTTCCCTGAGGCTCCGACGTGTTATCTGCCCGGTGTCGACGACGCCGGCAAGCGTTGCTGGCACCAGTTCCTGGAGTCCTCGGAGGCGTTGGGCCCATTGCTGAGCGACCGGTTGGTGGCCGCGCACCAGCTCACCTTGATCGACGTTCTGCTGTTGGACCGGATCGCCAAGCACCCCGGCGGATCGATGCCGCTGAGCAGGTTGGGTGAGGCGTTCGCACTGGCGCCCAGTCGGGTCACCCAGCAGATCACCCGCCTGGAAGTTCAAGGACTGGTGCGCCGTGGACCCGGTCAGGGTGATCGGCGACGCGTGGTCGCCGCCGTCACGCCCCACGGACGAACGCGGTTGGGGCCGGCACTTGCCTTCTACGCCAAGGAGATTCGTCGGAATTTCTTGGATCCGATGTCACGTCAGCAGGCGATCGCGCTCGGTGATGCGTGCCGCCGGATCAGCGTGCCCGGCAGATCCGGCGCCGACCGACCGGCACGGCTGGGCCGCCGGAATTCGCCGGTGGCAGTGGCCGCCGGCATCGACGCCGCTGCCCGGTGATCACCCTCTGACGCTGCCTTCGAGCGCAGTCTGGTTCCCAGTGTTTCCACAGTTTGCTGGCACGGGGCGGCGTGGTTCTGCCGGGGCGCGAACGGACCTGTTACCCGTCGGTAGTTACCGCTTGAAACAGTTCGGTCCGTTGTGGTTGCTGATCGGCGACCCGCGACTATGCCGTTGAGCTGGGGGTTTGGACTCAGGCGAAGAAGCCCGGCGCGCCGTGGCAACAAACATCTTCGGCAATAACAACGTTCGATTAGAGACACTCAGCCCTCGCTTAGTTACGTTCAGCGCTGTTCAGCACGTCACGACATTCACCTGCCGAGGAGTTTCCCTTGCACGCCACCATTCGCCCCTACGCCACCGCTGGTGTGGCACTGGTCGGAGCCAGTCTCGTCGCGGCTGCCCCGCTGTCCGCGCCGCTGCCCGCGCTGCGTGACGTCCAATCCCCGGCGGTGGCGTTGACCAGTGCATGGGATGACGTGCTCAATGCCGCCTCGGCCAACATGACCAGCTTGTTGAACAACTGGTACCTGGCGCCCGGGGTCGGCATGCAGCAGTTCTGGGCCAACCAGCTGGACTACTGGGACCAGTTGGCCAACGACCCTTCGGGTTCGACCAATGCGGTCAACGAGGAGATTCAGAAGCACCTCAACGCGGTGATCTCGGGCTGGGCGCTGCAGAACGAGACCGACGCAACCCACGCTACGGTGCTCAACCACACGATGGATGGCACCCATCAGCTGATGTTCGGCCAGGTGGCGGGTTATATCCCGGCCGATGTGGACAAGTCGATGATCATGCCGATCATCGACTACCTCGG
Source organism: Mycolicibacter sinensis (assembly GCF_001667375.1). GTDB lineage: Bacteria > Actinomycetota > Actinomycetes > Mycobacteriales > Mycobacteriaceae > Mycobacterium > Mycobacterium sinense_A. The sequence goes on along the minus strand of NZ_LZIN01000071.1, from coordinate 79,951 downwards.
CTCCCCGTCGAGTGCGGTCTTCATGGGGATGATCGGGCCGATGATCAGTCCGTGGATCGCATTGATGAACAGCATCACCGACCACGACAGTTTCGGCGACACCCTGGCCAATATGTGGGGGGCCACCCTTAACGGCGCCACTCTGAATTTGGATGCGTTGTTGCCGATGATCAACGAGTCCGGATACTTCCCGGCCGGGATGAACATGGATCATCTGGACATCGCCTTCGGTGGGCTGCTGTCCCCGGGTGCCGTCGCGGTGGGCCCGTATCAGGTCCTTGGCCCCGGCGGGGAGGTCGCGGCCTCGGTCCCCGCGGTCGGCGGGTCGATCTTCCAAAGCGTAGGAATCGAATTCAGTGGCGTCCCGGTATTGGGCACCCTCGACCTCAACAGTGCCGGGATCGGCCCGATCGCCGCCTGGCAGGCCTGGGGCCAAACCGTCGGGGCGCTGTTGGGGTCGGGCTGGGATGGCAAGGGCGCGGTGGTGGTGACTCCGCCGCTCGCCGGTGCGGACCTGCCCCTGCTTGATGACGGTGGTGCTTCAGCGACTGATGCGTTCGGTTGGCTGGGCGACCTGCTCGGGCTCTAATCCCCCCAAACCCTTATCCCCCAACTTGTTAGAGAGGTTTCCCTCAACATGAGTCGTCATCACACCAACCCTCGCCGCCGCTCCCGGGCAGGCGGTGCTGCAAGTGCGGTAGGCGCGTTCCTGGCTTTCGGCATGGCCCCGCTGACCGTGGCGCCCCCAGCCCAGGCCGACGAATTCGACTGGATCGCGGATCTTTTCGACTCCTCGGCATGGCTGGACCCCGGCCCGGCGGATGTCGGCGCTTTCGACTGGACCGCCATGATCGATCAATGGTTCTACGACCCGATCCACACCTCGATAGAGAGCTGGATCAACAGTGACTTCGGGGCGATGGTCAACGGCTGGATCAACACCTCGACCGGACAGTTCCTGATCGGCGACGGCGCCGACGGGACCGTCGACCACCCCGACGGCGGCAACGGTGGTCTGTGGTTCGGCGACGGCGGAAACGGTTGGGATAGCACCGAAGCCGGCGTCGTCGGCGGCAGCGGCGGTAACGCGGCCGGCTGGATCGGGGACGGCGGCATCGGCGGCGACGGCGGTGCGGGCGCCAACGGCGGTGACGGCGGGGCCGGTGGCCTCTGGATGGGCAACGGCGGAGCCGGCGGCGCCGGCGGCGCAGCAACCGATGCCGTGGTCAACGGTGGTACCGGCGGCAACGGCGGTAACGCTTCCGCGTGGTTCTTCGGCAACGGCGGCGACGGTGGCCTAGGCGCGGCCGGTGCGGCGGGTGGTGCGGGAACCTACACAGGCGGCGGTGACGGGAACGGCACCGGCGGAGGCAATGGCGGCAATGGCGGTAACGGCGGCCGCAGCAGCTTCATGTTCGGCAACGGCGGCAGCGGCGGCAACGCCGGCGACGCCGGCGATGGCGGCAACGGCGCTACCGGAACCCTCGATCACGTCGACGGAGGCAATGGCGGTAACGGCGGCTGGAGCGGTGGTAGCGCGGGTGCGGGTGGGGGGCGCGGGTCGAGCATCTACACCAGCCCCATGTTTGGGCACGCGGGACAGGCCGGTATGGCCGGCGATGGCGGCGATGGCGGCGCCGGCGGTAACGCTTACCAAGACGCCACCGGCCACTACCTCGGCAACGGCGGCAACGGCAGCTACGGCGGCGACGCCGGTACCGGTGACGGTGCGAACGGCGGTAATGGCGGCAACGGCGGCACCGGCCTCAACGGCGGCAACGGCGGCGACGCCGGCGGCAACTGGAACTACAACGCCGGTAACGCTGGTAACGGCGGCAACGGTGGAAATGCCACCGCCGGCCGGGCCGGCGACGGCGGTGAGGGCGGCTACACCGTGGGCGGTGCCAGCGGCAATGGCGGTAACGGCGGCAACGGCGCCACCGACGACGCAGACGTGAAGACCATCGGTGGCAATGGCGGTAACGGCGGCTTCATCGGCGGAAAGCTCCCCGGCGGTGCCGGGGGTAACGGCGGCACTGGCACCTACGCCGGGGGTGACGGCGGTAACGGCGGAGATGGCGGCGGCAATGGCGGCAGCGGTGGCACCAGCACCGGCTGGAACGACGGGTCCGGCACCATCTGGAGTCGAGGCGGTAATGGCGGTGACGGCGGCTCCGGCATCATCGGCTACGCCCCCGTAGCCGGCGGTGCTGGGGGCGCCGGGGGGGCCGGCGGTGACGGCGCCACCGGCGCCGGTGTGGTCAGCGTGGGCGGCAACGGCGGTAGCGGTGGTAGCGGCGGAGGTACCTCCGGCGGGACCGCGGCCGGCGATGGTGGCAGCGGTGGTAGCGGTGGCAGCGGTACCGCCTCCGGCGGCAACGGTGGTGCTGGCGGTGCCGGCGGAACCGCGTCTTTCCCCTTTACCGGCGGCGAAGGCGGCACCGCCGGTAACGGTGGGGCTGGTGGTGCCGGCGGCAACAGCGGCGGCGTCACCATTCCCACCGACAACCCCTACGGTGCTGGCCCCAGCCACGCCGGAAACGGCGGGGACGGCGGCTTGGGCGGAACCGGGACCATCGGCGCCAGCGGCAACGGCGGAGCCGGTGGGGCCGGTGGGAATGCCCAAGGCGGTGTCGACGCCGGCAATGGCGGTAACGGCGGCGTCGGCGGAACCGGATCCACGGGCGCGCCGGCAACCAACCCCGCGCACGGCCCCGGCGGTAACGGTCACGACGGTGGCGTCGCCGGCAACGGAGGCCAAGGCGGCGCCGGCGGCAGTGCCGTTGACGGCAACGGCGGGAACGGCGGCGCCGGTGGATCGGGCGGCACCGGCGGCGCCGGCAGCCGCGGCGGCAACGGCGGCACCGACTCCGACGGCAACACCCTGCCCGGCGGGGACGGCGGCGACGGCGGCACTGGCGGTAACGGCGCGGCCGGCGGAGCGGGCGGCACCAGTACCGGCGGCATCAGCGGGGCGCACGGCGCGGCTGGGGCGGCCGGAGCAGGCGGCGCCGGCGGCGTGGCGGGCACCGGCACCCCGCCCGGGCAGCCCGGTACCGACGGCGGCAGTGGGCAGCCCGGCTGACCCGGTACGATTTCCCGCGGTGGCGTGGCAGAGCGGCCTAATGCACTCGCCTTGAAAGCGAGAGACGGCTAAAACCGTCCGGGGGTTCAAATCCCTCCGCCACCGCAGTGTGATGAGTCGCGTCATAGGTGACAGATCGCCCCGGCTTTTGCCGGGGTTTTTCTGTTTGTTGGGGGCCTGCTCTTCAGGAGTTGCGGGGGAATAGCCACATGGCTGCCGGCAATCTGGGCCAGCGACTACCTACGGGACAACCCGCACCGTCTCGACGACTGCATGCGCGAATTGCAGATGTCCGCCACCCCCAAAGCGGTGCTCTGGGATCGCATCAAACGGCTGAGACAGTAGAGGACGACACGGGCCCGCTCAGCCCACCAGACCCGGCTCCGGTTCGCCGTTGCGCTTGCGCTGCAACAGCACCGCCGACCAACATCCGTCGATCGGAACCTGCTGCACCGCCTGAACGCCGTATTGGCGCAGCGCTGCCAGGAACCACTCCCAGCGCAGATCGCTCCCGGGCCGGCCCGGCTCGGGGTAGACGACCCAGGCCGTCCGGCCGGAGTTGGCCGCGCTGTAGGCCGCCCGTATCCAGGCCACGTCCACCCGGCGGGTCACGAACGCGATGACGACCTCGACGTCGTACGGGTTGGCGCGACTGATCGCCAGCAGCCGCAGCCCCGATTCGGGCGGCGCGTTGATCACTGCCACATTGCTGCCGCGGTCGATCTGCAGCATCTGCTCCAGCTGCGCCAGCCCGGGCGCGCTGGTGGTGTCGTCATAGAGGGCAGTCGTCATAGTGGGTCGCCCAGCCTTCCTCGCCTGGTTTGAAAAGCGTTCACTCAGACGACATTCAGCATGGGAGGCGGCGCGCACACTGTCCAATACGTAGAACCACGCGGAGCTATTGGTAAAACGAATACCTTCCCGACGGGCCCCGCCGCTCGGCCACGACGGCGTCGAGCGTTGCGGTGAATGCGCGCGCCGCCGCCGAGTGGTAAACGCCGGCCCGCTGCAGCAGTTGCGCGGTGCGGGTCGGCAGCGGCGGGTCGAGGGGGACCGGGTGCAGGTCGGGGCGTTCACTGGTCGTCGCATCCGGCAGCACGGTGGCAACGACGCCGCGGCTCACCAGCTCCAGCAATGCGCTGACCGAGTTCGCCTCGATCGCAATGTTCTGCGGCACTGAGGAGTTCGTGAAGTAGGAGTCGACGTGCCCTCGGGTGGCGAAGTCCGAACTGAGCAGACCGAGCGGCTCCTCGGCCAGCTCAGATACCGGCACCCGGTGAGTGCCCGTCCCGAGCGGATGACCCGCGCCCACCACCAGGCTCAGCGTTTCGGTGAACAGTGTCCGGAACTCGATGCCGGCGGCATGCGGACCCGCGAAGCCGATCCCGAGGTCGAGCCGATCGGCCAGCAGGTCGGCCTCGATCCGGTCCTGGTTGGTCTCCACCACCGTCACCCTGATGCCTGGGTAGGTCGCCCGGAATTGCTGTATCAGCGGACCGATCAGGTACGCGGTGAAGGTGGGCGTCACCGCGACGCGTAGGTGGCCGCGTGAGAGGTCACGAACATCGTGGACGGCTCGCTCGGCGGCCTCCAGGTCCCGCAGTGCCAGCCGGGCGTGGTGGACGTAGGCCGAACCGGCGTCGGTGAGCCGGACGGTGCGGCCGGACCGGTCGAACAGTTCCACCCCGAGGGTGTGCTCGAGTTGCTTGATCTGTTGGGACAGCGTCGGCTGGGAGACGTGCAGCGCTTCGGCGGCCCGGGTGAAATTCTGATGGTCGGCGACCGCCAGCAGGTACTTGATGTGCCGCAGCTCCATCGGTCGACTATAGAAACTATCCAGCGTGGGTGTGCTGCCATGCCGGTTCCGGTTCGGCGTCGCGTGCCGTGGCTAGGATGACGACATGCCCAGGCTGAGCACCTTCGCACGGCAAGGACTGACTTTCGAAGTCAGGGATACCGGGCCGCAGGACGGGACCCCGGTCGTGTTGCTGCACGGCTTCCCGCAGACCTCAGCCTCCTGGGCATCGGTGGCCGAATTGCTGAACAGTCAAGGGTTCCGGACCTTGGCACCGGATCAACGCGGTTATACGCCCGGAGCCGCGCCGTCACGGCGCCGCGACTACCGGCTGTCCGAATTGGTCGACGATGCCGCCGCCCTGATCGAAACCGCCGGCGCCGGTCCGGTGCACCTCGTCGGCCACGACTGGGGAGCCGCAGTTGCCTGGGGGCTGGCGGGTGAACGCCCCGACCTGGTCAGGACCCTGACCGCGGTGTCGGTTCCGCATCCGCTGGCCTTCATCTACTCGATGTTCAGCAGTGCCCAGGCCCTCAAATCCTGGTACATGCTCTTCTTCCAGCTGCCCTGGCTTCCGGAACTGTTGATGCGCAACCAGTCCGGCTTCTTCCAGCGCAGTCTCCGCAGCACGGGACAGACACCGGCGAACGCCGCCAGGGATATGGCCGGCCTCCATCGGCTCGGCAGTGCCAGAACGGCGGTGAACTGGTACCGGGCGATGCCCTTCACCCAGCCGTCTGTCCTGCGGCGCAAGGTCAGCGTGCCGACCCTGCAGGTGTGGAGTGACGGCGATACCGCCGTCGGCCGCAAGGGCCATGAATTGTCGCGACGATTCGTCAGCGGCCCTTGGGAATTGCGTACCCTCGAAGGGGTCAGCCACTGGATCCCCGACGAGGCGCCGGAAGGCCTGACGGACCTGCTGATAGAACACTTCAGAATGCACCCAACCGACGCGTGATGCCCGGCACCCTCTTCGCCGACGTTTTGACTCTGCGCCCACCAGGCTCCTCACTCGCACTTTTGTCTGGTGGGCGCAGAGTCAACACTGGGGTCGTTACGACCGCGGGATCTCAGCGGCGATCGTGTCCATCAGCGCGGTGTAGCGCTTGGCCTCCGGATCACGCCCGGGCTTGCCGCTGGAGATCAGCCCGGCGGCCAGCCCGCGCGCCGGGTCGGCCCAGATCGCGACGTTGACCAGGCCCAGGTGCCCGAACGCCGACGGCGCACCGCGCCCGAACGGGCCGAACCGCTCCGAGCCCAGCATGTAGCCGGTACCCCAGCGCAGCGGCACCAACCCGGTCGCCACATCCGGGCGCAGCCGCCGGCACTGCGCCGTCGCCGCGGCCATCGTCTCCGGCGAGACCACCCGCACGCCGTCGAGTTCGCCGCCGCGGCGCCAGATCTCGGCGAAACGCGACAGCTCGAACGCCGTCGAGACGGTGTTCGACGACGGGATGACGCTGGTCAGATACAGCGGGGTGTTGGTGAACGGGATGATCTCGTGCATGGTGCCGCCGATCGCCCGGCGAAACACCGCCGCCACCGGCCCGGGAAGCGGCTGGCCGGTCGCGTGGCTGGGCGCCACTAAAGAGACATCGTCTTGGGCCACACCGAAATTCGTCCACCGGAAACCCAGCGGGTCGAGAATCTCCGACGCCAAAATCTCCCGGATCTGCCGCCCGGTGGCCGCCGAGACGATCTCCCGCACCAGCGGGCCCCAGGTCAGCGCGTGGTACATGTGCGCCCACCCCGGCGGGTAGATTGCGCGCAGATTCGCCAGCTGCGCCCGGGTGTAGTCGCTGTCGTCGACCCGCGTCACATCCGGCCGCGGTCCGGTGGCGAACGGCACGCCGGCGCTGTGCGTGAGCACCTGCCGGATCGTGGTGCGGCCCTTGCCGTGCCGGCCGTAGCCGGGCAGGTAGTCGGCCACCCGGTCGTCGAGCGAGAAGCAGCCGCGCTCGACGAGCATGTGCACCACGGTGGAGGTGATCGCCTTGGCCGACGAGTACGCGCAGAACGGGGTATCGGTGGTCACGGCCACCTTCTCGGCGTCGGCGGGATCCGAGGGCGCGTTACCCCACCCGTGCCCGATCGCCCGGTTGAGCACGACGCGGCCGTTGTGACGCAGGCACAGCTGGATCGCCGGGTGCATGCCGGCCGCATACCAGTGCCGCGCCGCCTGCCAGATCCTCTCCACCGCAGCAGGATCCAGAGACCCAGCGTCTTCCTCGCCGACCGCGGTCACCGCATCCAGATCGGCGGGAAGCCGGATCCGCCCGTCGGGTGTCAAGATTTCGGGTATCTTCACCGTCGCTCCCTGCCCTCGCCGCGGCCGAAGTACAGTTCCTGGGTCGCCACACAGACCAGCTGTCCGGCCCGGTTGTACATCGTCGAGGTGGTCAGGCCGCGCCCGGCGATGCCGCTGGGCGAGAACTGGTCCGACAGCACCCAATCCGAGAGGTCGACGGGCCGCTGGAACCACAGCGCATGGTCGATCAGCGCATTGAACACGCTGGCCTGGGTGGCCCGGCGCATGCCCACCGCTGCCTCGACCATCTTGGTGCCGGACAGGTAGGTCAACAGGGCGCTGTGCATCGCGGGATCCGCCGGCACCTCCCCGGCAGGCTTCCACCACAACCGCAGTCGCGGCGACGGCTCGCCGCGGTCAACAGCCAGACGCGGATGCGGGTCGATGTAGCGCTGGTCGAACGGATGTGGCTGCACCCAGTAGCCGCCCAGCTCGTCGGCGTAGTCGGCCAACTGCTGCTGCACCGGCGCCAGCGAATCCGGTTCGGGCACATCGGGTATCGGCTGCTGATATTCGGGCGCGGCGACGGGCGCACTGAACGACGACAACACCTCCAGCAGGATCTCGCCGTCCTGACGGGCGGTGACCTGCCGCGTCGACAACGTGCCGCCGTCGCGGGCCACGTCCACCTGCAGATCGACCGGGCGGCGGGCGTCGCCGGCGCGCACGTAGTAGACGTGCAGGCTGTGCGGCACCCGGCCGGGGGCGGTGCGGCTGGCCGCCATCAGCGCCTGCCCGGCGATGTGGCCGCCGACGATGTGGTGCGCCGCGTTGTCGAGCTGGGTGGCCACAAAGTGCTCGTCGCCGACCCGGTCGACATCCAGGGTGGCGACGATGTCGGCCAGGGCCGGTTGCCGGTGCGACGTCACGCGTGCGCCCCCTGCTCCAGTAAATACACCCCGGCCCCGATCAGCACCACGCCGCCGGCCATCGCCGGGGTGAACGGGTCGGCGAACAGCAACCGGGCCAGCGCCGCGGTCAGCGCCACCCCGACCCCCGCCCAGACCCCGTAGGCCACGCCCACCGGCATACCCCGCTTCAACACCAGCGCCAGCAACACGAACGACACCAGATAGCCGATCCCCACCGGAATCGCCCACGGCCACCGGCTCAAGCCGTCGGAGGCCCGCAATGACAGTGTCCCGGCGACCTCGAACCCGATCGCCCCGAACAGCAGTAGCCAGGCCGTCATTCTCCGGTGAACTCGGGCTTGCGCTTGCCCATGATGGCGCCGATGCCCTCCATGAGGTCCTTGGACGCCAGAAACGCCGAGTTCCAGGCGGCGACGTAGCGCAGGCTGGCCGCCACCCGGTCGGTGCGCTGCTCGTCGAGCACGTCCTTGACGCCGGCCACGGTCAGCGGCGGGTTGGCGGCGATCTCGGCTGCGGTGGCGTGCGCGGCGGCCAGGCAGGCCTCGGCGTCGGCATAGACGTCGTTGACCAGGCCGATCTTCTCCGCCCGGGCGGCGTCGATGTCTTTACCGGTCAGCGCCAGCTCGCGCAGGTGCCCGTCGGACAGGATCAGCGGCAGCCGGGCCAGGCTGCCGACGTCGGCGACGATGGCCAGCTTCACCTCGCGCACGCTGAACTTGGCGTCGGCGGCGGCGTAGCGGATGTCGACCGCCGAGATCAGGTCCACCCCACCGCCGATGCACCAGCCCTGGATCGCCGCGATCGTCGGTGTGCGGCAGTCGGCGACCGCGGTGATCGCGCCCTGCATGCGTTGCAGTTCGCGGTGGAAGTCCGCCCGCGGCCGGGCCAGCGCCCCCTCGGCCAGCATCGGCGTCAGCGTCCCGCCCATCGCGGCCAGATCCAGCCCGTAGCTGAAGTTCTTGCCGGATCCGGTCAGCACGATCGCCCGCACGTCGCGGTCCTCGTCCAGCGTGGCGAACACCTCCGGCAGCTCCGACCAGAATGCCGGGCCCATCGCGTTGCCCTTGCCCGGCCCGATCAGCGTCACCTGGGCGACGTGGTCTTTGATCTCGACGGTGACGGCTTCATACGACTCGGTCATACCCAGACCGTAACCTGGGCGCATGCCTTCCGATCTGCGACCCGGTCCCGACGCGCCCCCCACCGATGAGCTGGCCGGCGCCGAGGCTGCCCTTGCGGTGCTGGCGCAGGTGCTGCACCACATCAGCAGCGACGAATTGTCCAACCAGACGCCGTGCTCGGAATTCGACGTCGCGCAGCTGACCGAGCACCTGCTGGGCTCCATCACAATGCTCGGGGGCGCCGCGGGCGCCCAGTTCCCGGACCGCGACGCCACGGAGTCGCCGGAACGGCAGGTCATCGCCGCGGCCCGGCCCGCCCTGGACGCCTGGCACGGCCGCGGCCTGGACGGCACCGTCACGATCGGCCCCAACGAGCTTCCGGCGGCGATGGTGGCGGGCATTCTGGCGGTCGAATTCCTGGTGCACGCCTGGGACTACGCGACGGCGACCGGCCGCACGGTGGAGGTGGCCGAGTCGCTGGCCGAGTACGTGTTGGGCCTGGCGCAGGCCATCATCACGCCGGAGGGCCGGGTCAGGGCGGGTTTCGACGAGCCCGTCGACGTCTCCGGCACTGCTCCGGCCCTGCAGCGGTTGATCGCATTCACCGGGCGGTCATAACCTCGCTACCTGCGCGTCAGTCCGGCTTCGCCCAGACCACCTACGGTGGGTGACACATGGACATTACCGGTTGGGTATGGGGGCTGACAGTCGTCGGCCTGGTCGGACTGGTCGTTGTCGACTACGTCTTTCACGCCCGCCGCCCGCACCTGCCGACGCTGAAGGAAGCCGCGATCTGGTCCAGCGGCTACGTCGGGATCGCGGTGCTGTTCGGGCTCGGCATGTTCGCCTTCGGCGGGGCCGATGCCGGTTCGGAATACTTCGCCGGCTACGTCACCGAGAAGGCGCTGTCGGTGGACAACCTGTTCGTGTTCCTGATCATCATGGCGAGCTTCCAGGTGCCTCGCGAGCACCAGCAGAAGGTGCTGCTGTTCGGGATCACCCTTGCCCTGGCCGCCCGGACCGGCTTCATCTTCGCCGGTGCCGCCCTGATCAACTCCTTCGCCTGGGTCTTCTACTTCTTCGGGCTGCTCCTGCTGCTGGCGGCGCACAACATGTTCAAATCTAGCGGCGGTGAACAGTCCCACCGAGCCCCCGAAGGCGTCATCCGGCTGGCGAAAAGGGTTGTCAAGAACCCGATGCTGCTGGTGCTGACCGCCATCGCCGGCACCGATGTGGTCTTCGCCCTCGACTCGATCCCGGCGATCTTCGGCCTCACCCAGAACACCTACATCGTGTTCACCGCGACGGCGTTCTCCCTGCTGGGCTTGCGGCAGCTCTACTTCCTGATCGATGGCCTGCTCGACCGGCTGGTGTACCTGTCCTATGGACTGTCGGCGATCCTGGGGTTCATCGGGGTGAAGCTGATCCTGCACGCGCTGCACGAAGACGGCATCGGCGTCATCGAGATCGGTACCGGGCCGTCGCTGCTGGTGATCGTCAGCGTGCTGGTGGTCACCGTGGTCGCCTCGCTGCGCAGCGGTTCCAAGGAGGCCGCCCAGAAGGAGCCCGAGCCGGTCCCGGTGGCTTAAGAGCGGTCGCCTTCGGTGCTCTCGAAGAACCGCCACTCGCCGTCGAGATCGACTTCCATCCGCCAGCCAAGTTCGGAGTTGTCGGCCTTGACGTCGACGAACCAGGCGTGGGCGTCTTCGGCACTGGCGATGTCTTTGGTGGCTACGACGTCGCCGTGGGGGTCCAGCACTCGATAGTTAGACATGCCTGGCAGGGTTCCCGCCCCCTGCCACGCTTAAGCGTGGGCGTTACACCCGCTCGAGGTAGAAGTAGAAGTACCGGCCGTTATCCAGCACTCCCTTGCCGTTCATGATGCCCAGCACGGTGTCGTCGTCGACGCGCTTGAAGTGGTCGTGGGTGGGCTGGCCGTCGTAGACCATGGTGGCCACCATCTCGCCGCGGAACTCCTCGACCCACAGGCTGGCCTCGCCCTTGCCGAGCTTGATGTTGGAGAACTTGTTGCCGTCCTCGTCGAGGCAGACCAGCGGCTGCACGTCGGTGGCCGAGCGGAACGTCTTGCCGAACCAGCGCGCCTTCTCCAGCAGGCCGTTCATCTTGTGGCCGGTGATGAACTCCCCGCCGCGCCATTCGCCGATCATGCCCTCGACGGTGGCCGGCGGCAGCGACGCCCAGAACTCATCGAGTTCGGCGTCGGGGATCTCCCCGGTGCGCCCTTTGAGCGCGGTGAACGCGGCGCGAGCCTGCTCGTCGCTCATCTGCCTACCTTTCCTTGCCCAACGTGAAGTTAGGTTCACACTCGCCGCCGAGCGTGAAGCTAACGTCACGTTGGGCGGGGGAGTAGAGGCTCAGCCGGCCTTCTTGACGGCCCGCTTGAGGCCGAACAGCAGCACGTTGGCCAGCACCGTGGCAACCCCGGGCAGCTGGTTGTCGGCGCTGATGGTGTAGCTGATCTCGGTGCCCGCCCCCGAGGGGCGCAGCACGACGTCGCCGACGTAGTTGCGGAACGGGATGCCCGACACGCCCCGGTAGCTCAGCCGCTGATCGGGCTCGAACGCGACGATCTCCTCCACCAGGGGCGCCATCCCCGGCATCGCCTTGATGCGGCGCTGGGCGCCGACGCCGTTGGGTTCGGGGGAGCCGGGCCGGGCCAGCGTGATCTGCAGGCCGGGCGCCCAGGCGGACATGCCCTCGTAGTCCGAGAGCACCGCCCACACCCGGGCCGCGGGCGCGGCGACGGTGGCGGTAGCGGTCGCGTGCATAGCGTTCCTCCTCAGTAAGCCTGAGCGAACCGTAACAGCGCGTCGTTCTCCTCCGGCGCGCCGATGGTCACCCGGACCCCGTCGCTGCCATACGGGCGCACCACGATCCGCGCGTCCGCAGCAGCGCTCACGAAGTCCGCGGTGCGCTCGGCCAGCGGCAGCCAGACGAAGTTGGCCTGCGAATCCGGCAGCTCGAAGCCGGCCTCCCGCAGCGCCGCGGAGACCCGGACCCGCTCGGCGACCACCGCGTCGGTGCGGGCCAGCAGTTCGTCGGCGGCGTCCATCGAGGCGATCCCGGCGACCTGCGCCACGGTGGACACCGTGAACGGCACGTAGACCTTGCCCAGGGCGGTGATGATCTCCGGATCGCCGACCGCATAGCCCAAGCGCAGCCCGGCCAGCCCGTAGGCTTTCGAAAAGGTCCGCAGTACAACGACGTTCGGGTACCGGCGGGCCAGCCCCAGGCTGTCCGGCACCATGCCGTCGCGAACGTACTCCACGTACGCCTCGTCGATGGCGATCAGGATGTGGGGCGGCACCGCGGCGACGAACCGGGTCAGCGCGTCGGGATCGACGACGGTGGAGGTCGGATTGTTGGGGTTGCAGACGAAGATCAGCCGGGTGCGCTCGGTGATGGCCGCGAGCATCGCGTCCAGGTCGTAGGTGTGCTCGCGCAACGGCACCTGCACCGGCACGGCGCCGGCGGTGCGCACCTGCAGCGGGTAGATCTCGAAGCTGCGCCAGCCGAACAGCACCTCGTCGCCCGCACCGGTGCTGATCTGGATGAGCTGTTGGCACAGGCTCACCGACCCGGCGCCCGCGGCGACGTGCTCCGGGGCGAATCCGACATGGTCGGCCAGCCGGGTCCGCAGCGCGGCGTAGCCGTTGTCCGGATAGCGGTTGGTTCCCGCCAGGGCGGCTTCGACGGCCTTGATGACGCTGGGCAGCGGCGGCAGCACCGTCTCGTTGCTGGCCAGCTTGATCGAGCCCGGCACCGTCTTGCCCTCGACGTAGGCCGGCAATGCGGCGATCTCCGGGCGCAGACGGGCGGTCACGGACCACAGCATAGGTGCGCCGGTAGCCTGGTTCGCCGCCGCATGAACCCGCGGTTTCGGAGCCGGGGCATCGATCCGGTACCCTCAACGAGTTCGAGGAGGCGTGCCAGAGCGGCCGAATGGGACTCACTGCTAATGAGTTGTCCTCTTTACGGGGGACCGGAGGTTCAAATCCTCTCGCCTCCGCCACGGCCGAGCCTGCTCGGCCGCGCAGTACAACTGAAGACAGGCGCCCGTAGCTCAACGGATAGAGCATCTGACTACGGATCAGAAGGTTGGGGGTTCGAATCCCTTCGGGCGCACTCAAAAATTCCCCACTGACTCTGCGCGTACCAGGCAAAAATACGAGTAACCCGCCTGGTGGAGGCAGAGTCAACCCGGCTCACCGCCGCGCGGAGGCGCCCGGAGAGAACCAGGCCTGCTTGGCCTTCCAGGACCGCGCCAGCCCGTAGGCGAAGATCGCCACCGACAAGCAGATGCAGGCCCAGATCGCCGGGCCGGCGTAGCTGCCCACCCCGATCGAGACGATCGCGATCACGCAGGCCACCACCGTCAACAACATCGACGCCGCATACAGGTAGACCGTCGTTTTGGCCCGCGGGTCGTGGCGCAGCGCCAGCATCAACCGGCCGACGTAGCCGCTCAGGTAGAGCACGATCCCACACGCGGCCACCTCGTAGGCGGTCAGCCACGCATCACCGGTCAGGCCGGCGAACATGTCGGGCTCGTGGCCCCGTTCGATCTTGACGAAGCTGGCCAGCAGCACCAAGACGCCCGCCCCCAACGGCAGCTGCAGGTGCCTGCGCATGAGCGGGCGTACCTGATCGGGATCGGCGAGCCGCACCAGCATGTGGTAGATGTTCGCGATCACCGCCACCATCAGACAAAGGCCGCCGATCAGATGCTGGACGTTCCACATGCCCAGCCATTGGTACAGCCACGGGCTCAGCTCGGCGCCGGCCCGCGGCGACAGCAACACCAACGAACAGCCCTCCATCGCGATGGCGAAGGTGGCGGCGGATTCCCAGCGCGACCACCAGGTGTCGCGGCGTACCCACAGGCTGTAGAGGATCACCCCAAGGGTGGCGGCGATGAATACCGAGGTCATTGTGCACCGATCGCCGTGCCGCCCCCCGACGTGAACCATGCGCTCTTGGCCACCCAGGACCGCGCCGACCCGTAGGCGAAGGTCCCCACCGACAGGCAGATGCACAGCCAGATCGCCGGACTGGCATCGTCGCCGTCCACCCACGCCGAGCCCATCACGATCAGACAGGCCGCGGCGGCGAAACTCATCGACACCAGGAACAGGTCGATGGTGGATTTGGCCCGCGGGTCCTCGCGCAGCATCAGCATCAGCCGGCTGACGTAGGCGCTGAGGTAGAGCACCACGGCGCAGCCCACCAATTCGTAGACGACGAGCCAGGAATCAGTGCGTGCGGCGGCGAACATGTCGATGCGGTACTCCTGGTCGGCGAGCAGGAAGGAGGGCACCATCAGTGCGATGCCCAGCCATATCGGGACCATCAGCTGGCGGCGCATGATCGAGCGCACCTGCTCGGGATCGGCGAGCCTAACTAGCATGTGATAGATGTTCGCCGTGACGGCCGCGATCAGACACAGATGGCCGAGCATCTGCTGCACGTTCCAGGCCCCCAGGCCGCGGTGCAAGATCGGGCCGATCGTGGTCGCGCCCCACGGCGACATCAACAGCAGCGCAACGCCTTCCAACGCCAATGCCAGCGAGGCGGCGGCCTCCCAGCGCGACCACCAGGTGTCGCGGCGAATCCAGGAGCTGTACGCGATCAGCACCAAGGTGGCGACGATGAGTCCCGACGTCATGGCGCCTCAAGAAAGCGCTTGGGGCGGGTTGGGCTCCTTGATCGATCGGCGGCCGGTGGTAAACCACGCCGCCTTCGCTTTCCACGAGCGGGCCGAGCCGTAGGCGAAGATCGTCACCGAGATGCACGCGCACAACCAGACCAGGGAGCTGACATCGGTTTTGGTCCAGGTGGTGCTCAATTGCGCCACCAGGGCCGCCAGCGCGAACGCCGACGAGGCGGTGTAGAGCTCGACGGTCTCCTTGGCGCGGGGATCCGACCGGACCAACAGCAGCAGCCGGGTCGCATAGCCGGATAGGAGGATCAGCAGCCCGCAGAGCAGCACCCAGTAGGCGCTCGCCCAGGCGCCGCCGCCGCCGCGTGTCGAGAAACCGTCCGGTCGGTAGCCCGCGTCGGCAGTGATGAACACCGCCGCCAGCGCCACCACACCGATCCCCACGGGCCACTCCACGTGTCTGCGGAACAGCGGCCGGATCCGGTTGAAGTCGGCCAGCCGCGGCAACACGTGATAGATGTTGGCCGCGATCGCGATGACGAAGCAGATGTGGCCGGCCAGCTGCTGCAGGTTCCACATCCGCGCGGCCCGGTACAGCCACGGCCCGAGCGTCTCAGCGGCCCAGGGTGACATCAGCACCAGTGCGCCGACTTCCAGCGCGATGGCCGAGCTGACCCCGATCTCCCAGCGTGACCACCACGTGTCGCGGCGCACCCATAGGGTGTAGAGCGCCACCAGCACGGTGGCGCCGATGAAGCCCGACGTCATGACGTCGACGGTACTTCTTTAAGGTCCGCTTAGACAGGCGGTTTGTCGAGATCCGCCTTCAGATCACCGAGCCGCAGCGGCCGCGACGACGAGTCCAGATATTCCGCAACGGCGTCGTGCTCGATCAAGCCGAACCGGACCTGCAGATCGACGGGGTTCAACCCGAAATATCTGGCAACCCGGATCAGGTTGTCGGCGCTGATCAGCCGGCCTTCGTGGGCCGCCTTGTAGTAGGCCGACTTGCGGTACCCGAATGCCTCGTAGACCTCGGTCGCTCCGAGCGGCCTCCCGACGAGGTAGGGCAACACTACGGTTGGGTCTTTGTGACGATCGTCCACAGCAATAAACCTTAGCTCGGCTTCGTAGACCGCACAACCGTACGGTCCCTACGATTGGTACGGAAAAGCGCCCGTGTTCCTAACAAGCGGCGAGGAGTTCCAGCATCGCTTGGCTGGCGATTCGGGCGCCCAACGGGATCGCCGCCAGGTCGACGACGTAGTCGGGGGAGTGCGGGGAGTAGGGGAACAGCTGCCCGCGAGCGGCGGCGTCGGAATAGACCTTTGGGTCTGCCACCCCGACCATCAGGTAGGCCAACGGTATGTCGCTGTGCGGGCCTTTGAGCAGGTGGCAGTCCTCCGACGCGGTGACCGCTGGCAGCTCGGTGATCACGTTCTGCTCCCCGAGCAGACCGCCCAGGGCGGCGGCCAGCCGGGCGGTCAGGGCCGTGTCGTTGACCAGTGGGGTGGAGCCGCCGGCCATGGTGATGACCGGCATCAGCTCGTCGGGCATCCCGACGCTGCGGGCGATGCCCTCGCTGATCGCCCGGATTCCGGTGAGCAGTTGTTCGCGCACGTGCGGGTTGTACCAGCGTAGGTTGGCCAACAGCCGGGCCCGGTCCGGGATGACGTTGTAGCTCGCGCCGGCCTGCACCGAGCCAACCGTGAGCACCGCACTCTCGTGCGGCGCGATAGTGCGGCTGATGATGCTCTGAAAACCCACGACGGCTTGGGCGGCCATCAGCACCGGGTCCTTGGCCAGTTGCGGCATCGACCCGTGCCCGCCGACGCCGTGGAAGACGATCTCGAGCTGGTCGGTGCCGGCCATCCGCTCACCGCCCACGGCGGCCACCATGCCCACCGGGACCGGCGCGGTGTGCATCGCGACGAATGAATCCGGCTGCGGCGCAACGTTGTACAGCCCGTCGTCGATCATCGCCTGGGCGCCGGAGATCAGCTCTTCGGCCGGCTGGCCGATCAGCACCGCGGTGCCCGACCAGGTGGTCTGCGCGAGTACCTTGGCCATCCCGAGCATCCAGGTGACGTGGGCGTCGTGGCCGCACACGTGCGCCACCGGCGACTGGCTGCCGTCGTCGCCCGCGACCCGCACCGTGCTCGCGTAGTCCAGGCCGGTTGCCTCCCGCACGGCCAGTGCGTCCATGTCGGCCCGGTACATCACCACCGGGCCCTGGCCGCGCTCCAGGATCGCCACCACCCCGGTGCCGGCGATCCCCGTCGTCACGGTGAACCCGAGATTGGTGAGGGCCTGCGCGACGATCCGCGCGGTGCGCACCTCGGCGAAGCCCAGCTCGGGGTTGCGGTGCAGATCCTTGAACACCTCGATCAGCCGGGGCGTGTCGTCGGCGACGATCGCCTCGACTTCATCGAGGTGTCCAGTCATCGCTCAGCCCTCCGTCAACGTCCGCGCGCGCTGGAACAGCCACACCGCCGCGTCGTGCAATTGGTCGCCGACTTCCTTCTGTGCCTTGCCCGCCGACGCGCGGGCCAGCGTTCCCTCGATCACGATGCCCAGTTTGAAACAGGCCAACACCGTGTACCAGCCGATGTGGGTCAGGTCGCGGGAGCTGCCCTTGGCGTAGCGCTCCAGCAGCTCGCCGGGCGAGGCCAGTCCGTCCATGCCGGTCAGGGTGTGGCTGAACACGCTGGAACCGTCGTCTTGGCGCCAGGTAGCCAATAGCCAGCCCAGGTCCAGCAGCGGATCGCCGATCGTCGACATCTCCCAGTCCAGGATCGCCGCCAGCTGCGGCCCGGTGCGGGAGAACATCACGTTGGCCACGTGGTAGTCGCCGTGCAGGATGCCCGGCTGCCACGATGCCGGCACGTTGCGCTGCAGCCACGCGGCGACTTCGTCGATGCCGGGCAGGTCGGGGCCCGGATAGTTCTCGAACTGGCGGTAGGAATCCAACTCCGAAAGCCAGCGCGGCACTTGGCGTTCCAGGAATCCGTCCGGCTTGCCGTAGTCGGCCAGCCCCACCGCCACATGGTCGACGGCGCCGAGGCGGGCCAGCGCGTCGGCCATCGACAGGCCCATCTGGTAGCGGATCGCCGGGTCGCCGGCGTGCAGCGCGGGCAGTTCCTCCCCTGCGTTGAAGCCCTCGACCGGCTCCATGAGGTAGAACACCGCGTCACCGAGCACCGCCGGGTCGTCGCAGACCGCGATCAGCCGCGGGTGCGGCACGTCGGTGTCGGCCAGCGCGGCCAGCACCCGGGTCTCGCGCAGCATCACCGCGTTGCTGCGGGGACGCAGGTGCAGCGGGCCGCGGCGCAGCACATAGCTGCGACCGGCCCGGGTGAACCGCAGCATGATGTTCTGGGTGCCGCCGGACAGTTCGGTGACGTCTTCGAGCGGGCCCTCACCGAGGCGCCGGTCGGACATCCATTGCGCTACCGGTTCGATGTCCATCGCGGGTCAGTCTTTGGCGCGCACCAGCTGAGAGATGGTCTGCACCCGGATCGAGTCGTCGCCGAACACGAAGGTGTCCACGCCGTCGGTCTGGAAACCCGGCGAGTCGAGCATCCACTCGATCAGCAGGACGTCGCCGTGGTGGGTCCGCGTCTTGATGTCGAACACCGCGGAGGCCAGCGCGTCGGACAGCTGGCTGAACGCGGCCCGAATTCCGGCCAGGCCCTGTGCCACCCCGGCGGGGGTGATCAGCACCGAATCGTCGTCGTAGTCGGTGAGCAACTCGTCGACGTTGCGGGCGACCAGCGCGTGAAGGTGGTGGTCGAAGATCTCCTGCGGTGTGCGTGCCATGAGCCGACCATATCGGGACTAGCGACATACTGGAGCGTGATGACACAGCCTCGGGGATCTGTCGAACGTGTCGTGATGGCGCGTGCTGACGGCAAGCCGATCACGGTGCTGGTGGTCGACGATGAGACGGTGCTGGCCGAGATGGTGTCGATGGCGCTGCGCTACGAGGGCTGGACCACCGCGACCGCAGGCGACGGCGCCTCGGCGATCGCTGCCGCGAAAGCCGAACGCCCCGATGTGGTGGTGCTCGACGTGATGCTGCCCGACATGAGCGGGCTGGACGTGCTGGGCAAGCTGCGCGAGATCAACCCGCGGCTGCCGGTGTTGTTCCTGACCGCCAAGGACGCGCTGGAGGACCGCATCGCCGGGCTGACCGCCGGCGGCGACGACTACGTCACCAAACCCTTCAGCATCGAGGAGGTGGTGTTGCGGCTGCGGGCGCTGCTGCGCCGCACCGGGGTGAGCACCGCCGACAGCGGAGCCCAGATCGTGGTGGGCGACCTGGTTCTCGACGAGGACTCCCACGAGGTCACCCGCGGCGGTGACCCGATCGCGCTGACCTCGACCGAGTTCGAGCTGCTGCGCTACCTGATGCACAACGCCAAACGAGTGCTGTCCAAGGCGCAGATCCTGGACCGGGTGTGGGACTACGACTTCGGCGGCCGGGCCAACATCGTCGAGCTCTACATCTCCTACCTGCGCAAGAAGATCGACAACGGCCGCGAGCCGATGATCCACACCTTGCGCGGCGCCGGTTATGTGCTCAAGCCGACTCCGTAACGTGCGCCGTTCCTGGTCGCTGCGGGCGCGGTTGCTGGCCGGTCAGATCGCGCTGCTGACGGTGGCCTGCCTGGGCATCGGGGCGGTGACGGAGTTGGCGCTCTACCAGTACCTGGTCAGCCAACTCGACCACCAGCTCTCCGATGCCGCGCGCCGGTCGGCGCGGCTGCACGGCCAGCCGCCACCGCCGTCCTGGCATCGCCACCATCGGCCCCGGCCCGGGCCCGGGCCGGACTTCCTCGACGCCCCCGGTCAGCCGGTCGGCATGGTCGGTGCGGTGGTCGACGGGCTCGACGGCTCGGGCCCGATCACCGACGCCGGCCGGCTGAGCACCGCCGGCTTGCGCGAGGATTTGAGCCCCTCGGCCACAACGCAATTGGCCGGTATCGCCGCCGAACCCGCGCCGGTCACCCGGCGGCTCGACGGGGTCGGGCGCTACCGCTTGGTCGCGACGAGCGCCCGCCACGGTGAGGAGATCATCATCACCGGGCTGCCGCTGGCAGCGGTGGACGCCACCTTGATGCGGGTGCTGCTCATCTTCGGGCTGGTCACTCTGGTCGCGGTGGCCGCCGCGGCCACGGCCGGCAGTGTGGTCACCCGGCGGGCGCTGGCTCCGCTGCGCCGCGTCGCGCAGACCGCCGGCGAGGTCGCCGGGCTGCCGCTGGATCGCGGGGAGGCGACGTTGCCGGTGCGGATCGCCGAATCCGACACCAACCCCCGCACCGAGATCGGACAAGTGGGCGCCGCGGTCAACCGGATGCTCGACCACATCGCCGCCGCGCTGTCGACCCGGCAGGCCAGTGAGACCCGGGTGCGTCAGTTCGTCGCCGACGCCAGCCATGAGCTGCGCACCCCGCTGACCGCGATCCGCGGCTACACCGAACTGGCCCAACGGGTTCCGGACGACAGTGCAGCCGTATCCCACGCTTTGAGCCGGGTGCAGTCCGAAACCGAGCGGATGACACAGCTGGTCGAGGACCTGCTGTTGCTGGCCCGGCTGGATTCCGGCCGGCCGCTGGAGCACGAGACGGTGGACCTGTCGCGGCTGGCGGTCGACGCGGTCAGCGACGCCCACGTCGGCGGCCCGGACCACCAGTGGCAGCTTGAGCTGCCCGAGGAACCGGTGACGGTGCCCGGCGACGGCGCCCGACTGCACCAGGTGCTGACCAACCTGCTCACCAACGCCCGGGTGCACACCGGCCCGGGAACCGTGGTGCGGGTCCGGTTGGAGGTCGAGGACGCCGAGGCGGTGCTGACGGTGACCGACGACGGCCCGGGCATTCCGGCGGAGTTCCAGCCGGAGATCTTCGAACGGTTCGCCCGCGGGGACACCTCCCGGTCCCGCAAGGGCGGCAGCACCGGCCTGGGGCTGGCGATCGCGTCGGCGGTGGTCCGGGCCCATACCGGCACCATCGGGGTGACCAGCACCCCCGGCCACACCGAGTTCATGGTGCGCCTGCCCCGGTAGCCACTCGCACCCTCGCGCGGGTTTGCCTTCCCCCGGGTAAGGGGTAGGCGACAGGGATGAATCCCGAAATGCCCCCGGAACCGGGAACACCGAAAGAACCACCCCACCGGCGGGTTCCCGCGGATCCACCGGAACGACTGGTACCGGCGGACCCGCCCGAACGACTGGCGCCCGAAGAAACGCCGGAGCGGCTGGTGCCCGAAGACCCCCCGAAGGAGTGAGGTCCCATGCGTGCGGAAGAAGGCGACGAATCCATTCAGGATTACGCGCGCGAGGCGCAGGAGACGCAGGACCGAGTCAAGCCCCCGTCGGTCTGGACGCGGTTGCGCGAAGCGCTGGGCTTGAAGCGCAGCCACTGACGACGCCAACTCCCACCGCCCCGGTGCAATGCGTGGCAATCTGGTCGACATGGAGCGTCGGCGGGTCAGCGCGGCGGTCGAGGCCGCCCACCACGAACACCTGAAAACGCTGTCCTTCGAAGACACAACGGATTTCGAGGACGCCGACCGCGGTTTCCTCGCCGCGCTGGCGCCGTGTGTGATCACCGCCGCCGACGGCCGCGTGGTGTGGGATAACGACAGCTACGGCTTCCTCGCCGGTGGCGCCCCGACTTCGGTGCATCCCGCCTTGTGGCGGCAATCCCAGTTGGCGGCCAAGCAGGGTCTCTACGAAGTGGTCGAAGGTATCTACCAGGTTCGTGGCTTCGACATCTCCAACATAACCTTCGTCGAGGGCGACTCCGGCGTGATCGTCATCGATCCGCTGATCTCCACCGAGGTCGCCGCCGCCGCGCTGGCGCTGTACCGCGAGCACCGCGGCGGCCAGCGCCCCGTCACCGCCGTTATTTATACCCACAGCCACGTCGACCATTTCGGCGGTGTGCTGGGGGTGACTTCGCAGGCCGAGGTCGACGCCGGCCGGGTGGTGGTCATCGCCCCGGAGGGCTTCATCGACCACGTGGTGGCCGAGAACGTCTACGCCGGCACCGCGATGCTGCGGCGCGCCAGTTACATGTACGGCACCACGCTGGAGCGCGGCCCGTACGGGCAGGTCGGCTGCGGCCTGGGCCAGAACACCTCGACCGGCGAGGTGGGCGTCATCGTTCCGACCGTGACCATCTCCCAGACCGGTGAGAGCCGCGTCGTCGACGGGGTGCAGATCGAATTCCAGATGGCGCCGGGCTCCGAGGCGCCGGCCGAGATGCATTTCTACTTCCCGCAGTTCCGCGCGCTGTGCATGGCCGAGAACGCCACCCACACCCAGCACAACCTACTGACGCTGCGCGGCGCGCTGGTGCGCGACCCGCGTGCCTGGGCGGGGTACCTCACCGAGGCCATCGACACCTTCGCCGGTCGAGCCGACGTCGTCTTCGCCTCACACCACTGGCCGACCTGGGGTACCGAGCGAATCGCGGAATACCTGGCGTTGCAACGGGATCTGTATGCCTACCTGCACGATCAAACCCTGCGGCTGCTGAACCAGGGTTACACCGGCGTCGAGATCGCCGAGCAGTTCCGGCTGCCCCCCGCATTGGAACGCGCCTGGCACGCCCGCGGCTACTACGGCTCGGTGAGCCATAACGTCAAGGCCGTCTACCAGCGTTACCTGGGCTGGTTCGACGGCAACCCGGCCCGGCTCTGGCCGCACCCACCGGAGGCGTTGGCCACCCGCTACACCGCGGCCATGGGCGGGGTGGACCGCGTCGTCGAGCTGGCAACCGAAGCGTTTTGCGACGGCGATTTCCGTTGGGCGGCAACACTACTCGATCACGCCGTGTTCACCGATCCCGATCACGCCGGGGCACGCCGGGTCTACGCGGATACTCTTGAACAACTGGCTTACGGCTCGGAGAACGCCACCTGGCGCAACTTCTTCCTCTCTGGGGCCACCGAATTGCGCACCGGGGTGTTCGGCACCGCCGGTCAGGTCACCTCGATGACGCTGCTGTCACAGCTGAGTCCCGAGCAGCTCTTCGACAGCCTGGCCATCCGGGTCGACGGGCCACGCGCCTGGGACCTCCAAGTGGCCCTCGACGTTTCGTTCGCCGACAGCGGCCTCAGCTACCGGCTCAGCGTGCGCAACGGCGTGCTGGTCCACCGTAAGGCGCTGCCGGATCCAGCCAGCGCGGACGCCACCGTCACCGCGGCC
Organism: Mycolicibacter sinensis; assembly: GCF_001667375.1. Classification (GTDB taxonomy): domain Bacteria; phylum Actinomycetota; class Actinomycetes; order Mycobacteriales; family Mycobacteriaceae; genus Mycobacterium; species Mycobacterium sinense_A. The sequence goes on along the minus strand of NZ_LZIN01000071.1, from coordinate 56,875 downwards.
ACCAAGCTGGCGCTGCTCGGGGCACTGCTGGGTAGCGGGACACTGGAGATCTCCGGTGATCGGTCGGCGTGGACGAAACTGCGGGAGGTGCTCGACACCGCCGACCCGGGTTTCAACATCGTCACCCCCTGACCCGGGGGCGAATACGCCCCTTAGGGTGGCAGCGTGCAGATGCTGCTTATCCGCCACGCGCTGCCGCTGCGCAGCGAGTACGGCCAGGGCTCGGACCCCGAGCTGTCCGAGACCGGCCACCAGCAGGCCCTGCGCCTGCCCGACGCGCTGGCGCGGTACCCGATCACCCGGCTGGTCAGCAGCCCGCAGCGTCGGGCCGTGCAGACCGCCGAACCGCTGGCCGCCCAGCGCAAGCTGGCCATCGACATCGACGAGCGGTTCGCCGAATACGACCGGAACCTGGCCGGCTACCTGCCGATCGAGCAGCTGCGCACCGAGCGGCCGCAGGACTGGGCCCGGATGGCCCAGGGCCACCTGCCCGCCGACGTCGACGAGGCCGCGTTCTGCGCGCGGGTGGCCGCTGCCCTGGCCGACGTGGTGGCCGCCGCCGACGCCGACGACACCGTGGCGGTGTTCAGCCATGGCGGGGTGATCAATGTGGTGCTGCACCAGATCCTGGGCACTCAGCGGCTGCTGTCGTTTCCCATCGACTACGTGTCGATCACGCGGTTGCTCTATTCCCGATCCGGGCAGGCCGCGGTGGCCTCCACCAATGGTACCGAGCACGTTTGGGATCTGTTGCCGCGCAACCAACCCCGAGTGCCCGGCAATGACGCCGCCGACGCGGCTGGCTAACGCCGAGCCGTCCTCTTGGCGGCGCGCCGCAGCTGGAAGATCCGCGCGGTGCCGGCCAACGCGGTGATCAACCCGCCGCCGACCGCCGCCAGCAGGATCGCCACGCCCTTCGGCAGTGACCACGTCCAGGCCAAAAAGCTCAGCGTTTCGGTCTCCGTGTTCTGCGTGATGAACACCAGCAGCACGATCAACACCAGAAAACCGACGATCAGGGCGCTCCACAACGCGCCGGTGCGGGTCAACGGCATCCGGCCCGCGGGCGGCGGTGCACCGGATTCGCCATGCGACGGGTCGACGGGCACGGTGGGGTCGCTGCTCATGGGTGCCATCTTGCCCGTTCGGGTGCGGTTATAAACGGGTTCCGGTCAGATTGCGCGCCGGGCAGGAGGCTGCGGATCGCCGGGCGGTCGCTTACGGTAGTGCGGTGAGCGCAGCCCCGTCCGGCTCGTGGCCGGCGATCCTGACCTGGCGCGCGCCCGACGTCCCGCGGATGGAGTCGGTGCGGGTGCAGTTGTCGGGCAACCGGCTCAAGGCTAACGGCCGGATCGTGGCGGCGGCCACCGACACCCACCCGGCGTTCAGCGCCTACTACGACCTGCAGACCGACGAGTCCGGGGCCACCAAACGATTGGGGCTGACCGTCACGGTGGCCGAACGTGACCGCCAGCTGGTGATCGCCCGCGACGAAGAGAACATGTGGCTGATCACCGACGCCCGCGGCCAGTCGCGTGCCGGCTTCGACGGGGCATTGGACGTCGACGTGGTGTTCAGCCCGTTCTTCAATACGCTGCCGATCCGGCGGGCCCGACTACACGAGCGGACGGCCGCGGTCACCCTTCCGACGGTCTACCTGTGGCTGCCGGAGATGTCGGTGGTCGCGGCGGCCACCAGCTACCGCAGCACCGACGCCGGCATCACGGTCCTGACCCCGGGCACCGATCCCGACGGCACCACCATCACCGTCGACGGCGACGGGTTCGTCATCGACTATCCCGGATTGGCAGCGCGGATCTGATCACCCCGCCGGCCCGGCCGGCGGCGGCCAGCTCGCGGCGCCAGTCGTTCTCGCCGACGACGACGGTGACGATCTCGTGGCGCGGGAAGTTGTCGTAGCGCGTGCGGGCGGCGTGCCCGTGATTGACCAGCTCGGCCACCGAATCGGCGGCCGCCAGCGAATCCCGGGCGTCGGCCAGCAGCGCGATGGCGCGCTCGAGCACCGGCAGCAGTTGCAGCCAGTTGGCCTCGCACATCGCCCGGACCAGATCCGGTGCCGTCCCGGCGACCCGGGTGCCGTCCCGGAACGATCCGGCGGCCAGCGCGAACGCCAGCGGCACGTCCGCGGCGGTGACGGCCAGCGCCTCGGCCAGCAGGTGCGGCAGGTGCGAAATCGCGGCCGCGGCGGCGTCGTGATCCGCGGAGCGGGCCGGCACCGCCACCGAGCCGCAGTCCAGGATCAGGTCCAGCACCTCGGCGAACACCGTCGGGTCCACGTGGTCGTCGACGCTGATCACCCACGGTGCTCCCTCGAACAGGTCTGCGTGCCCGGCGGGCCAGCCCGAGTGCGAGGTGCCGGCCATCGGGTGGCCGCCGACGAAGCGGGCCTGCAGTCCGGCGGCGGCGACGCTGTCGAGCACCGGCTGCTTGACGCTGGTGACGTCGGTCAGCGGGTTGTAGGGTGCCAGCCGGCGGACGTGGTTGAGCAGTATCGACAGCGCCGGCACCGGGACGGCCAGCACGATCAGCGCACCGGTGTCGGCGGCCCGGGTCAGCGCCGCCTCCAGGTCAGTGGTGGCGTCGAAGCCGTCGGCGACTGCGGCCTTCATCCCGTCCGCGGAGCGGTTGTAGCCGAACGCCTCCCGCCCGGCCGCCGCGGCGGCCCGCAGCACCGAACCGCCGATCAAGCCGAGTCCCAATACGCATACCGGAGTTTTCCCTGCACTCGCCACCACCCCTCCAGGTTGGCACACGCTGGTCAAGGGCGTAAACGGCGACTACCGTAGGCGGCCATGGGAGCACAAGGCGCGTCCGCACAGGGCCGGCCGGCGGACACGCTGGACGGCTTCGGGGTGGCTGTTGTGCGCGAAGACGGCAAGTGGCGCTGCACGTCGATGCGTGCCGCGGCCTTGACCAGTCTGTCGATGGCCGAGACGGAACTGCGTGAGTTGCGCAGCGCCGGCGCGGTTTTCGGTCTGCTCAACGTCGACGACGAATTCTTCGTGATCGTCCGCCCGGGGCCGGCCGGCACCCGGCTGCTGCTGTCGGATGCGACGGCCGCGCTGGACTACGACATCGCCGACGAGGTCCTCGAAGAGTTGGACGCCGACATCGACGCCGAGGACTTGGAGGACTCCGAGCCGTTCGAAGAGGGCGATCTGGGCCTGCTCTCCGATATCGGGCTGCCCGCCGCGGTGCTCGGGGTCATCCTCGACGAGTCCGACCTGGCCGTCGACGACCAACTGCACCGGATCGCCGCCGAGATGGGGTTCGACGAGCAGCTCTCGGCGGCCCTGCCGCGACGCCATCGGTGACCCCCACCGACGAGGACCTGATCCGCGCGGCACTGGCGGCGGCCCGGCAGGCCGGGCCCCGCGACGTGCCGGTGGGAGCGGTGGTACTCGGCCCCGACGGCACCGTGCTGGCCCGGGCCGCCAACGCCCGCGAATCCCTCGGTGACCCGACCGCGCACGCCGAGATGCTGGCGATCCGCGAGGCCACGCTCGCGCTCGGCGACGGCTGGCGGCTGACCGGCGCCACCCTGGCCGTCACCCTCGAGCCGTGCACCATGTGCGCGGGGGCGCTGGTGGCCGCCCGGGTGGCGCGGCTGGTGTTTGGGGCCTTCGAGCCCAAGACCGGGGCGGTCGGCTCGCTGTGGGACGTGGTGCGCGACCGCCGGCTCAACCACCGCCCGCAGGTGCGCGGCGGCGTGCTGGCGCAAGAGTGTGCTGCACCACTGGAGGAGTTCTTCGCCCGGCAGCGATTGGGCTGAGGGCACCGTCGTTGGGTAGGCTGTCCCGCGGTGGCGTGTCCGAGCGGCCTAAGGAGCACGCCTCGAAAGCGTGTGACGGGTAACCCCCGTCCGAGGGTTCAAATCCCTCCGCCACCGCCATAGCAAACCCGCGCCGAGCGTGCGTGTTTGTACGCCGACTCCCTGGGAGCGGCGTACAAACGCGCACGTTGGCCGCACAGCATTCACCGCGGCCGATCCACCGCGTAGGTCCCCGCGTTGTCGGTGAACTCCACCAGCACCTGACGTCGGGCGCCGTCGACGGTGACCGCGCAGGTGAACGTGCCGCCCTTGCGGACGGTCGGGTTGACCCCGTTGTTGCAGCGCACGTCGCCCACCTGCTCGCGCCCGTAGCCGTTGATCGGATCGGTGAGCACCCCGCGCACCCCGTCTTGGGCGTGGCCGACGTCGAGTTGCACCGTCCCGGAACCGCCGACCACGCCGCGCAGCACCAGCGTCAGCAGCAGCGCCAGCGCGAGCAGCCCGGTGACGCCCGCGCCGATCAGCACGACCCGCTGTGACGGACGTTGCGGGCCAGCAGGTTTCGGGGGAGGAGGGGCCGGCCGCGGCGGTTGCTGCGGGGCCGGCGGCCGGCGGAACTCCAGATACCACGGTTGCTCGGGACGCTGCGCGGGCCCGCGCAGCGGCTGCGCCGGCCGGTGGGGCGGCTGCGCCGGCCGGTGGGGCGGCTGTGCAGGCCGATAGGGCGGCTGCGCAGGCCCGCGCGGCGGCTGCGAAGGCCGCGGGATCGGCCTGGTCCGCCGCTCCGGCGGTTCGGGCGGTTCGGGCGGTTCGTCGCGACGGTTCATCGCGCCCCCATCACGGGAACCGCTCGAAGCAGCCGTCGATATCGCCGTGCAGCCCGGACCGGAACGCCAGGATCCGGGTGAATCCGGCCGGCACGGTGTGGTCGTCGACGTCACTGGCGACTATCCCGTTCATCAGCAGCCCGGTCACGGCCTCGTCCAGGTCACCGCCGGCCAGCGTCAGGCCCGGTCCCGACGACAACGTCATCGGCTCGGCCATCCGGCGCTGGGCCACCCCGGTCAGGCACGCTGTGCGCAGCGCGGCGGTCGCCGACTCCAGACCGACACCGCGTTCACTTTGCACCGCAAGCGCATAGCGTGACGTCACGGCCGACAATCCGGTGTTGTCGCCTTGCGGCATCCCCATCGTCGATTGATCCGTCGGTGCGCTCATGTCCTGCAGTCCGGGCATATCGACGACGATGGTGTCGGTCTCCGGGCAGTAGGCCACCGGGTCGGGCTCATGGCCGCTGGGGCACTTGCCCGACGTTGCCAGCTTCGGTGGGCGGGACAAGCCGAAGATCTGCCCCAGTTGCTCCGTCAGCGTCGACAACACGCCCTCGTCGATGGTGAGGTCGCTTTGCGGGTTCTCCGAATCGAACAGCGAGCGTGGCAGATTCCCGCGGCGCTTGCGGATCTCGCCCGTGTCGATCTGGGCGCACATCTCCGCGCCGCCGTCGAAGCCGGTCTGGAAGGCGCCGACCCGGTCGAGCGCGGTGCCGTGCTCGTCGGAGACCGACACCGGGTTGTCCGGCGTCGAGACCGGGTCGCGGATCACGATCAGCCCGGCCAGCACATGGTTGAGTCCGCCTCCGGTGCTCAACTGCGCGCGCGACGACTTGCCCGCCGCCACCCACTGCAGATACACCCCGGCGAAACAGTCGGCCTGCTGCTCGCGCACCAGGGTTCGGGTGAACGGGTTGACGATGTGCGCCATCGCCTGCAGGGCATGCCCATACTCGTGGGCCAAGGTGCCGTTGATCGCCATGTCGCCGAAGTACTTTCGGGCCGTCGGCATGAACTTGGCCCGGTCCCAGGCCATGGTGTCGGCACGGCGGCAGTACATCGCGTTGGGCAGGTGGTAGACATCGCCGCCGCACACCGCCGGAGAGTTCGGGTCGGTGGAGTCGTAGGACACCAGTGTCGACACCGGCGTGAAGCGGCCACGCAGCGACTGGCCGTAGTGGTGCGTCCAGAAGTCCTCGATGTCGTCGATCGCCAGCAGCGCCAACCGGTCGATCTGTCCGCCGTCGCTGTTGCCCAACCTGGCGGTCACCGGCGGGACATCGCCGCGCGGGCCGCTGGGGCCATTGGCGGCGGGCAATCCGCCGACCCGGCCCGGGTCGTAGAGCATCGACACCGCCCGGCCGGCCACCACCGTGGGCGGGCTGCTGTCCGCGCAGCCGGTCAGCACCAGCAGCATGGTGGTGAGCGCGACAACCAATCTGGACATCGTCACCCGCGCAGAAACGTGACGATCCCACTGGTGACGGCCGCGGCATACCGGGCGCGCCCGTCGGGGCTGCCCAACAACGCCGCGTCGTCGGCGTTGCGCATATTGCCCAATTCGACCAGCACCGCGGGATATTCGGCCAGGTTCAGCCCGGCCAGATCCGCCCGGCCATACAGCCCGTCGGCGCCGAGGTAGCTGGACTCGGGGATGCCCGCGGCCGCCAGCGAGTCGCGGACGGCGCCGGCCAGCCGCACCGCCGGGCCGGACTGGGCGTCATTGAGCGCAGGACTGGAGTAGTTGACGTGAAAGCCGCGGCCCGAGGCCGGTCCGCCGTCGGCGTGGATCGACACGATGGCATCCGGGCGTGCGGCATTGGCCGCGGCGGCCCGCGCGTCGATGCACGGCCCAACCGAGGTGTCGTCGGTTCGCGAGAGTTCGGTGTGTACGCCCAACTGGCTGAGGGCCGCGCGGATCCGGTTGGTCACATCCCAGTTCAGGCTGTGCTCGGGGTAGCCGTCGTCGGCGGCGGTCCCGCTGGTCTGACAGGGCTTGGTGCCGCCGCGTCCGTTGGGCACCTGCCGGGTGATCGAGGCGTCGGTGGCGCCGCTGTGGCCCGGATCCAGAAACACCGTCCTGCCAGCGACGGCCACGTCGTCGGGGTTGGCGGGCGCGGTGGGCGCACCGGCGGTAGTCGCCACGAAACAAGCGGTGAAGGCGACACAGGCAATGGTCCGGCGGCGCACCGCCAAAGACTAGCAAGCGGACAACGGCCCGGCCGGGGTGTAATGGATCGATGCAGCTGATGTCACCGACCGATTCGGTCTTCCTGTTGGCCGAGAGCCGCGAGCATCCCATGCATGTCGGTGGCCTGATGCTGTTCGAGCCCCCGGAGGGGGCCGGGCTGGAATTCGTCGGCGAGATCTACCAGGGGCTGCTGGCCGCCCGTGATCTGCAGCCGGCGTTCCGTAAACGTCCGGCGAGGCTGCTCGGCGGGTTCGCCAACGTGGGCTGGGCCTTCGACAACGACGTCGACGTCGAGTACCACATGCGGCGTTCGGCGCTGCCGGTTCCAGGCCGGGTGCGCGATCTGCTGGAGTTGACGTCGCTGTTGCACGGCAGCCTGCTCGACCGGCACCGCCCGCTGTGGGAGGCCCACCTGGTAGAGGGCCTCAACGACGGCCGGTTCGCGGTATACGTCAAGATCCACCACAGCTTGATCGACGGGGTGTCGCTGCTGCGGCTGCTACAGCGCACGCTGTCGGTCGATCCGCGGGACGCAGATCTGCGCACCCCCTGGTCGCTTGCGCCGCCGGCGCGGCCGCGCCCGGATGCCCCGTCTCGGCTGCGGCAGCTGGCTGGAATCGCCAAAGACGTTGCTGCCCTGGGCCCGTCAACGGTGAAGCTGGCGCGCGCTGCCCTGCTGGAACAGCAGCTGACCCTGCCGTTCGAAGCCCCGCGCACCATGCTCAACGTCAAGATCGGCGGGGCCCGCCGGTGCGCGGCGCAGTCCTGGCCGGTGCAGCGCGTCATCGCGATCAAACGGGCCGCCGGGGTGACCGTCAACGATGTGGTGCTGGCGATGTGCGCCGGGGCGCTGCGGGCCTACCTCGAGGAGCACCGCGCCCTGCCCGAGCATCCGCTGGTGGCGATGGTGCCGGTCAGCCTGCGCCGCGACGCCGACGCCGATTCCGGCGGCAACATGGTCGGCACCATCTTGTGCAACCTGGCCACCGATCTCACCGACCCGGCGCAGCGGCTGGAGGCCATCAGCGAATCGATGCGCCGCAACAAGAAGGTGTTCAGCGAGTTGCCGCGTGCTCAGGCGCTGGCACTGTCAGCCGCCAACATGGCGCCGCTGGCTCTGACGGCGATCCCCGGGTTCGTCTCGGCGGCGCCCCCGCCGTTCAACATCGTCATCTCCAACGTGCCCGGCCCGGATGAGCCGCTGTACTGGCGGGGCGCCCGCCTGGACGGCAACTACCCGCTGTCGATCGCCCTCGACGGGCAGGCGCTGAACATGACCGTGGTCAGCAACGCCGGCAACCTCGACTTCGGGCTGGTCGGCTGCCGCCGCTCGGTTCCGCACCTGCAGCGCCTGCTCGGGCACCTGGACACCGCGCTGGCAGACCTGGAACGCGCGGTGGGTGTCTGACCCGTGGCCAAGCGCAGCGCCGGGCTGCTGCTCTACCGGTCGGGACCCGACGGCGCCGTCGAGGTGCTGATCGCCCATCCCGGCGGGCCGTTCTGGGCACGCCGGGACGACGGGGCGTGGTCGATCCCCAAGGGCGAGCAACCCGACGGCGAGGACCCGTGGGTCACCGCGCGACGTGAATTCGTCGAGGAGATCGGACTGGATCCACCAGATGGTGAGCGACTGGATCTCGGTGTGGTGCGACAGGCCGGCGGAAAAGTGGTCACGGCGTTTGCTGTGCGCGGCGACCTCGATGTCACAGACGCCCGCAGCAACACCTTCGAACTGGAGTGGCCACCGCGGTCAGGCAAGCTGCGGGAGTTTCCCGAGGTCGACCGGGTCGGCTGGTTCACCGTCGCCCACGCGCGCACCAAGTTGCTGGCCGGCCAGCGTCCGCTGCTGGACCGGCTGCTGGCTGCGCTTAACGGTTAACGGCGGAACCAGGAACGCCGCGGGGCCTGCGACTCGGCGTGCCCCGCACACCACTGCTCGGGTGGCACTTGCGCACGCACGTCGGCGATGTGCTCGCCGCAGCCGTCCCAGGTGGTCTTGCCGCAGACCCGACACGGCACGGGGTAGCACATCAGCGGTTCCTCTCAGGCGGTACGCAACGCACCAGCCAGGGTATCGATGACGGTGCGGATCTTCTCGGTTACCTCGTCGGCGATCGGCGCCAGCGCCGGATTGTCGACGACTTGGGCCATCAGTTGCGGGTTCATCGCCTCGACCAGGACGGTGCCGGGGCGTTGTGGGTCCTCGCGAACCACCACGTTGCAGGGCAGCAGCACCCCGATGCGCTTCTCGGCGGTCACCGCGCGGTGTGCCAGCGGCGGGTTACAAGCGCCCAGGATCAAGTAGCGCTCCATTTCCTCGCCGAGCTTGGCCCGCAGCGTCGCCTGCATGTCGATTTCAGTCAGTACACCGAAACCGTTGTCTTTCAGTAATTCTCGCGTCTTGGCGGTAACCGTGTCGAAGTCGACGCCGGAAACCGCGGTGCTCATCGCGACGGACATTGAGACCTCCTTGGTCGCCGTAGATACCTCCACTATACCCCACGGGGTATATACCGTCACGGTAGTGTCGCCTCATGCAGACCCTGCGTACCCCCGACGACAGGTTCGTCAACCTTCCCGACTTCGGCTATTCGCCCCAGTTCTGCGACCTCGACGACGATGACGGCGGCACCCTGCGGGTGGCCTGGGTGGAAGACGGCCCGGACGAGGGCGACCCGATCCTGATGCTGCACGGCGAGCCGTCGTGGTCGTATCTGTATCGCAAGATGATGCCGATCCTGGCCGAGGCCGGCCACCGGGTGATCTGTCCGGACCTGGTCGGATTCGGGCGCTCGGACAAGCCGACCCGCGCGGAAGACCACACCTACGCCCGCCACGTCGAGTGGATGCGGGCGCTGGCGTTCGACGTGCTGGATCTGCAGCGGGTGACGCTGGTCGGCCAGGACTGGGGCGGGCTGATCGGACTGCGGCTGGTCGCCGAGAACCCGGATCGGTTCGCCCGCGTCGTGGTGGCCAACACCGGGCTGCCCACCGGGGATATCCCGATGCCGGAGATCTGGTGGCGCTTCCGGGAGGCGATCCAGAACGCGCCGACGATCGACGTCGGATGGTTCGTGCAGTCGGGGTGCCGCAAGCCGATGGGCGACGCGGTGCGAGCCGGCTACGACGCGCCGTTCCCCGACGACAGCTACTGCGTCGGCCCGCGCACCATGCCGTCGCTGATCCCGACCACCCCCGAGGACCCGGCCGCCCCGGCCAACCGGTCGGCGTGGGCCGCGCTGTGCGCCTCGGAGACCCCGATGCTGGTGGCGTTCAGTGACGGTGACCCGATCACCGGGGCGATGGGTCCGATCTTCCAGCGCGAGATGCGCGGCGCGCGCGGCCGCGCCCACCCGGTGATCCACGACGCCGGCCACTTCCTGCAGGAGGACGCCGGCGAGGAGCTGGCCGGCCACATCGTGGAGTTCCTGCGCCGTTGAAGGTCCTATGCCAGTCCCGCCCCGCCCGTCGAATGTGCGTTTCTATCCGCCAACTCCGGTGTGTCGCGGATGAAACCGCACACTCGGCGGGGTTTTGATGGACAGCATGGACCTGCCCGTGGCGCCGCCGGTGGATCCGATGCTCGCCAAGGCGGCGGCCAAGGTTCCCGACCAACCCGGCCTCTGGTCCTATGAACCCAAGTGGGACGGCTTTCGCGCCATCGTCTTTCGTGACGGCGACGAGGTGTTGCTGCAGTCGCGCAACGGCAAGCCGTTGGGCCGTTACTTCCCCGAACTGCTGAACGCGTTGCGCGCCGAGGTCGCGCCGCGCTGCGTGCTCGACGGGGAGGTGGTGGTACCCCGTCAGATCGGCGGACGCACCCGGCTGGACTGGGAGTCGCTGAGCCAGCGGATTCACCCCGCCCAGAGCCGGGTGCGGATGCTGGCCGAGCAGACCCCGGCGCAGTTCATCGGCTTCGACGCGCTGGCCACCGGGCAGGCCTCACTGCTCGACGAACCGTTCCGGGTGCGGCGCGAGGCGCTGACGGAGCTGATCACCGGTGGTCCCAGCTGCCACGTCACCCGCGCCACCGCCGACCCTGAGCAGGCCACGCACTGGCTCACCACGTTCGAAGGGGCCGGGCTGGACGGCGTGGTCGCCAAACGCACCGACGGGCGGTATCTGCCCGGCAAGCGCGAGATGGTCAAGGTCAAACACCGCCGCGACGCCGACTGCGTCGTCATGGGCTACCGCATCCACAAGAGCGGCGCCGGCATCGGCTCGTTGCTGTTGGGCCTGTACCGCCCCGACGGCGAACTGGCGATGGTCGGCGGCGCGGCCTCGTTCACCGACGCCGACCGGCTCAAGCTCCTGGCTGAGCTGGAGCCGCTGCGCCTCGGCGACGTCCGCGAGGGCGAGCCCAGCCGGTGGAACACCAAGGCCGACAAGCAGTGGATCCCGATCCGGCCCGAGCGGGTCGCCGAGGTCGCCTATGACCAGATGGAAGGGATGCGCTTCCGGCACACCGTGAAACTGCTGCGCTGGCGCCCCGATCGCGACCCGGCCAGTTGCACCTTCGACCAGCTCGATGTCCCGCTGAACTACGAACTCGCCGACGTGCTGGAGAGCTGACGTGGCCGCCGCCGAGGAGTTGGATGTGGCCGGCACCGCCGTCCGGTTCACCAGCGGCGACAAGGTGTACTTTCCCCGGCTCGGCGCCGCCGGCACCAAGCGGGCGTTGGCCGACTACTACCTGGCGGTGGCCAACGGGCCGTTGCTGCAGGCACTGGCCGACCGGCCCACCCATCTGCAGCGGTTCCCGGACGGCATCGAAGGCGCCGAGGTCTACCAGAAGCGGTTGCCGCGGGGGCATCCCGACGATGTGGAGTCCTGCCGGGTGACGTTCCCCTCCGGCCGCACCGCCGACGCCCTCAAGGTCACCCGGCCCGCCGACGTCCTGTGGGCGGTGCAGATGAGCACCGTCACCTTCCACCCGTGGCCGGTGCGCTGTCCCGACACCGACCACCCCGACGAGCTGCGCATCGATCTGGACCCGCAGCCGGGCACCGGCTTCGCGCAGGCCCGCGCCGTCGCCCTGGAGGTGGTACGCCCGCTGCTCGACGAGCTCGGACTCGTCGGCTACGTCAAGACCTCCGGAGGCCGCGGCCTGCACATCTACCTGCGGATCAAGACCGACTGGGACTTCATCGAAGTCCGCCGGGCCGGGATCGCGCTGGCCCGCGAGATCGAGCGCCGAGCACCGAAGCTGGCCACCTGCTCCTGGTGGAAGGAGGAGCGGGGTCGGCGAATCTTTGTGGACTTCAACCAGAACGCCCGCGATCGCACCATGGCGTCGGCCTACTCGGTGCGAGCCACCCCGATCGCCACCGTCTCCACGCCGCTGACCTGGGGCGAACTCGCCTCAAACAGCGCAGTGGACCCCGACGACTACACCATCGCCACCGTGCCCGACCTGGTGGCACGTCGCGGCGACCCTTGGCACACCATCGATGATCTCGAACAATCCCTCGAGCCGCTGCTGGAGATGGTCGTCGCCGACGAAGCGCGTGGCCTCGGTGACCTGCCGTACCCGCCGAACTATCCGAAGATGCCCGGGGAGCCCAAGCGGGTGCAGCCCAGCCGGGAGAAGTCAGGCTGACTGCTCCAGCAGCCCCATGCAGGTCGCGGTGAGCAGCCGGGTCAGCGCGGTGCCGAAGTCCAGGTCCCAGCCGGGCGCCAGTTCCGGCTCGTCGGCGTAGGCCTCGGTCAGGGACGGCGGCGGGTGTGAGACCTGCCACAGTACCGACCCCAGCGAATAGGCCGCCAACAGCAGATCCAGCGCACCTTTCGGCCCCAGCGCGGGCAGCGCCCGTTCGATCGCACCGGCACTGGCCATCACCGCGGCAGCACTGACCCGTCGCACCTCGATCACCCGCTCGGCGTCCACCTCGTGCTCCAGATGCAGGTGCAGGTTGGACAGCAGGTCGCAGAACAACGGATCGGCGACCAGCCCGCTGACCAGGGTCTGGACCACCCGCTCCGGCGACATCGGACCGGGCTGGTCCAAGTCGGTGCAGACCGACTCCGACCAGCGCTGCCAGCTCTCGGCGGACAGACGGAGCAGCACCTCTTTATAGGAGCTGAAGTAGCGGCGCACGGCTGAGTGGTGCACCCCGGCGCGGCTGGCCACCGCGGTCAACGTCACCGACGCGACACCGGCCTCCAGCGCCACCGCACGGGCGGCTTCCACCAGCGCTTCTGCCCGCTGCCGCTTCTTTTCTTCGCTACGAGCGCGTTGAAATGGGACCTGCCGCACGGCGCGAGGATAACGCACGCAATGTGCGTTGCGACAGCTCCGGACCGTGCTGTAGCGTGCGTTTACGCACGTGGACTTGGGTTAGGGTACCCAAAGGTGCTAGCTGAAGGGGACTCCGATTTTCAAGGTGCTGAGTCGGGTGTGGATACCCCTGGTGATTCTGGCCGTGGTCGCTGTCGCCGGGTTCACGGTGACGCGTATCCATGGCCTGTTCGGATCCGAGAAGCGGCCGACCTACGCCGACGGCCAGATCGACGAGACCAAGCCCTTCAATCCCAAGCGGTTGACCTACGAGATCTTCGGCCCGCCGGGCACCGTGGCCGACATCAGCTACTTCGACGTCAACTCCGAACCGCAACGCGTTTCCGACGCCGCGCTGCCGTGGCAGCTCGAAATCGTCACCACCTTGCCGGCAGTGGTGGGAAGCATTATGGCGCAAGGCAATAGCAACAGCATCGGCTGCCGGATCACCGTGGATGGGGAGGTGAAGGCCGAACGCATCTCCAATGAGGTCAACGCCTACACCTTCTGTCTGCTGAAGGCGGCATGAGTTCGCCCATAACCGACGGCGCGGGCGGACCTCCTCAGCGGACATTCGTCGCGCGCACCATCCGCCGGCTGTCGGTGCCCATCATCCTCGCCTGGCTGGGGCTGATCGTGCTGCTCAGCGTCACCGTGCCGTCGCTGGAACAGATCGGCAAGGAGAACGCCGTCTCGGCGAGTCCGACCACCGCCCCATCCATGCAGGCCATGACCGAGATGGGCAAGGTCTTTCAGGAGTCGGATTCCGACAGCACCGCGATGATCGTGCTGGAGGCCGACCACGAACTCGGCGACGCCGAACACGAGTACTACGCCGAGATGGTCAAGCGGCTCGAAGCCGACACCGCGCACGTGCAGCACGTCCAGGATTTCTGGGGCGACCCGATGACCTCGGTCGGTGCCCAAAGCGCCGACGGCAGAGCGACTTACGTGCAGCTGAACCTGGTCGGCAACATCGGGCAGGCGTTGGCCAACGAGTCCGTGGAGTCGGTCCGCAACATCGTGGACTCGGTCCAGAAACCGCCAGGGCTGAAGGTCTATGTCACCGGCACCGCGGCGCTGGCCAACGACATGAACTCCGCCGGCGACAAGTCCATGCTGCGGATGATGGCCGTCACCATCACGGTGATCCTGACCATGCTGCTGGCGGTCTACCGGTCGATCACCACCGTGGTGCTGCTGCTAGCCACGGTCGGCCTGGAACTGTCCGCCGCACGCGGAGTGGTGGCCTTTCTGGGTCATCACCACCTGGTCGGGCTGACGACGTTCTCGGTCAACCTGCTGGTCTCGCTGGCGATCGCCGCCGGCACCGACTACGCGATCTTCCTGATCGGCCGATACCACGAAGCCCGCCACAACGGCGAGGACCCAGAAACCGCCTACTACACGGCTTTCAACGGCGTCTCGCACGTCATCCTGGGTTCCGGCCTCACCATCGCCGGGGCGGTGTTCTGCCTGCACTTCACCCACATGCCCTACTTCGTCTCGCTGGGCATCCCGTGTGCGGTCGGCATGGTCGTCTCGGTGCTCGCCGCGTTGACGCTGGGCCCGGCGATCATCACCGTCGGCAGCCGGTTCGGCCTTTTCGAGCCGAAGCGCAAGATGAGCACCCGGGGCTGGCGGCAGCTGGGCACGGCGATCGTCCGGTGGCCGGGGCCGATTCTGGTCGCCTCCCTGGCCGTTGCGGCCGTCGGCCTGCTCGCGCTCCCCGGCTATCAGCCCGCCTACGACGACCGGAAATACATCCCCACCGACATCCCGGCCAACGAGGGCTTCAACGCGGCCGACCGGCACTTCTCGCAGTCCCGGATGATGCCGGAGGTGCTGATGATCGAATCCGATCACGACCTGCGCAACCCGTCGGACTTCCTGGTCATCGACAAACTGGCCAAGGCGGTGTTCAAGGTCGTCGGGATCTCCCGGGTTCAGGCGATCACCCGGCCGCAGGGCACCCCGCTGGAACACACCTCGATCCCGTTCCAGATCAGCATGCAGAACGCCGGTCAGATGGCGACCATGCAGTTCCAGAAGAAGCGCATGGACGACATGCTCACCCAGGCCGACGCGATGGGGGAGACCATCGCCACCATGCGCCAGATGCTCGGCTACATGAGCCGGTTGGCCGGGATCACCCACGAGATGGTGGTCGACATGGACGAGCTGCAGGGCCAGATCTACGACATCCGGGACCACATCGCCGATTTCGAGGATTTCTGGCGGCCGATCCGCAACTACTTCTACTGGGAACCGCACTGCTACGACATCCCGATCTGCTTCTCGCTGCGCTCGGCGTTCGACATGGTCGACAGTGTCGATCAGATGAGCGAGAGCATGGACAAGATGATCGCGCACATGGGCGACATGGACAAGCTCATGCCGGAGATGCTGACCACCTTCCCGCCGATGATCGACACCATGGCGACCATGCAGACCATGATGCTGACGATGCACAGCACCATGTCCGGGATCTTCGCCCAGATGGACGAGATGGGCGACAACGCCACCGCGATGGGCAAGGCGTTCGACGAGTCCAAGAACGACGACTCCTTCTACCTGCCGCCGGAGGTGTTCGAGAACCCCGACTTCCAGCGGGCGATGAAGATGTTCTTGTCCCCGGATGGCAAGGCCGTCCGGATGATCATCTCGCACCGGGGCAATCCCGCTACCGCCGAAGGCATTGCGCGTATCGACCAGATCCGCACGGCCGCCGAGGAGGCGCTCAAGGGAACGCCGCTCGAGGACGCGAAAATCTATCTCGGCGGGACCGCGGCGCTGTTCAAGGACATGCACGACGGCTCCTACTACGACCTGCTGATCGCCGGAATCGCCTCGCTGTGCCTGATTTTCGTCATCATGCTGATCATCACCCGCGCGCTGGTCGCGGCGTTGGTGATCGTCGGCACCGTCGCGCTGTCACTGGGGGCGTCGTTCGGGCTGTCGGTGCTGGTGTGGCAGCACATCATCGGTATGCCACTGCACTGGCTGGTCTTGGTGATGTCAGTGATCGTCCTGCTAGCCGTGGGCTCGGACTACAACCTGATGCTGGTATCGCGATTCAAAGAGGAGATCCACGCCGGGCTGCACACCGGCATCATCCGGGCGATGGGCGGTACCGGAAAGGTGGTGACGGCGGCCGGCCTGGTGTTCGCCTTCACCATGGCCTCGATGGCCGTCAGCGACCTGCGCATCATCGGGCAGATCGGCACCACCATCGGCCTCGGGCTGCTGTTCGACACCTTGATCGTGCGGGCGTTCATGACGCCGTCGATCGCGGCGCTGATGGGCCGCTGGTTCTGGTGGCCGATCAACGTGCTGCCGCACGTCGGCGGCAAAGCCGCCCGGCAGCGCGAAGCCGCCGACGACCAACGCGACGCCGAGTCGACCGAGGAGTTCTCCCGTCCGCAGGCCTGAAGCGGGGCGAACACAACCGGTGCTCGGTTGTGAGCGAGCCCATGCGGCCAGGGCGGGAGAATAGTTAGGTAGCCCGGCTAAAGTTATGTAGCATTGCCTGTCGAGTTCGGATAATTCCGCAGCCCTGTGCCGTTGCATCCGTCTCACCCGGCGCAGCGGTCTCACCAGCGGGGATTGTCGCCGCAAACCGACATAGGGAAAGAACGGGATAATGGCTACAGTGGATTCCATGCGTACGCATCGCCCAATTCGGCGCGGGGTCGCGCTGGCCTTCGTCGCCGGTTTCGCCGCCGCCCTGTTCCCCGCGACCGCCGCCGCTGACGCCACCGACGACTTTCCGATCCCGCGGCGGGTGATCCGCACCGACTGCAGCGCCGAGCAGATGCTGGCTGCCAGTCGCGACCTGTCGCCGATCTACTACGAGCGCTACATGATCGACATGCACAACAAGCCGGTGCAGGTGCAGCAGGCCGCTATCGACAAGATGCACTGGTTCTTCTCGCTCAGCCCCGAGCAGCGCCGGGCCTACTCCGAGGAACTGGCGACGAACTTCGCCGACCCGCTGACGGTGTCCTGGCCCAACCACGCCAAGATCTTCTTCAACAACAAGGGTGTCGTCGCCAAGTCGACCGAAGCCTGCAGCCAGTACCCGCGCGACGACATGTCGGTGTGGGACTGGGCGCCCAAGCCGTAACCATGCCGATGCTCATCCGCCGAGTCACGCAGGCTCTGGCCCTCGCCGGCTTGGCGGGCGGTCTGCTGATGGCCGGGCAGGGCTCACCGGTACACGCCCAACCTGCGGGCTTTCCCAACCTGGATGACTTCACCGCGGTCCCGGTCGACGACTACCTCAGCACCGGCCCGAAGGGACCCGGGCGCTGGGTGAACTTCGCCACCCCCTACAACATCGCGTGCCAGTTCGACGCTATCGAACCGCCGGCGGGCTCCTCGCAGGCGATCATGTGCGACGGCGACATGCCGGGCATGGCCAACGCACCGCTGAGTTCGGGTGCGCCGGTGCCCGGCGGATGTGTGATCGGCACCGTGCGCTCCCAGGGTGCGGCCGGGCTGCGCTTGAACCGCGAATCGACGACCTGCGGCCGGCAGTTCTCCAACGGCGCCTTCCTGGGCGTGGGGCAGAAGGTCTCCTACGGCAACGTGACCTGTGCGGTGGGCGCCGACCAACTCGTCGCCTGCCTGGACACCTCGCTGGGACATCACGGCTTCGTGCTGCGGCCGGCGGGAAGCTCCGCCTTTTAGCGCCCTACGGGTTGACGTTGAACGTCGTCGTGTAGGTCCGCGGATGATAGGGCGGCGGCGGGGCATCGGGCCCCACCGGCCAGCCCTCCGGGGTCGGCCAGGTACTGATCCGCATGGTGACCTGCTCCTGCCCGTTCGGAAGCGTCTCGACGTTGACGATGCTCGGGCCATAGGGAACGGCCGGCTGATTGCCGGGGCTGGAAATCAGCCCGGGGCCGGTGATTTCATGCGACGGCGCCTGCAGCAACCCCTGGGGACTGCCCGCGGTCACGCCTACCACCTGGCCGCCGTCGCTGGCGCTGGTCAGCAGGTATCCGCCCTGCGGGAGCGCCACGATCTGGTTCTCCCGGTTGCCCGCCCCCAGATTGTCGAAGGCGCCGACCTGCTGCAGGCTGTTCATCCAGGCGTTGGGCGGGGCGCCGGGGGCGACGGGGTCGGACTGCCACATCGCGCGCTGACCGTCCTGACCGATGTTGCCAACAATGATCATCCGTCCCGACGCCGCGTCGTAGGCCCCGCTGGCCTGCGAGATGCCCACTTTGGTGTCCGAGCCGAGCGTGGTGCCCATGAGCGGTCCCAAATCCGTTGCGGGGTCGGCCAGATTCTGCACCCGTGACTCCGGGGCGATGTAGTTGTCCGGAGAGGTCCCGGGCCCGTAGGGGCGCACGCTGTAGAAGGCGTACTGCTCGCCGTTCGGGCCGATCGCCGTACCGGTCGGCAGCGCCCGGAACCCCTCGTCGGTGGGGAACGGGTTGTCGATGTCGGGTTGCCCGGGAATGTGTAGCCGCGGGTGCCCCGTTTCCGGGTCGCCGGTGATGACGATGCCGGTGCCCGGGATCGTGGCGCCCAAGTCGTAGGGCGAGCCGTCTTGGGTCTCCGGCACCGGTTCGCTGCCGCGCCCGTCGATGGTGGGGTCGTGCGGTGGTGGGGTATCGGCCGGAATCTCGTTGTCCACCAGCCGGATATGCGGATCCGCGCCGTCGTCACCGCCGAGTTCGTAGCGCTGAGTCAAGGTCCGCACCAGGCCCGCCCGGCGCTCGCTGTCGGCGGCGGCATCGGAGACGATCCGGTGGATCTCGCGGGTCTTGCCGTTCAGAAACCGCTGGAACTGGCGAGACCCGGCGGGGGTGTCCAGGCCCGGCCAGGCGCTTGCGGCCTGCCGGATCTCGGACTCCAGCGCATCGAGGCGCTGGCGCGAACTGGAGTTGTGCTGCACGGCCTCGCGCAGGATCGTTTGCAGCTGCTTATCGGCGGCCACCGACGCCGCCAGCCGGTTGGCGAGCTGTTCTTCTCGCGCCCGTGCCGCATCGGCGAAAGCACCGAGATTCTCGGTCATAGCGCAAAAGGTTAGCCGGGTGGGGCTGGCCTACGTGCTCTTCTTCGCCCGGCGCTTGCCGGAGGGCCGCAGCTTCTCCTCGACGCCGCTCAGCGCCGGCTCGGTGGACTCGTCACCCGCCGACTCGAGGATCTCCTCGGCGGCGGTCTCGGTTTCGTCGGTCTCGGTTTCGTCGGTCTCGTCAGCCTCGTCGGCCGCGGTTTCGTCGGTTTCGTCAGCCTCGGCCGGCTCGGTTTCGTCGGCCTCCTCGTCGGCGTCTTCGTCTTCGTCCTCGGCGGTAACGGTCTTCTTGCCACGCCGGAGCCGTCGCTTCGGCTGCTTCTCCGACTTGGGCTTGATCGGTTTGGGCGGGGGCGGCGGCATCTCGGCGACGAACGACAGGTAGAACGCGCCGATCCCCAGCAGGGCGATCGCGGCGGCCGCGCCGTAAATCCCGAACAACCACATCCCGGCGCTGTCCAGCGACAGCCAGATCTCGCTGATCGCGGCCCCCGCGATCAGCGTCCCGGCCACGATGTGCGCCACGATCGAGCCGGTCAGCAGCGTCAGCGCCAACTGCGGCGTGCCGTACTCCGGCTTGCGGGCGCGCTTCAAGGTGGCCGCCACCGGCAGCGCGGTCACCGCGACCAGCAGCCCGAGGATGATCCGCAGCACAGTGCCCAGCACGTGCGAGGTGAAGTCGGTCAGCTCCCACCACCGGGGCAGGACGAACAAGAAGTACACAATGGCGGCGAGAGTCGAGAGCGACGCGTGCCAAACCGTGGCGACGGTGCGACTCACGCCACCTCCCCTGTTCCTCAGTAGTGAGTCGGGTGCGGAGGATAGGGGATTTGAACCCCTGAGGGCTATTAACCCAACCCGCGTTCCAGGCGAGCGCCATAGGCCACTAGGCGAATCCTCCGTCGGCAATGGTAGCGGAGACTCCCGCCGGGGCCGCGCGCTCCTCGTCCCGACCGCCGCTGCCCGACGGCGGTGGCGCACTGCGCCCGGCTTCGCCGCGCTGGCGACCACCGCTAGACTTTCCGGTGGACCCCGCGCGGCGTCTATCCTGTGAACTCCCCCAGGGCCGGAAGGCAGCAAGGGTCAATGGGCTCTGGCGGGTGCGCGGGGTCCCCTTACGTCTCAGGCCTTCGACGTGAAAGGCGCCCCCGTGTCGTTGCAGAACCTCAACCGTGCCGACTTGGTCGCTCAACATGAGCGTTACCAGCGCGATTACGCCGAACTGCAGGCCAAGAAGCTGACTCTGGACCTGACCCGCGGCAAGCCGGCGCCCGAGCAGCTCGACCTGGCCAACGGCCTGCTGGCGCTGCCCGGGCCCGACGACTACCGCGACGACGACGGCACCGACACCCGCAACTACGGCGGCCTGCACGGCCTGCCTGAGCTGCGGGCCATCTTCGGCGAGCTGCTCGGCATCGCGGTGCCCAACCTGATCGCCGGCAACAACGCCAGCCTGGAGTTCATGCACGACGTCGTCGTCTACTCGATGGTGCACGGCGGCGTCGACTCACCGCGCCCCTGGAGCCAGGAGCCGGTCGTCAAATTCTTGTGCCCGGTGCCCGGCTACGACCGGCACTTCGCGATCACCGAGACCCTGGGCATCGAGATGATCCCGGTCCCGATGCGCGAAGACGGCCCGGACGTCGATCTGATCGAGGAACTCGTCGCCGCCGATCCGGCGATCAAGGGCATGTGGACGGTGCCGGTGTTCGGCAACCCGACCGGTATCACCTATTCCTGGGAGACGGTGCGCCGGCTGG
Source organism: Mycolicibacter sinensis (assembly GCF_001667375.1). Taxonomy (GTDB): domain Bacteria; phylum Actinomycetota; class Actinomycetes; order Mycobacteriales; family Mycobacteriaceae; genus Mycobacterium; species Mycobacterium sinense_A. The sequence continues at coordinate 35,996 of NZ_LZIN01000071.1, read as the reverse complement.
TGCAGATGCAGACCGCCGCACCCGACTTCCGGCTGTTCTGGGATAACGCCTACGCGGTGCACACTCTGACCACCGAGTTCCCACACCAGATCGACGTGCTCGGACTGGCCACCGCCGCGGGCAACCCGAACCGGCCGTACGTGTTCGCCTCCACCTCGAAGATCACCTTCGCCGGCGCCGGCGTCAGCTTCTTCGGCGGCTCGCTGGGCAACATCGCCTGGTATCTGCAGTACGCGGGCAAGCGCTCGATCGGGCCGGACAAGGTCAACCAGCTGCGCCACCTGCGGTTCTTCGGCGACGCCGACGGCGTGCGGCTGCACATGCGCCGCCACCAGGAGATCCTGGCGCCCAAGTTCGAGATGGCCGCCGAGATTCTTCAGAGCCGGCTCGGCGACTCCAAGATCGCGTCGTGGACCAACCCCAGGGGCGGCTACTTCATCAGCCTCGACGTGCTGCCGGGTACCGCGCGGCGCACCGTGGCGCTGGCCAAGGACGCCGGCATCGCCGTCACCGAGGCGGGCGCGTCGTTCCCGTACCGCAAGGACCCCGAGGACAAGAACATCCGGATCGCCCCGTCGTTCCCGTCCACCGACGACCTGCGCGACGCCGTCGACGGCCTGGCCACCTGCGCGCTGCTGGCCGCGGTCGAATCAATGCTGGGCTGAGCCGCGGGGCCGGCCCCTCTTCTCGCCGAACGTGTACTCATTGCGAAAATCCAACGAACCGGATTTTCGCAACCATTACACGTTTGGCGACGGCGCGGGCAGTTGTATGTCCTCGCCGCCGGTGGGGCTGACCTAGATTGGGGAGGTTGCGTCGATGAGCCAACTGCAATTCGAGCCGGGGGCGAAGCAATGGCAATCCTGAACGGTGCCGGGGCCTGCGCACTGGCCATAAGCTTCGTCGTGCTGGGCCAGCCGCCAGCGGCGTATGCAGTGCCGGGTCCGGCGCCCGGCCCCTCTCCGGTGCAGGCCCAGGCCGATGTGTTGCCGCCCAAGATGACCGAGGCACTCGACGTCTACCGGCGCGACGCCGCCGATGCCGCACTGGGCAATCCGGTGATGTACGGCGACGGTCAGTGCTATCCGCTTATCCAGCACTACATCGAGGCGCTGGGCTTCCCCTGGCGCAATACCGACCCCAGCGGCAACGCCTTCGACCTCTACGAACACTTCCCCACCAACGGCCTGGGGCACTACTTCGACCAGATCCCGTTCGACGGCGGAGTGAATCAGCCGCAGGTCGGGGACATCGTGGTCTATGGCCCGGGTGGATTCGTCAGCGAACACGGGCATGCCGCGGTCGTCACCGCCGTCGATCGAACCGGCTTCCCGTTCCGGTACGAGACGGCCGACCAGAACTCCGGCGGCCGGTTGTTCGTGACGTTGAACTGGCGCGACTTCAACCCCGCCTACAACACCCTGGGCTATCTGCGCCCGAAGCTGTAGCGCGCAGTCCGGCGGGCCTGCACCGCCGTCGGCCCGAGCAAGTACCCTGCTGGCGTGGCGCTCTACCGCAAATACCGGCCGGCAACGTTCGCCGAAGTGGTGGGGCAGGAGCACGTCACCGAACCGCTGTGCACCGCGTTGTCGGCGGGCCGGATCAACCACGCCTACCTGTTCTCCGGGCCGCGGGGCTGCGGCAAGACGTCGTCGGCGCGCATCCTGGCCCGCTCGCTGAACTGTGCCGAGGGGCCCACGCCCACGCCGTGCGGGACCTGCGACTCCTGCGTGGCACTGGCGCCCAACGGTGCGGGCAGCATCGACGTCGTCGAACTCGATGCCGCCAGCCACGGCGGTGTCGACGACACCCGGGATCTGCGGGACCGGGCGTTTTACGCGCCGGCCCAGTCGCGGTACCGGATCTTCATCATCGACGAAGCGCACATGGTGACCACCGCGGGATTCAACGCGCTGCTCAAGATCGTCGAGGAGCCGCCCGACCACCTGATCTTCGTGTTCGCCACCACCGAACCCGAGAAGGTGCTGCCGACCATCCGCTCGCGCACCCACCACTACCCGTTCCGGCTGCTGGCGCCGCGGACCATGCGTGAGCTGATCGAGCGGATCTGCGAGCAGGAGCGCGTCGTCGTCGACGACGCGGTGTACCCGCTGGTGATCCGCGCCGGCGGCGGCTCGCCCCGCGACACCCTCTCGGTGCTCGACCAGTTGCTGGCCGGGTCGCAGAAGGACGACTCCGACATCAGCCACGTCCACTACCAGCGGGCGCTGGGCCTGTTGGGCGCCACCGACGTCGCCCTGATCGACGACGCGGTCGACGCACTGGCGGCCGGGGACGCCGCCTCGCTGTTCGGGGCCGTGGAGGCGGTAGTCGATGCCGGCCATGACCCGCGCCGGTTCGCCATCGATCTGCTGGAGCGATTCCGCGACCTGATCGTGCTGCAAGCGGTTCCCGACGCGGTGGCCAAAGGCGTGGTCGACGCCCCCGAAGACATCCTGGAACGGATGCAGGAGCAGGCCGCCCGGCTCGGGTCGGCCACCTTGGCCCGCTACGCCGAGGTGGTGCACGCCGGGCTGGGGGAGATGCGCGGCGCGACGGCCCCGCGGCTGCTGTTGGAGGTGGTCTGCGCCCGGCTGCTGCTGCCGTCGGCCGCCGACACCGAAGCCGCGCTGCTGCAGCGGATCGAGCGCATCGAGAGCCGGCTGGACATGTCGATCCCGGGTGCAGTCGCCCAGCCGAGCGCCGGCTCGTCGCCCTCGGCCAAGCAGTTCACCCGCCGTTCGCAGGCTCCCGAGCCGGCCCCTGCGCCCGCGCCGGCGCCGGCGGCCGACCCCACGCCGGAGCCCGAACCCGCGGCCGCCCCGGAACCCGCGGCCGCCCCGGAACCCGATCCCGCGCCGCCACCCGAACCTGCACCGCCACCGCCACCACCGGCCGCGGTGACCCCGGGAGAACCCGACGCGGCCGCCGTGCGCGCGATGTGGACCACAGTGCGCGACAAGGTTCGTCAGCGCAGCCGCACCACCGAGGTGATGCTGGCCGGCGCCACCGTGCGCGCCGTGGACGGCAACACCCTGGTGCTCACCCACGAGTCGGCTCCACTGGCCAAGCGGCTCTGCGAACAGCGCAACGCCGACGTCATCGTCGAGGCGCTCAAGGACGCCCTCGGGGTGAACTGGCGGGTGCGCTGCGAAGCCGGGGCCGCGCCACCAGAAACCGCGTCGCCCGCCGCGCCCGCACCCGTCACCGCGGAGGCGGAGCGGGCAGCCGACGAAGAGGCCATGCTCGCCGAGGCGGATGCCGAGCGCTCCGACCCGGCGCCGCGCCGTGACCCCGAAGAGGCGGCCCTGGAGCTGCTGCAAAGCGAGCTGGGTGCGCGCCGCATCGGTGGCCATTGATGACGGAGTCCACCGGTTGCGCCGTCATCGGCGGCGGCCCCGCCGGCATGGTGCTCGCGCTGCTGCTGGCCCGCGCCGGCGTCGAGGTGACGTTGCTGGAGAAGCATGGCGACTTCCTGCGCGACTTCCGCGGCGACACAGTGCATCCCACCACGCTGCGGCTGCTTGACGAGCTCGGATTGTGGGAACGCTTTTCCGGCTTGGCCTACAGCGAGATCCACCAGGTTGTCCTCGACGTGGCCGGGCAGGGCGTCACGGTGGTGGACTTCGGGCGGCTACGGCGCCAGCCGCACCCCTATATCGCCATGGTGCCGCAGTGGGATCTGCTCAACCTACTCGCCGAATCCGCCCAGACGGAACCGACTTTCACCCTGCGGATGCAAACCGAGGTCACCGGGCTGCTGCACGAGAACGGTCGGGTGGTCGGCGTGCGCTACCAGGGCCCTGACGGCCCTGGCGAACTGCGTGCCGGGCTGACGGTGGCCTGCGACGGCCGGTGGTCGATCGCCCGGCACGAAGCCGGTTTGACCGCACGCGAATTTCCGGTGAACTTCGACGTGTGGTGGTTCCGGCTGCCGAACGAGGACGCCGCAGAACCCACCTTGATGCCGCGCCTCGGGTCGGGCCGCGGCGCGCTCATGATTCCGCGTCGGGGCTATTTCCAGGTCGCTTACCTGGCACGCAAAGACGAGGCGGCGGCACTGCGGGAGCGCGGTATCGAAGCGTTTCGGCGTGACGTCGTCGAACTCATCCCGGAGGCGGACGTGTCAGCGCTGGCGACGATGGACGACGTCAAACACCTTGACGTGAAGGTGAATCGGCTGCGCAAGCACTGGCATGTCGACGGATTGCTGTGCATCGGCGACGCCGCACACGCCATGTCTCCGGTCGGCGGTGTCGGCATCAACCTGGCGGTGCAGGACGCGGTGGCCGCCGCCACCATCCTGGCCGAGCCGCTGCGGCATGGGCGCGTCACCCAGCGCGATCTGGCTGCCGTGCAACGGCGCCGAGCGCTGCCCACCGTCGTCACCCAGTCGGTTCAGCGGGTGCTGCACCGGGGGCTGAACGTGATCCTGCGCGGCAAAAACCTCAGCCCGCCGGCGGCTTTCGGAACGGTTCTCGCCAGACTTCCCTGGCTCTCGGCCATCCCGGCCTACCTGGTCGGCGTCGGGGTCCGCCCGGAACGGGCGCCGTCGTTCGCGCGGCGCGGCTGACTGCTCAGCCGGCCATGGTCAGGCCGCCGCTGACGCTGAGGACCTGGCCGGTGATGTAGTCGGAGTACTCGGAGGCGAAGAACAGCACCGCGTCGGCGATCTGGTCGGGGGTCGCGAGCCGGCGAAACGGGATGGCCCGAATCAGCCCGTCGCGCACCTTGTCGGGAAGCGATGCGAACAGCGGCGTGTCGGTGGGACCGGGGCACACGCAGTTGACGTTGATCTGGTGGCGCGCCAGTTCCCGGGCCAGCGACTTGGTGAAGGCGATCAGGCCGCCCTTGGTGCCGGCATAGACCGTCTCGCCCAGGCTGCCGACGCGTCCGGCGTCGCTGGCGATGTTGACGACCTTCGCGGTGCGTTCGTGCGCCAGTATCGGCTCCAGAAACGCGTGCGTGAGCCGGACCGGTCCGAGAAAGTTCACCGCGACCAGGGCCTCCCACAACGCGGCGTCATTGGACATGAACGGTTCGACGCGGTCGAAACCGGCGGCGTTGACGATGATGTCCGGCGGCCCGTAGGCGGCCACCGCCTCGTCGCGCAACCCGGCGATCGCCGCCGGATCCGCCAGATCGACGACGTGGGCGCTGGCCGCCGCGCCGATCCGCTGCACGGTCTCGGTCAAGCCCGGCGCGTCCCGGTCGACGGCGACGACGGCCGCCCCGCGGCTGCCGAATCCCGTCGCGATCGCCCGGCCGATCCCTGAGGCCGCGCCGGTCACCACCACGGTCTTGTTCTCGAAACACATGTTGACCTCCTAGGACGCGGGATATCCCCCCACTATCGTCCCTGCGTGACAGAAAACCAACCATATGGTCGAATATTGACTCGGGCGGTCGAATAACCGTAGTTTCGGTTGATGGCCTTCACCGACTATGAGCAGCTGACCCTGAGCCGTCGCGACCACGGCGTCCTCCTCATCACCATCGATCGGCCGGAGAAGTACAACGCCGCCGACGAGGGCATGCACGCCGAGTTGGCCCGGATCTGGCGCGACGTCGCCGCGGACCCGGACGTCCGCGTCGCGGTGATCACCGGTGCGGGCAAGGCCTTCAGCGCCGGCGGCGACCTCGCCATGGTGGAGCGGATGGCCGGTGACTACGACCGCGTCTCGCACATGCTCACCGAGATGAGCGATCTGGTCTACAACATGATCAACTGCGACAAGCCGATCGTGTCGGCCATCAACGGTGTCGCCGTCGGCGCCGGCGCGGTGGTCGCCCTGCTCGCCGACGTGGCGATCGTCGCCGAGGACGCACGCATCGGCGACGGCCACGTCAAGTTGGGGGTGGCCGCCGGTGATCACGCCGCGATCATCTGGCCGTTGCTGGCGGGAATGGCCAAGGCGCGCTACTACCTGCTCACCGGTGAGATGATCACCGGAACCGAAGCCGAACGAATCGGCTTGGCGGCCAAGGCGCTTCCCCGCGAGGACGTGCTGCCCGAGGCTTTGCGTGTTGCCGAGGTGCTGGCAACCGGTGCACAGCAGGCGATCCGGCTCACCAAACGCTCGCTCAACAACTGGCTGCGCAACGCCGGGCCGATCTTCGATCAATCGGCCGCCTACGAGATGCTGACCTTCCTGGGGCCGGACGTCGTCGAGGGCTACACCGCCCTTCGGGAGAAGCGTCCACCCAACTTCGGCCCCACCGTCTAGTCGAACACCCGCAGCGCACGGTCGACGACTGCGGCGCGCATCTTGGCCCGATCATCCGCGCGGGCGCCGGGCCGTAGCCATACCGACGACTGGTTCAATATCCCGTGCAGGCATTGCAAAGCGACATCGATATTGGGACAACTGAATTCACCGGCCGCCACACCTTTCTCGACCACCCGGCGGAACACCGCGTCGTGGCGTCGGCGCATGTCCTTCATGTCGTCGTCGAAAGTGGCGGGCCACCCGCGCGGCCAGGCGAACACCGCGGCCACCTCCGGAGCGGTTTCGGTGAGTATCCGGATCTGTTCGTCGATCAGCGCCGCCAGATGATCACGGGCGCTGACCGTGCCGAGCTGTGCCTCGCGGGCGGTCAATCGGGCCAGCACCTCCTGAGTCGTGGCCTCCAGGGCCGCGGCGACCAGGACGTCCTTGGACGGAAAGTAGTGATACAGCGTGGCCTTGGCGATATCGGTCTGCTCGGCGACGGCATCGAGATTCATTCCCTGATAACCCGATTCGGCCAGGAGCAGCGTCGCGGTCCGGACGATCTCCGCCTTGCGGCGGTCCCGGCGCCGGGCAACACGATCCGAACCGGCGGTCCCGTTCGGGCGCTGGTTCTTGGCACGTTCGGCCATCGGTCCCCTCGGCACTGGACATGGATGTCTAAGCGACACCCCATCCTAGCCAAGTCCGGCTGAGGGTTCGGCTATTCGACCGTTCGGACGAATCTAGGGCCGCCACCACGGGCGCAGCGATAAACGATCGTCGTCGCCATTGCATGCCAGCACGTGATGCAGCTGAATCGCGTTGTGTTCGAAGCCCAGCCGCGAACCGGCCATGTAAAGGCCCCAGACCTTCGCGGTGGCCAGGCCGACCTCGGCGACCGCCTCGTCCCAGTGCGCCACCAGATTGGCGCACCAGTCCCGCAGCGTCAGCTCGTAGTGGTGCCGGATGTTCTCGGTGTGCAACACCTCCATACCCGCGTCCTGGATCTCGCTGATGATCCGGCCCGACCCGGCCAGCTCACCGTCGGGGAACACGTAGCGGTCGATGAAGTCGCCCGCGGTCGGATTGGCGGTGTTGTCGCGCCGGGTGATGCAGTGGTTGAGCAGCAGACCACCGGTGCGCAGCTTGGACCTGAGGAAACCGAAGTACGCCGGGTAATTGGCGACGCCGATGTGCTCGGTCATCCCGATCGAGGAGACCGCGTCGAACTCGGACTCGCCGACGTCGCGGTAGTCGCAGTGGCGTACCTCGGCCAGATCGCTGAGCCCGTCCTCGGCGATCGCGCGCTGCGCCCAGCGGGCCTGCTCGGCCGAGAGCGTCGCACCGATGGCGCGCACGCCGTGGCGCGCGGCGTAGCGCACCATGCCGCCCCAGCCGCACCCCACATCGAGCAGCAGGTCGCCGGGGCTCAGCCGCAGTTTGTCGAAGACCAACCGGTACTTGTTCTCCTGGGCCTGCTCCAGTGTCGCGTCCGGGGTGGGGTAGACCGCGCAGGTGTAGGTCATCGACGGCCCGAGCACCCACTCGTAGAAGGCGTTGGAGACGTCGTAGTGGTGGTGGATGGCGTCGGCGTCCCGGGTTTTGCTGTGCCGCAGGCCTTCTGCCACGCGCCGCCATCGCGGGAGGGCCTCCTGCGGCGGCGGCGCGATCGGCACCAGGTGCTCGATCCCGATCGAGCGGACGATGTTGGCCAGCACCCGCGCCGGGGGTCGCTTGAAGTGCAGTTCGTCGGCCAGCGCCTTGAGCAGGAGGTACGGATCGCCGGGATGCACGCCGTGCGCTTCGAGGTCCCCGGCGACATACGCGCGCGCCATACCCAGATCACCCGGCGCGGTGGCCAGATAGGTGGTGCCGCGCGGGGTGAGCAGGTCCAAGCCCATGGGGGCGTCGTCGGGGCCGGCGCTGCTGCCGTCGTAGGCGGTGAAACGCAACGGCAGGTGACCGTCGGTGGCCAGGGTCTCCAGCACCTCGGCCAGGCTCAGCCGGCCGGTGCGGGTCTGCTCCTTGTACGTGGTCATCGTCGTCGTACCGCCTTGTCGTAGAGGTCCAGCAGCCGCGAGTCGGGGTCGTAGGCCCGTTTGACAGACCGATAGGTTTCACCACCGTAGAGCTCGTCAAACTCCGCGGGGGTGTAGTAGGAGTCGGAGTACAGCGACTTGTGGCCCTCGAGTTCGCTCACCTTCGCCTCGATCAGCCGATTGGTGGCCCCTTCGGTGGCGCCGGCCGGGACCGAGGACCAGAACCCGACGTTGACGTAGGTGCGGTTGGGCCGCATCGGGTACAGCGGCCAGTCCTCGTCGGCGCGCAGCCGCAGCGGGCACAGCCACACCGGCTCGATCGGCACGTGAGCAAAAAACCAGTCCAGGAACTCCCCGCAGCGCTTCAGCGGGACCTCGATGTCCTGCACCACGCGTTCGCGCGGCGGCCGGTCGTGGCGTTTCTCGATCCGATCGGCAATAGCGAACCGCTGGTCGTAGGAGATCAGCTTCCAGTAGAAACTGCTGCGCCGGTAGCGGCGCGGCCACCAGCGCCGCACCGAGGGGTGCTGCGCCCCGAAAGCCCGCGAGCACCAGAACCAGTCGGTGTCCCAGCGCCACAGGTAGTCGTGAATGGTCAGCCGGTCGTCTTTGATCCCCTGCGGGTGCTGGATGGAGCGGTAATAGATCTGCTGGCCGGTGTAGTCGCTGACCGGGCCGGGGGTATCGGTCTCGATTCCGACACACAGGTAGCTCTCGGCGGGGGAGAACACCACCCCGTCGAGGTAGTCCACCGCGACCCCGTCGAAGCCACCGGTGTCGATGATCCGGTCCATGGTGGCGACCAGCTCATCCAGGGAGTCGAACCGGATGTGCCGCAGCGCCACGAACGGTTTGACCGCCTCCAACTCGATCCGCAGCCGTGTCGAATAGCCCAGCGTGCCATAGGAATTCGGAAACGCCCGGAACAGGTCTTCGTGCTGGTCCCGCGACACCGTCAGCAGCTCGCCGGCGCCGGTGAGCACGTCCATCTCCAGCACCGATTCATGCGGCAGCCCGTTGCGGAACGACGTCGACTCGATGCCCAGACCGGACACCGCGCCGCCGACGGTGATCGTCTTGAGCTGCGGAACCACCAGCGGCGCGAACCCGTACGGCAAAGTGGCGGCGACCAGGTCCTCGTAGGTGCACATGCCCGCGACGTCGGCGGTGCGGTTCTGCAGGTCGACGCCGATGACACTCGTCAGACCCGAGGTGTCCAGACCCGGCGCATCGCGTTTGGTGCGCGCCCGGAACAGATTCGAGGTGGGTTTGGCCAGCCGGACCGAGGCCGAGGCGGGAATCGCCCGGTAGCTGTCCAGCAGACGTTGCACCCCGCGCGTGTGGGATATCGGTGCGTCAGGGGGCCGGACGGACATCACCTCCTACGGTAGCGGCGGATCTCCTGCTCTGCAGCCGACTCGCCAGGCCTATTGGGCCGGTTGGGGCACCGCCTGGCTGCTCAGGTAACCCGCGATGCCGCGGGCGACGGCGTCGGCGTAGCGTTGCCGGCCCGCCGGGCTTTCCATCAGGGCCGCGTCGGCCGGGTTCTTCATGTTGCCCAGCTCAACCAGGATCGACGGGTATTCGGCCAGGTTCAGCCCGGCCAGGTCGGCGCGACCCTTCAAGCCGTCGGTGCCGATATAGGTGGCCGGCGGAATGCCCGCGGCCTGCAACTGGCCGCGCATCACCTGGGCGAACCGGACCGCGGGGCCTTCCTGCGCCGGGTTGAGCGGCGGCGCGGAGTAGTTGACGTGGAACCCGCGACCGGCGGACGGTCCGCCGTCGGCGTGGATGGACACGATCGCATTCGGGTGCAGGGAGTTGGCCATGGCGGCGCGCTCGTCGACGCACGGCCCCGGCCCGTTGTCGTCGCCGCGGGACATCGCGGTGCGCACTCCCGCCGCGTTGAGGGCGTGGCGGATTCGCAGCGTGGTGTCCCAGGCGAAGCTGTGCTCGGGGTAGCCGGAGTTGGTGGTGGTGCCGCTGGTCTGGCAGTTCTTGGTGCCGCCCCGGCCGTTGGTCACCTGGCGGCCGATGGCGGCGGGATCGGCGGTGCCGCTGTGCCCGGGGTCGAGGAAGACGATCATGCCGGCGATATTGCCCGGCGCCGCCGAGGACAACGGGGCGTTCGGTATCGCCGCGGCCACCACCAGGCCGGTGGCGATCGCGACGCCGACACGGGAGAGAACTGGTACGCGCACGCCGCCAAGGTAGGCCGGGGCCGACTACGCTGGGTGTTTCACACGCGCCGGGTCTTGGAGCTGATACCAAGCCGCAACCAAGTCGAGACCGCGCACAACAACGCAAGGGGAACGTCATGCAACCAGGAGGCCCGCCCGACATGTCGGCGTTGCTGGCCCAGGCTCAGCAGATGCAGCAGCGACTGCTGCAGGCGCAGCAGGAGCTGGCCGTCACCGAGGTGCACGGCGAAGCCGGCGGCGGCCTGGTCAAGGTCACCTCCAACGGCAGCGGTGAGGTGCTGGCCGTGCAGATCGACCCGAAGGTCGTGGACCCCTCTGACTTGGAAACGCTGCAGGACCTGATCGTCGGCGCGCTCGCCGATGCGTCGAAGAAAGCCCAGACCCTGGCCCAGGAGCGGCTCTCCCCGCTGGCCGGCGGCATGGGCAACGCGCTCGGCATGCCGGGGGCCTAGGTGTTTGAAGGTCCGGTCCAGGACCTCATCGATGAGCTGGGCAAGCTGCCGGGTATCGGCCCCAAGAGTGCCCAGCGGATCGCGTTTCATCTGCTCTCGGTGGAGCCGTCAGAGATCGATCGGCTCACTTCCGTGTTGACGAAGGTGCGCGACGGGGTGCGGTTCTGCGAGGTGTGCGGCAACGTCTCGGACGCGGTGCGCTGCCGGATCTGCGGGGACCCGCGCCGGGATCTCGCCCAGATCTGTGTCGTCGAAGAACCCAAGGACGTCGCCGCCATCGAGCGCACCCGCGAGTTTCACGGCCGCTATCACGTGCTCGGCGGCGCGCTGGATCCTTTGAGCGGGATCGGGCCGGAGCAGCTGCGAGTGCGTGAGTTGCTGAATCGGGTGGGGGAGCGGGTCGACGGGGTCGACGTCAACGAGGTCATCATCGCCACCGACCCCAATACCGAAGGCGAGGCGACCGCCACCTACCTGGTGCGGATGCTGCGCGACATCCCCGGTCTTTCGGTGACGCGGTTGGCGTCCGGGCTGCCGATGGGCGGTGACCTGGAGTTCGCCGACGAGCTGACGCTGGGCCGGGCGTTCACCGGCCGCCGCGCCATGGCCTAGGTTTTTCCCCGCGCGCCTACCCCCTTCCCCCGCGAGCCTGTAGTTACCGTGCTCGCTACTCGCACTTTTTCGCGCTAACGACAGGCTCGCGGGGATGTCGGCCCCTGGTGGCACGCTCCGCGCATGCGCAACGTCTTTATCGGCAGCGAAGCGCTGGCGCAGGGGCTCCTCACCGAATACGAGCTGCGCCGCTGGCATCGGGCAATCTTCCGCGACGTCTACGTCCCAGTTGGCCATCAGCTCACCCTGCGCGATCGGATCGAGGGGGCGTGGCTGCGTTCTGGGCGCAAAGGGGTGATCGCGGGCGTAGCAGCCTCGGCTTTGCATGGCGCCCAGTGGGTCGACCGTGATATCTCGATCGAGATGGTCTGGCCGATTACCCGCCCACCGGAAGGCATTATCGCCCGCGACGAAACCCTCGCCGCAGACGAAATCACCACAGGCGCCGGCATCCCGGTCACCACACCCGCCCGCACCGCCTACGACCTGGGCCGCCACCTGCCCAGAGTCGCCGCGGTACCTCGACTGGACGCGCTGGGCAGGGCCACCCCGTTCAGCGCCGAGGATGTGCTGCTGATCGCCAAGCATCACAAAGGCGCACGCGGTTTACGACGGCTGCGGGTGGCGCTTCCGCTGGTGGACACCGGCGCCGCCTCACCCCGGGAGTCCCGGCTGCGGCTGCGGCTCGTCGACCCCGGCCTGCCCACCCCGACCACCCAGATCCCGGTGATCGAGCGGGGGTATTGGCCGTTCGCCTGGCTGGATATGGGCTGGGAGGAATATCGGGTCTCCGCCGAGTACGACGGGGAACACCACCAGACCGATCGCCCGCAATACGTCAGGGATCACAAGCGTCAGCACCGGATCGAGCGCTTGGGCTGGATCAACATCCGGGTGATCAACGAGGACGACGCCCAAGACGTCGTCGCGCGCGTCACCGAGGCGCTGCGATCCCGCGGCTGGCGACCTTAAAGCTTTAAACCGGTTGCAGCACTTCGGAAATCGGCGCCCCGGCGGCGATCTTGCCGCGAGCCGTGCGAATCTGCTCCGGGACGCCCGCGCCCACCACGGCGGCCAGCACACCGTCGCGCTCGTAGTAGGCCAGGAACCGGCGGGCCTGAACGTCGAAGTCCTCGACCAGGTGCACGGTGTCGCCGGCCCGCGGGTGGCCCAGGCACTGGATCTTGAGGTCGTACTGGTCGCTCCAGAAGTACGGCACGCCCGGGGCCGGGGCCGCCGATCCCAGCATCGCCGACACCAGGCTGCGCGCCTGCTCGGCAACGTTGCTCCAGTGCTCGACGCGGCGCTGTGCGCCCCAACTCGCCACGTCGCCGATCGCCCAGACGTCCGGGGCGCTGGTACGGCCGACGGAATCGCAGACCACACCGTCGTCGACCGCGACATCGCTGCCGGCCAGCCAGTCACAGGCAGGCCGCGACCCGATCCCGACGACCACCAGATCGGTCGGGATCACCGAGCCGTCCGACAACGTCACCGACTCCGCGCCGTCGCGCCCGGAGACCGACACCACTTGCGCGCCGGTGCGCACGTCGACGCCCTCGGCGCGGTGCAGCCGGGTGAGCAGTGCGCCCAGCTGCTCGCCGAGCACGGAGGCCAGCGGGGTGGGCTGGGGTTCCACCAGCACCACCTCCACCCCCGAGCCGCGCAGGCTGGCCGAGACCTCACAGCCGATGAAGCCCGCCCCGATCACCACGGCGCGCCGGGCGCCCGCGGCCCGCTTCCGAAGCATCACGCAGTCGTCCAACGACCGCAGCACACAGATGCCGTCCAGCTCGCCCAGCGACGGAATGCGCCGCGGCAGCAGGCCGGTGGCGATCACCAGCTGGTCGTAGCGCAGCGCCTGCCCGTCGGCCAGCGTCACGGTGTGGCCCGAGACGTCGACGCCCAGGGCGGCGACACCGAGCCGCAACAAGATCTGGTTGTCCTCGTAGAACGTCATCGACTTCAAAGCCACATCCTTGACCTCGCCGCGCAGCATGCCCTTGGACAGCGGCGGGCGGTCGTAGGGCGGATGGGCCTCGGCGCCGACGATGGTGATCGAACCGTCATAACCGTTGCGGCGCAACTGTTCTGACACGCGGACCGCCGCCAGTCCGGCCCCGACGATGACGACCCCGCTCACGGCCGAACCACCTCCACCATCTCGAAGTCGGCTTTCGCCGCGCCGCAGTCCGGGCAGCTCCAGTCCTCGGGGATGTCGGCCCAACGCGTGCCGGGCGCGATGCCGTCCTCCGGCCAGCCCAGCGCCTCGTCGTACTCGAAGCCGCACTGCAGGCACCGGAACAGTTTGTAGTCGTTCATCAGGCCACCGCCCCGTACCGCGCCAGGACCTTCGCCCGCACCCGCGGCTGGATGTTGGCCCGGGTGATGTCACCGGCGTAGTGCTCCAGCACCCGGTGGTCCATCAGCCTGCGCCACACCGGCGGGAAGTAGGTCACCCCTATGAGCGCTCCATATCCGGCCGGCAGGTTCGGCGAGTCGTCGAAGCTGCGCAGCGTCTGGTAGCGCCGGGTCGGGTTGGCGTGGTGGTCGCTGTGCCGCTGCAGGTGGTAGAGGAACAAGTTGGTCACCAGGTGGTCGGAGTTCCAGCTGTGCTGCGGGGTGCAGCGCTCGTAGCGGCCGCCGGCCTGTTTCTGGCGCACCAGCCCGTAGTGCTCCAGGTAGTTCACCGACTCCAGCAGCGACGAGCCGTACAAAGCGTTGATCAGCAGGTACGGGATCAAGGCGACACCGAACACCGCGACCATCACGCTCCAGAACAGCACCGACATCGCCAGCGCGTTGACCACGTCGTTGCCCCACCAGGTGCGCGGGTTCCAGGGGTTCTTGCCGGTACGACGGATCCGCGCCGCCTCCAGCTCCCATGCCGAACGGATGCCACCCCAGGTGCTGCGCGGCAGGAACTCCCAGAACGTCTCGCCGAACCGGGCCGACGCCGGGTCCTCCGGGGTGGCCACCCGCACGTGGTGGCCGCGGTTGTGCTCGACGTAGAAGTGTCCATAGCAGACTTGCGCCAAGGTGATCTTGGAGAGCCACCGCTCCAGCGAGTCGCGCTTGTGGCCCAACTCGTGGGCGGTGTTGATACCCACCCCGGCCACCGTGGCCGCCGACATCGCCACACCGATCTTGCCCAGCCAGCCCAGCGACCCGTCGAAGCCGAGCCAGGCCAGGTCCGAGGCGGTGAACAGGTAGGCGCCCAGGATGGCGCTGGCGTACTGGAAGGGAATGTAGGCGTAGGTGGCGTACCGGTAGTACTTGTCGTTCTCCAGGGCGGACATCACCTCATCCGGCGGGTTCTGCCCGTCGGCCCCGACCCACAGGTCCAGCACCGGCAGGATCACGTAGAGCAGGATCGGCCCGATGTACAGCGGCAGCTGCGCCGCGGTCTGCCAGCCGGCCTGGTTCATCGCCCACGTCAGCGGCAGCACCAGGAACATCATGGTGGGCACGAACAGACCCAACAGCCACAGGTGTCGTTTCTTGTCGTGCCAGATTTTTGGCTTGTCACTCAGTTCGGTAGTCATGTCGCCGACGTTAGGTATCGGCGCCCGCTCACCGCTCGTCCCGCGGAACCGGAAATCGGCCGGTTATTCGTCTTGGGGAGACAAGGGGGACAACACGGCGGCGCCGTACCACTGACACAGCAGCAGCGCGATCTCCACGTCGAGCCGGTCATCGGTGATCGGGCGGCCGCGACGTTCGATCGCGCGCTGGACGCGGTACTTCACCGTGTTGACGTGGAAGTGCAACTGCTCGCCGGCCGCCTTGAAGCTGGAACCGGTCCGCAGGAACACCCGCAGCGTGTCGCGCAGCCGCTCGTCGCCGTCGGTAGCGCAAGCCAGCGGGCCGAGTGTTTCACCGACCCAGGCTCGTGCGGCGGCCACGTTGTCACCGCCGAGCAGCGCCGCGGCCGACAGTCCCGGATCGCTTGCCGCGCTGACCCGGACCGAGCCGGAGGCTACCGCCAGGGTGTGGGTGGCCAGCGCCTGCTGATGCGACCGGCGGAAGCCCTGCACTCCGGCCAGCGGATTACCGATCGCCACCCAGGGCTCACCGGCCTGCGCGCAGGAACGGATCTGTGCCATCGCGTCGGCACCGGCGTTCGACGCCAACGGGATCCAGGCCCACCCGGTGGCGCTGTCAGCCGGGATGAACAGCGGCGCGCCGTGTCCGGCAACCGATTCGGCGAGTTGCTTGATGAAACCTTCGGCGGCAGCGAGCTTGTCGCCGCCGGACTCGGGATACCACACGACGAGCGCGACGTGGGTTCGCCGCAGCGGATAGCGGATCGCGGCCGTCATGGCGTCGACATCCAAGCTGTCCCCGGCCAGAATCTCTCGGACTCGTAATGCGCGCACCGCATTTCGGCTCTCCAGCCAGCGTTCGCGCTCGGTCTGGTAGACGGCCGACACCTGTTGCGACATCTCGTCGATGTAGCCGAACATCAGTGTCGACATCTCCCCGAGCACATCCAGCCGTAGATCGGGATCCAGGTCGGCGGAACGGATCTCCTCCAGCACCACCCGCAGCGCCATCGAGTGGCCCAGCCGGTAGCCCCGTACCAACGCGTTCACCGGCACCCCGCGCTGCGCCAGCCGGCGGGCGTGCTCCAAAGCGACAGGCGGTGCGGCGACATCGGCCACCGGGATGTTGTGCCGGATGGCCGAGAAGTAGGTTTCGACGTTCGCCGTCACGGTTTCGCGCAGCAGCTGGAGCAGCGACGAGTCCGCGGTCAGATCCGGCGACTCCTTGGCCACCAGTGCCTCGATGACTGCGGTGGTATCGGCCAGGCGATCGTAGAGCCGCTGGGAGATTCCGATCGCCGCGTCGGCAACGGTGCTCGGATCGCTCATGGTCGCAAACGTAGTCAGGCGCGCCGCGGCGCGCTCAGTCTTTCGGCGCGCAGCATCTCCACTTCGGGAAGCTCCAGCGGCGCCAGGTCGCCGACCACCTTCGACAGCAGCAGGTCAGCCAGTTCCGGGTTACGGGCCAGGCACGGCCCGTGCAGATAGGTGGCGACGACGCTGCCCTGCACCGCGCCGTCGTGCCCGTCGCCGGCCCGGTTCCCGGCGCCCTTGGTCACCCGGCTCAACGGCGAAGCGGCCGGACCCAGCACGGTGCCACCGCGGTGGTTCTCGAAGCCGGTCAGCGGCTGCGTCAGCCCGGCCAGCAGCGGGGTGCCGACCACTTCGCCGATGGTCCGGGTCTCCTGCGGTGCGGTGGTGACGTCGAGCAGCCCCACCCCGTCGACGCGTTCTCCGGCGGAGGTCTCATACCAGTGCCCGAGCACCTGGATGGCCGCGCAGATCGCCAGCACCGGCGCCCCGCGCTCGGCGGCACGCTGCAATCCCGGATACCGGATCAGGTGCCGGGTGGCCAACCGCTGCGCGTAGTCCTCGGCGCCGCCCAGGGTGTAGAGGTCGAGCGACTCCGGCACCGGGTCGGCCAGGGTGATCTCGACGATTTCGGCGGCGATGCCCCGCAACGCCAGTCGTTGCCGCAGCACCACCGCGTTGCCGCTGTCGCCGTAGGTGCCCATCACATCGGGCAACACCAGCCCGATCCGCACCGTCATAACGAAAGCCTCCGCTGCAGTGCCAGAAACGCGGTGTAGTTGGCGACCACCTCCACCCGGCCGGGCGGGCAGGACGCGATGGCCGCGCAGGTGTCGTGTACCAGGGTGTGTGACACACCGGCGTAGCCGAGCCGCACCGCCAGGTCGGTGCCGCGCTCCCCGGCGGCCACCACCGGAACACCCTCGAAGTGCTCGAAGCGCACATCCCACAGCCAGGACAGATCCTCGCCGTCGGGGACTTGGCCGTTGACGGCGATCACCACCCCGGCGGCCTGGTGATCGACCATCGACAGCGCCTCCTGCCAGCCGGCCGGATTCTTGGCCAGCAGCATCCGGACCGTGTGCTCGCCGACCTGCACGCTGCGGTAGCGCCCGGCCACCTCGTCGAGGGCGCCCACGGCGGCCACCGCTTTGACCGGGTCGGCGCCGAGCGCGACGGCCGCGGCGACGGCCTGGGCGGCGTTGCCGCGGTTGACGTTTCCGGGAAGGGACAGCCGCATCGGCAGCACCAGCCCGGCGGGCCCGTACAGCGAGTCGTCGTCGAACCACCACTGCGGGGTGGGCCGGGCGAAGTCGCATCCGGTCGAGCGCCAGTGCTCGTCGCGGCGGACGATCACCTCGCCGCTGCGGGGGCAACTGACCGAGTCACCGGCCCAGCCGCCGCCCGCGGCGACCCACACCACGTTAAGGGAGTCGTAGGCGGCCGACGTCATCAGCACGTCGTCGCAGTTGGCGATGACCACCGTCTGCGGATGCCGGGCCAGCCCGGTGCGCAGGGCGCGTTCCACGGCGTTGATCTCACCGACCCGGTCCAGCTGGTCGCGAGACAGATTGAGCAGCACGACCACCGCCGGCGAGACCGCATCGGCCACATGCGGCACGTGCATCTCGTCGACCTCAAGCGCCGCGCGCTGTGCGGTGCGGTCGGCGGCCAGCGCCGCCACCAGCCCGGCGTCCATGTTGGCGCCTTCGGCGTTGGTGGCCACCGGGCCCAGGTCACGCAGCGCGGCCGCGATCATGCGGGTGGTGGTCGACTTGCCGTTGGTGCCGGTGACGACGACGGTGCGCCGGCCGGTGCCCAGCTGACGCAGGATCGAGCGGTCGAGTGTCATCGCGACCAGGCCGCCGATCATCGCACCAGCGCCGCGGCCGGTGATCCGCGACGCCCATCGGGCGCTCGCGCCGACGGCCAGGGCCAGGCGTCCACGGGCGGTGATCACTGCGTGAGTTTAGGGCGATCGCAAGCGCGGCGCTCGCGCCGGGCGCAGTAGGTCGCCCTCAGGGACTTAAGTCGGCGACACGGCTGGGCGGCGACCCGGTTACGTCACCCCGGCGTGCCATTCTCATGGCATGAGTGCGCTGTGGGGGCGCCCGGCCCGCGATCCCGGCGACGGCTGGGTCGTCGTCGACGTCGAGACGTCGGGGTTTCGGCCCGGGCAGGCACGCGTGCTCAGCGTCGCCGCCCTGGCACTCGACGCCGACGGCCGGATCGAGCGATCGGTCTCCAGCCTGGTCGACCCGGGCACTGACCCCGGCCCCACGCACGTGCACGGGCTCACCGCCGAGATGCTGGCGGGCCAGCCGCGGTTCGCCGACGTCTTCGACGAGGTCGCCGAGTTGCTGGCCGGACGCACCCTGGTGGCGCATAACGTGGCGTTCGATTACACCTTCCTGGCCGTCGAAGCCGAGATGGCCGGCGCCGAACTGCCCGTCGACTCGGTGATGTGCACGCTGGAATTGGTTCGGCGCCTGGATCTGGGCCTGGCCAACCTGCGTCTGCAAAGCCTCGCCGCGCACTGGGGCATCGTCCAGACCCGCGCCCACGACGCGCTCGACGACGCCCGGGTGCTGGCCGGGGTGCTGGAGCCGGCGCTGCAGCGGGCCCGGGAACGGGACGTCTGGCTGCCTGTGCGGCCGGTCACCCGCCGCCGGTGGCCCAACGGCCGGATCACCCACGAAGAGCTGCGGCCGCTGAAAGCCCTGGCGTCGCGGATGCCGTGCGCCTACCTCAATCCCGGCCGCTACGTGCGGGGGCGCCCGCTGGTGCAGGGCATGCGGGTCGCGCTGGCGGCGGAGTGCAGGCGCACCCACGAGGAACTCGTCGAACGCATCCTGCACGCCGGGCTGGCCTACAGTGACGTCGTCGACACCACTACCTCACTGGTGATCTGCAACAACGACCGCCCTGAGCAGGGCAAGGGCTACCAGGCGCGGGAACTCGGCGTGCCGACCGTCACCGACGAGCACTTCATGGCGTGCGTCGACCGGGTGGTCGACGGCACCGGCATCGAGCAGTTCGCCGACGCCGGGCTGGCCGGCGAGCAGATCTCGCTGTTCTGAGCGCACTCCGTTTCTTGGGGCACCGGCGCCCCATCTGTCACGGGCGGGAAGGGGCATCGCTTGTGCCCGCCTTTGAGCGACAACGTGCGTTAGGTCGACCGCCCGTTCGCCTCTGAACTGACATAACGTCGGTTGTCGCTCAAAGGCGGCAACACTCCCATGCCGGCCGAGCGCGTTGCTGATGGGCCGGAGTTATCCGCGGGACTCAGCCCAGCCGGGCCGCCCGGTTCACCGCGGAGACCACCGCGCGCAGCGACGCCGTGGTGATCGACGACGCGATCCCGACGCCCCACACGGAGTTGTCGCCGATGGATGCCTCCACATACGCCGCGGCCTGAGCTTCCTCGCCGGCGCTCATCGCGTGCTCGGAGTAGTCCAGCACGCGCACATCCACGTCGACCTGGGCCAGCGCGTCGACGAACGCGGCCAGCGGGCCGTTGCCGGCGCCGGCGATCTCGGTCTCCACCCCGTCGACCAAGACCGTGGCCTCGATGCGGTCGGTGCCGTCGTCGGTCTCGGCGGCGATCACCCGCTGCCGCACCCGCTCCAGCGGCCGCACCGGATTCAGGTACTCGTCGGCGAACGCGTCCCACATCTCCTTCGGGGTGACCTCGCCGCCTTCGCCGTCGGTCAGGTGCTGGATCACCTTGGAGAATTCGATCTGCAGCCGCCTCGGCAGCACCAGCCCGTGGTCGGTCTTCATCACGTAGGCCACGCCGCCCTTGCCGGACTGCGAGTTGACCCGGATCACCGCCTCATACGTGCGGCCCACATCGCGCGGGTCGATCGGCAGGTACGGGACCTGCCAGAGCATGTCGTCGACGTCGGAGTCGGCGGCATCCGCGTCGACCTTCATCTGGTCCAGGCCCTTGTTGATGGCGTCCTGGTGGCTGCCGGAGAACGCCGTATAAACCAGGTCGCCGCCGTAGGGGTGGCGCTCGGGAACGTTGAGCTGGTTGCAGTACTCCACGGTGCGGCGGATCTCGTCGATGTTGGAGAAGTCGATCTGCGGGTCCACCCCACGGGAGAACAGGTTGAGCCCGAGCGTCACCAGGCAGACGTTGCCGGTGCGTTCGCCGTTGCCGAACAGGCAGCCCTCGATCCGGTCCGCCCCGGCCTGGTAACCCAATTCGGCTGCGGCGACGGCAGTTCCGCGGTCATTGTGCGGGTGCAAGCTCAGGATGACGGAGTCGCGCCGCTTCAGGTTGCGGTGCATCCACTCGATCGAGTCGGCGTAAACGTTCGGGGTGGCCATCTCCACGGTGGCCGGCAGGTTGAAGATGATCGGGTTGTCCGGAGTCGGCTCGATCACGTCGCCGACGGCGTCGCAGACCTCCTTGGCGTACTCCAGCTCGGTGCCGGTGTAGGACTCCGGGGAGTACTCGTAGCGCCACCGGGTGCCCGGATGCTTGGCCTGTTCCTCCAGGCATTTGCGTGCCCCGTGGACGGCGATCTGCAGCACCGCGGCCCGGTCGGCTTTGAACACCACCCGGCGCTGCAGAACCGAGGTGGAGTTGTAGAAGTGCACGATCACGTTCTTGGCGCCGTCGCACGCGTCGAAGGTGCGCTCGATCAGCTCGTCGCGGCACTGGGTCAGCACCTGGATGGTGACGTCGTCCGGAATCGCGCCGGACTCGATGATCGCGCGGACGAAGTCGAAGTCGGTCTGGCTGGCCGACGGGAAGCCGACCTCGATCTCCTTGTAGCCCATGGCCACCAGCAGGTCGAACATGCGGCGTTTGCGGGCCGGGCTCATGGGGTCGATCAGCGCCTGGTTGCCGTCGCGCAGGTCCACCGCGCACCACAGCGGTGCCTTGTCGATGACGGTGTCAGGCCAGGTGCGGTCTTTGAGGGTGACGGACTCGACTTCTTCGGCGAAGCTGCGGTAGCGCTGCACCGGCATCGCCGAACCGCGCTGCTGATTCCACGGGGGCTGGCCGGGGCTGGGCGGGCCGGCGGGCTTGGTGATGGGGCGCCCCGAAGTGAAGGAGTCGGCGCTGGAGAAAGTAGTCACGGTGATTGCTCCGGGATTGTCAGAGGGACCTGAAGACCGGCGCATCGCGAACACCCGCGACGGGAGGCCGGTCTGGATCAGACCCCGTCGCGGCGTCCGAGAAGGAGCACCCGCTGCACGTCGGCCAGTTTAGCGCGGCAAAGGCGCCACGTGAAAACGGCAGACTATGGTCGGGCGAAGCCGCGCCGGTAGTGAAGCCGCCATCCTGCTGGCGTGAGCGCGGCGAGGCCGACCCCGTATCCTGATTGTCGGCCCAAAACCCCGTGGACGTAGAAGGGACAGCCGTGGCGCTCGTCGTGCAGAAATACGGCGGATCGTCGGTGGCCGACGCCGACCGGGTCCGCCGCGTCGCCGAGCGCATCGTCGAGACTAAGAACGTCGGCGACGACGTCGTCGTGGTCTGTTCGGCGATGGGCGACACCACCGATGACCTGCTGGAGCTGGCCCAGCAGGTCTGCTCGTCCCCACCGGCCCGAGAGCTGGACATGTTGCTCACCGCCGGCGAGCGGATCTCCAACGCCCTGGTGGCGATGGCCGTCGAGGAGCTGGGCTGCCAGGCCCGCTCGTTCACCGGCTCGCAGGCCGGGGTGATCACCACCGGCGTGCACGGCAAGGCCAAGATCATCGATGTCACCCCGGGTCGGCTGCAGGCCGCGCTCGGGGAGAACCAGGTGGTGATGGTCGCCGGCTTCCAGGGCGTCAGCCAGGACACCAAAGACGTCACCACGTTGGGCCGCGGCGGTTCGGACACCACCGCGGTGGCGTTGGCCGCCGCGCTCAACGCCGACGTCTGCGAGATCTACACCGACGTCGACGGCATCTTCAGCGCCGACCCGCGCATCGTGCCCAACGCCCAGAAGCTGGACAAGGTCACCTTCGAGGAGATGCTCGAACTGGCCGCGTGCGGCGCCAAGGTGCTGATGCTGCGCTGCGTGGAGTACGCCCGCCGCTACCACCTGCCTATTCACGTCCGGTCCTCCTACTCGGACAAGCCCGGCACCATCGTTTCCGGATCGATCAAGGACATCCCCATGGAAGACGCCCTCCTGACCGGAGTTGCCCACGACAAGAGCGAAGCCAAGGTGACCGTGGTCGGCATCCCCGACCTGCCCGGCTACGCGGCGAAGATCTTCCGTGCCGTTGCCGACGCCGACATCAACATCGACATGGTTTTGCAGAACGTCTCCAAGGTCGAGGGCGGCAAGACCGACATCACCTTCACCTGCCCGCGTGACAGCGGGCCCGGCGCGGTGGCGATGCTGGAGTCCCGCAAGACCGAGATCGGCTTCACCGAGGTGCTCTACGACGACCATGTCGGCAAGGTGTCGCTGATCGGTGCCGGGATGCGCAGCCACCCGGGCGTCACGGCCACCTTCTGCGAGACGCTGGCCGACAACGGCGTCAACATCGACCTGATCTCCACCTCGGAGATCCGGATCTCGGTGCTGGTGGCCGAATCGGACCTGGACAAGGCCGTGGTCTCGCTGCATGAGGCGTTCGGCCTCGGCGGCGACGAGCAGGCGACGGTGTACGCCGGGACGGGGCGCTGAGATGGTCGCATTAGGCGTAGTCGGTGCCACCGGCCAAGTCGGCCAGGTGATGCGCAACCTGCTGGAACAACGCAACTTCCCCGTCGATCAGCTGCGGTTCTTCGCCTCGGCGCGCTCGGCCGGGCGCAAGCTGGAGTTCCGCGGCGCCGAGATCGAGGTCGAGGACGCCGAGACCGCCGACCCGACCGGGCTGGACATCGCACTGTTCTCCGCCGGCGGGGCGATGTCGAAGGTGCAGGCGCCGCGCTTCGCCGCCGCCGGGGTGACGGTGATCGACAACTCCTCGGCCTGGCGCAAAGACCCCGACGTGCCGTTGGTGGTCTCGGAGGTGAACTTCGACCGGGATGTGCGCGGGGTGTCGTTGAAGAAGGGCATCATCGCCAACCCGAACTGCACCACGATGGCCGCGATGCCGGTGCTCAAGCCGCTGCACGACGAGGCGGGCCTGACCCGGCTGATCGTGTCGACCTACCAGGCGGTTTCGGGCAGCGGCGTGGCCGGAGTGCAGGAGTTGGCCGGGCAGGTGCGCGCGGTCGCCGACGGCGCCGAGCAGCTGGTGCACCACGGCGGCGCGGTCGACTTCCCGGCGCCGAACACCTACGTCGCGCCGATCGCGTTCAACGTGGTCGCCCTGGCCGGCAGCTACGTCGACGACGGTTCCGGGGAAACCGACGAGGACCAGAAGCTGCGGTCCGAGAGCCGCAAAATCCTCGGTATTCCAGACCTTTTGGTCAGTGGTACCTGCGTTCGGGTGCCGGTGTTCACCGGGCACTCGCTGTCGATCAATGCCGAGTTCGCCCGGCCGATCTCGCCGGAGCGGGCCACCGAGCTGCTCAAGGCCGCACCGGGTGTGACGCTGACCGACGTGCCCACCCCGCTGGCCGCCGCCGGCGCCGACGACTCCCTGGTGGGCCGGATCCGGGTCGACCCCGGCGCGCCCGACGGGCGCGGCCTGGCGTTGTTCGTCTCCGGAGATAACCTGCGTAAAGGTGCCGCGCTCAACACGATTCAGATCGCCGAGCTGCTGGCTGCGTCTTCCGCGGCCTGACCCGGCCCCGAGGCGCCGAACGTGCACCGGCTGCGAAAATCCGCGCGGAGTTTCGCAATGGTTGCACGCTCGATGGGAGCCGTCGCGCTGTTGGTCTGCCCGCCCGCACATGCCGAACCGCCCGCGCCGATCCCGCGTCCGATGCTGTGGCCGCTGGCCGAGGGTCAGGTGGTCCGGATCGGGCCGAGCGCTGGAACCGGCACGCTCACCGGCGATTACGGCATCGGCGCGACTGACCTGTGCGAGTTCATGGAGTTCCCCACTGCGGTGCTGCAGATCTGCGGGGACAGCTTCGCCGGCCAAGGTGTCGGGTTCGGCGGCTGGTATTCCCCGATCGCGTTGCGGCTCGATCCGGACTCGGTCGACGACCCCGCCGGGGTGCGCTACACCGGGGTGATCGGGGTGGACAGACCGCTGCTGGCCGACCCGTCACCGGCCGGCAGCACGCAGCTGCCGGCCGGGATCGTCTCGATCAACCGGACCAACTACCTGATGGTGACCACCGCCACGATGCTGGTGCCCCAGACCTCGCGTCTGGTGAAAGCCGATCCGGTGCAACCGGGTTGGCAGACGGTACCGGGTTCGGTGCGACCGGCCTCCTATCAGAATTTCGGCCAATCCCAGATCAGCGGCTACTACGACCCGGTTCCGACACCGGACTCGGTCACCGGCTGGGTGTACCTCGTCGCCAACAACTTTGACCGCAGCGCGGCGGTGACGCTGTACCGGGTCACCCCGGAGGCGTTCACCGACCGGTCGGCCTGGCAGGGCTGGGCGGCCGACAAAGGCTGGGGGCACAAACCCACGCCGTTGTGGAACGACCAGATCGGCGAGCTGAGCCTGCGCCAGGTCGACGGCAAGCCGGTGCTGTCTTACTTCAACGGCACCACCGGGAACATGGAAGTCCGGGTGGCCTACGAGCCGACCGGGCTAGGCACCGCCCCGGTGACCACGGTGGTGCAGCACACTGAGTGGCCGGACGCGCCGGTGCCCGTCGAGACCCTGCCCTCGCCGTTCGACAACCGGCTGGCCCAGCCCTACGGCGGCTACATCTCACCGGGCTCGACGCTGGACGAGCTGCGGGTGTTCATCAGCCAGTGGAACACCGAGCCGCGTCACCGGGCGCCGTACCGGGTGATCCAGTTCGCGGTCAACCCGTTCAAGCCCTGGTCAGCGCCTTAAGTTCATAGCGGACACATAGCCGGCACCTAGCGAGGCCCGGCGATTACTGGCGCACCATGTCAACCATGAGTGAAACACCTGGAACCACCCGGCCCCCGGCGGTGCCGCCCGGCCCGGTCGAGCCGAAGCCGTACTGGGTCTACCGGCTCGCCGCCTGGGTCGCGATCGTCGCCGGGATCGTCTTCATCGTCTCGTCGATCTTCTTCGCCGGCGTGTATGCCAGCGGCGGCATGCGTGGTCACCACTGCCACCACAAACACCACGGGCCCCACCACGGGGCGATGTTCCACCAGGGGTTCCACCAGGGCCCGCACCGCGGGCCGGGCCCGATGAGGCCGGGTCCGGAACGACCGGGGCCCGGCGAGCTGCCGCCGTCGGTCACCCAGTAGCCGGCGCCCCCGCCCGGCCGGTAGCCGATCCGGCCACCAGCAAACCAGCCGCCGCCTGAAAGGGGGGCGGCTGGCGTGGTTCTCCGGCATGATTACCCGATATGACCGAGACACCCGCCCCCGAGCCGGCGTCCCCACCGCCACCGCCACCGCCGCCACCGGCCAAACCGAACCGGCTGTTTCAGGCAGCAGCATGGGTGGTGATCATCGCCGGGACCGTGTTCGTCGCCGCGGTGATCTTCTGCGCAGGCACCTACCTCAGCGATAGCGGTTGGCACGGACACCGTCACGGGCCATGCATGATGCATCACGGTCCGCCGATGGGCCCGGGCTTCGGGCCCGCCGGTCCGGGCAACGAACCGGGTTGGCCCGGTTTCCGTCCCGCCGGTCCCGGTAACGGGCCGGGCGGGCCGGGCGGCCCGCCGCCCCCGCCGCACCGTTAGTCGTTCCCAGAACACCAACGCCCCACGATCCCAAGGGGATTCGCGCGGGTCTCTCCGGGTGTGCCAATCTGAAATGGAGATACACCGATGACCGAGCACCACACCACCACTGAGGCCGGTGCCCCGGCGCCGAGTGACAGCGAGTCGCTGACGATCGGTCCGGACGGCCCGATCCTGCTGCAGGACCACTACCTGCTCGAGCAGATGGCGATGTTCAACCGGGAGCGCACGCCGGAACGCCAGCCGCACGCCAAGGGCGGCGGCGCATTCGGTCGCTTCGAGGTGACGGCGGACGTCAGCGCCTACACCCGCGCCGCGGTGTTCGCGCCGGGCGCCGAAACCGAACTGCTGATCCGGTTCTCCACCGTTGCGGGCGAGCGCGGCAGCCCCGACACCTGGCGCGACGTGCGGGGCTTTGCGCTCAAGTTCTACACCTCCGAGGGCAACTTCGACATCGTCGGCAACAACACCCCGATCTTCTTCTTCCGCGACCCGATGAAGTTCCAGCATTTCATCCGGTCCCAAAAACGTCTGGCGGCAAGCAATCTGCGCGACCACCACATGCAGTGGGACTTCTGGACGCACACCCCGGAATCGGCGCATCAGGTGACCTATCTGATGGGTGACCGGGGCCTGCCGAAATCCTGGCGGCACATGAACGGCTACGGCAGCCACACCTACAGCTGGGTCAATGCCGCCGGCGAGATCTTCTGGGTCAAGTACCACTTCATCAGCGATCAGGGCGTCGAGTGCCTCACCCAGGACGAGGGGGATCGGCTCGCTGGCGCCGACGCCGACTACCACCAGCGCGATCTGTACGACGCGATCGAACGCGGCGCCTACCCCAGCTGGGCGGTGAAGGTACAGATCATGCCGTTCGAGCAGGCGAAGACCTACCGGCTCAACCCGTTCGATCTCACCAAAGTGTGGCCGCACGCCGACTATCCGCTGATCGACGTCGGACGCTTCACGCTGGACCGCAACGTGTCCGACTACCACACCGAGATCGAGCAGGCGGCGTTCGAGCCCAGCAACACCGTGCCCGGCACCGGACTGAGCCCCGACAAGATGCTGCTGGCCCGCGGCTTCTCCTACGCCGACGCCCACCGTGCCCGGATCGGGACCAACTACAACCAGTTGCCGGTCAATGCGCCGAAGACGGAGGTGCGCGCCTACTCCAAGGACGGCGCCATGCGGTTCCGCAATGCGAGTGACCCGGTATACGCGCCGAACTCGGTCGGCGGGCCGGTGGCCGACCCGGCCCGCGCCGCCGAGGTGCGCTGGCACGCCGACGGTGACATGGTGCGCGCGGCGTACACACTGCGCGAAGACGACGACGACTTCGGCCAGGCCGGGACCCTGGTTCGACACGTCTACGATGATGAACAACGAAAGCGACTGGCCGACAACATTATTGGACATGTTTCCAACGGGGTTCGGGAGCCGGTGCTGTCGCGGGTGTTCGAGTACTGGCACAACGTCGATCCGGACCTGGGTCGCGCCGTGGAGGCGGGGGTGCGGGCCAACCTTGCCTGACGGGCGGGCCGCCGTCCTGGCATGATCGAGCCATGAGTATCAACGTAGTTTTCGCCACCGAGTCGACCGCGACCGGCGGTGGTCGCGACGGCCACGTCCGCTCCGCGACCGGCCGCATCGACCTGGACACCCGCCCGCCCCGCGAGCTGGGCGGCAGCGGTGAGGGCACCAACCCCGAGGAGTTGTTCTCCGCGGGCTACGCGGCGTGTTTCCTGGGCGCGCTGCGCCTGATGGCGCGCCGGTCCGCCGTCGCGCTGGACGACGCCACCAACGTCACCGTCCAGGTCGCCCTGGGTAAGGACACCGCCACCGAGGATTTCGGCCTGACCGGAACCATCATCGGGAATCTGCCGGGGCTGTCGCAGGCCATCGCCGACGACCTGATGGCGCAGGCCCACGAGGTGTGCCCGTACTCGCGCGTCACCCGCGGCAACGCCGACTTCATCGTGTCGGCGACGGTGTAGCGTGCGGGCCGCCGCGGCGTTGGTGGTGGCGACCGGTCTGGGGCTCGTAGCTGCCCCGGCGGTCGCGGCACGGCCCTCCGACCCGGGCGTGGTGTCCTATGCCGTCCTGCCGAAAGGATCAGTCGGCAACGTCGTCGGCGCCCCGATGGGGTGGGAAGGCGTGTCCGGGACGCCGTTCCAGTCGTTCTGGGTCGACGACCCGGCCTGCAACAACTGGGCCGACATCGGCCTGCCCGAGGTCTACAACGATCCCGACCTGGCCTCCTACAACAGTGCGGTCACCCAGACCTCGGCCACCGACCAGACCCACTTCGTCAAACAGGCGGTCGGGGTGTTCGCCACCGAGGCCGCTGCGGAGCGGGCCTTCCACCGGGCGACCGACCGCACCGCCGGGTGCTCGGGACGCACCACCGCGATGCACCTGGACAACGGCGCCACGCAGGTGTGGGTGTTCGAGGGCGGGCCGGCCGCCGCGGCCGACGCCGGCTGGACCAAGCAGGAGGCCGATACCGACCGCCGCTGTTTCAACCAGACCCGCCTGCGGGCCAACGTGCTGTTACAGGCCAAGGTCTGCCAGTCCGGCAACGCCGGGCCGGCGGTGAACGTGCTGGCCGGGGCGATGCAGAACTCCCTGGGCCAGTAAACGGCGGTCAACTTGTCGGGCGACTCCGGTAGCGTCGGGGAAGTCAACAGGCGGAGGGGTTGATATATGGGGCTCGTCGCGGCGACACCACTGTCCCGCGCCGATGACCCGCGCCCCGACGAGGCCGAACTTCGCGGGGCCGCCGAAGCCGCCGAATACATCGCTGTCCGCTGCCTCACCGATGCACCGCTGGGCCGGGTGGGCCTGGAGATCGAGGCGCACTGCTTCGATCCGGCCGATCCGCTGCGCCGCCCCGGTTGGAACGAGATCGGCGAGGTGCTGGCGTCGCTGCCGGCGTTGCCGGGCGGCAGTCGGGTCACCGTGGAACCCGGTGGCGCGGTGGAGCTGTCCGGCCCGCCGCTGCCGGGTGCCCTCGCCGCGATCGAGGCGATGGCCGCCGACCAAGCGGTACTGCGCTCGGCGTTCGCCGCCGCCGGCCTGGGCCTGGTGCCCCTCGGCGCCGACCCGCTGCGGCCGGCGAGTCGGGTCAACCCCGGCGCGCGCTACGCGGCGATGGAGCAGTTCTTCGCCGCCAGCCACACCGGCTCGGCCGGCGCGGCGATGATGACGTCGACGGCCTCGGTGCAGCTCAACCTCGATGCCGGACCGCGGTCGGGCTGGTCCGACCGGGTGCAGCTGGCGCACGCGCTGGGCCCGACCATGGTCGCGATCGCCGCGAACTCCCCGCTGTTGGGCGGGGAATTCTCCGGCTGGCGCTCCACCCGGCAACGGGTGTGGAGCCGGCTGGACTCGGCGCGCTGCGGCCCCGTCCTGGGGCTGGACGGCACCGATCCCGCCGCGGACTGGACGCGGTACGCGCTGAAGGCGCCGGTGATGCTGGTGCATGCCCCGGAGGCCAGCCCGGTCAGCCGTTACGTGCCGTTCGCCGACTGGGCCGACGGGCGGGTACTGCTGGGCGGCCGTCGCGCCGGCGTCAAAGACCTCGACTACCACCTGACCACCCTGTTTCCGCCGGTGCGCCCACGCGGATGGCTGGAGATCCGCTACCTCGACAGCGTTGGTGACGCACTGTGGCCGGCGCTCGTCTTCACCTTGGCGACCCTGCTCGACGACCCGGTCGCCGCCGACGCCGCCGCCGACGCCGTCGAGCCCGTCGCGACCGCCTGGGACGTCGCCGCCCGGATCGGCCTGGCCGACCCGCGCCTGCACAAGGCCGCGCGCCGGTGCCTGGAGTTGGTGGCCGATCAGGCGCCGGCGCCGCTGCGGGCCGGGATGGACCGGCTGCTCGGGCTGGCCGAACGAGCCCGCTGCCCAGCCGACGACGTCGCCGACGAGGTGGGCCGCACCGGTGTCCCGGCGATGGTGGCCCGGCTGGCGCGAGGGCAGTCGTGAGCACACCGGAGACGCTGACTCGCGACCTGACCCGTGCGCGCGAGCGCACCCTGGCGCTCGTCGACTTCGATGACACCGAACTGCACCGCCAGTACGACCCGTTGATGAGCCCGCTGGTGTGGGACCTGGCCCATATCGGTCAGCAGGAGGAACTGTGGCTGCTGCGCGGCGGGGATCCGGCCCGGCCCGGCACGCTGCCGGCCGACGTCGAGGGCCTCTATGACGCGTTCGTCCATCCCCGGGCCAGCCGCGTCGACCTGCCGCTGCTGAGCCCGGAACAGGCCCGGAAGTATTGCGCCACAGTGCGATCCCAGGTCTTCGACGAACTGGACGCCCTCCCCGATGAATTCGGCGAGTTCCAGGGCGGCTTCGTGTTCGGTCTGGTGCTCAGCCATGAACACCAGCACGACGAGACCATGCTGCAGGCACTGAACCTGCGCACCGGCGCGCCGCTGCTCGATGCGGGGCTACCGCTGCCGGCCGGTCGGCCCGAGCTGGCCGGGACCTCGGTTCTGGTGCCCGCCGGCGAATTTCTGCTCGGCGTCGACCTCACCGATGAGCCGTTCGCGCTCGACAACGAGCGGCCGGCCCACCGCGTCGAGGTGGCAGCGTTCCGGATCGGCCGGGTACCGGTGACCAACCGCGAATGGCGAGCGTTCATCGACGACGGCGGCTACCGGCAGCCCCGGTGGTGGACCGAGCGAGGCTGGAACCACCGGGAGCAGGCCGGCCTGAGCGCGCCGCAATTCTGGAGTCCCGACCACGCCTCCCGGACCCGGTTCGGCCGCGTCGAGGACCTTCCCGACGACGAACCGGTGCAGCATGTCAGCTACTTCGAGGCGCAGGCGTACGCCTCGTGGGCCGGCGCCCGGCTGCCCACCGAGATCGAATGGGAGAAGGCCTGCGCCTGGGACCCCGGCGCCGGCGCCCGACGCCGCCACCCGTGGGGCGAGGGTGAGGCGACGGCCGAGCTGGCCAACCTCGGCGGCGCGGCGCTGCGCCCGGCTCCGGTCGGGGCGTATCCGAACGGCGCGTCGGCCTACGGGGCGCAGCAGATGCTCGGTGACGTCTGGGAGTGGACGAGTTCGGCGCTGCAGCCGTGGCCGGGCTTTGCGCCGATGATCTACCAGCGCTACTCGGAACCGTTCTTCGGCGGCGACTATCGGGTGCTGCGGGGCGGCTCGTGGGCGGTCGCGCCCGAGATCCTGCGGCCGAGCTTCCGCAACTGGGATCACCCCTACCGGCGGCAGATCTTCGCCGGCGTGCGACTGGCCTGGGACGCCTGATGTGCCGGCACCTGGGCTGGCTGGGCCGGCCGCGATCGCTGGCCGAGTTGATTCTGGAACCGCCGGGCGGGCTGTTGGTGCAGTCCTACGCGCCGCGCCGCCAGCAGCACGGGTTGCTCAACGCCGACGGGTGGGGGGCGGGGTTTTTCGACGGCGCGGTGCCGCGCCGGTGGCGTAGCGCGTCGCCGTTGTGGGGCGATGCCTCGTTCGCGTCGGTGGCTCCGGCATTGTCGAGCCACTGCGTGGTGGCCGCGGTGCGCTCGGCCACCGTCGGTATGCCGATCGAGGCCAGTGCCGCCGCCCCGTTCACGGACGGCAACTGGTTGCTGTCGCACAACGGCGTGGTGAACACCGCGGTATTGCCGACCTGCTCTGGAGCCGAATCCGTTTGTGACAGCGCGATACTGGCCGCGTCTGTCTTTGAGCGCGGTGTTGGTTCACTCGGCGAGCTGGTCGCCGAGATCGGTGCGGCCGACCCGCAGGCCCGGCTGAACATACTGGCCGCCAACGGCTCCCGGCTGCTGGCGACGACCTGGGGGGACACCTTGTCGATGCTGCACAGCGCCGACGGCGTGCTACTGGCCAGCGAACCCTACGACGACGACCCGCGGTGGGTGGACATACCCGACCGGCACCTGGTCGACGCCCATGACGGCGAGGTCAGCGTCACCGCGTTGGAGGTGATCCGATGAGCGTCTCACTGTCCAACCACCTGGCGGCCAACGCCGCCCGCACCGCGCTGCGCACCGATGTTCGCCACGGCCTACGTCAGACTCCGAAATCACTGCCGCCCAAATGGTTCTATGACAAGGTCGGCAGCGAGCTGTTCGACCAGATCACCCGGTTGCCCGAGTACTACCCGACCCGCGCCGAGGCGGAGATCCTGCGTGATCACTCCGCGGAGGTGGTGCAGCTGTCCGGTGCCGACACCCTGGTCGAGCTGGGCAGCGGCACCTCGGAGAAAACCCGGATGCTGCTGGATGCGCTGCACGCCAACGGTTCACTGCGCCGGTTCATTCCGTTCGACGTCGATGCCGGCGTGCTGGAAACGGCCGGGGCGGCCATCGCCGGGGACTACCCCGGGGTTCAGGTGGACGCCGTCTGCGGCGATTTCGAACACCATCTGACGCAGATCCCCGACGGGGGCAGACGGCTGTTCGTGTTTCTGGGCTCCACCATCGGCAACCTGACTCCCGGGCCGCGCGCGGAGTTCCTGGCGGCCCTCGCCGCGGCGATGCACGATGGCGACGGGCTGCTGCTGGGCACCGATCTGGTCAAGGACACCGCACGGCTGGTGCGCGCCTACGACGACGCCGCCGGCGTCACCGCGGCGTTCAACCGCAACGTGCTCGCCGTGGTCAACCGGGAGCTCGACGCCGACTTCGACCTGGACGCCTTCGCCCATGTCGCGCGGTGGAATCCGGCGGAGCAGCGCATCGAGATGTGGCTTCGGGCCGGTAGCGATCAGCACGTCACCATCGGTGAACTGGACCTGGCCGTCGACTTCGCGGCCGGCGAGGAGATGCTGACCGAGGTGTCGTGCAAGTTCCGGCGCGAGCAGGTGGCCGCCGAGTTGGCCGCCGCAGGGCTGCAGAGCCGGCGGTGGTGGACCGACGCGGCGGGCGATTTCGGTCTGTCCCTCGCGGCCAAATGAGCCTCGCCGACCGCTGGCGCGCGGCGCGCCCGCCGGTCGCCGGGTTGCACTTGGACAGCGCCGCCTGTTCGCGGCAGAGCTACACCGCGATGGCGGCCGCCGCGCAACACGCCCGCCACGAAGCCGAGGTCGGCGGTTATGTCGCCGCCGAAGCCGCCGCACCGGTGCTCGACGCCGGGCGGGCCGCGTTCGCCGCGCTGACCGGAATGGCCGCCGCCGAAGTGGTGTTCACCACCGGCTCGCGGCATGCGCTGGATCTCCTGTTGTCCCGATGGCCCGCCGGTCGCACGCTGGCCTGCCTACCCGGCGAGTACGGGCCCAACCTGGCGCTGATCGCGGCGCACGGTTTCCGCCGGCGGATGCTGCCGGCGGACGGAACCGGTCGGGTGATGCTCGAGGAGGCGGCGGCCGCGCTCGCCGCCGACCGGCCGGACCTGGTGCACTTGACCCCGGTCAGCAGTCACCGGGGGCTGGTGCACCCGCTGGCCGACCTGGTCGGGGTGTGCGCGGAAGCGGGGGTGCCGCTGGTGATCGACGCCGCCCAGGCGCTGGGCCAGATCGACTGCGCCGTCGGCGCCGATGTCGTCTATTCCTCCTCACGTAAGTGGCTGGCCGGCCCGCGGGGCGTCGGGGCGCTGGCGGTACGGCCCGAACTGGCCGGTCTGCTGGTGCCCGGGCCGGAAGCCGGTGACGAGAATGTTGCTGCGCAGGTGGGGTTTTCAGCTGCTCTCGGGGAGTATCTGGCAGCCGGGCCGGCGGCCGTGCGGGCCCGATTGGCCGAGGTCGGCTCGCTGAGCCGGCAGGCGCTGGCGGGGTTGGCGGGCTGGCGGGTGGTCGAGCCGGTCGACGAGCCGAGCGCGATCACCACGCTGGCGCCGACCGACGGTGCCGACCCGGTGGCGGTGCGCTCCGCCCTGATCGCCGAGCACCGGATCGTCGCCACCGCCGCCGGCGTCGAACGCGCACCGCTGGAGCTGACCGGGCCGGTGCTGCGGATCTCGCCGCACGTCGACACCACCGAGACGGACTTGGCGGCCTTCGCCGAGGCGTTGGTGGCGGTGACAGCGGCGGACTAGCGCGCCAAACCTGCGCGGACCTAAGTCTTAGCCGGATTGACCGATGACGGTCTCAAATTATGTTCAATTAGCTTTTATTGGTGGAAATTGACGTCCTGGCAAATGAATTTGTCTGCCAGAAGTATCACAAAACAGCACGTCGGGCTGCTATTCGTCATCAGCGGTGCCGGTATCCGGCTATTTCAGATTTCGTAGCGAATACGATGCGCGGATTGCCGGTTTGGGCAGTAGCCTGCGCTGAGGGGGAGGACGGGTCCGATTCGACTCGGCGCCGCCCACCCGTCCAGACCGCGTGCGGACCCCTCTTCGTTTTTCGAGACGCATAGGCGGTGCCAGCTAGTGACGACCACGATCAACAAGGAACACACCCGCAGCACGACCGGAAAAATGGGCTTGGCCGAGATCTTGCTGGCGCTCGCCGGCGGCGGCGAGCCCCCGATCAGGATCACCGCTTACGACGGCAGCAGCGTCGGGCCCGAGGACGCCCCGCTCGGCGTGGAGTTGCTCACGCCGCGGGCCACCACCTACTTGGCCACCTCACTCGGTCAGCTCGGGATAGCCCGGTCCTACATCACCGGTGATCTGGAACTGCGCGGCGTGCACCCGGGCAATCCCTACGAAGTGCTGAACGCCCTGGCGGATCTCGAGTTCACCCAGCCGTCGCCGCAGACGCTGCTCAACATCGTCCGCTCGATCGGTCTCAAGCATCTGCGGCCGATCGCGGCGCCTGCGGAGGAAGCGCCGGCCAAGTGGCGTCGTCGCGCCGCGGCCGGCCTGCGCCATTCCAAAGCGCGTGACGCCGACGCGATTCATCACCACTACGACGTGTCGAACACCTTCTACGAGTGGGTGCTGGGTCCGTCGATGACCTACACCTGCGCCATCTACCCGAGCGCGGACGCGACCCTGGAGGAAGCGCAGGAGAACAAGTACCGGCTGATCTTCGACAAGCTGCGACTCAAGGCCGGCGACCGGCTGCTCGATGTCGGCTGCGGGTGGGGCGGCATGGTGCGGTACGCGGCGCGCCGCGGCGTGCACGCGATCGGCGCCACGCTGTCAGCCGAACAGGTCGCGTGGGCCCAGCAGGCGATCGCCGAAGAGGGTCTCTCCGATCTCGCCGAGGTACGGCACTGCGACTACCGCGACGTGCCGGAGACCGGTTTCGACGCCATCTCGTCTATCGGGCTGACCGAACACATCGGGGTGAAGAATTACCCGGTGTACTTCCGGTCGCTCAAGGACAAGCTCCGGCCCGGCGGTCTGCTGCTCAACCACTGCATCACGTTGCCGGACAACTCGACCTACAAGGGTGACGCCTTCACCGACCGCTATGTCTTCCCGGACGGGGAGATCACCGGGGCGGGCCGCATCATCACCCAGGTCCAGCAGACCGGTTTCGAGGTGGTGCACGAAGAGGACTTCCGGCACCACTACGCCAAGACGCTGCGCGCCTGGAGTCAGAAC
The DNA here is from genome assembly GCF_001667375.1 of Mycolicibacter sinensis. Taxonomy (GTDB): domain Bacteria; phylum Actinomycetota; class Actinomycetes; order Mycobacteriales; family Mycobacteriaceae; genus Mycobacterium; species Mycobacterium sinense_A. The sequence goes on along the minus strand of NZ_LZIN01000071.1, from coordinate 442 downwards.
CTGGTCGACCACTGGGACGAGGCCGTGGCCGAGGTCGGCTTGGGACGGGCCAAGGTGTGGGGGCTGTACATGGCCGCTTCGGTGCTGGGTTTCGAGCGCAACCTTTTCCAGCTGCACCACGTGCTGGCCGTCAAGGTCGACGAGCGGGGCGACGACGGCGGCCTGCCACTGCGGCCCTGGTGGCAGCCGTAGCAGCCGATGGCTGAGTGCGGGGGGGGGGGGGGCCGGGGGGGGGGGCGGCCCCCCCCCCCCCCGCACCCCGGCCCACCCCCCCCCCCCCCCCCCCCCCCCCCCCCCGGGGCGCCCGGCCCCCCCGGGGGGGTGCCCGGGCCCCCGGTTTGCCGCGGGCGTAGGCGGCCGCCGCACGGAACCGGTCGGGTCGCCCTCGAGGAGGCGGCGGCCGCGCTCGCCGCCGACCGGCCGGACCTGGTGCACTTGACCC
>NZ_LZIN01000070.1 GCF_001667375.1 Mycolicibacter sinensis | reverse complement strand
CCGGCGATCTTCGTCGGCGGGACGATGTTGCCGACGCCCTCGGCGGCGTTCGCCCAAACCGCGGCCGACCTGTTCCTCAACCCGCTAGGCTTCGACGCCGGCGACGATCCGACGGTCTGCGTGATCGGTGCCGGCATCTGCGATTCCCCGCTGCAGGTGCTGACCACCCCGCAGCTGATCCTGCAGGGCCACAGCAGTTTCGTCGGGGCGGCCGAGATCGTGCGGGCGGTGCACGCCGAACTCAACGCCAACCCCGACGCCTACGATGCCGACAACCCGCTGTGGGTGTTCGGCTGGTCGCAGGGCGCCACGGCCGGTTCGATCGCCATGGCCCAGCTGGAACACGACGGCGTCGACCCGCAGTTGCTGCATTTCGTGTTCATCGGCAATCCGGTCGGTGCCGACACCGCGTCGGAGGGTATGGGCGGGGTTTCCTCCTCCGACTTCTTCGACACTGCTCTGCTGTCGGGTGTCCAGACCCCGAACAACTGGTTCGCGGTAACCGATTACACGATCCCCGGAGATCCGGTCACCGACCCCACGTCCACCTCTGAGCTCGGTTTGTTCTACGAGCACATGATGTATCTGGGGCTCACGCCCGATCAGGTGGCCAACCACCTGGCCACCACCGACGGCGCGATCACCGACATCGACATCTCCGGTGACTTCGACCAGTTCGGCGCCTGGATCAATGCGTGGAGCCACGGGCTGGTCGACAGCG